>CAZGML010000077.1:0-2526 GCA_964526965.1 uncultured Sphaerobacteraceae bacterium | reverse complement strand
AATCAGTCACCGCGGCGTGTGCACGCTCTGCTTTCGGGTGGCGATGGAGTACCCGCTATTCGTCTGGCCCTAGTGTATCAGATGGAGGTGTCGCAATGTGTCACTGGTGGTGTCGCTACTCTTTTGGCGACTTCACTTTGTAGTCCTTGTACACCGTGCCGTGGTCGGCATTGCCGCGAACGTGTGCTGGCTTCCAGAACGTGCCGGAATACTTGCCGAATAGCGGCTTGTCTTCGGAGTAGGTTGCGAAGTGGCCGCGGCAGATGTGCAGCGCCTTCTTGAGGCCGTTGGTTTCAATGCCGCCTTCGGTCTTGAGCACCTGTTTCATAGGCTCGATAACGAGCGTCTTGAACTTGGCCTGCTTTACGCCCTTGCGCTCTAGCGCCCGGCGTTGCTGGCGTGGGCCAATGAATGGCGCGTCTTTTATGGCTACGTTTTTGCAGTGCATGAAAGCAAGGGCAAGTGCGACAATGCCCATAGACACGCCAGTAAAGTTCAGCCAGTCACTATCCGCCAGGCCCTCTACTGCATCACTCGGGATGCTCATGGCTCTGAATGCGCTCATCTCAGGCTTCCCTATGAGCCACGTCCGCATGTCACGATTTTCGTGCACATGCGTCTCACCTCTCGGGCTATTTATCCAGAATGCGTGGTTGTACCACACGGGGACACCATCCTTGGTGGCGCTATCTGGAATAGGAGTGTGAATGTTCTTGTAGAACTGAATTTCGGATTTATACCAGCCATCCACTTCATCGGTTTTGATGATCGCCACGAACTTGTCACCCCACAGCTCCCACTCGAAGAACAAGTTGGGGAATGGAGGAATTGGGATGGGGATATCATGCATGTACTTCCCCAGTATGCCAACGCCGCTAGCTGGCATATTCTCACTGTAGTATCGTGCCACGTTTGAGATGTCTACTAGTACACTGGGCTCTATAGCCTCTCTTACGCCATGCCCAACAAGGTCGTGGCGATGAAGCATCTGATCATACAGCCTCATTGCACACCGCCTTCGCTAGATTCAATTATCGAAAAGGGAATACACTTGTGGTGCATCGTGAGACCTCCAATCTCATGTGCCATGCCCTCGGCTGTTCCACCAGCGCGGGGGCTTCTAGTGCCCATTATACATCAGCCAATCATGCGCAATTCGCTATGCGTGCCGCACTTCCAGCACGCCTGGTCAATGCCATCTCGCAACGGGACACTGATACGACGCTCCGATATCCGAATGACTACCCGCTCGCCCATCACATCGCCGAGACGCTGACCACAATTCGGGCATTGCCACTTGAACAGCGCCATGCCCTCTTTCGCCGGCGGCTTGATGTCAAACGATATGTTCATCAGCAGTTCACCGCTTTCAGCGTGGCAGCACTCGGCTTCGGTTTCGCCTGCTCTTCCAGCTCACGAATCCGCATCTGTGCCTTGCGCAACTCGGCTTCGAGTTGCGTAAGGCGCTGGCCCTGCAGGCCGATCAGCCCGGCTTGCTGCGCTCGTATCAGGTCGCTGAGGGGGTTGTCGCTCATACCGTCACTCCTGCTATCGGGTCGAGGATTGGCGCGTATGCCAAAGTTCCCCGAGGATGTTCCGCCTGGATATGCCGGTCGACGTCTGCCAGCGATACCACGAGGCCATTTCTTTGCGGGCACGTCAAGCCATCACTGCCCGGTGGGGAGTCGCAGTCCGTGCCGTCCATCAGCTCCACCATGCTTACCTGGCCGCTCGCCTGGTACGCCTTCTGGTGTGCCGTGTTAAGGGCTACCTGCGATTCAGTACGGGCGATGTTCTCAGCACGGCCGCGATACGTCGGGTCAACAATGCGTTCAAGTTCAGCCTGCAAGTCGGGTATCGTGGTGCCCTCCTGCAGCGCATCTGTCACCACGGCTTCAATCGTCTGACGGGTTGTCTCGTTGATATCCACCACACGATGCCCCAGCAAGCCTTCGATCTCGGCAAGGAACGGGTTCGTTTGGTCAAAGTCCCATACGACGCCCAACTCGTCCGCAGCACTACCGAACGCCTCGTCCGTCACAACCGCCCACCATGAGCGCATCATGCCGAGCATCTCTTCGTTCTCACGGTTCCAGTCGATGATGTTGATGGCCCGTGTCTCCCAAGGCTGGTCAGCACTTCGCCCTTCCATCACGGCAGACACTATCCGCTGGCCCTGCTCTTTCAGGAACGTATCCATTGCAGGCTCTAGGCGGCCCGCTAGGCGCATCATCAGCTCTTGATGGTGCTGTGCTATGCGATTGCGCTGCGCTCGCTCCTGCGGCGTCCTGGCACGCTCATTGACGTACAGGCGACCATCACGCTTGATGTATCGCGGCTCCGACAGTGCGCGGGGCTCGATATGTTCGAGATACGCCGTTGACCGACCCTGCTGCACCACCGGCACTTCCACCTGACTGAATCCCAACAGGAACGCGTCTGTACCGTGCGGGTCAATGCCGGCCATACGCTGCGCCGTGTGGCGGCTAATCAGGCCGCTCGCGAATGCCTGCCGTGCCCGCTCGT
>CAZGML010000076.1:0-2544 GCA_964526965.1 uncultured Sphaerobacteraceae bacterium | reverse complement strand
CCTCCCACGATTTTCCTCGATATCATGGGCCGCGACCTCGGCATGCTCATTGGCCGACGCGGTGATCATCTCAGCCAGCTGCAGTTCCTCATCAACACCCTGGTGAATCGCCAGCTGGATACCTGGACTCGTGTGATTATCGACGTAGAAGGCTACCGTGCACGCCGGGAAGAGAGCTTGATCGGCCTCGCCGAACGGGTGGCTCGCCAGGTGGCCCGAAGTGGTCGCAGCGTTGTGCTCGAGCCGATGCCGGCAAACGAACGGCGTATTATTCACCTCACGCTCAAGGATCACGCCGAGGTCGCCACCCACAGTGACGGTGAAGGCAGTAACCGGCGCATCACCGTGGAGCCTGCATGACAGATAACCAAAGCAAGGGAAGGGGCGGTCGTCGTCGAGACCAGCGAACGCCCTTTCGTAACCAGAAACACCGGTCGTCGCTGCAATCCATGCGTACGCCGGATTATCTGATCATCGGCCACATCACGGCCGATTTGTTGAATGATGGCGGTGTACAGCTCGGTGGTACCGCGCTGTACAGTGGCCTTGCTGCAGCGCATATGGGAGCAAATGTCGCCATTCTCACCCGTGGGCGCTATGGCACCCGGGTGGCCGGAATGGATATCCCGGGCCTGGAGGAATATGCGGATCGCCTGCAAATCGTTGTGCAGGATGCCGATGTTCCCACCACATTCTTCAACTCGTACATGGGTACCCGCCGCACGCAGGAGATTCGCCACTGGGCGGGCCCTATTGACCTGCGTGGATTACCTCCGCACTGGGGTAATGCCAAAATCGTACACCTTGGGCCGGTGGCGGATGAAATCGATCCACGCCGTATCACCGGTCTCACCACCGGATTCCTGGGGGTAACACCGCAGGGATGGATGCGAGACTGGCCGCGAGAGCGCGGCGGCATGGTGCGGCACACGCCGCTACGATTACCAGTGGATTTGGTCAACCGTCTCGATTCCGCCATCGTTTCCGACGAAGAGATCTTCCACGCGCGTGATCTGATTCAGCGCGTGGGTGAGCGCCGTATGAGTGTTATCACCCGTGGGCCGGAGGGAGCCACGCTCTACCACAGCATTGGCCGGGCAGCGGACGCCCAGCCGGGAGAGAAGCACTATCGCACAGTGGATATCCCCGGCATTGATGTGAAATTCAAGAGCCTTACCGGGGCCGGAGATGTGTTTGCGGCGGCGTTCTTCATGAAGGCGTCTGAGAAAACGACAAGCGCGCTCGAGGCAGGACGTTTCGCAAACGCCGTTGCAGCGTTGAGCCTGCGCGAACGTGGGGTTGGCGCGGTGCCGGATTTGAAAGAAGTGAATGCGCTGCTCAAGCGCCTCGCCGAGGATGAAGGCCGGTAGACCCAATACCAGTCAATACCAGTCATGCGAGATAGATCCCTGGTATACAACCAGGGATCTACCTCATCGCTTTATTCGGGCGTGGCATCCGGGGTAGCGGAATCACCTGCTGGGAACAAGTCGACCCACGCATCGGCTGCGACCACACTCTCGTCGATCAGGCCACCATCCTGAGCCCAATCGGTGTAGGCATCCCAGAGCTCGGCAGTCTGCGTTCCCCAGGGAATCTTACCTTCCTCCGACCACAGCGGAGCAAGCAGGTCCAGGCCTTCACGCTCTACATCTTCAACCAGTTCCGGACTCTCATCCAGCAGTAGGTGTAGCGCAGCATCCAGGTCGGATTCAGCGTCGTGGTAACCCTGGCGCAGCGCACCGAGGAACGCACTGACCATATCCGGTTGATCGGAGATCGTCTCTTCCCCCGACACAATCACAAGCTCGTAATAGTCCGGCACACCATGTTCTTCAACACGGAAGTAGCGCACTGGGTATCCCTCGTGCTCGGCAAGGATCGTTTCGTGGGTCCAGTACACGCCAATTGCAGCGTCGGCACGTTTGCTCAGTATCGCGGGCATGAGATCGAAGCCGACGTTTACCACCTCAACATCTTCCATGCTGAGGTCATGATGGTTCAGCATCGTCTCCAGATAGGCTTCATCGGCCGGAACCCCGGCCATTGCCACGGTTTTACCTGCAAGATCGACGGGCGTTTCAATGTCGCTGCTCTCCAGCATCATAATGGAGTTGAGCGGATGCTGAACCATCGCGGCCACGCTTTGCACCGGCACCTCGTTTTCACGAGCCTGCAGGACATCGTTTTGATAGGTAACACCGAACGTATCGCGGCCAGCTCCCACGGTTTGCAGTACCGTGGTGGGATCAGCCGGAACGAGGATCTCAACATCCAGTCCAGCGTCTTCGAAATAACCATTGGCCTGGGCCACGTAGATACCGGCATGATTTGCGTTCGGATACCAGTCCAGCGCCAGGGAGACGGAATCTCCACTCTGGGCGCGGGTCGGCGCTCCCGGCAGCGAGATCGCTACGGCGCTCGCTCCGGCAGCCCGAATTAGGCTACGACGGTTAAGTTTGGCAGAAAATAACGTGTTCATGGAAAATCCTTCCGATGCCTGCGCGGGCATTATCCCGATCAGGTCACATACGGTCGGCGATA
>CAZGML010000075.1:0-2558 GCA_964526965.1 uncultured Sphaerobacteraceae bacterium | reverse complement strand
TGATCGTGCTGCCGGTGGTGCTGCCGCTGGTGGCGGGCATCCTGCTGCTCTTCCAGCGCAAGGGCAGCGTCCGCGTGAAACGCCTGATCGGCGTCGCTGCCACCCTCGCCCTGCTGCTGGTGGGTATCGCCCTCCTGGCCCGCGCCAGCGGCGGCGAGGTGACCTACTATGCCCTGGGCGACTGGCAGCCCCCTTTCGGCATCGTGCTGGTGCTCGACCGGCTCTCGGCACTCATGGTGCTGCTTACCGCGGTGCTGGCGGTGGGCGCCGTGGTCTTCGCCTGCGCCGGCGATGACGAGCGCGGCAGCAACTTCCACGGTCTCTTCCAGTGGCAGCTGATGGGCATCAACGGGGCCTTCCTGACCGGCGACCTGTTCAACCTGTTCGTATTCTTCGAGGTCCTGCTGCTCGCCTCCTATGCCCTGCTGCTGCACGGTGGCGGCAAGGAGCGAATCATGTCCGGGGTCCACTACGTGGTGCTCAACCTCGCCGGGTCATCGCTGTTCCTGATCAGTGTCGGCATCCTGTATGGCGCCACCGGCACCCTCAACATGGCCGACATGGCCTCCCGGCTGGCCACACTGCCCGCCGAGCACGAGGGGCTGGTGGTAGCCGGGGGGCTGATGCTGCTGGTGGTGTTCGGCCTCAAGGCCGCCATCCTGCCCCTCTACTTCTGGCTGCCCAGGGCCTATGCCGCGGCCCCGGCGCCGGTGGCGGCACTGTTTGCGATCATGACCAAGGTAGGTATCTACGCCATCCTGCGGGTCTACTCGCTGCTCTTCGGCGAGGCCGCCGGCCCGCTGGCCGACCTGGAACAGGGATGGGTATGGTGGCTGTCGCTGGGCACCCTGGTGGTGGCCTCAATCGGCGTCCTGGCCGCCCGGGACCTGCGCCTGCTGGTGGCTTACCTGGTGCTGGTCTCGGTGGGTACCCTGCTGGCAGGAGTCGGCATCGGCACCCCCGCAGCGGTCTCCGCCCTGCTCTATTACCTGATCCACACCACCCTGATCACCGGCGGGCTGTTCCTGCTCGCCGAGATGATCGGCGCCCAGCGCGGCCAGGCCGGCACCCGCCTGGTCAAGGGGCGCGTGCTGCGTCAGGGGGGCTGGCTGGCCCTGCTGTTCTTCGCCGGCGCCATCGCCGTGGCGGGCATGCCACCGCTCTCCGGCGCCATCGGCAAGACGCTGCTGATGGCCGCCGCCGAGGGCGCGGAGCGCGCCTGGCTGTGGCCGATCCTGCTGCTCTCGGGGCTCGCCGCCATCATCGCCCTCTCCCGGGCCGGGTCCACGCTCTTCTGGCGCAGTACCGGCGAGGCCGACGGCCAGCGCCTGGCACATCGCCAATGGTTCGGCGTCGCCTGGCTGATCGGTGCCGCCCCGCTGCTGGTGGTCCTGGCCGGGCCGCTGGTCGACTACACCGACGCCACCGCCGAGCAGCTGGCGAGTCCCGAGTCACTGACCCGGGCGCTGTTGAACACCGAGGGAGACGCCCCATGATCAAGTCTCGCGCCTGGCTGCCCACCCCGTTGCTGTCGATCCTGCTGCTGATCGTCTGGCTGCTGATGGTGCGCAGTATCGCCTTCGGCCATCTCCTGCTGGGTGGCACCCTGGCGGTGGTGATCCCGCTGGTGACCCACCGCTTCTGGGACGCCCAGCCCCATGTGAAGAAGCCCGGCCTGCTGCTGCGCTTTGCGCTGCGCGTACTCGGCGATATCGTGATCGCCAACGTCCAGGTGGCCTGGCTGATCATCAATCCCTGGCGACGCCTGCGGCCTCACTTCCTGGAGTATCCGCTGATGCTGGAGGATCGCTTCACCATCACCCTGCTGGCCAACACCATCAGCCTGACGCCGGGCACGGTGTCGGCCAACCTGCGCCTGGACGGCAAGTCGTTGCTGATCCACGCCCTGGACGTGGACGACGACGAGGCGCTGATTGCCACCATCCGCGAGCGCTACGAGCGACCCCTGAAGGAGATCTACGAATGCTAGATATCGCGCTATGGATCTGCCTGGCGCTGGTGGTGGCGGCGCTGTCGCTCAACGTCTATCGCCTGACCATCGGTCCCGACATGCCCGACCGCCTGCTGGCGCTGGATACCATGTACATCAATTCCATCGCGCTGATCGTGCTGCTGGGCCTGTGGCTCAACACCAAGACCTACTTCGAGGCGGCGCTGCTGATCGCCATGCTCGGCTTCATCAGCACCGTGGCGGTATGCAAGTACCTGCTGCGCGGCGACATCATCGAATAGGAGACGCCACGATGCTGTACGTGATTCTGGAGGGGGCCATCTCGCTGCTGCTGATCGCCGGCGGCGCCTTCGTCTTTATCGGCTCACTGGGCATGGCGCACCTGCGCGACTTCTACATGCGCCTGCACGGCCCCACCAAGGCCACCACCCTGGGGATCGGCTGCATACTGGCCGCCTCGATGCTCTACTTCTGGGTCACCGAGGGCAAGCCCGATATCCAGGAGATGCTGATCACGCTGTTTTTGTTCATCACCGCCCCGGTCAGCGCCCACCTGCTGGCCAAGACCGGCCTGCACCTGAAGCTC
>CAZGML010000074.1:0-2562 GCA_964526965.1 uncultured Sphaerobacteraceae bacterium | reverse complement strand
GGCTGGAGAACATGGACGACTGGATGATCTCCAAGAAGCGGTACTGGGGCCTGGCGTTGCCGATTTTCGATTGCCAGGAGTGCGGCCACTTCGATGTGATCGGCAGCGAGCACGAGCTCAAGGAGCGCGCCGTTGCCGGCTACGAGGAGTTCGAGGGCCATACGCCACATCGTCCGTATCTTGATAGCATCGAGATCGAGTGCAGCAATTGCAACAGCCGTGTGAAGCGCGTGGAGGATGTCGGCAACCCCTGGCTGGATGCCGGAATCGTCGCCATGAGCACGCTCCAATACCGTCACGACAAGGAGTACTGGGAGAAGTGGTACCCGGCAGATATGATCTCCGAGAGCTTCCCCGGTCAGTTCCGCAACTGGTTCTACGCGCTTATCGCCGAGAGCGTGGCGCTCACTGGTCGCAACCCGTTCAAGAACATCTACACCTACGCCCTCATGCGCGATGAGAACGGCGAGGAGATGCACAAGAGCAAGGGCAACGCTATCTGGTTCGACGACGCGGCCGAAGAGTTCGGCGTCGACGTGATGCGTTGGCTCTTCTCCACAGTGAACCCAAGCCAGAACATGAACTTCGGCCCGCACGTTGCCGATGATGTGCGCCGTCGCTTTATCCTGCCGCTCTGGAACAGTTACAGTTTCTTCGTAACGTATAGCAATCTGGACGGCTGGGCTCCGGGGCAATCCACCGATCCCGCCAACCGCACGCTGCTCGATCGCTGGATCCTCAGCCAGACCCATAGCCTCGTGAAGTACGCCCGCGAGAAGCTGGATAACTACGATCCCACCAGTGCTGCCCGCGCAATTGAGCACTTTGTGGTTGAGGAGCTGAGCAACTGGTACATCCGCCGCAACCGACGTCGGTTCTGGAAGAGTGAGACCGATGCCGACAAGAGCGCGGCCTACGAAACGCTGTACGAGGCGCTCGTCACGGTAAGCAAGCTCGTGGCTCCATTCATTCCGTTCATGGCTGATGAGATGTATCGCAACCTGGTGCCGAACGTGGATGCCGATGCTCCACGTAGCGTGCACCTGACCGATTATCCGGTCGCCGATGAGAGCCTGATCGATCCGGAACTGAGCCGCTCCATGAGCGCCGTGCTGGATGTGGTGAAGCTCGGCCGCGCCGCTCGTAGCGAGGCGAACATCAAGGTGCGCCAGCCGCTGCCGGCCATTCTGGTCAACACGCCAGACCCTGCCGATGCCGAGGCCGTTGTTCGGTTGAAGGATCAGATCCTGGACGAACTGAACGTGAAGGACGTCCGCGCCATTACCGAGCTGGGCGATGTGCTCAGCTACGATGTGAAGCCGAACCTGCCGGTGCTTGGTCCGAAATACGGCAAGCAGCTGGGCGCGATCCGTAAGGCCATCGGCGAGCTGGATCCGGAAGAAGTCGCCGAGAAGGTCAACGCCGAAGAGGACATCCCACTCACCCTGGGGGATGGTTCGACCGTCACCCTCGCGCCCGATGAGCTGCTGGTGAGCATGCGCAAGAACGAAGGATATGCCGCCAGCCAGAGCGAGCATGCCACAGTTGTGCTCGATACCGAGTTGACGCCGGAACTGATCGCCGAAGGCAAGGCACGAGATGTGGTGCGAGCCATCCAGGATCTGCGCAAGCAGTTGGAGCTGAACATCGATGATCGCATAGTGGTGAGGTACCAGGCGAGCGATGAGTTGGCAGATGCTATTGCCGCCCATCACGACTGGATCGCCGCCGAGGTCCTGGCCGACACGCTTGAATCAGCCGATGATTTGGCTGATGCTACTGACGTCAACGTGAGCGGCGAGACGCTGCGGGTGAGCATCCGCGTCGCCTAATTATCCGTACACCCGGACAATGGGCACGGATCGCCCGGGGGCAAATCCCGGGCAGCTCGCCAGAAGGGGATATATGCAAACACTCATGCTGAACACCTGCAACATCATTCGGCCGGTGGTGATCACGATCACCGCGCTGGCAATGTTGGCAATCCTCGCACCCGAGATCTACGCCACGTACTGGCCATACCTCGCCGCCGCGGGCGTGTTGCTGGTCCCGGCCTTTATCTACCGCTGGTGGAACGCCCGCTACAATCCGGGTTGTGGGGTGCGGTTTGCCCAGGAGCAGCCCACAAACCCCGGCACGAACTCATCCGCTGATTGACCGGCCGTTCTCCCGTATAATGCGGTAGACATTTTGGGGAGAAGGCTGCATGGGTGGAGATCAATGGAAACGATTCCGACTCGGGATCAAGCGAGCCATCGACGTATTAGTCGCTGGCGGCCTGTTGATCATCCTTTCACCGGTGTATATCGCCGTGTATTTGGCGATCAAGATCAGGCTCGGCGAACCCGTGATTTTCAAGCAAGAGCGTCCCGGGCACCACGGCAAGATATTCACCGTACAGAAATTCCGTACCATGATGCTTCGCTCCGAAGTTGATGGCCGTCGACTCCGGGATGAAGAACGAATCGGAAGAATGGGTCGCCTGCTCCGTAAGACCAGCCTCGACGAACTGCCACAACTCATCAATGTGCTCAAGGGTGAAATGAGCCTGGTAGGGCCACG
>CAZGML010000073.1:0-2680 GCA_964526965.1 uncultured Sphaerobacteraceae bacterium | reverse complement strand
GAGCGATCATCCTTGATGAAATCGTCGACCAGCAACGGGATACCTTCGTAGAACTCAACTTGCTGACCAAACTGATTCACAGCCGTCTCCAGCACATTGCCGGAGGTACGGCGCAAGTCCTTGAGCTTGCGGCGGGTGCGTTTGCTCATAAAGATCATATCGGGTTTGCCTGGCTTCACCCGATCGATCAGCTCATCCAGCATGGACAAAGTCAGAGCGCCACCATTAGTACCGGCGGTAAGGGACTGTCCGGCAGGAATGAGCGTATGCAAGCCATCGAAGCTCTTGGGGTTCGAACTGCTGTCTCCATTGAAGAAGGAATCGCTAAATCCGTGCGCCACCGCCTTGGCCCGGTTCGCGATCACCTCCGCCTCGATATCGTTGGTATCGGCATAGGTGTTCTGGAGGAAGTTATCGACATCCGCATCGCCACCCAGAATGGTGAGTCGGGCGCTTGCGCGGGTGAAAGTGGGAGTCGCCTCCGCCCAGGTATCGCCGGGCTGATAGAACGCGGCCGCGGGCATTGTGGCCTCGCGGTTATAGGAAATGCTGTTGCCGACGATTTGCATGAACGGCAGGTGGGAGAGAACTGAACTCTCCTTGACGACAGTTTCGATAACGCCCCGCAGCAGGAGATCGTTACTCAGCTTCGCGGCTTCGGTTTTGGTGATTGCCATGATGGTTTCCTATCCTGGTAGCATCGCGTGCAAAACGCGATGAACTTTGGTTACGAGCGTGGATTCGCAATGCCGCGACGAATTTTGTCGAATGTCGGCAGTGACTCCACATCGAGAGTGACAGGGGCATTGCCGCCGGCCGGAATGCTGACATTGGAGATAATGCGGCTGTACGCAGCCTGGGCCGGTTCGATGCTGGCAATGAGCGCATCGATGCTATCGCCAGCAATCAGCTCCGGGACAATGGTGGGGTGCAACGCCAGGATCAGATCTCGCACCGCGGCGATCTCCGCAGCCGTATTTGCGACGGCGACCGGTTCTGCCTCCGCTGCCGGTGGGAGACCAACCTCCTCCTCTTCGTCCTCAAACGATGGGTCGACAGGTTCACTTTCGTCCTCAGTCGCTGTTACCGCGGTGATGTCATCGATATCCGAAGGCGGCAGTTCCTCCGAAATCTGTTCCGGAACAGAAGCATCTGTTTCGGTCGGGGTTGAGGCGAACATTTTCTTGAGCATGATGCCCTCCGATGTACAGGGAGTTCGTTACCCCCTCTACTATCTATACGCATCGGGGACCATACTCATTTGGACCGAAATTGGATGAGTGAGTCGGAATCGTGAATTTTCCGGGATGAATTGCCCATTACCCCGTAAACACTCTCTGCACATCAGACGTTCGGAGAACTTCGGGCCGGTTCCTGATGAGTCGTCAGGACTTGTAGTGGCGAACCTGTGTGTTCGCCCCACGACGGCGATCACGCAGGATTGCCACTATGAATATGTCCGGCGTCCGCACATCGAGAATACGCGTTAGAAAACACAATCACGGGAGGCTATGGCCTCCCGTGAATAGATGGGTTTGATTACGGTACCGAGGTTATAAAACTTCTATTTACTAACGACCACGGTACCCAATACTCGTGTATTCGCACTTGCCAGAACCTCTGCCAGTTCCTCGAGGTCATCGATGCTGGTGGAGTTCAATGTCGCGACGATCACGGCGTCAGTTGCTTTCAGTGCGTTTCGCATGGATGTCCCATCCGTCAGCGCGGAATCAGCCACAATCATGGAAGAAGCCTGTTCACCGTCTGCCTTTGCGAGTGCTGATTGCAAATCGCTCGCGACATTCGCCTCTCGTGCGGAAACGACGGCGAGAGAGGAACTTTCCGTTGCCTGGCTGACACCGCTCAGTTTCGCACTCAGGACGCCGACCGTTTCGGGGATGTCTTCATTCAAATCTGTACGGCGTACTCGCGCAAGCATCGGACGAGAGACAATTTGCTCGACTGCTCGCAAGGTCCGATCAGTGACAGCAGACCACAGAATCCACGCCACTCCTATCAGTCCACCCAGGAACACACTCAGAAGGGCCAGCAACAATGGACTCAAAACGCCTTCGCCTTCCTTGGGAGCTGTGGCTTGATCAGTAACAACAACCGGGTCTGTGAGTGTGAGAAGATCAGCGTTCAGTGTCCGCGCTGTTCGCTCCAGATCAGCGAGAGTTTGGCTTATCTGGATCCGTTCGCGCTCGAGTTGGGAAACTTCAACCTGAACCTCGCTGTCATCTGCGTTTGCATCGGTGTCAATCTCGTTTAACCGGGTTTCAATGGTCGTAAGGCGATCTCGCTGCATATCGATCTGGCGCTGCACTTCATCAAGGTTACGCTCCAACTCACCGATTGAAAGATCGGATGACAAAGCGATCAGATGAAGCGTTAGCGAGTTGGCGATATCCGCAGCCAGTTCAGGATCATCGGTTGTCACACTGACTTCGATGATTTGAGCACCGATCGGTTCAACCTCAATCAGATCCGCCAGGTCTTCTCGATCAAACTCATCCTCGTCAGCAAGCCCGAGCTCAAGAATGACTCTATCGAGAATCGGACCTGAGGTAGCGAGATTTACGTAGGTTGACGTTCGAGAAGACCCCTCAATCAATGCATCGCCGGAAACCTGTGAATTCACCAACATCTGGCTTGTAGCTGTGTACGTTGGCGGCGACAT
>CAZGML010000072.1:0-2681 GCA_964526965.1 uncultured Sphaerobacteraceae bacterium | reverse complement strand
GGTATCACTTCTTCTTCGTATCGCTTCATCGGCTCGAGGTCGTATGCGAGGCCAGGGATGTAGTTGATGACGTATTCAATGCCATCCGACTTCATCTTGCCCACCTTCTCGAGGATCTGGCTTGGAGACATCGGCTTGCCGAAGTACTGGAAGTCCTCGTAGCTCACATCGCCATACTGCTTGCGAATGGCCTCGGTTGCCTTCACCGGATCGGCACCCTCCGCAATCGGGTAAACATGAAGGGAGCTCGACTTCGTGATCTCGTCATAGTTGCGGCCGACCGTGTCGCAATGTCCCTTCAGGATCTCCAGCTTCTCGGCCGCCACATCGGCACCCACGTTGCAGGCATCGCCGTACTGGGCCACCAGCTTCAGGGTGACCTTCGGTCCGCCGCCACCGATCCAGAGCGGGATCTTGTAGCCCTTCTTGTGGCTCTTGGGCTCATTGATCGGCTCATCGATCGTGTAGTACTTGCCCTCGAATTTCGGCTTGTCCTCAGTAAACATCTTGTGGATGATCTCGGTCGCTTCACGGAAGCGGGCCATGCGCTCGCGTGTTTCCGGGAACCCGTAGCCGTAGGCGCGCCACTCGTGCTCGTACCAGCCGGCACCGAACCCGGCATAAAGTCGGCCAGCTGAGGCAACATCGACCGTGCTCGCGATTTTCGCGAACAGGCTCGGCTGGCGATAGCCGTTGCAGTTCACCATCTGGCCAATCTTCACGCGCTCGGTATCGCGTGCGAGCGTGGCGCTAATCGTCCAGCTTTCGAACACGGTGTTATCCGTGGGCTCGGGAACGGTATGGAAGTGATCGTAGACCCAAATGGCATCCCACGGGCCCTTGTCGGCTTCCTTCGCCACATTCGTCATGGCGGCGAACTGCTCAACCGGATCTTCGATATCGATCAAATCCATGCGCCACCCTTGCGGCACGAATACTCCAAACTCCATGGACATCGGGTATTTTCCTCTCTTGCGAGCTGGATAAGAAATCCTTCGCCCGCGGCTATGCGTACACTCACATAGGTGCACTATTGCTTGATTCTATGCATTTTCTCAATGGGGTAAACAGCAAGTAGTACCAATTCCGTCCCGAACAGGTCGTTCGTACAGGTGCAAAACGATAAGTAAGGTTCGGTATACTAGGATTCAGTTCTCTGGGAGGGACGATGATACGTAACCCGCATTTTACCAAACCATCGAGTAGAGAATGACCCGTCGGAAACACAACCGAGAGCATCCAGTAAACCCGTTGCCGGATGATGCTGTGTGGGACACCGCACAGGATGATTTCTCGTACCTGGATGAAGGTGCGGTTGTACCCCAACCCCGGAAGCGGACATACCCGCGCACCAGCACACGCCGTGGCCTCATCGCTACCGGACTGGCTGCGATAGGTGCTACCGCCTGGTTTGGCGTGCCGCTAAACACCGAAGGCGCGTTTTTCCCTGGAACCATGGTGGGCGATCTCAATATCGCCGAGCTCGACCACGCCCAGGCACTTGCGTTGATGCGTGCGCATTTCGCCGATTTCGAGAAAACCGCTGTCGATTTCACCTTCGAGCAGCAGGTCTGGAATGCCAGCCTGAACCAGCTCGGGTTCAGCATCGATTACGAATCCACGCTCGCCGCCGCCTGGCAGCATGGCCGCGAAAGTAGCCGCCTCGCCCAGTTCAGGGCGGTGATGGTCCAGCCCGAGAAGCAGAGTTACCCGGTACTCTTCACCAGCAACGATGAGAAGCTGCAGGCGTACCTGAAAGATCTCGGTAGCCAAATCGTGGGGGCTGCGCACGATGCCAGCCTTTTCCTGGATGGCGACCAGGTGCGGGTCCAGCCCAATGAGGACGGCCGTGAGCTCGATATCGAGGCGGCTGCTATCGCCACCCGCCGGGTTATTCAGGGCGCGAAGCGTGGCGAAGTTCAGCTCACGGCGCGTCCGGTCATAAGCCAAATCACTGCAGATATGCTGGAGCCGAAGCGTGAGCTCGGCCAGACGATGATCAGCGGCGCCATCGATATCAATACCGGCGACGATACCTGGCGTATCTCACAATCGAAGCTGCGCGAGGCACTCGTACTGCCGGAACGCGGTGTGTTAACCGACCCAACATTCGATGAGCGCATTCTCGGTGAAGATTTGGCTGACCTCGCCACGGCTGTGAAAACCGAGCCGAAAAACGCCACGCTTGGCTGGGATGACGGGTTGGTAGTGATCGAGGAGGATGTGCGCGGTCGCACATTGGATCTACCCGGCACCATTCAGGAGATTCTCGCTGCCGCCCGCACGACCGATCAGCGTATAGTGACTGCCCAATATGAGGATGTGCTGGCAGAAGTTCGCGCGGACAATCGCGATGAACTAGGTATCAAAGGCCTGCTGGCCACGGGCGATTCCAACTTCCTTGGATCATCGTGGGAGCGTGCGGAGAACGTGCGCGTTTCCGCTGAGCACCTGACCCATACCCTTGTGCGTCCTGGCGAAACCTACAGCTTCAACGATTCCATCGGACCCATCACGCTGGATAACGGCTTCGTACAGGGCATGATTATCCACGGCTCCCGTATTGTGGAGGACATCGGCGGCGGAGCCTGCCAGGCGAGTACAACCGTGTTCCGTGCCGCCCTGAAGGCTGGCTTGCCAATTGATCACGAGTTCCATACGTTCCGTCTTGCGATGTATGA
>CAZGML010000071.1:0-2729 GCA_964526965.1 uncultured Sphaerobacteraceae bacterium | reverse complement strand
AACCAGTCTAAAGAGCGTCGAGCTTGCGAAAGCCCGACGCTCTTTCTATAGACCAGGTTTGAAGAGATAGCAGACAGCCGAACTACTCCGCTGGCGGGTCGGTATCCACGATATCCGCGCAGAAGGTCTTTCGACATCACCACTCGACCAACCTCCGCAACCGGAATGAGTCCGATAACCAAAATGATTTGAAGCTCTCATTTGATTGTAGGAGAGGTACAACGAATTTGCTGTTAATTTCCGGGATATAACTCAATATATGTGCGATGATTATCAAAAGTTCTCACAGCCGAAGATTTACAAGGGAGAGATTAGATGCATCGGACGAGAGGCCCGCTAATTATCACGGTCGCGCTGTTGTTATTTGTCGCTCCTGTTTTTGGTCGGGTCACCCAGACTGATCCCAATGATCCATATCAGATCTCGACCCCTTCCGCGTGGGAGCGCAGTCAAGGTCTTTCTGAAAATCAACCAGTGGTCGAATTCGAATTCTTGCACGGTGTTCAATTCGATGAGAATCAACGTGCTCCCGTAGAACAACTCCAAGATCAGATTTTGCTCTTTGGGGAAGATCGAGTTTCCGGTTTGGATCGTGAGACGCTCATCTTAAAGTGGGATACACAGCTCCCGACCTGGATCGATCACGCCCAGCGTTCGAGCGTACTGCATGGACTGATTGGAGAAGATTCTCGTCACGTTATTGTGGGAAACAGTTACACCCATAGCATGATCAACATCGAAACTGGAGAAATCGTTTGGACACAAGAGAAGACCTATCCAGAACCATCATTGGGCGTCTCGATGATAGGCGAGCAATTTCTACTCCATGAACAAGAGAACAGCTATGGTGACAGGCTTTTTGAAGTTATCGACGCTCAAACCGGAGAGTTCCTCGCTCAGATATTCAGCTCTGGATATCCAGAGACGCGAGCATATGAAAATTACTTCGTAGCCGAGGCACAGGATCATTTATTCGCGGCGTCGCCTGACACCGATGAAATGCACTGGGTCTATTATTTGCGCGATAGTGGATCGTACGTATATCTCCTGCAAGAAGTCATTCTGGTTCTCAACAATGAAGAGATCATCGGCATCGATCCTGCCACGGGACATGAAATATGGCTGCTGTATGTGCCGTCTGGAGATTACTCCCTCGCGGAAACCAGTGAATCAGTTGCGTTGCTTCGGTATGAACAGATGATCATTTCAATCGACCTGCAAACCGGATTACAACTGCAATCATTTCCTGTGACTTCGGAAGGCGGTTGGTGGCCGACCTTACGTAATAATCGCTTCATCAATCTCGATGAACGAGGAGTGACACTTGTTGACGCGATTACATCTGAAGAAATATGGAGACTCAATGGCGCAGCAGAATGGTTCGAGCCGTTCATGCAGGATGAATACACGATCATAGTCCAGACATCTGCAGGTCAATTTGCGATACTGGATAGCGCAACGCTGGATTTAAAGTGGAGTGGGCAAGGATTCGTTCAGGAGCACTCGGAGACGTCGTTGCTACGAGTTGATAACGAAACCGACGAAGTCGCTCTGTTGGACATTTCAACCGGCGCCGAAATTTGGGCTTACACATTCTCACACTCGGAAACTGAAGTCTATGCGGGCTATGGATACGTCGTGCTTACTTCGCCCAGCACGATTACCTGGCTCGAAGAACTAACTGGGGAAATCGTTCAGCAAGTAGATCGATCTCCCGAATGGGCTGAACTTCGCCCCGCTGGGAGAGTATTTTTTGTTTCCGATGAAACGAGCATCACGTTACACGATCCTTTGTCTGGACAGTCTTGGGAACTCCAAGATGCAACGTATCAGGGCAATCTTGGTTGGGGATCTGCGGGAGATTACCTCTTTATCTCATTCAGCGAACCTGATGAAAAACGGCGCTTCTGGTTGTTTCATCTGGACACAGGAGAGGCAACGTGGACAAACGTCCAGGCAGACGATTGGACATACGTTTACAGCGAAGAAGATGGGATTGTGTTCACACATGATGATGGAGTGGTGCGGCGACTGAATCCAGATGGTACCCAAGACTGGGAAACTCCAATTAACAAGGAGATCACGAGTCTGACAAGACGTGCAGAACAGGGTAAGCTCGTCATCCACTTCGAATGGGGTATTCAGGTGCTGGACGAAGCAACCGGCGAAACTGTGCTGACCACAGATACATTCAATGATCCAGGGATGAATACGACACCGATCTACTACGCTTCGGTTCAGGTTGCTCCTGGGAGAATCTTCGAACCAGGCATGACCGTTTCCCGCGTTTATCGCACTGCGGATGCTCTACCAGAAGTTTTGGCAGAAGACACTGTCTTACGTGGGGCGCCAAATACGGAGGCAGTAGAGCGAGGGACCTTTGCTGCTGGTACTGAAGTGACTCGTACCGGTAACGAGCGTAGCGGCACAGATGGCCCATGGCTGGAGGTGTCCATCGAAGGCACCACTGGCTGGGTTCCGCGAGAAGCATTGATTGAGCAACAGCCCTTAACCGATGCTACGCCGGCACCTTAAACACCGTAACAAACAGGAGGGAGAGGTTCCGGGACCTCTCCCTCCTGTTCAGGTGCTTCATGTATCAGACTAATCAACTGGCGGGTCAGTATCCACGATATCCGCGCCGAGAGAATTAAGCTTGGAAACGAAATCCTGGTAGCCACGATCGATGTGGAAAACATCGGTCACCTGGGTTTCACCTTCGGCGACGA
>CAZGML010000070.1:0-2758 GCA_964526965.1 uncultured Sphaerobacteraceae bacterium | reverse complement strand
GCACGAAGCAGCGCGTGAGGAAGACCAGGTCGACCGGGAAGAAAACCCCGCGTAGCACGGGGTTCGTCATTCAGAGTCGAAATGAAGTGGAGACGAAGAATCCCCCGGCGAAGCCGCAAGAGTGCCAACTCGGTTGCCTTCGGCACCCCGGGACTACGCCTGAATGACGATTGTGGGTGGTCACCCTACAACCCGTAGTGGCCGACCTGTTCCCGGGGCGGGGGGGAGAGCGGTCACCTTACCCGTCATTCAGAGTCGAGACGAAGTGGAGACGAAGAATCCCCGCGCGAAGCGCAGTGACGGGAGTTGGCACCTTTGCGGCTCCGCCGGGGGATTCTTCGGATCGCGCGTTCCGCGCTCACACTCAGAATGACGATCGTGGGTGGTCATCTTACAAAGCGTCATTCCGCCGGCCTACAGGGCCAGGTTTGATGCAATTTGTAGACCCGTCCTGCACGCGGAGCGGGCATTGGGCGGGTTTGTGCTGGTCACCGCATGTAAAATGCGGTGCTACCTTGTGTCGGCCTTGGCAGGGTGGCGGACGCGGAGGTCCTCCTGGGAGCCCGGGGATAAGGGCTCGCTCCGCTGCTCGGCTTTGCCTCGGCCGCCTTCGGCACCCCGGGCCTACGCCTGAATGACAATATCGGGGAAGATGCCAAGGTGACCGACCTGTTCCCCGGGGCGGGGGGAGGGTGGTCACCTTGGTGGATCAATCCATCGGGAGGCTCCAGTACCAGGCATCTTTTACCCTGACGCTTTTGATCCCCATCTCCTCCTTGGCGCGGCGGAGAATGCGCTTGGTGTGCCCCTCTTTCGCACCTTCTCGCTCTGCTTCGATGGGACTCTTCATTCCACCTGCGAGATAGCGATACAGGAACTCCTTCGCCTTGTCGCGCTCTTCCGATCCTTTCTCGCGCTTCGGTGCCGGCTTCTTCCAGGAGAGCACGTCATCCAGGGTCATCGGGCTTTCGCCGTGGAACACCACCGCCTCATCTCGCCGACGGCTGTGCAACAGCGGCTTCGGTGGCTCGGCATAGTTACTCTTCTCCACACCAAGCACTTTCAACAGCGGTTCACCCTCCACCTGTTTGTCTGGCGGCAGTGGCGCCAGCATCCATACACTTCTGGCCACGGCCACGAACGCCGAGCTGCCCATGAGGCGCTGCGTCGAGCGCTGGTAGCCCTCACTCTTGCCGATGTGCATAATGCCGAGAACAGCCACGCCGGTTTCCTCGGCCATCTGTGTCAGCGGACTCAGCAAATCACGCGTATCGCCTTCGCTGTTGCGATCTCCGCCCGGCGTAAAGTGGCTGATGGGGTCGATCACCAGCAGGCCGATATCATAATTGCGAATCAGCTGACGAATGCGGGGAACATCGGACTTGAGGTCGATAGACATCGGCGTCACGCCGTCGCTGGCCTTGCCGGTAGGTGCCAGAATTCGGGATCGATCGGCACCGTGTTGGGCCAGTCGCACCGTCACGACGTGCTCCACATCGTCCTCGCCGAGGAGTAACAGCGTATTCGTGACCGGTGCGATGGAGCCGTCTGGCAGTGGGGCACCCTTGCTGAACGCCGCTGCCAGGGCCAGCGTGAGTGTGCTTTTACCATCGCCGGCGAATCCGCCCAGAATGGTGAGCATCCCCTTCGGGAGCCAATCCTGCCACAGCCATTCGACCGGCTTCGGCTCCACCTCGCTGAGGCGAATCAGCTCTGGCAAATCCGTAATCTCGATCTCCTTCTTCGGGGCGGGATCGGCATCGTACGCGGCGAGTTTATCGGCGATGTTCGTGATATTACCGAGTGCGGTCATAGATCTCTCCTTCTTTCTCCAGGGCAACCAGGGCTTCCATAAAGCTGGTGGTGTTGAGGTACCATTTGGCGATTTCAAGCACATCGCCACCGCGATGACACCCGAAGCAGTAACCGAGGCCCTTGTCCACATTCACGGTGAAGCTGGGCGTTGTGTCGTTGTGATTCGGGAACGGGCAGTTGGTGATGTACGTACCATTGCTACGACGGGTGAGTTTGCAGCCGAGCGATTGCTGCAGGAAGACATCGATTGGCCAGCGCGCCTTGACCCGTTCCACCCGCTCGCGATTGCGGGCAATTTGGCCCCCGACCCACCTGGGCGCGAAAGGATCGTTGCCATGATCTTTGAGCAGCCGTTTCCGATGCTCCAGTTCCTCGACCAGGGTGATCACCTGGTTCGCGAAGAAATAGCGTGATCCATCGGACGTTGCGTCCGGGTCGATCACGAGCCAGCGTTTCACCTCCAGCATGTCCTCCAGCTCGGCCACGGTGAGGTAGCGGAGCTCGTTCTTCCACTCCGTGTGGGTAAAGCCAAACGGGTAGCTGGTGTATTCGCGGTCGCCGATATCCGGTTCGGTCATTGGGGTCCTCCGTGTATGCTCGATATAGAACAGGTGTTCTAATATCTATACGCATCGGGGAGGACGGTACCCGGGGCAATGTGTGGCATGAATGCCAGATTGTGATGGAAAGCTGCGTGATTCAGCGGCGCTTTTCGTCATTCTGATATAGGCCCGGGGCTGATCCCCAAGATCGTCATTCTGAGATCCGAGGCCATCGGCCGAGCGGCGAAGAATCTCCGCGCAAGGGATCGCTCCGCTGCTCGGCTACGCCTCATCCGCCTTCGGCAGCGCCCGGCAACCGAGTTGGCACTCTTGCGGCTTCGCCGGGGGATTCTTCGTCTCCACTTCGTTCCGACTCTGAATGACGCTTTGTAAGATGACCA
>CAZGML010000069.1:0-3065 GCA_964526965.1 uncultured Sphaerobacteraceae bacterium | reverse complement strand
TGCTTGGCTTCGGTGCCGTAACCCTTGCTGCGATATTCCACGTTGTGGAACTCACTTTCGGTCTCGGCGTATCGATGAACGTAGTTAATGCCAGCGATTCCCACGGCACCAATGCATTCATCGTTCTCGCGCAGGCATACCGCGAAGCGCACCCAGTCCTGCGGCTCGTTTTCACCAAGCTTCTCAATCCACTTCTCGAGGCTGGTCTGGGCAACAACGCCGCGGCCAGAACTCCAGAATGGTTCGGTTTCGCGCCGGGCCCACTGCATCATCTCGACAGCGTCCGCCTTTTGCAACGGACGCAAGTAGACCCGCGGCCCCACCCGCACGGCGTTTGGCGGGAGTTTGTCTTCTTCCACTTCCACGGGCGCAATGACGGGCCGTGGCACGCCTGTGCCCGAGCGGGGTTTCACATCCTCAAACGGATCGCCCAGAGTTTTCACCCAATCCTTGTTCAGGTAGGTGAGTGTGTGCGAATCGATGAACTCGCCCCGGTGTTTGTAGGACTCGCTAAACGTGGTCGATATGCGCGCCCCGATATCTTGCAGCATCTTCAGTACAACCTGCTGGTTGTCTGGCACATCCTCCACGTGCGCGACAACCCGCTGGCGTTCATCCACGATCCATTGCAGCCCGAGAATGTACGCTTCGCCGAGCCAGGTTTGGCCTTCTTCGCCGAACAGTGGATCAATATAGCCGTTGAACCAGCTGCTGTGCTTCCAGCTACTGCGCCGCAAGGAGCCGACCGGTCGATCATCGCTCTTGCGGATGATCAGCAGGTGAAGATCCTCTTCATCCTTGAGATCATCCTCAAGCCATGATGCCGTGGCGGATACCGACCGGGGGATCATTCCCTGGCGCCAGCTGACGGCGTACTCACTGTCCCCTTCTTCGGGCGTTCGGAGGTAGATGTGCTTCCCCACCAGCCACGATTGTTTCTCGTGGCCGGTGCCGGGCTCTGGTTTCTTGTCTTCAATCTTCTCGCTAGTTGCGTTACTCATTATTCCTGCTCAGTTCTAATCGCCAGTGACAGTTGTCGATACCGGGGTAATAACTGGCTCGTAGCGGGTTTCGCTCTTGCCATGCAGGTATGTACCGAGGGCGATGAATGTACTTCCAATCAGTTGGCGTACACCCGAAATAGTGAAGGCGTGACGCGCACGGTACGCACCCTTGCGCACCTCATATTGCCGTTGAGCAATTTCCGACTGTGTTATGAGCCTCGTATTCAAGTTTGGCTCCCCTCTAAATGTGCCAGTAAGAATGTTGATATCTGGTGGCACCGTGTGCCCTCCGTTGGGCACGGCGAAAGTGTGTTCGGCTGATGTGAATATCACGGTTAGATCTTTCGATTAGGCGAAAAGTCTCAATTGCGGTTACAGGTGCAACCAAATTCCGGTGATAATTTCCATGGACGGGTCCCTTTCTCGCAGAAACCGCCATGCGTGACAGCTTCCACTAACGCCCTCACCAGGTGAGGGGAGATAGCCCGGCAACTAATTCGTGCGTAATACGCCGCATGTTACGGAAAATTGGCACACGAATAGCAGGTAGGGCGCTATCTAGATTGTCATAAAACCTGGTGGATGTACCGCTGTGAAACAGCGAGATCCGATTGTGTTTTCTGGCGCTATGCCTGCAGGCCGGCGCCGAAAGGTAGCGATGTATTGATCATATTGTGCTCCTCTCTGGCTGTTGCTTTACAACATCACCCGGTATAGATTCCCGCCGGGGAGGCGATGAATCCTGCGTCAATCGGTTACCGCGAGCGGTGCGGCAGAAGCGATGCGTCCGCGTTCTCTGAACGTGCTCCGTTTCGTAGTTTACATGAAATATTTCAAAATACTACCCCCACCAGCGAGAACCAATAATCCAGCGATGATCAATTGGTTCCATGCCGGTACCGTAGGTGTCCATCCAGTGCTGGTAAATGATCTTGGTAACCGGAGCCGCATAGGTTACGCCTTCACCAACGTTCTCCACCATGACAATACTGGCGATGTCAGATTCACCATAATCGACCGGATACGGTGCGTAGGCAGCGAACCAGCTGTGCGGACGATTGCCTTCATTCGGACGATCATTCTGGGCTGTACCAGTTTTGCCACTGATGGAGAACGGGAAGTCGCCAAAGAGTCGGGAGGTGCCGTACCCATACGGATCGGTCGTCTGGGCGCGAAGTGCCTGTTGAATCCAGACAATCTGCTGATCCGTAAGGGGCAGTTCGTTCTTCACCTGGCGTTCACCAACCTGCACCGGCTCCTCCCCCTCTGCCTGGGTTCGATCGACGACATATGGAGTCAGTACATACCCGCCGTTGGCAATGGCAGCGTACGCCACAGCCATTTGCATCGGCGTGCCAGTCATAAAGCCCTGGCCAATGGAAAGCTGGATGTTATCACCGGTGGCCCAACCGTCGTTGATGTTCTCCCGTTTCCACTCAGGATCCGGGATCACGCCTGAGGTAGCGCTTGGGAAATAGGGCATATCCACCGGCTGGCCGAGGCCGAACGCCCGAGACATGTCTGGCAACGCGTAGGGATCGACTGCGTCCATATCCGCACCAATGCCATAAAAGACGGTGTTACAGCTATTCACCAGTGCCTGGTGGAGCGTGAGGGTGCCCTGGGCGGTGACGTTATTCTCCACGACCCAGTCCTCCCAACTCTCGTCACCGAGGGTGTACACGGCCGGACAATCCACCAACGTTTCATTGGTGTAATCGAGCGTATCCATGGCGCCGGCCGTTGTAATGACCTTAAAGATCGATCCGGTTGGTAGCGGCTGGCTCACAGCCCGGTTCAGCCACGCAAGCATTCTATCGTCGTTGAGGTTGAAGAGATCTTCGTCGCTGAAGTTTTGGGTGATGTAGCCATTCGGGTCAAAGCTGGGATGGCTCACCATCGCGCGGACAGCGCCCGTCTCCGGATCGAGCACAACAACTGCGCCACGCTCACCGATAGTGACCGTCTCACCATCCTCGCCGTCGACCTCACGCTCGGCGGTGTACAGTGCTTCATCCACCTGCACCTGGAACTCGGCATCGACGGTCAGGTAGACGTCCT
>CAZGML010000068.1:0-3154 GCA_964526965.1 uncultured Sphaerobacteraceae bacterium | reverse complement strand
GCACCGATGAGCGTGATTTTGGCCATTGTTGGCTCCTCACAGAGGCGATGCTGGAGTGGATGAAATGGGATACCAACTCCAGCCGTTGCTGAAAACCGATTTTATGGTACGGACAAACCGCCATTCTGGGGAGGGGAGGGCCATATATGGCCATGCGAAGACGGTACTGGATTGCGGTATAGTTTGGGGAGGACTTCCGGCGGCGAGAATGTGGAGCCTGTGAGTGAACCAATCTGGCGACAAGCGGTCATCAAATGAAGATTCCCTGAGTCGACGAGCCCTGCCCGCGAGGGAAGGTGATGAATCCGTTCTCATCGTTGGAGCTGGTTCTGGCGGGCAAATCCTTGCCAAGGAATTGCAGGATGTTCCCAGGTGGAAGCTTCATCCTGTGGCATTTGTCGATGACAACAGCGACCTGCACGGACAAATCATCAGTGGCATCCCCGTACTCGGCGACTCAAACGCGATTCCCGCTATTGCCAGGTCCGAGGATATCGATGTTATCGTGCTGGCGATTCCGTCCCTCTCCGAGGCCGCTACTCGCCGATTTGCGGAGTTGGCCCGGAGTTCTGGTAAAAAGCTGCTCAGCATGCCGCCTATCGGCTCTATCCTTACCGGTGCAGTTGGCATTACCACACTGAATCCCGTTCGCACGGTCGATGTGCTTGGTCGACCGGTTGTGGAGCCGGATTACGACAGTTGCATCCAGTTCGTGCGCGGAAGGCGTGTGCTTGTAACCGGTGCATCGGGTTCGATCGGTTCCGAGCTCGCCACCCAAATCGCCCTGCTGGATCCTTCATCGCTGGTACTTCTGGATGTCGATGAGTCCGGATTGCACAACCTTTTCATGTCCATTAAGAAGGATGCACCGGATCTCGAACTCCACACAGTGCTGACCTCCATTGCCGATGAAACCCGGGTACGGGCGGCGTTTGAGAATTTTCAGCCCGAGATCGTACTCCATGCCGCTGCCTACAAACACGTACCGGCAATGGAACGACAGCCCGATATCGCTATTGAAACGAATGTTTTCGGTACGCGAAACGTTGTCACTGCTGCTGCCGATTTCGGCGCCGAGCGGTTTGTGATGGTAAGTACAGACAAGGCAGTGCGTCCGACAAGTGTGATGGGAGCATCCAAACGGCTCGCCGAACTGGAAGTACTTGCTGTCGGCGAGACGCAGGACCTGAGCGTGTGTAATGTTCGCTTTGGCAACGTGCTTGGCAGCCGCGGGTCGGTGATCCCGACGTTTGAGAAACAGATTCGGGACGGCGGCCCGGTGACGGTGACCGACGAACGCATGAAACGATATTTCATGACAATTGGCGAAGCGGCCAGCCTCATCATCCAGGCAGGGGCGTTTGGTCACAGGAATGTCACCTACGTGCTCGACATGGGCGAGGAAGTAGCCATTGTTGATCTCGCTCGCCGTGTTATCGAGCTCCACGGCCTTCGACCTGATGAAGATATCGAAATCACCTTCACGGGAGCCAGGCCGGGTGAGAAGCTCTATGAAGAGCTCAGCCTCGATTTCGAGAACGCGCGTCCGACCATGCACCCGAAGATCCGCAAGCTCGACGGCTCGCTCCATGCTCTGAGCTGGAATGATTTCCAGGCGAGAATCGATGCCCTCCGCAACGGTTCTCGCGACGAGATAATGGACCTGATTGACGTGGTGGATGGTGCGAGCATGGCGCAGAGGGCTCCTGACAAAGCGTCAGGCGAGACAATTAGTAGGAGTACTACGTGACACGAACAGTTCCGCTTTCCGCCCCGTGGATCACACAGGACGACATTGATGCCGTGCTATCGGTGCTCCAGACATCGCAATTGAGCATTGGTCCGAAAATTAAAGAGTTCGAGCAAGCGGTTGCCGATCGGGTGGGAGTGAAGCACGCCCTGGCCGTTAACAGCGGTACCAGTGGATTGCACCTTAGCCTGGAGGCGCTTGGTATTGGTGAAGGCGATGAGGTAATCACCACGCCGTTTAGCTTTGTGGCCTCCGCTAACTGCATCATATTCACCGGCGCCAAACCGGTGTTTGTGGACATCGATACCGAGACGCTGGCCATTGATCCTGCGAAGATCGAAGCCGCTATCACCGATCGCACCAAAGCGATTATTCCGGTGGACGTGTTTGGCCAACCATGCCCAATAGAGGAAATCCACGCTATCGCGCAGAAGCATAACCTCGCTGTGGTGCAGGATTCTTGCGAGGCAATTGGTGCGGTTCGTCACGGAAAAGAGGTTGGAGGTCCGGATTATTGCGATACGGCGGTATTCGCCTTCTATCCGAACAAGCAGATGACCACCGGCGAAGGTGGCATTATCG
This sequence comes from uncultured Sphaerobacteraceae bacterium, assembly GCA_964526965.1. Classification (GTDB taxonomy): domain Bacteria; phylum Chloroflexota; class Chloroflexia; order Thermomicrobiales; family UBA6265; genus UBA6265. The sequence goes on along the minus strand of CAZGML010000068.1, from coordinate 822 downwards.
TGACCGATAACGATGATCTCGCTCGTGCCATGGATAGCTTGCGCAACCAGGGACGCGACGATGCTGGCACATGGATGAACCATGTACGTGTGGGCTATAACTATCGGCTGGATGAGATGAGCGCGGCGCTGGGCCTGAGCCAGGTGAGCAGGCTTGATGCGATTCTGGATCATCGCGATGCAGTTGCTCGCAGGTATAGTGAGCAGTTGGCCGATGTGCCTGGCATTACCCCGCCAAAGGTCTTGCCAGAAACCACCCGCATGAGCTGGTTCGTGTACGTGATACAGCTGGATGAGGGGATAGACAAAAGCGACGTGATAGCGAAGCTTGAGGAGCGGGGAGTGCCGAGTCGCCCCTACTTCTCACCGATCCACCTGCAGCCGATTTATCGGGAGATGTACGGATATTCCGGCGGCGAGTTCCCGGTGACTGAAGCGGTCTCGCAGCGAACGCTCGCCATCCCGTTCTACAGCCTCATGCCGGACGATGAAGTGGATTACGTGTGCGAGCAGATTCGGGAAGTGATGGCAAGGTGAGAGTAGTTTATCTGCATCAGTACTTTGTTACACCCGATATGTCAGGTGGCACGCGTTCGTATGAGATGGCCAGGCGGCTCGTACGGGATGGCCATGAAGTGCACATGATCACTTCAGACCAAAAAGGCGGTTCGCGTCGGACCGAAGATATTGAAGGAATTCAGGTCACATGGATTCCAGTGCGGTATTCGCAGAGCATGGGAGTGTTTCGCAGGATCATTGCATTCCTGATATTTGCAGTACTCGCTTCATTCGAAGGCATCAAGAAGCGCCCAACCGTGGTATT
>CAZGML010000067.1:0-3259 GCA_964526965.1 uncultured Sphaerobacteraceae bacterium | reverse complement strand
CTGGGCACCACGGCCTCTGACACCGACCCGGAAGAGGTCAAGAGGCACACCTCACTTACGCACTCCGTTATTCCAATCGAATACAACAACTGCAAGATCAATGTGATCGATACACCCGATTTCGCCGATTTTGGCGGCGATGTCCGTTCTGCCATGCGCGTGGTCGAGGCGGCAGTCATAGTCGTCGACGCTTCCGCTGGCGTGGAAGTCGGCACCGAGCAGGTCTGGCACAACGCCGAACTCGCGGGGCTGCCGCGACTGCTCTTCGTAAACAAAATGGATCGCGAACATGCGAGTTTCCGCGGAGCGCTTGAAGCGATGATCGCGGCATTTGGCAAACGCGTTGCGCCGCTCCAGTTCCCCATCGGCGAGGAAGAGAACTTCCAGGGAATCGTCGACCTGTTGGGCAAGAAAGCGCTGGTGTTCACCCGCGATGGTCAGGGACGGTATGAGGAGAAAGAAATTCCAGACGAGCTCTCGGCGGATGTGGAGTTCTACCGACAAACCCTGGTGGAAGCCATCGCCGAAAACGATGAAGATCTCACCATGCGATATCTCGAAGGCGAGGAGATCAGCGACGAAGAACTCCAGAAACATCTGCAGAAGTGCTTTGAGGATGGCTCCGTCGTTCCTATGGTGCTCGGTGCTGCCAGCGAGAACCTGGGCGTTCAGCCGCTGATGCAAACAATCATCGACGTCCTCCCCTCCGCCGCCGACCGAACCGAGATCGCCGAAGTTGATGGCGAACCGGTTGAGATCGTCGCCGATCCGGATGGTGATTTCGTGGCGCTTGCGTTCAAGACACAATCCGACGCGCATGTCGGCAAGGTCACCTGGTTCCGGGTGTTTGGCGGTACGCTGAAATCGTCTTCCACGCTTTACAACGCGACCAGGAAGGAGGATGAGCGGGTTGGACAACTCTTCTTCGGACGCGGCAAAGAGCACATTCCCACTGACTCTGTATCCGCCGGAGATATCGGCGGCGTGGCCAAGCTGGAGTCCGTGGTTACCGGAGACACGTTAACAACGGGCAAGAACGTGAAGCTGGAGGCAATCCGGTTCCCACACAGCACCTTTACCGCGTCCATCACGGCAGCAACACAAGCCGACCTGGACAAGCTCAGTCACGCCCTGCAACGCATGCAGGATGAGGACCCTTCGATTGTGGTCTCTCGTGATCCTGATACCGGCGAAGTGTTGGTCTCTGGCATGGGAGAACCCCACGTGCAGATCGCTGTGGAGCGGATGAAGCGGCGAAGCAACATCGACGTGTCGCTGGGTACTCCCCGCGTTCCATATCGAGAAACGATCACCACACGCGCCAACGCGGACTACAAGCACAAGAAACAGACTGGCGGTGCCGGTCAATATGGTCATGTGATGCTGGAGCTGGAACCGCTCCCCGATGAGGACTTCGCATTTGAAAGTCGCGTTGTTGGTGGTGCGGTGCCAAAGAACTTCTTCCCGGCCGTGGAAAAGGGCATCCGTGATGCCTTGCTAGAAGGCCCCATCGCCGGATACCCGGTTGTGAATGTAAAGGCCACACTGTATGACGGAAGCTATCACGATGTGGATTCAAACGAGATGGCGTTCCGCATAGCTGCCAAAGAAGCGTTTAAGAAAGGAATCATGGCCGCCAAGCCATCCCTGCTCGAGCCCATAATGAACATCAGGGTGAGCGTGACCGAGACGTTTATGGGTGACGTTATGGGCGATCTGAACACTCGTCGCGGTCAGGTGACCGGAATGGATTCCGGAGAGAACGGAGTTACTGTGATCGAGGCACAGGTACCCGGTGGCGAAATACAGCGCTACGCCACTGATCTCCGCTCGATGACGCAAGGTCGCGGCACGTACGAATCCGAATTCAGCCACTACCAGGAAGTGCCACAACACATTGTGGACAGGCTCATGCAGGATCAGAAGGTCGAAGCATAACCCTGCACGACGTAGAATAGTGATCTGATTACCGGGGAGCTTCGTTGCTCCCCGGAATTGTTTTGGATGAATGGGTTTGTAATGGTCGATCAGTATGAAATCGTGTTTGATGGCGGCTCAAAAGGTAACCCTGGTCCGGGGTACGGCAGTTTCGAGATTCATCGCAACGGGGAATTGTTTGCCCGAGAGATTGAAATACCGTTTGGTGACAGGCTCACGAACAACCAGGCCGAGTACATGAGCCTGATACGGGCACTGAAGGCCATCATCGATCATCCCGAAGTCGATCCCCTCAGGGCGGAGATCGTGATCAAGGGCGACAGTCAGCTTGTGATCAAGCAGTTGAATGGCGAATGGAAAGTGAAGAACGCCAACATGCAGCCGCTATGGGCGGAAGCTCGCGGGATTCTCACCGAAGTCGGCAACTGGCAGGCTGTGTGGCATGACCGTGCGAACTCAGTGAAGATCCTCGGTCACTGATGTCGGCGAGGTGAAAGCCGGATTGCGAAACCAAATGCGATCATGAAAACGGCTATTGCGAAGAGAAACGCTGCCATAAATGCAATCGCGGTGAAGAGCTTGACGACGACCAGAATGACCAACGCGGCGGCGAGCGCAAACAGCGAGGCATTCTTCCAGATATCCAGGCGGGTTGACGTGTCGAGTTGCGGTCTTTTCATAGCGATAGTATAGCGAAGGATAACGAATTGAAACGAGTCTATATCGCATCTCCTCTCGGATTTGCTGCTTCAACCATCCCCTTTATGAACGATCTTGTCGCGCGGCTGGAGGGAATCGTTGAGATCGAGAATCCTTGGGATGACGTGCGCTTTGTGGATGATTTCGCCGAGATCGCGAAGCTTGAGAGTCACAACGAGCGAGTCTCCCGCCTCGGAAAAATCAACCACGAGCTCGGCAAAACCAATGCAGAGCGGATCGACAAGAGCGACGCCGTGCTGGCGATTCTGGATGGAGTTGATGTGGACTCCGGTACAGCGTCCGAAATCGGGTATGCCTATGCCCGAGGCAAGCGCGTTTACGGATTACGAACTGATTTTCGGCTCGCGGGTGATAACCTGGGAGCTACGGTGAACCTGCAGGTTCAGTATTTCATTGAAGCGAGTGGCGGCCGGGTGGTGACCGACATTGAATCGTTGGTGGATTGCGCGAAAGAGATCTGATTTACACTTGCAGCCAATGGCGCAAAGCGCCTATACTAGCGCTGCTGAGGGGGATTAGCTCAGTCGGCTAGAGCGCTACGTTGACATCGTAGAGGTCACTGGTTCGAGTCCAGTATCTCCCACCTCACAGAAGCCACCAA
>CAZGML010000066.1:0-3364 GCA_964526965.1 uncultured Sphaerobacteraceae bacterium | reverse complement strand
CGCTGGGTGTCGCCAGATGCCCTCCCGTGGGAGCAGTTGCCGGTCGACCTCGATGCATCGGTCGATCGCACTCGCAACCTGGCGCAGTTCGGGTTCAAGCTCAAGCATCCACGTATCGTGGTGGCGCCGATTCAGGCGCTGATGCAGCTGCTCATGAGTCCGGAGGAGCTACGCGCCCACTCGCTCAGCATCAAGGTCGGCGAGCAAATACGCATGGAGGAGATCTTCACCTGGGCTGCCCGCGTGGGATACCAAACCGTGCCCATGGTGCAGGAAACCGGCACCATCGCCCGTCGTGGCGGCATTATCGATATCTTCCCGCCCGGCTTCGAGGAGCCGATTCGACTCGACTTCTTCGGCGACGAAATCGAATCCATCCGCTACTTCAACATCCACACCCAGCGCAGCACCGGTAAGCTGAATCGCATCCGGCTACTGCCCCCGATGGAACTCCCGATCTGGGAGCTCCCCACCATCGCAGGGCAACTGAAATCGCTGGATACATCGTCGCTGCGGACGGAAGTACGTGGCGAATGGGAGCGCATGATCGACCACATGGCCGAGGGTGTGGTGCCGGCATCGATCGATCTCTTCTCCGGCTACCTGGTGCCAAAACGCACCACCATTCTCGATCACCTGCCGCGTCGCACGCTGATCGTGGTCGACCAGCCCGGCAGCATGGATCTCGCGCTCGACCAGGTGCAACACCAGGCCGACGAGCTGGAGCGTACCTTTATCGATAGCGGCGAGCTGCTGCCCGATCTGCCCCGTCCCTACTTGGATGCCACCACTATTCGCCAAAAGCTCGCCACCTTCACCACCCTGCAGCTCGGCGAGACGGTGGATGCGCCGGACGATACCGTGCACTCGCTGAATGTGCTTACCGATCCCCCGCTCTACGGCGGCAATATCAACGATCTCGTGTCCGATGTGCGCGCACGGCTCCAGAAAGGCTGGCGTGTGTCGGTGGCGACCGATCAGGTCAATCGCATAACAGAGGTCTTTGCCGATCACCAGGTGGAGGCGCGACGTCCCGATCTGGAAACCGACCACGCCACGCCGCTCCCGGCTGGCACGGTGGAGGTGCTTCCCAGCGATCTCACCGCCGGCTGGATGTGGCAACGCGGCAAGGTGGCCGTGATTACCGATTTCGAGATCTTCGGCCACCGCAAGCAGCCGCGCGCAGTGGTCGGCAAACGATCCGCCAGCGAGGCTCGCGCCTTTGCAGCCAGCCTGGAGGTCGGCGAATACGTGGTGCATGTCGACCACGGTGTGGCCGAATATGGCGGCCTGGTGCGCATGGAACAAAACGGCATGGAGCGCGAGTACCTGCTGCTGAAATACCAGGGCGAGGACAAGCTCTATGTGCCTGTCGATCAAAGCGACCGCGTCACCCGCTACTCCAGTGGTGGCAAGCTGCAGCCGCAGCTGAACAAGCTCGGTTCCGGCGAATGGGTGCGCACAAAGCGTCGTGTTCGCAAGGCCGTGCGCGATATGGCGTTCGAGCTTATCCAGCTGTACGCATCACGTCAGGCCGGTGCGGGTTACCAGTTCCCGAAGGACACCACCTGGGATACCGAACTGGCCGAGAGCTTCCCGTTCACCGAGACCGTCGACCAAATGGCCGCCATCAACGCCGTAAAGGCCGATATGGAGAGCTACCTGCCGATGGATCGGCTGGTGGCGGGAGATGTCGGGTTCGGCAAAACGGAAGTCGCCATCCGGGCCGCGTTCAAGGCCGTCAATGCTGGCAAACAGGTGGCGGTGCTGGTGCCGACAACCATTTTGGCGCTGCAGCACTTCCAGACCTTCAAGCAGCGGATGGCGGCGTTCCCGGTCAATATCCAGATGATGAGCCGCTTGCGCACCAAGAAGCAGCAGGCCAAAACCATCGAGGGGATGAAGGATGGCAGCGTCGATATCGTCATCGGCACCCATCGCCTGGTGCAGCAGGATATCGCCTTCAAGGATATTGGCCTGGTTATTGTGGACGAAGAGCAGCGCTTTGGTGTGCGCCAGAAGGAGTTCCTGAAGTCGCTGCGCGCATCGGTCGATGTGCTCTCGATGAGCGCCACCCCGATCCCGCGTACGCTGCACCTCTCCCTGAACGGCATCCGCGACATCTCGCTCATCGAAACCGCGCCACAAGCTCGCCTGCCAATACGTACCTACGTAACTCCGTTCGACGAGCAGACGGTACGCGAGGTGATCCAGCGAGAGATGGATCGTGGTGGCCAGGTGTACGTGGTGCACAACCGCGTGCACGATATCGACCAGTTCGCCGAGCAGATGCGCAAAATCGTGCCGGAGGCGACGTTTGGTATCGGCCACGGACAAATGGACGAAGCCGTGCTGGAGGAAGTGATGATGCAGTTTATGAACCACGAGTTCGATGTGCTCATCGCCACCACCATCATCGAAAGCGGCGTGGATATCGGCAACGTGAACACCATGATCATCAACAATGCCGATACCCTCGGCCTCACGCAGCTCTACCAGCTACGCGGACGCGTGGGTCGCTCCACCAATCGCGCCTACGCCTACCTCTTCTATCAGCCGTGGAAATCGCTGACCGAGGTTGCCCAGCAGCGCCTGGAAACGATCCAGGAGGCAACGGAACTCGGTGCCGGCCTGCGTGTTGCCATGCGCGATATGGAGATACGTGGTGCTGGCAATATCCTCGGCGCCGAGCAGAGCGGCCACATCGGCTCGGTTGGCTACGAACTCTACATGCGGCTCCTCTCCCAGGCCGTTGAGGAAGCGCGCAGTGGTCAGCCGATCATCGAACCGGGACCAGTCACACTCGACCTGCCCGTCACTGCCCTGCTGCCGGAGGATTACATCAGCGATACCGAACTGCGCCTGAACATGTACCGACACATCGCCAGCGTGACCACGCTGGAAGAGGTGGATGAGCTCGAGATGGAACTGCAGGATCGCTTCGGTGCCTATCCGGACGAGGTGGAGCACTTGCTCGCACTCATCCGCCTGCGCATCCGGGCGGTGGAACTCGGCATCGATTCGATTGTGGAGCGCGAACGCCTGCTGGTGATCCGCGGCATCGATACATCGGAGATCAACCAGGACCGCATCGCCCGCGAAATCGGCCCGGCCGTGCGCTTCACGCCCAACTCAATCCGCATCCAGGCAACGGAGCTCGATATTCCGTGGCGCAAGGCACTGGAGACAGTTCTCTCTGAACTGGAGAATGCGGCGGCAGTTCCGGTGGCATCGTAGATCGATATTCGGATGCAGCCGTCGTAGGCCTGCAACCCGCCCCATGTTATAGGCCCGTCCTGCGCGGATCGCCACACGCGGTCCGGGCATCGGACGCAACCGTCGTAGGCCCGTCCTGCGCGGATCG
>CAZGML010000065.1:0-3596 GCA_964526965.1 uncultured Sphaerobacteraceae bacterium | reverse complement strand
GGGCATAATCGCGCTACAATCGCTAAAGCCCTTGTGTCTGGGGCGGTTTATTATGCATTGAATTGGCGCCGCGTGATCCATCCTCTCTTCGAATCCGCCGCGCATGATATTTTGGGAAGGCCGTACCTTGGCAAATACGAAATCTGCTCGCAAGCGAATTCGCACAAACGAGCGCAACCGACAAATCAACCGACCTTATCGTTCCTCCAGCCGCACACTGGTGAAGCGCGCCGAGCTCGCAATCGCTGCCGGCGACAAGGATGAGGCCAACAAGGCCGTCCACAGCGCGCTTGCCATGCTCGATCGCGCCCAGGGCAAGAAGGTGATCCACCGGAACAACGCCGCTCGCCGCAAGAGCCGACTCATGGGCAAGTTCAACGCCGCATTTAGCGAGTAAGCGTTGCCACAGAGCTGTAACTGAAAGACCCCGGACCGGCCTGAAAGCCGGTCCGGGGTCTTTTCTCTTCGTTGTAGTACAAAGACTACGGCTACGAACGCTGTCAGCTACGCCCCGCCGCTTCGCGACGCATGTGCGCGATCTGCAGGATTGTATCGTAGAGTGCGTCGATCGGCTCCTTAACCTCGCCGTGCTTCAGTTTCCAGTCAGCATCACGCGCAATACGGGCTCGCAACTGTGCAATGCGGGGGCTCATACCTCGGAGCCCTTGCTGGATTGAATGGACCCGCCGCGGGTTCGATAGTGCAATCGCCTTGCCGATCTCCTCTGCAGGACGTCGCGCGCCCGCTGCAACTACTGAGCCGATTTCGATATTGCCCATCAATTGCGCCAGCAGCTTGGCAGGATCCTCTCCAACACTGATCAGCTTCTCCAACTCCAGCATGGCTGCGGGCACGTTGCCGGCAGCGGCTGCATCAAGGAATCCGAAGATCTGATCCTGCTCCTCACGGGAGGTCATCTGGTCGACTGTATCCTTCGTAACCGGTTCGGGATGTGCCGCCAATACAAGCTTGTTGATTTCATTTTCCAGCAGTTCCATATCCGGCGGGCGATCATAGAGAGGGTTGCGCGGCTCGGTGGCCCATCCAGCGGGATAGAGGGTTATGGCCAGGTGCTGTGCCGTTGCCTTGTCAATAACACCGCCGGCATCTTTGGCTGTTCGTATGATCCAGTTCACCAATTGTGGACCGCGCGGTGGCCTGGAAAGCTCTACAGTCGCGTTCTTTGGCAAAGGCTTCTTCGCCAGGCTTGGCAGGCTCGTGACGGCGGTGTCCATCAGGATCAGCGTGCTCGCTTCCGGTACGGAGTCATAGAGCCCCTTCCAGTCTGGCGCTGCACCGCCATCCCTGGCGCCCTGTTTCCCAAGCCGATTGATAAGGCCTTCAACCACAACAACACGTCCAGCAGAGAAGAACCCGATGCTGGAAATATCATTAATTACGGCCTGAATGCCCTGGGTTGTTCCATCGATATATGAGGTGCTCTGGCCAGAGGGATCGCGATCGTTGAGGATGCGCTTCAGTGTTCGATGCGCCAGCCCTGCATCGGGCCCAAGAATGATCACGATCATGGGAGTTCTCCAGCACGGTAATTAATCGGACCGGTTCACCACGCGCGTGCGAGTGCGGAACCTTGAACCTGAACAAATCAGGTGGGTGCCACGGACCCCTGCCGGCCACGGCCAGCAGGCGAGCGGCTCCCGGCTCACAACCATTGGCTCAAGACCACAGTGCAGAGGCGCTGGCGGAACCGGCCGAGACATTATGCTAGCACCGATACGTCGTGCATTCCAATTGACTCGCGGCCGGATCGACGTTCCGCGAAGTTGCTGAACTACGGGTATGATTGCATCACGAAACCGATGCGCACCCTGCATCTGAGAGGACGGACACAGAACATGGCAATCGATGCACAAACCCAAGGCACTGGTCACCGCGTTGTTGTCACCGGATTCGGTGCGCTTAGCGCCCTTGGCAACAGCGTTACCGAATCCTGGGAAGCGGCAATCTCCGGCACCAGCGGGATTGCCCCGATCACCCGGTTCGATGCGAGCGACTACCCGACAACGTTCGCTGGTGAGGTGAAAGACTTTGACCCTGCCACCGAAATCGGTAGGAAAGAAGCTCGCCGTCATGACCGCTATAGCCAGCTCGCCATAGTGGCGACACGTCAGGCAGTAGAGAACGCCGCCCTCGATGTCGGGCCAATCGCCCAGCGGGTTGGTGTGCTGATAGGTACCGGCATGGGTGGTATCGAAACATTTGAAACAGGCACTGAGAACCTTCTCAATGGCGGTCCCCGCCGAGTATCTCCATTCCTGGTGCCGATGTTCCTGGCGAATATGGCCAGCGGTAACGTTGCAATCGATATCGGAGCGAAGGGACCAAACTTCGCCCCCGTAAGCGCATGCGCTGCCAGTGCCCATGCCATCGGGGAGGCGACACGTATGATTCGCCACGGTCTGGCCGATGTGATGATCGCCGGTGGTGCGGAGGCGCCAATTACGCGCATGGGAGTGGCCGGGTTTAGCTCTATGGGTGCGTTGAGCCAACGGAACGATGCTCCGAAAGAAGCAAGTCGACCCTTTGACGCCGGAAGGGATGGCTTCGTACTCTCAGAGGGTGCCGCAAGCCTGGTGCTGGAATCGCTGGATCATGCACTGGCGCGCAACGCGACGATTCTTGGCGAAGTTATCGGCTACGGCATCACGGATGACGCGAATCACATGGTGCAGCCCGCTCCGGAAGGAGAGGGCGCCGCGCGTTCAATGCAAATGGCATTGTCAGACGCTGGTATAGAGCGTGAAGCTATCGGGTATCTCAATGCACATGGCACCAGCACACCCTTAAATGAAAAGTTCGAGACCAGCGCGATCAAAACGGCCTTTGGTGACCATGCCTACAACCTGCCGATCAGCAGTACGAAATCCATGACTGGACACCTGCTCGGTGCCGCAGGTGCACTCGAGGCCGTATTCACCCTGCGTGCACTGGAAACGGGCACCTTGCCGCCAACGATCAATCAAACGGAGCAAGATCCGGATTGTGACCTGGATTACATCCCGAACGAGGCACGCCAGTCGGAGATTAAGGTCGCCATGAGCAACAGCATGGGATTCGGCGGTCATAACGTGAGCCTCATCTTCGCAAAGGCACCGTAACGCCCAGTCGGAAACCGAACAAGAGAACCGTCCCTGCCGTTAGTCATCAGCAGGGACGGTTCTTTAATTCTCTGTTTATTGATTCTATGAATCCAGGTAGCCGTTGAGCGGTTCCATGCTTTCGGGCTGGCGGAGTTTGCGCAACGCCTTGGCCTCTATCTGGCGAATGCGCTCACGCGTGATGCCGAAGTCTCGTCCGACCTCTTCGAGCGTGCGGAACTGCCCATCTTCGAGGCCGTATCGCAGCACCACGATGCGGCGTTCGCGCTCGCTCAGCCGATCCAGCGCTTCCACAATGTGGTCGCGCAGCATCTCGTGGCTGGCGAGTTCCAGCGGGGCTGGCATATTTTCGTCTTCAACGAAATCACCGAGGAATGCATCGCCTTCGGAGCCGACCGGGGATTCCAGGCTCATCGGGTGGCGGCTGACATCCTGCATTTGCCGCACCTTGGCGAGCGTGACGCACATCGCCTTGGC
>CAZGML010000064.1:0-4030 GCA_964526965.1 uncultured Sphaerobacteraceae bacterium | reverse complement strand
ATCGTAGAGGTCACTGGTTCGAGTCCAGTATCTCCCACCTCACAGAAGCCACCAATTGGTGGCTTCATCTGCTTAACACGATATCGCGATATCGGCATAACGTGTGTTGGACCGGCTGAGCTCCGAGTTCGATTCGGGGCTCCGATTTCGAAATCGTGAGACCTTGAATGCATGCTGGTGAACCGAAGCTGTTTCACCCTTGAAGCGAGATAGTACGAAGGGCTTGAATCGCACAATGAGCGACGACTTAATCACCCGAATGCTACCCGTGCTGGGAAGATCTCTTGACATCAGCTTCAACGTCTTTGACGTCATGCATCACGGCACGCACGAGAAGCAGTTGTCGAACGTGTTCCGCTGGTTCCTTGAGATCGGCGGGACCCATAACTTCGAAGCGCTAGGTCAACAACTGTTCATTGAACAGATCTTTCTGGGTCCGGGACCTCGGCACGAGATTCCGCCAGGTCCATTCAGCGTTCGTCAGGAAGTCAATACATCCCTACCGGGAGAACCAGAGGATATCGCCGACCTCGTACTTGAAAGCGACACCGCGGTGATAGTGGTGGAAAATTACGAAACCTCGGACGGACACGGCCATAGTTACGACGGGTATCTACAGTTCAGTCAGCGTAGTGGGAAGAAAGGTATCGTTGTGCTGCTATGCCTCGAGGAAAACAAAGTGCTCCAGACTGATGGCTGGGAACTCGCTCCAGTTGTGACATATGAACGTTTCCTCAACCGACTGATGGAGGAACTCGATAAGGACCGGAATTTCGCTCTTCTGAACCCGGAGCAATATGGCTTTATCAACCAGATGCATCGCAAGTATGCAGGCGGAAAGGGACGAATGAGCCACAAGGAAGTATTGGACTTTGTTATCGCCATGTGCTCTACCGGTGAAGCCAGGCGATATCAGGAGAGGGATCGCGAAGTAGCTGCCGAGAACTTCGCCAGTGATGTAGCGCAGCAGGCACGTGAGCGCTTTGCAGAAGGTCGTGATGTCTTGCAACGTGTGAAGACGATTCTACGCTCCTATGCTGATCAGGTTCTTCTGGGCCAATTGAACGCCACCCTCGCACCTGCGACGATAGAAAAGGTCACTGCCAGGTACCAAGGTATTTACCAATGGACTATCGATCTCGAATCCGAACCCCCCAACGACCTGGCTGAAAATGCCTTCGTTCAGATCAAATTCGGGCCATCGGCATTGTTCGCAAACGAGGACGATAGTTATTGGGAACACAAAGTTAGCCCGGAACTCGCCGATTACGCTCGCCTCTTCATTACAAATCCCGCGACACGAGAAATTCGACAATCGACCGTTTCGCTTCACGAGATAGTCGATGGTTTGGCACCGGATGACGCGCGGCTACACGACGAGATCACTGATCTGATTCAGAATTTCTGAGCAAGCAATGAACGTACACATCTGACGGAGACCCCCTACCTCCTGTATTATTGCTGCTGTACGTTTTGGGGATTCGACAGCAAGGCGCCGGAATCAGCATGCTCAACCGCCGACAACTAATCGTTACTGGTTCGAGCCTGCTCTTTGCTGGTGCTGCCGCACGATCTTTGGCGCAAGAAGCCACCCCACCCGATGTCAGTTCCACCCGCTATGTCTCCATGAATGCCGATACCGGCGCGATCTTCGCGCAGGAGGGAGCGCACGACCAGGTAGCGATCGCCAGCCTCACAAAAGTGTTCACCGCGATAGAGGCGATAGAGCTCGCTCCACTCGACACAGTTATCACCACAAGCGAAGACGATTTTCAGCCAGCCGAGGCGACGGTAATGGGCTTTGGCGCGGGTGAAACGTTCACGTTGGAAGAGCTAATCTACGGCATGATGCTCCCCAGCGGAAACGACGCCGCCTACGCTATCGCCCGATCTCTCGGGCATCAGCAAGGTGACAGCGCCGAGGAATCCGTCCAGCGATTTATGGATCAGGTCAACGAGCGGGTACTCGCCATGGGACTGGAAAACACCCATCTGATCAATCCGGATGGCTGGGGCGTTCCGGGTCACTATTCGTCTGCGGCGGATGTGGCGGCATTCATGAGCTATGCGAGCAACAGTGATTTCCTCATTCAGGTTATGGGGACTCATACCTACACTACGCGGTCTGGTTATGTTTTGGTAAACACCAATCGGGCACTCACCACGGCACCATCCGTCCTGGCTGGCAAGACGGGATACGATAACGACTCCGGCTGGTGCCTGGTACAACTCGCCCAACGCGACAACACCCGGATTGTGGCGGTGACGCTCGATGGCGTTGCCCCGGACATCTGGTACAACGACAATCTCCTCCTGCTGGATTATGGATTCGACAGGCAAACGGCGCTTGGTAATGATCCGTTTGAAGGCGATACGATGGCCTGGGCCGATCCGGCACCTGTGCTCTTCGCACAGGCTGGCTCAGGCGAGGTCGCTATAGCAGGCCAAACCGAGGACGACGAGATCGTTGTGACGCGAGAAGAGACCGCCCCCCGGCGAGAACAGCAGGCAACAGTGCCGGAAGAGGCAGCTGAGCAGCTCGCGATCGAATTCGACGCCAAGCGCTCCAGTGGCGTCCTGGGTGGTATCAGCGGCGCAATTCTGGCTGGATCTATCGGGGTGATCCGCTGGATGGACTTCGGTGGCGATCGCACCGGTGAATCCATTAGCCCAAGTCTTCGCGCGACGGGCCGGTCCCTCCGGCGTGGCTTGCCACTTCTTCCCTCGGTTGGGCGGAGTCGATCAGCAGGAGAAACCGACGTAGAGAACTTCGAGGAACTCGAAAACGACACGGATGACGGTGATGATCCGTTCGACGAGGAAGACGATCCTGGCGCTTCACAACCAGAACATTTCGCACGCTGACGTTCCCGCTTCGCCTTGCTTAGAATTGAACTGTAGTTAGAAGGCGCGGCGCTTGTTTCGCACGTTGTTTACTTGACAATCGAGGCTGCGCCGCTCTACTCTCAACTCCAATTGAAGATGTGCGTTGAACAGGACACGACCATTATCCCGCCACGTTCAGAGAGGCCGCGTTAGGTGGAAGCGGCTCGCAGGCAGATACCTGGCCACCACCTGTGAGCAGAACGGTGAATCGATCAATATCGATAGCCAGTTCCGGTAGCCCCCGATACACGGCCTGAATTAAGCGATGATGCCAATACGAAACATCATCGGAATGAGGGTGGAACCACGTCTGGCCCGGCGTCCCTTTGCGGACATCCGGGTCGTTTTCGTTTTCGCAAGGACGCTTCAACGAAAGGAGCCACGATTGTGGTTGCACAGGAACAAGACGTAGAACATATGGATATCGCGGTTGATCCCGCAGATAAAGAGGCGTTTGAGTTGGCCCGCATGCGACACTCGGCGGCTCACCTCATGGCGGAGGCCGTTCAGGAGATCTTTCCGGATGTGAAATTCGGAATCGGTCCAGCTATTGAGAACGGCTTCTACTATGACTTCGATCTCCCTCGCGCGCTGACGCCAGATGACCTCAAGACCATCGAAAAGCGCATGCTCAAGCTTCGCAACAAGAACGCGAAGTTCGAACGCGAGGAAATCTCCCGCGAACAGGCGATGGAAATCTTCAAGGACAATCCGTATAAGCTGGAGCTCATCGCCAACTTTCCGGATGATGAAACGATTACGACGTACCAGCAAGGCGATTTTCTCGACCTCTGCCGCGGGCCGCACGTGGAGAGCACCAAAGAGATCGGTCCTTTCAAGCTTCAGTCCGTAGCCGGCGCCTACTGGCGAGGCGATGAAAATCGTCCGATGCTTCAGCGCATTTACGGCACGGCCTGGAATACGAAGGAAGAGCTCAACGATTATCTGAAGAAGCTCGAGGAAGCCGCCAAGCGGGACCATCGCAAACTCGGCAAGGACCTCGACCTCTTCTCCGTGAACGAGGAAGTGGGACCCGGCCTGATTCTCTGGCAGCCGAAGGGCGCGATGATTCGTTACCTGATCGAACAATTCGAGCAGGAGGAGCAGCTCAAGCGCGGGTACGATCTCGTGTACACGCCGCACA
>CAZGML010000063.1:0-4299 GCA_964526965.1 uncultured Sphaerobacteraceae bacterium | reverse complement strand
GCCAGGCCCCAGTACCGCTTCTTGGAGATCATCCAGTCGTCCATGTTCTCCAGCCAGTCGAGCTCACGCTCGAGGCCGAAAGCCGGATACCAGTTGGCGGTGCGCACCTGCTCCTTCAGTTGCTCACGCATGCCATCCATGGCGATGAACCACTCATCCACCAGGCGGAAGAGCAGGTCGGTACCGCAGCGCCAGCACACCGGGTAGCGGTGCGTGTACTGCTCGGAGCGGTAGAGAATCCCCTGCTCCTTCAGGTACTTCTCGATGTCCCTGGCGGCATCGGCAGCGTTCTTGCCTTCGAGCCAGCCGAATCCCGCAACGAAATTGCCGAACTCATCGATCGGGGCAATAGCCGGGAAACCGTGCTCGTTGCCAAGTGCGAAGTCTTCCTTACCGGCGCCAGGTGCACTGTGCACGATTCCGGTACCCTCTTCCGCACCGACGTCCTTCCAGGCGATGACCTGTCGGTCGAGATCGGCGACGGCCGGGAGATCATCGAACGCGCCCTTGTACCGCTTGCCAACGAGATCGGCGCCCTTGCAGGTCTTGATTACCTCGTGCTCGCCGCGAATGGCGTTCTTGATCGCATCGGTACCAACCCAGTACTTCTTGCCGTTCTGCGCCACCAGGCTGTACTCCAGCTCCGGGTTGACGCTGGCCATGGTGTTGGCGGTGAGCGTCCAGGGAGTGGTGGTCCACACCATCAGGCTCTCGTCGCTATCCACCAGCGGAAACTCCACGAAGACGGCCAGATGTGTACGCTGCTGATACCCCTCGGTAACGATTTCGTGCTCGCTGAGACCGGTGCCACAGCGAGGGCACCAGGGCATAACGTCCTTGCCCTTGTAGATCCAGCCCTTGTCATGCACGGTCTTGAGGAAGTGCCAGATGGTGTAGTTATTTTCATCGGACATGGTGTAGTAGCTGTTATCCCAGTCCATGAACATGCCAAGGCGTTTGCTCTGTTCAGTGATGCGATCAGCGTACTTGTACACCCGTTGCTTGCAGCGCTCGACGAACTCGGCAATGCCGTACTCCTCGATATCGCGCTTGTTGGTAAGGCCGAGCTCTTTCTCCACCTCGACCTCGACCCAGAGTCCCTGGCAATCGAAGCCGTTTTGGAAGCGCTGCTCCTTGCCGAGCATGTTGTGATAGCGCTGGAAGAGATCCTTGTAGCTCCGTCCCCAGCCGTGGTGGACACCCATCGGGTTATTGGCGGTGATGGGACCATCGATAAAGCTCCAGTTCTCTGGCGCTCCATCGTTGCGGGAGAGGTAATCCTCCACCACATCGGTGTCGTACCACCACTTCAGCGTATCGCGCTCCATGGCGGGGAAGTCAGCCCTGGAGGTGACGGGTTGGAATGTTTCTTTTTTCTTTGTGTCGGTCATTGAGAAGGTTGCCCCGCTTGTGATTTCGTAGGGGCGGACCTTTCGTCCGCAGACGAATGGTGTCCGCCCTGATTGGATGCCGGTTCAATGCGGGCGGACGACGGTCTGAGGACCGGTCCGCCCCTACGGTTCCTAAATGTCTGCTGCAATACATTGTTGGGGAGAAGGGATTCTGGAATTACAAAAACCCGCCCCTAATAAAAGAGGACGAGCAAGCCCGCGGTACCACCTCTGTTGATCGTCATAAGACGATCCACTCGTGTGCCGATGTACGGATCGGCGGCCGGTTGGCTCCGGACTGATCTCCCGACAGATGGCGTGCGGCCCGGCTCTCATCATCCCGGACTGGCTGTGCGATTCCACCTGTGGGCGCTGGTTCCTTCAACGCCATAACTCTTCAGTTATCCGACTAATAGTGTAGCACTCTCACTACCAAGGTGACCGACCTGTTTCCGGGCCTGGCAAGATGACCGGGGTGGATATCAGCTTCGAGGAACTCCCAACTCTTTCTCCAGCCTCGGTGCAGCAGTGCCTCTGCGCTCAACCGTATCTACTGTGCCAGGTTCATCGGTCTTCTCTGCTTCCGGGATGTGAGTCTCGATAGTGGTTGCCAGCTCCTTCTCCTCAACAAAGTACAGAATGACCGCCGCCACGAGCGACAGTGGAATCATGAAGACGAAAATCGGCATCAGTGCTTCGTTGTACGACTCAATGATTGGTATCCGAATCTCATCGGGCCACGACTTCACCAGTTCCGGCGTAAGGGAACTCGCCCCCTCCGGCGTACCAGCCTCGCCCGGAACGCGTTCGGTCACGAACCGGGTCAACCGGGTGGCAAACACAGACCCCACAACAGCGGACCCGACGCTGCCGCCAACCTGGCGGAAATAGTTGTTGGCGGCTGTGGCTGTACCCACCATCCGGTGCGGAAACGAGTTCTGCACCACGAGTGTGAGCACCTGCATGCTGGCACCAAGGCCAATACCCATAACGGCCAGCGAGAAACAGATAAAGACCACATGCGTATCGATGGTGGTGGTGGAAAGCATCGCCACACCGACGGTCAAAACAACAGCACCAACAATCGGGTATATCCTGGTTCGCCCAGTGCGGGTAACCGCCTGGCCGATAATCACCGACGTACCCATCAGGCCGGCCATCATCGGAATCATCAGCAGGCCGGCGGTGGTGGCATCGTACCCTTCGGCCATTTGCAGGTAGGTTGGGATATACGCAATGGTGCCGAACATAACGATGGATGTCAGCAGGGCCGCCAGGGTGGAGAGGTTGAAGTTACGAACGCCAAACATATGCAACGGAATCACCGGCTCGCTGGCTCGGGCTTCAACGTAGACGAACAGGATGACAGAAGCGATGGCGCCCGCGATCAACCCCAGGATTTGGGGAGATGTCCACGCATACATCGATCCACCCCAGGTGCCGATAAGAACGATGAGCGTTGTGGCCAGGGCAAGCACGGCCATACCGACGTAATCGTGCTTGGGCGGCGTTTCCGGTTTGGGTTTCTCCGGTAGCTTGAGAAGGACGATCACCGCGGCCAGGGCAATGAGGCCAAGTGGAACATTGAACCAAAATGTCCATCGCCAGCCGGGGCCCTCCGTAAACCAACCACCAATCAGCGGACCGGCAACAGAGGAAAAGGCGAACACCCCGCCCAGGATACCGACATATTTGCCGCGATCTCGTGCCGAAACGACATCGGCAATAGCCGCCTGGGACAAAATGATGAGTCCACCGCCACCGAGTCCCTGAACAATGCGACCGGTGATGAGAACGGTCATGTTGCCCGCCATGCCGCCGATGGTGGCGCCGACGATAAAGGTGAGAATCGCGGCGATCAGAATCGGCTTGCGCCCGAGAACATCACCAAGCCTGCCGTACACCGGCATCATCACGGTGGATGCCAACATATACCCGGTGATCACCCACGTCATCTGCTCCACGCCGTGCAGCTCGCCCACAATGGTCGGCAGGGCGCTGGAGAGCACCGTTTGGCTGAGGGATGCCAGCAACATCGTGACCATAAGGGCCACGAAAATCAGGGGGATATTCGGTGCGTTACTGGCTATGTTCCTCTCGGAAGTCGCTGCTTTGGTTGTCATCGGGTTTCCTGGGTTATGTTGCGGAACATCTCGATACTCGCATCAATATCCGCGCGGGTAACGGAAGACGGCTGGGATTTTCGTGAATACGCGAACTTCATAATCGTGCGGGCGAGCATGAGCATCGCATCGGCCGTGGATTCGTCATGACCCAGGGCCGTGTTGGATGCGCCTGAAAGCTTCTCGCGCAGAACCGGCGCGATCATGGATTCCACAACACCGGCGTAGTGGAACTGCCGGAGTCGCAGCTCCGGGAACCGCTCAATCAACTGCCAGCGCAGGGTCGAGTTTGGCGAATTCCGGTAGGAGGTCCGCAGAACGGCGATCATGAAATGCACCAGGCTCGCGAGCAGATCGGACTCATCCGCCTGGAACTCGGCGAGCGCATCCTCGGGCATCTCCGGCTGCCGGATGCCGAGAATTGCGTCCTCCTTGGTGGGGAAGTAGTTAAAGAATGTACGTCTGGAAATCCCCGCCTGGTCGGCAATAGCGCCGATGGTGGCGTTGGTCGGGCCGTCTTTCAAGGCGAGTTCTGCGGCGGCATGGTGAATCGCGTTCCACGTTTCCACGCGGCGCGACTCGAGTGTGAGTTCTGATGTTGTCATGGTTCCGTTTGATCCTGTTGCACTGGTGCAAGCGGTCACATCGGTACTTGCACTGGTGCAATGTATCACAGTTGCGGCGATATTGCACCGGTGCAAGCATTGGTCGCGCTCCTCATATCGTCACGCAGGCGTAGGCCCGGGGTGCCGAAGGCGGCCGAGGCAAAGCCGAGCAGCGGAGCG
>CAZGML010000062.1:0-4670 GCA_964526965.1 uncultured Sphaerobacteraceae bacterium | reverse complement strand
CT
This sequence comes from uncultured Sphaerobacteraceae bacterium, assembly GCA_964526965.1. Lineage (GTDB taxonomy): Bacteria > Chloroflexota > Chloroflexia > Thermomicrobiales > UBA6265 > UBA6265. The sequence goes on along the minus strand of CAZGML010000062.1, from coordinate 4,668 downwards.
GCATAGAGTCAAATACATTTGTACGTGTCGTTCTATTTCAGGAGATCATATGCCCGAGCCCAACCCATCGCTTATCGATTGGCCCACCGAATCCCCACAGTACGCGACTTTCGAAGCCGCAGTACAAGGCGAAACTGCTCGCTGGAATGCAGTCGGTATGGCCGCCGGAATCGTGCGCAACGGCGAGCGCAAAATCGCGGTCAGTGGTTTCGCCAATGCCGAAGCCGGATATCCGCTCGTGGAAAATAGCCTTTTCCTCATTGGCTCGATCTCCAAAATCTACACCGCCACACTGGTGATGCGCCTGATGGAACAGGGCATTCTCGATCTCGATACCCCGGTGGTGAACTACGTGCCTGATTTCCGGCTGAGCCACGATGACCTGCGCGATGCTATTACGATCCGCATGCTGCTGAGCCACACATCTGGCTTCGATGGCGACCGGTTTACGGCCTATGGCCGCGGGGATAATGCATATGATCGTGCCGTTGCCGAGTTTGATTCCCTGATTCAATGGTTCAAACCTGGCAGCTTTTACAGCTACAACAACGCCGGCTTTTACCTGGTGGGGCACATCATTCAGAAGCTGACCGGTAAATCGTTCGAGCAGGTGCTGACCGATGAGGTCTTCGCGCCACTCCGTCTTGAGAACACGTTCATCGATCCGGATGATGTCTTTAACCGTCCGCTCGCTGCCGGCCACACTGTCGATCGCCGGAAAGGTGTGTCGCTCTCTGCCGCCCGCCACCTGCCGCGCCACGCCAATCCGGCTGGCGGCATCATGCAGTCGATCGGCGACTTGCTCACCTTCGCCCAGATGCACCTGAACAAGGGCGAGGTTAACGGCCAGCGTATTATCAGCGAAGAAAACGCCATTCTGATGCAGCAGCCGATAATTGAGGCGGATACGTACCACCGTCACTACGGTATCGGTTGGAGCATCTTTCAGCGACCGGGCGGCAAGAGCATTGGGCATGGCGGTGCGTGGGGCGGTCATCGCGCCAATCTCATCATGTATCCGTATGACAACTACGCACACGCCGCGCTGGGCAATAGCAGTGTTTCCAGTTACGCAGAATCCTCGCTGGAGAAGTGGGTGCTCGCCCACGACCTGCACAAATCCGTTCCCGAGCCGGAACGCATGGAGCTCAGCCAGCAACAACTCAGCGCCTACACCGGCACCTATGAACGGCACGATGGACGCTTTGACGTGACGACCACCGAGACCGGCTTGCGCATGGCGCTTACCGATATCGATGAAGATACCGGCAAGGAAGAAGAGACTCAGCGTATATTCGAGCTGGAGCCCGTTGAGTCGAATCGATTCCGGGTTACCAGTCCGGAAAGTAAAGGTGCTACCGTTGATTTCCGGAACGTTCCAGATGGAAGCGGGACTCCGCGTGATCTGGTGCGCATTTGGGGACGTGTTGCCGCCCGGAAGTAGTGTGAATCGAGTGAAGCATGAGTAACCCACCGCAGAATGAAATCGAAGAGAGGCTGAACGCATTCCTCAGCAGCCGACTTGGCACATGGCCGCCCAGGCGAGGCCTGGAGTTGCGCCATCGGGAAATCCGCGACGAGCCTCGCTGGGACGGTGGCATTCAGCCATTCCTTGGAATCGAATCACCTGTAGGAACGGTATTGACGTTTTCAAAGAATGTCTTTCCCTGCGGTACATCACTCGATCCCCGCCAGGTAGAAGATGAGCTTGGGGATTCCCAGGCGCACATCACCATACCCAAACTCTTCGACAAGCCAGATATGCACTTTGGTCGCGCTGTATTTCGCTACCTCGGCGAGTTCGTCGACCTGCCTCAGATCGGCGGGTGGGTGGAACCAGACGATCCCCGCCTTCCCGAGTGGTTGCGACCCTTCAATGGCGGGGTTCTCGCGCACTTGGCACCAGATGGCACCTATGCCGCCGGCGTTGGGTTGAAGAAGCACAACGACCTTGGCTATGAGATTTCGGTCGGAACCGATCCGGCCCACCGTGGCAAGGGGCTGGCACAGCGGCTGGTTGCCCAATCGGCTCGACATATTTGGGATCTCGGCGCGATTCCGATTTATCTCCACGGCGCTACCAATGCTGCATCGGCTCGCGTGGCAGAAAAATCCGGCTTTCCAGACCGCGGTTGGCATATTATCGAGATGAATTAGTTCGCGCGTCAGGATCATCGATGTCGAACGATGCCAGCCTCCCAAAACCCACACGACCTGCATGGAGCGATCTGGGCGAGGTAGCTCGCATTCAGAAGGCTTCGTTTCGCCGCGATCTCGCCTACAAGCGATGGATGCTCATCTTCTTCTGGTTGCTGCCCGGGGTCACCTTCCTGGTGACGAAGAGTAACGGGAGCGTTACCGGCTGCATCATCTCCGATATCCATCGGGGAAAGATTCGTATCATGAACATCGCCGTCCATCCGGATCATCGCCATCGAGGTATTGGTCGACTGTTAATGCGGGAGGTGATTGAGCAGCGGCCTGAGCTTCCAGTTGTGCTCATGGTGCAGGAGCACAACGCCGCCGCGCAGGATCTCTACGCATCGCTGGGGTTCGAGCGTACCGGCTTCCACGCCAGCTACTACGGCCGGGGAAACCCGGGCATTGAGATGACGCTCAAACGCTCCTAGTCGAGTTGATCCACGTGCCACCCCAGGCGGTCTACGCCCGGCAACTTTTCGAGACTGTCAATAATCCCAATCGCATCATCAGGATCTTCGACGCGCAAGCGGATTTCGAGGACAGACTTTTTCTTGTCTACTGTCGATTCGAGGTCAAGCGAACTGATCTGGAACCCCGGCTCACCCATTGCCATTTGTCGAATATCCCGAATGGCGCCGGAAACGTCGGTGAGGTGCAAGCGCACCCGATGCTCGGTGGACTCATCGTGGAACATCGCGCGCTTCACAGGCAGCAATCCCCCCGAAATTAACAGCAGCAGTGCTGTAGCGACGGTCCCCGTCACAAGGAGGCCTCCACCAACGGCCAACCCCACACCGGAAGAAGCCCAGAGCAGGGCTGCTGTGGTGAGGCCGCGCACGATGTTTCGGCGCATGAAGATGACACCCGCCCCGAGGAAGCCGATACCGCTTACTACCTGCGCCGCAATACGGCTGGTATCGTGTTCTGGCCCGCCAAGGTTGGGGACACCATAGATGGAGACAAGCATAATCAGCGCGCTCGCCATACTTACCACGGCATAGGTGCGCATACCGGCCGGTTGATCCCGCCGGGCACGCTCGAACCCTATGGCTACACCGAGGATAGAAGCCAAACCCAGCCGGATGAGCATGTCGACAAGGCTAATTCCACCGTTATCTATTGAATCGAACTCAGAAAAAATCGAATACAGTTCCATTTCCACGCAAGTATTCCAGTCGCTTAATAATACGTTAACAATTGGTAGAGTATGACTTAACCGGGTCAAAAATGCAGGGGTAACCTACAACCGAAGCAGAAGCAGAAGTAACGCAGCTACGGCCATAACACCATTGAGGATTGCGCCAAGGCGCAAGCTGCGCGCCTGGGGTGGGGGAGCCTGCTGCGACACGCTCCACGTGAACGCTCCCACGATGCCGAGACACAGCACCAGTATGCCGAGACCGAAGTTTGGATCGAAGAGAAACCCGACGAACGGTGCCAGTAATATACCCGCCATCGGGATCAGCAGGCGCAGATCCACCCGCACTTTGGGTGAATTATTCTGTTCCTGCTGGGACATGACGACCTCTCGTGCGAAAATCATTGATAGCATCGGCAATTGTAGCCGGAATCAGGAGGTTTTGTGCGCGATCCACTGGTGACCCTGAGTAAATTATTGCGTAACCCACCCGAAGTCAACAAGGGAGGGTCACAGGCCAGTCCCCTGGATCCTTTTCGTAACCACATTTTGCATATGGATAACCTGGAAGCTATCGCGCGAACGCCGGACGAAAGCATCGATTTTATCTACATCGACCCACCGTTCGCATCCAATGCTGCCTACCATCAGCAGATCCCTCTTCCTGGCCACACCATTGTGCGGGAAGCCTACACCGATCGCTGGAAGCACGGAACCAGCAGCTACCTCGAGTTCCTCATTCCGCGCCTCATGCAAATGAAGCCGTTGCTCAAACAATCGGGGAGCATCTGTGTCCACCTCGATAACCACAGCAGTCACTACGTGAAGCTCGCGATGGATGCGATTTTCGGTACGGATCGTCTTATCAACGAGGTGATCTGGCGCTATGGAAAAATGAGCAACACGCGCCGTCGCTTCCCCCAGAATCACGACACACTGCTTGTTTACGCTGCTTCCGACGACTGGTATTTTCAACCGCTGCACACCCAGCCGAGCGAGTATCGGGCGCGCTTCCTGCGTGACCTCACCGGCAATCAGGTGCTCTACAAAACGGTGAAACACCGGGCAGACAAGCTTATTCAACGCCGCATCAGGGCGAGGCAGCGGGAACTCGGGCGCGAGCTTATAGATGATGATGTGCTCTTCGATTTTGATACCGAGCGCAAGGTGCAGGACGATGTGTTTTCCGATATCTCCATCGTGCGCGGCAACGCGCGTGAAGGAGTTGGCTACGATACCCAGAAGCCTGAGAAGCTACTGAAGCGATTGATCACAGCGTTTTGCCCGCCGCACGGTACCGTGGCCGATTTCTTCTGCGGCAGCGGTAC
>CAZGML010000061.1:0-4905 GCA_964526965.1 uncultured Sphaerobacteraceae bacterium | reverse complement strand
GTCCGCGCGCAGTTCTGCGAGGCTCTTCAATCCACTGTCAGTTCCCATCACAATCGCTCCTAGTCGCAGTGCAATATTCGTGCCTCCATCATCCCACGCGAGCGTTGCCACGGCCAGATGATGACGGCCAAGATGTCTCAACGCGGCTGTATGCACTGATGGCTACGAGAAGGCCCCACGTCGAGATCGGCGTGGGGCCTTCTAGGTAGATGATTACTTGCTGCGCTGGTGCATCATCTGTCGATCGACCGCCTGGCTGAGACCACAGGCGTCCATCGGAAGACGATCATCGAGGTCGAGGCCGGCCGCGTCGCCGCCCGGATCAGCACCCTCCACGGGATCGCGCATGCTCTCGGCGTGCCCCTGTCAGAGCTTGTCGCTCCCGTGTGCGCCCGGCACCCCAAGGCAGTCGGCCGCCCCACCCCGCTGGTGCAGGAGTAGGGCGGCTGAGGGGCCATGTTGCGCTTCTGTTGCGCTACGAGCTCCGTAGCGCAACATAGTCGAAGCGATAAAACCCCAGGTCATAGGCTTGCGCTCGTCGTAATGTTGCGCTGTTGCACTGTTGCGCTAGCTCAGCCACCAATGTGTAGGGGGTATCTGCATGTAGGGAGGTTGAGGAGGTACCACCTCACATTGGTTGGATATATAGCGCAACAGCGCAACATAGGGGGTAACTGGGGGTCTGACCTGGGAAAATGAGCGTTGCGCTCTAGCGCAACACAGCGCAACAGAAGCGCAACATCAGGTTGCCGGCGAGGTGGGACAGCCCGGCCCTGCGGGCCGGGGTTCTCACGCTCGGGGGGTTCAGTTGGGCGGGCTCGGCCGGCCCTGCGGGCCGGCGTTCTCACGCCTGCATGGGGCACGGAGCGAAGGCGTCACAGGTGGTGACGCCGTGTTGTGGGAGCCTGCTGCACGCCCCTTGGCTTGTACCCCCAGCCCGGCCCGAAGGGCCGGCGTGTGAACCCCCAGCCAGCCCGCACCATGGACGGCCCGCAGGGCTGTCCGAGAGCCCCAGCCCTCCAGCCAACGCGCACAGCAAGAAGCACCCCATGGCCGGGGCCATGGGGTGCTCTACTCGCCCTCTCTCCTCTCGCTCCCCTCGGGGTCAGGGTCCGAAGACTGACTCCTCCTCCTGAGCGAGGTAGTCCTGCTCAGTCGACCAGGAGGCCCGCGGCGCCTTGCGCAGGTACCCCCGGTACGTGGTGGCTCTTCGAGGGAGAGACTTCCTGAGGGGGTCCGTGCCGGTGTAGGAGGGGTTGAACCACGACTCGAGCTTGTACTCGGCGATCAGGGTCTCGGGTTCATCCATCTTGCCCTGCGAGCGCGCGCTCGGCGTGTACTCCCACTCATCCGTCTTACTGGCCATCATGTCGCTGATCTGCTTGAGGAAGCGGGTCTTGCTCAGCGCCGTTCCTGAGGGGTTGGTCCGCTTCCACCAGGCCACATAGAGGTCGTAGAGGAACTGGTTCGGGAGCAGGTCCCAGACGAACTCATCCCCGAACTCGTCCCAGAACGCCATCGCCGGGTCGTTGTCGAGCATCACCTCGGACTTGAGATCCAGCACTGCCTGCGGCTCACGAACGACGTCGTACTCCATGGACAGCACTCGCTGCACGACGTACTCGAGCACCTCCTGTCGACCCAGGTAGTCCGCCTTGATCTCGGGGCGCTCGACCCCGCTGAAGTTCTGCATCATCGGGACGAACAGCCACCGCCGGAACATCGAGTGGGTCCCGTCCTTGAACCGAGGGATGTCGTTGAGCGGCTGGAAGATCAGACCCTTGAACCGGTAGGTGATCGGGTCCTTGAACTTGGCGTTGATGGTGAACGAGTCACCCGTGGCCGCGCTCTTGAGGATCGTCAGGTTCTTAAAGTACGCACCCACCTCGTTCTCGTCGCCGAGCACCGCCACGGCGCCGATGATCTGCGAGGTGTGGTAGTCCTTCTCGAAGTCGCCGATCGAAAGGTTCGGGGCGTACGCACGCCCACCGCACAGGTTGCTCATCAGGCAGCTCAAGGTGCCCTTGCCGTTGTTCCCCTTCTGGCCGTACGGCGCTACGATCCGGCCTCGCAGGACCGACGGCCGGAAGAGGCCCCCGACGATCTCCCAGAGCATCTCGATCATGTCCTTGTCGCCGTCGACGACGAGGCTAGCCATCCAGGTCTCGGGGTCCCACACCTCGCCGTCACGCATCGTGATCTTCGGCAGCGGCGCATCCGGCACCCACTTCACAGGGAACCGGCGGACGAACGGGCGGTCAGGCGAGTGCGGGTGGAGCTCCTTGGTGCGCCAGTCCAGCACGCCGTTCTCGAACGGCATGAAGTGCTCGTCCGAGCACTCCTTGACCAGCTTCGCGTTGGAGCGGAGACTCGCCCGCACCTCGCTCACGCCCCGGGTGTCGATGCTGGGCTCGAGGTGGTGCACGAGCCGAGCCAGCGAGTCCCTGCCCGCGAGGGACTCGTAGATGCCGGTCTCCTCGTCGTAGACCGCCAGGAAGCCATTGTCCTCGCCGGCCTTCTTGTTGGTAGCGGACCACTCGATCATGCGGACGTGGCGCAGCCCCCTGATCATCTCAGCGATCAGCTGAACGGGCAGACGCTCGTACATCGGAGCGCTCTTCTTCCCGTTCTCCAAGTACCACTCCTTCCGCACCGCCGACGCATGGAACCGGACCTCGCCGGCGCGGGGGTTGTCCCACGTGACGTCCTCCCGAGCACAGTGCTGCCGCACGATCTCGGACTCGAGCTCGGACAGGGAATCCGTGGCTTCGATGGACGTGCGCGTTGTCGGCAGTGCATGCGCCAGATCGTCAACAGGGGTTGTTGACCCCACACGACTAGGAGTACTAGACTGCACGTGAATCGTTTCGATACCTTCTGCGCCCTCACTGCTACAAACAGTGGGGGCGCTCTTCGTTGCGGTCATGATCAGCGATCACCGCCGATGACTTCGAGGGAGTCAAGCCAGGCGTCGAGATCCTCGACGAGGTACATGGCGCGGGCGGCCCGCCCGGTGCCATTGCGGCGGTACGCCGGACCGCGGCCCTGGACGCGCCAGGCCTCGAGGGTGTGACGGCTGATGCCGAGGTACACGGCGGCGTCAGTGGTGGAGTATGCGCGGGGGCGCACAGGGGCAGATGACATGGGGGTCCTCCGGTGGAGTCACCCACACGCTCCGTGGGTGCCACCGGGGCCAATCGGCGCCCCGGCCCGGCGACTGTCGCCTCAGGCTCATGTGCAGCAGACCCGCTCCGTCGCGCGGGTCCGTGGCGGCCGTAGCCGCCAACCTCGCAATCCCATCGAGGCCCAGGCTTTCGTGGAGTCCCAGCAGCAGCGCGGGATGGTCGCCGCCTACGCCTCCGGTGTGACCGGATCGTCACTGGGAGGTTCACGATCCTACGCACCTCTGTCAAGTCACGTCAAGTTGCTGCGTCTAATAGCTACCTCCACATGAGGTACGCTTTGGATATGGGTACTTCACGCGCACCATTGCAACCTGGTCAGTCATCCATCGACCGCGTCCCTCCGCGGCCACACCGCGGCGGGTATGCGCTCGAGTGGACCCTCAAGCTGCACGATGGCTCCACCATCCGGAAGAGGACCCAGGGGCGCACCAAGAGTGAGGCGCGCTCGAGGGCCCGCGAGGCGGCCCGAGAGCTGCTCGCCACCGGCCAGGGCGCAGTGTGGAAGACCTCGGATGACATCGGCGCCTTCATCGAGCAGGTCAGCCGGCCGATGATCACTGAGTCTCCGTCGCTCAGGGACAGCACCAAGGCGCGCTACCTTCAGCCGCTCGACCTCATCCTCGGGCGCTGTGGCCGCCACCCCCACAAGGCGGCCCTCGCTGGCATGGCCATCGTCAACGCAGGTACCTATCGGAAGCTCCACGACTGCCTGCAGGACATCGCCCGCACCCACGGCACCGGCACGGCCGATCACGCTCGGGCGGTCCTCTCCAAGTACATCCTGCGCCCGCTCGTCCGCGAGGGGGTGTTGAGTGGTAACCCGCTGGCGGGGGAGCGGCTCGACCTCGACCGCAGCCTCACCTCGGCCAAGGCGTCCCGCGGGGGCGTCGCCATCGACGCTGCCGCTCACGAGCGCCTCCTCGTGGGCCTGCTGGCCATGGATGCCGCTGAGGGTGTCGCAGCGCCCCGACGCGGCCCTGTGACCCGTGAGGCCCGCGTGGCCCGAAGGGAAAACGTCCGCATCGCGACGCTCATCCAGATGACGATGGGCCTGCGCATCACCGAGGTGCGCACGCTCACCTGGGATCGTGTCCGCGAGGTGCAGGGGAGCCCCTCAATCGCTGTGCCCTCTGAGATCGCGAAGAACCATACTTCCCGAGTCGTGCCCTTCTTGGACCCGAGGGTGATCGAGGTCGTCGAGGCCCACCGGCAGGCGTGCGAGGGCATCGGCTACGTCATCGGCAGTCCGGCTGACCGCAGGAAGCTCTGGGACAAGGACAACGCCCAGAAGGCCATCGCCGAGCTCTACAAGGAGTGGGCCGTCGAGTACGAGATCCCCGAGCTGATGACCGAGCGCTCGCATGTCTGGCGAGCCACCCTCAACACGATGTATCTGGATCGTGTGCCCGAGGTTGCCCGCACGGCGTTCTTCGGTCACACCGCCGCTGTCAGCCGCGAGCACTACACCGATCTCGGGCAGGTCGGGCCGATGCTCCTCGAGGCGCAGCGCCGACGCGCTGAGAGTACGCACTGAGGTACGCAATGAGTCGCGTCTATCGCTATCAACTCACGTCAGCTGATGTCGGCGAGTAGTTGCCGATATGAGCTTTTGAACTGGGGTTTTACCCATGTCAGCTCCCACTAGCCACTATATTTACCGGCGACGCAGAAGGTCGTAGGTTCGAATCCTGTCGCGGGCACAAGAAAGGGCCCCTGGTCA
>CAZGML010000060.1:0-5122 GCA_964526965.1 uncultured Sphaerobacteraceae bacterium | reverse complement strand
TCGCTGCCGAGGTATACCTGCCGTACCGCGATCTGGTACAGCGTCGGAGAGGAAAATAATGAAGTGATGCCAATCTCCTAAGAGTATCAGCACACTAGTGAAGGAAGAAGAGGGAAAATTATGCCTGGCGACCGGCTAACGTCGCCCTTGGCGGCTAGTGTTAAGACGAAGCATCGGCGGATTTGGAACGAAACGTGTTTGGAGCCGTCTGCCTCGTTGGTGGCCCAGCGTCACGCGCCTCTACGCGCGGCGAGCCGCTGTTCAGTTTTCAAGGTGCAATCGCCATGCCACTGGGGCTCGGGACGATTCGTTTTCTCTGTTCTGGCATTATCTTATCATCGCGATATCGCGCTGACAAGTCCTTTGCCCATTAATTCACAAACTCGTTTCCGGACTCCCTCAGGGCGTGTAGGGGTATCCCCTACTGCACCCGGTGCAGGATCCCTTCTGCAATTAAGCGGAGGTGCTGGCGGTTCAGTACGTAGTACTTCAACCCCCTGCGCGGCTCTACCCGCACAATGCCCGACCGCTCTAGCTGCGAAAGGTGTCTTGATACCGCGGACTGCGCGATACCAAGACGTCCGACGATCTCCTGGGCATAGAGTTCGCCAGTGCTGAGGAGATCTATAATGCGCATACGATTTCCATCGCTGAGTGCGCGCAAGCTCTCCATCAACTCGTTTGTGGCCATCGGTTCCCCGCTGGCTACAAACTCGTCCGGCAGAATCTCGCCGTCTTCCTCACCCTGGGCATGCCGGATCGTATCTCCGGTCGTGCGTTGTGCCGAGAAGAAAATCACCAGTTCCGGCGGATAGCTGATATAGCTAACAAAATCGCCAAGGTGACCGGACGGTATAAAGGTGACACTACTGGCTACATTCAGGGCGGCGGCGAGCGTCGCCGGTAGGCGATTTCCAGTAAGCTCCGCAAAAGCCATGCCAAAGCCCTTCGTGGCTATGGATCTGGCCTTGCTTTCGGCATCCCGCATAATTTCAATGCGGCTCTCGTACTCCTCGCGATAGAAGTTATCCCAGATACCGGAGATGAGCCGAATATTGCGCATCTTCAATTGGTCCGGATTAATCATCAGTTCCAGTGCATCGCTGGCTTCGGCGGTTGTCAGCACTGGCTCAAGGTACCGACGCCATTCCGTCTCGTCGTCTTCAGCGGGGGCGGCGAGTTCGGTGCCAAGGTCGCTATGTGCACGATCGATGGCATGGATTGCCATTTCGCGGTACTGACGAGGCTCCAGTGACTCCAGGAACTTGAGCAAATCCTCAATCGTGGCGTCAACCCGATCTTCCCGCAGTGGCTCGAATGCCATCACGGGCTCTTCCATGTAATAAAGCAACCTGCCCGAAAAGCCGTGCAGCACATCGAGGTCTTCCTGCAATTCAAATGGAAGCTGCCTGCGCATGCTGATCAGCCACGGGTCGAGCCCACTACCGGGCACAGCTCGATAAAGAAGCGACATCATGCTCATCATATCGAGCGGCACAGAGAGCGCTGTTTTTACTTGTAATGCTGGCCGCCCAACAACGAGCTCTCCCATATTCCCATCCACCTTACTGCTGACGCATTGATCCACCTTGTCAGGATGGAGACACCGAAAATCAACAAGCCTCGACAGGCCTATACTGTCATCACCATATTAGCATAACCTCACACGGTGTATACACTTTTCATCCTCACTGTTTTCGCCCAAACATGCATCAAACATGCAATTCCGATATGCTGAAACCAGGAGAATGAGCCGATATCGTAAGGACATGCCCATCATGACTCCGAGAGAGCAACGTCGCGGTCCAACAATGCATCAGCTCTCGTTCCTGGATGACGCATCCCAACCGCGTGAGACAGAGCATATCGATGATCGACCGCCGATCGTATCCTCCACGACGCTCGCAACCGCCCGTGTCTGGTTTCGGCAGCATCTCCTGGATTTGGGTCGACCGCACAACACCGTGGAAAGCTACATCTACGACCTTGTTGTGTTGGAGCACCGCATAACCGACAAGCCCATCAGTCGCATCTCCGAAACTGACATCGCTTTATATCTCGCAGATGCCAGCAGCAAGGTGACGCGCAAGAGACGCCTCACAAGCGTGAAGGCGTTCTTCAAATATCTTGTTGAGGATCTGAAGGTGCTTAAGATCGGTCCGGCCGAGAGCTTTATCCCTCACCCGCTCGAGCACAAACGGCCGGAAATTCTCACGCCCGACGAACAGAAAGCCATCATCGGCGCAGCGCTCGATGACGAAGCGTGGAGCGCGCCGGCGATTTGGCTCATGCTGCACCTCGGCGTCGGACGCTCCGAACTCCTCGCGCTAAAGCGCGATCACATCGACCGCACCGCCGAACCCGGGCCAGAAATCCTGATCGCATACGATACTCCCGGCAAGCTGGGTAAACAGCGCACTTTGGTGGCCGACCACATATTCGCCATGATGTACACGAACTTCCTGGAGACCCGAAACCCCACCGACACCCTCTTTCCGTATGGTCCGCAAGCGGTGAACGGCATGGTCGAGCGGGTGGCACGGCATGCTGGCATCAAGCGAAGAATCACACCTCAATTGCTGCGCCAGACCGCTGCGGTTGAGATGGCCCGCACAGGCAAGGGGGTTAATGAGATGCTCGCGATTCTTGGCATGGCGAATGATGCCCGCAACCGGGAGACGGTGCGGATTTACATCGATATGGCCCAGGAGCTTGAGATGGATCCAGGAGCAGGTGCTGATCAATGATCGATGCGATTTCTGATCTCACGCAAGGTCAAATGATCGTCATCGCACTGCGCCTGGTGATTCCGCTCATGATCCTGTGGCGGCCGTTATCCGGCAGCATCATCGCGATGCTGCTTGACGCATTCGATGTGGTGATTGTCGAGTTCTTCGGCCCCGGCGGCATGGGGGATCATTACCAGAACATCGACAAGCTCCTCGATCTCTACTACTTCGCACTCCAGGCATTTGTCGCGTGGAAATGGTGGACCGAAGGCCGGGTGCGCATGGCCGCACTGGTCCTCTTCTTTTACCGACTCATCGGCGTAGTGGTCTTCGAGATCACCGGCTGGCGCCCGACGATGTTCATTTTCCCAAACCTCTTTGAACACTGGTTCCTGTTCGTGCTGATCCGAAACCAGTTCTTCCCCGGCCTGAAGCTGAACACCTGGAAGCAGATTGGCGGGTGGCTGGTGATCCTGTACATCCCCAAGATGGTGCAGGAATACGTGCTTCATGTGGCGCAAGCTCAACCCTGGGACTGGATTAAGGAACAACTCGGCCTTTAATCGAGGAGTCGCTCAAGGTCGCCAGTCATTCCACCGAGCGCGGCAATATCGCTATCGAGTCCACCTGCCGCACGAACCCGCACAGCGATATCGTGCTGAAGATCGGGCACCCATGCCCGCAGCGCAACGGTCCTCTCGCCAGCAACGCAGCGAACGGGTTTCGATCCGGGCCAGATTACGGCAGATGCGCCGGACGTTATCTCAAGCTCATCCACAGCGAGCTGACCAGACAGCACCGTCACTACGTTCGGCGTGCCTTTTTGACCGATTCCTATCTCATGCCCCTTCGGCAACGTGAGCTTCTCGAGCGCGAAGTAGCGGCACCCGGTGAGGATTTCGCGCACGCTGGCGGAGTCGAGCCGCACGCCAGGGATCTGCCGCGGACGCAGTTCCGTACGGATGGCTTCCTCTCCCTGCTGCAAATGCATCTCGCGAGGGTTTCCCTCGGCATCAACCCGGCCCCAATCGTCCAGCCGGTAGGTGACATCGCTTGGCTGCTGAATCTCGTAGACCATCACACCGGCGCCCAGGGCGTGGACTGTCCCGGCGGGTATCATCCATGTCTCACCTTCGCGGGCTTTCATCCGTCGTAAATCCGCTGCAGAGGTTCCGTCCAGCTGTCGGGCGTGCTCCATGAAGTCGGCGAGATCGGTGTTGTCATTGAGGCCGAGATACAGGGCACCGTCGTCATCAGCGGAAAGCACATGCCAGGCTTCCGTTTTGCCAAGCTTTCCTGACGGGGCAGCGAGTTCATCGTCCGGGTGTACCTGAATCGAAAGGTTCTCCGAGGCATCGATAAGCTTGACCAGCAACGGGAAGATGGCCTGTCCACCCACTGCCGCTGTGGCGAGCGGGCCGAGCCTGCTCTCAGGATCCTCGGCAACGATGTCGCCAAGTGTGGATCCTTCGCCGAAGCCGGAGATGACGATCGAGTCGTTGGCTGTTACCAGTGCTTCACCGATTTTCTCACCATCTGGCAGTTCAAAGCCGAATTGAGACAACTTGCGCCCGCCCCATGGCTTTGCATCCAGCCGGGGACTGACGATCGAGACATCGCATTCTGACACTGAGCAAATCCTTACGTGTACCCATTGGCACCAGCGACGGCACCCACCCACAATGCCTTCTATAATGAACGTCTGTGAACCTGCCTGCAACGCAGAGGAATAGTGAATGAGCACCAATCAATCGCATATCGATCATTTGTGGGCCGTAATACCGGCCGGAGGATCCGGCACCCGGCTATGGCCGCTCAGCCGGGCAGCGCGACCGAAGTTCCTGCTTCCGCTGCTGGGAGAACGATCGCTGCTGCAACAGACTTTCGATCGTGTGACACGCCTGACATCAGCGGATCGGGTGCTGGTTGTTTGTGGTCCGGCCCACGCAGCGGCTATCGCCCGTCAACTGCCAGAACTGCCGGAAGCAAACATTATTATTGAACCGACGCCAAACGGTACGGGTCCCGCCCTAGCGCTTGCCAGTGCGCTCATTCAACAGGTAGATCCGTACGCGATCATGGCGAGCTTCGCCTCCGACCACGATGTGACTGATCTCGATGCATTTGACGATGCCGTGCTCACCGCAATTCAGGCGGCCAAAATGGGCGATCTCGTTACTATCGGGCTCTCCCCTACTCGTCCCGAGACCGGCTACGGCTACATTGAGCGCACGGACGAAGAGCGGATTGCCACCGCGACCGGAACCGCGTACCGCGCAGAGCGCTTTGTGGAAAAACCCGATCTCGAAACTGCCGAGGACTACATAGAGAGCGGCAGGTTCCTGTGGAACGCCTCGATGTTCATCTGGAGAGTCGATTCGCTCGCGAGCGAG
>CAZGML010000059.1:0-5373 GCA_964526965.1 uncultured Sphaerobacteraceae bacterium | reverse complement strand
TTCGCGCGGGGACTCTGCCGGAGGCGGCGTAGCCCTTGCTGCGCTCTGAGTGACGTAGGGCTGGCCACGGTCAAGCGTAGTCAGCCTATAATCCCCTACAAAGAGCCCATACCCAACAGGAGAGCCACTCCCGCATGGATGTCGTCAGTTTTCAACGCAAATGGATCGGTGCTTCCAATCTCAAGGAGCGCACCGCCTCACAGTCCCACTTCAACGACCTCTGCGATCTCCTCGATGTCCCCAAACCCACCGATATCGACCACTCCGGCGAGACCTATACCTTCGAACGTGGGGCTTCCATCACCGCCGGTGGTAATGGCTGGGCCGATGTGTGGATGAAGGGCCACTTCGCCTGGGAGTACAAGGGCCAGGGCAAGAACCTCGACGACGCCTACGTGCAACTGCTGCGCTACAAGGATGATCTCGGTAATCCGCCACTGATGGTGGTGAGCGATCTCAACATCATCCGCATTCACACCAACTTCACCAACACCGTGAAGAAGGTGTACGAATACGATCTCAACAGCCTTTCCGATCCCGGTGCGCTCAGTACAATCCGCAAGCTCTTCACCGATCCGCTGGATCTCAAACCGCTCCAGACACCCGATGAGCTCACCGCCGAGGCAGCCGGCGTGTTCGCGCAAGTCACACGCGGACTTTACAATCGCGGCCAGCACCCGGAGAGCACCGCCCACTTCCTGGTACAGGTGGTGTTCAGCCTCTTCGCCGAGGATATCGGCCTGCTGCCAGACAAGATATTCAGCGAGATCACCACTGCTGACTCCAGCGACCCTGAAGCGTTCCGTGAGGACACCACTAGGCTCTTCACGGCCATGCAACGTGGTGGACGTGTCTTCCTCAAGACCATCCCGTGGGTGAACGGTGGACTCTTCGCCGAGGTGGATGTGCCACTACTCACCACCGATGAAATTGCCGCCATCCATGCCGCCACGAAACTGGACTGGAGCCAGGTCGAGCCGGCCATTTTCGGCACGCTGTTCGAGCGCAGCCTCGATCCAGACAAGCGATCGCAACTCGGTGCGCATTACACCAGCAAGCAGGATATCGAGCGGGTAGTGGAGCCCGTGGTGATGGAGCCACTGCGTCGGGAGTGGGCGGAGATACAGAACGCTATCGAGAGTGGGAAGCTCAAAACAAAGAAACCGCGCAACAAATCGATGTCGCCGGCCGAAGCGCGCATCGTAGAGTTCCTAGAGGAATTGCGAGAGGTAACTGTGTTGGACCCTGCCTGTGGCAGTGGCAACTTCCTTTATGTGGCGCTCAACGCCTTGCTGACGCTGGAGAAAGAAGTGATGACCTGGCGGGCCGTTAACCTCAACAGGCCGTTGGGTCTACCGGAAATCACCCCGAAGCAACTCCGTGGTATCGAGATTAACTTCCACGCCCAGCAACTCGCACAGGCCGCGATCTGGATCGGCTACCTGCAGTGGATGATCGAGAATGGTTTCGGTATTCCTGATGAACCCATCCTGTCGCCGCTGGATTCGATTGAGCACAGGGACGCACTGCTGACGATTGATGAGGAGACCGGCACCGTCACCGAAACCGAGTGGCCGGCCGCGAAGTACATTATCGGCAATCCGCCGTTCCTGGGTGCCAAGTTTCTGCGCGCGGAACTGGGTGATGAGTATGTTCAGCTTCTCCACCGCGTGTTTGTAGGACGAGTTCAAGGTTTCACAGATTTGGTCGGGTACTTCCTTGAGAAGGCACGTGCGCAGATTGAGATGAAGCATTCCACGCGTGCAGGTTTATTGGCAACGAACTCTATTCGAGGTGGAAGTAATCGAACAGTACTCCAACGCATTAAAGACTCAGGAGACATATATTTCGCTTGGTCAGATGAGCCATGGATTCTGGATGGTGCAGCAGTTCGGATTTCTATCATCGGATTTGATGATGGAACAGAGCAGCAACGAATTCTGAATGGTCAATCAGTGCCAGCGATTTCTTCTTATTTGACTAAGGAAGTGGGACTGAATGACGCGATCCGATTGAGAGAAAACGCTTCACTGTGCTATCTGGGTTCGCAGCTGAGCGGGCCTTTCGATATGCCAAGAGAGCTTGCGGATGAGTTCCTATCTTCTCCTGTTAATCCAAATGGTCGGCCCAATTCGGATGTTATTCGACCAATGATTAACGCAATGGATATAACTCGGCGTTCTCGTGATGTTTGGGTCGTGGATTTCGGCATCGATGCTACTCTTGAGGAAGCTGCACTTTACGAACAGCCATTCGAATACATCGAGAAAAGAGTGAAGCCTATGCGGGAGACGTCGCGCTCTGCATTGCGAGACAGCCGCTGGTGGTTGCACCTCTGGCCCCGAGGTGAAATGCGAGACAAGACCTCTGATCTCAAGCGATACATTGCGACACCTGCGGTATCGAAACATCGCCTATTTAGGTGGTTTAGTCCATCAGTTCTTTCCAATCACGCCGTTGTAGTTTTCGCTCGCGACGACGATTATTTCTTCGGTGTGCTGCATAGTCGCGCGCATGAGTTGTGGAGTCTGCGCATGGGCACGTGGCTTGGTAAAGGTAATGACCCTCGCTACACACCAACCACCACCTTCGAGACCTACCCGTTCCCCTGGCCGCCGGGGCAGGAGCCGGTCGATGATCCGCGTGTGATCGCGATTGGTGATGCAGCGAAAGCGCTGGATGATGCTCGCAACAACTGGCTGAATCCACCGGATGCAACCGAGGCCGAGCTGAAGAAACGCACGCTCACCAACCTCTACAACGCCAACCCCACCTGGCTGAGGAACCTGCACGCCACGCTCGACCGCGCCGTGTGGGATGCCTATGGCTGGCCGGATGATGAAACCCCCGCCGAGGTCGAGGAGGATGTGGTGTTGAGTCGGCTGCTGGCGCTCAACCTGGAACGTGCGCAGTAACGCCGCCTTGATCCGGCACCGTCCGCAGAATCGTCCCGACCCGGCACCGGCAGGTGGCGGGAGTGGGCGGTTGCCAGCCGATGTGGCCTCCATGCGTTTTGGCGAACGCCGACCAATCAAGAATCCAACATTCCAACATTCCGAGAGAGGGGGGTGCCTGGAATCTCGGAATGTGGAATCTCAACCCGGTTCAAGGGAGCAAGGGAGCAGCGTTTCCGGGCACAGGATTTCTTGCTCCCTTGCTCCCTTGCCGCCAAATCCCGGTCAAGGGACCAAGAGTCCAACAATTCCCGAGGGGGGTGCACGGTGGACCCTTGGCCCCTTGGCTCCTTGAATCCTCGAACTGACATTCCAGATTCCACATTCCACCGGCAGGGGCACACCTGGAATGTTGGAATGTGGAATCTCAACCGGGATCAAGAATCCAACATTCCAACATTCCGAGAGAGGGGGTGCCTGGAATGATGGAATCTTGGATTCTTGGATTCTTGAGGTCAATTTCAGGATTAGTGGTCTCCCCGATGCGTATAGTAATTAGAGGATGCCTACAACCCAAAGGGAGGGGGAGGTAATTACTTTTCTCAGGGGCTTTCCGTCGTGTGAGGTGGCGCAGCCAGTGCACGTACCGGGATGCTTCGGCCTCGGCTACGCTAGACGCTCAACATGACGTGTCTGGTGGTTCAAGGGAGCAAGGGAGCAGCATTTTCCGACGGGGATATTCTTGCTCCCTTGCTCCCTTGACCGAGATTCCACATTCCACGAGAGGGGGATACCTGGAATCTGGAGTGTGGAATCTCATTGTTCTCATTCGACCCGACATCCCAAATCCCAGGATCCCATTGGCCGGGACACCATAGGATTTGGGCTCTCGTGCTTTCAACATTCCAAGATTCCGTGATTCTGTGAGCGGAGGTACCCGGAATGTTGGAATGTTGAATCTTGGTACTCCTGCCGTCGTCGGGTCGGGACGGCGCTACATGCGGGATCACCGCTATAGAACCCGCATCACAATCCGGAGTGCTGCGTTACTCGTCGTCCCGCACCAAATCCGGACGCCACCGTTTCGTCCGCTCAATTGCCTGCTCGGCGCGCCATTCAGCCACCTTGGCGTGGTGACCGCTCAGTAGTATCTCAGGCACCGTTAGGCCGCGATACTCCGCCGGACGCGTGTAATGCGGATACTCCACGTTTTCGCCCAGGTGCGATTCGTCGAGGATGCTCTCCTCGGAAATCACCCCCGGCACCAGGCGACTGATCGTGTCGGCAATCACCATCGCCGGCAGTTCGCCGCCGGTGAGTACGTAATCGCCAATCGAGAGCTCATCGGCATCGAGGATCTCCGAGACGCGTTCGTCTATGCCTTCGTAATGTCCGCATATCAGCGCTACCCGCTTCTTCTCACTCAGTTCCTGTGCAATCGGCTGGGTAAACCGCCGACCGCCCGCACTCATAATCGCGATGTGCGTATCGTTAATATCATCGCCCAGCACGGCTTCCACCGCTTCTACGATCGGAGGAGCCTTCATCACCATGCCAGCGCCGCCACCATAGGGTGTGTCATCTGCCGTGCGGTGCTTGTCGTACGTCCAGTCGCGGATGTTGTGGACACGGATATCAATCAGCCCCTTTTGGTGCGCCCGCTTGAGGATGCTCTCATCAAGCACGCCATCGAACATCCCCGGAAAGAGGGTGAAGATGTCGATGATCAGGCGCGGTTCTGTGGCATCGTGGAGCTCCTTCAGTACCCATGTTGCCGCTTCGATTGCATTGGATGCAGTGAAATCGGGTACGGCATCGGTATCGTGCTGGTTGACGCTGTACGCTTCTTTATAGGGAATCAGCACTGCGCGCATGCCGGCTTCCTGCGCGCTCCAGACATCCCACCTGGTGGAATCGCCGATATGGATCGCCTGGCTGCCACTCACCTGTGCGTCTCGCAGTACGTCTTCATAGATGCGGGGATCGCTCTTGTAAATGCCGGAACTCGCAGATGTGACGATGAACTCGACGCGGTCTGCAATCCCGAACGATTCGAGCGTCCATTCCAGGAACGGGTGGTAGATGGCACTGCTAATAACGCCGATGCGCAGGCCAGCATCGGAGAGCATCCCAATCGCTTCGATGATCCCGTCGATCGGGCTCGCGGTCTCCACAGCCGCGCGCATCAAATCGGCGGTGATCTGCTCCAGCACGCTCCTGTCCAGTTCGATATCGAACGAGTTGTAGACCCGCTCCAGCCCCTCGATCGCCTCGATTTCTACGCCACTCTCCATCACCTGCTGGCGCATCTCGCGGTATCTTGCAGTGAGTTCATCCGCGCCGATCCGGTGCAGAAGCTCGTTGTCCGCACGCTCCAGTACTCGAACGGGGAGTTCGCGGATTTCGAGCTGGAACCAGTCGTCGCAATGCGCAATTGTGTTGTGGAAGTCGAAGGTTACAAGTTGAATCATGGAATCTC
>CAZGML010000058.1:0-5559 GCA_964526965.1 uncultured Sphaerobacteraceae bacterium | reverse complement strand
GCCTGGGCGTCTTCCTTGCTGGCGAAGTAGCCGTTGGTTTCGCCCCAGTGTCGCCAGGTACCGACCAGCCGACCGATCACCTGCTTGGCAGATCGCTCGGGGCCGGTCTGTGGAGAGCCGTCTTCATTAAAGAGTTGGTTGCCATCGGCATCGAACTGGGGTACTCCCGCCTTGCGGAAGTACTTGCTGACCATGATGTCGGTT
Organism: uncultured Sphaerobacteraceae bacterium; assembly: GCA_964526965.1. Classification (GTDB taxonomy): domain Bacteria; phylum Chloroflexota; class Chloroflexia; order Thermomicrobiales; family UBA6265; genus UBA6265. The sequence goes on along the minus strand of CAZGML010000058.1, from coordinate 5,355 downwards.
GCCACCTGGCTCCAACTTGCCGGGATTTCGGCGTTCTCCATTTCGAAAACGGCGGAACCATCCGGATTGGTGATGCGGCTGGTGCGGTAACTCCATTCGAGCTCATCGAACGGATCCTTACCAGCGGTGGTGAAGACGCGGTTCACTTTCAAGCCGTTCGACTTGTTGTACATGGTCTCGTTCGTTCTGACTGCCTTGGCCATAGTGAGTTCCTTCGGAAAGGGTTTTCGACCTTTTACATGAACCGGACTGATGCCGGTCTCGACTCTGCATTTCGGGGGATCGCAGTGCGATTCAAATTCCCATTCGTACGTCCCAAACGAGCGTGATAGCCAAGCCTCCCAAGCCTCTTTCAGCCGGGATAACCTCAAGCGTTCACGCTTGTTACGGGAACTTCTACGCAAATCATATACCACCAGATACCTGATGTCGAAGTGCGCAGGACCACAACATGTTGTGGTCTGACTGAGGTTCCATCATAGAGGGTAAGCGCGCTAATTACTACTGTTTCCCCGTTGACAACGGGAGCCTGTGACTTAATCGTTACGGGAAAACTGTGTTTGACTGTGGTTGCGGGGAAACACTCATACGCTGGCGCCGTACACGTGACCTGGCGAGCCGGCTTTCATGACACGGTGGCAACGTGCGGCTAATGGGATTCCAGATCTTCGCCCAATGTGAGAACACCCATACTTGCCCGCGTGATTGTTGGTGCATAGAAGATTTGGTTGCGCTTGCGGCCAGTAGCCTCAATCAGAATACCGTCCTCAACCAACTGTTTCACCAGGGAAGACACCTGGGGATTCAGGGCTGAACTGGTCCGGTTGCATCCGACACTCCGTTAGTATGATTTACGAGACTAACACCAACGCTAGGTTGATTTTAACCCTAAAATCAACCTAGCGGGTTCCTCCGAGAGGAAAATGGACCGGATTTCGAGGTGCTGACCTGCTGATGCAGCTTGCTACGGTTGGCTGCCAACGATCCGAAACACGGGGTAGTCGCGGGCAATAGTGGCGAAGTCGGCCAGCGGGGCATTTAGATCGACGGGGATATGGCTGCGACCACCGGGCGCGATCTCACAATAGCGCTTCAGGATCGGGGCGCGGTCATCTTCTGGAATCTCCTCCAGCTTCACATCGGTCCGTTCGCCTTTGAGCAATGCGGCGCCACCATTAGCGGCGCGAACATTCTTTACCCAATTCACATCATCGCCAAGCATGGAGACGAGATAGCGCTCATCTTCCAGGTGCACGACGACAATTGGCATGCTGACCGGGTTCCCGGATTTTCGCCCGGTGGTTTCAAGAACATCCAGCATTTCCGGTGTCGAATCCCGACTGTACAGCCAGGCACTTGCCCGGTTGAGGCCCCGGGCGAGGGTGTTCGGTTTACCGCCGCGATACATCCATCGGTTTATGCGTTCCATGTGTGATCCGATCGTTGTCAAAACTGCGTGCACTCGATATAGTAAGGATACCTTATCATATGATCGATGGAGAATCAGCGAACAATGTCCACCCACCACAATCTGCCTCTGCCACAACTCGTTGCAATTGTGTTCGAGCAAACACTGTCAAAGCTGATGGAGTTCCTTGCACAAACGGAGTATGACGACCTTCGGGCCACGCATTTCCTCAATGTGTTTTTGCACATGGATGCCGATGGAACGCGCTCCGGAGAGCTCGCCAGGCGAGCCGGAATGACGGCTCAGTCGATGGGAGAACTGATCAATTACCTGGAGCAGCGCGGCTATGTGAAACGGGTGCCTGATCCGACCGATCGACGAGCGAAGTTGGTGGCGTATAACGATCGAGGGTTCGAAGCGTCAGGGAAGTTGGATGGTTTTTATGCGCAGCTCGAGAAGGAATGGATTGACCGGATTGGCCCGGAGCACGAGAAGATTCGCGACGCGTTGGAGTGGTTGACGTCGGAGTGACGCTTGTCTCTCCATTGCCCGGGTCTAAGGCCCGAACCTACGTCTGTGGCGGGTAGCGGTGGTCAGGACAAACCCGCCCAATGCTCGCTCCGCGTGCAGGACGGGTCTACGGGTTGTCCGGGGCCAACGGGAGGAACCCAAGGTAGGTGACCATTATCGACCTGCGGTCGATTGTCCGGGTGTAAAAGCCGGGCCTACGTCTGCCGCTGCCGCCTCGGCCATGACCCGGGCCTACATCCGGCCATGACCCGGGCCTACGTCTGTGGCGGGTAGCACCGCATTTTATATGCGGTGGTCAGGGACAAACCCGCCCAATGCCCGCTCCGCGTGCAGGACGGGTCTACGGGTTGTCCGGGGCCAACGGGACGAGCCCAATGTAGCACCGCAATTTAATTGCGGTGACCATTATCGACACTGCGGTCGATTGCCCGGGTCTAAAGGGCTCGCTCCGCTTCTCGGCTGCGCCTCGGCCATGACCGGGCCTACCCGAATCAATCAAATGTCACTGCCCGTTTCTCGCCTTCATCCACACTCAGTTGGAAAACATCCGGGCGGGCGTAGTGGCCGACGGCGTCGAGGTCGTAGCGGGCCTCCGGGATGACCGAAAGATCAATTTCGGCGATAATGAGCCCTTCCTCGCCACGGAGTGGACCGGCGAGGACATTGCCGTACGGGTCGCAGATGACGCTGCCTCCATCGATGAGCGGTTCATCCTCCGGCCATCCCTCGAGGTTGGTCCTCCCCTGCTTCGCAGCCGGTGGCTGGTACTGGCATGCACTCACAACGAACAATCGCCCCTCGGTGGCGATGTGACGCATGCTCGCTTGCCAGACGTCGCGGGCATCGACAGTGGACGCCGCCCAGATCTCAACGCCTTTCGCGTACATCGCTGTGCGTAACAGCGGCATGTAATGCTCCCAGCAGATGGCACCGCCAATGTTGCCGACGTCGGTATCCGCCACAAACAGCGTGCTGCCATCGCCCTGGCCCCAGATGAGCCGCTCGGTGCCAGTGGGCATGAGCTTTCGGTGCTTGCCAATGTAGCCGCGCTCAGGATGAAGATAGACCTGCGTGCAGTAGAGCGTGGAACCGTCGCGCTCGATGACACCAACGACGAGGGTCGCACCCGTGCGAGTGCTGAGTTCAGCGAGTGTCTCCATTTCCGGGCCGGGGATGGTGATGGACTCAGCGAAATAGCGGGCATACGCCTCACGCCCCTCCTGCTGGCGATATCCAAGCAGCGTGCCGAAGCCCTCACCCTTCGGATAGCCGCCGAGAATGGCTTCCGGCATCACCACCAGAGTCAGGCCCGCATCGATAATCTGCTGTTCATACTCCCCGATCTTCGCGAGGGTGGCAGCGGTGCCTTCCGTCGAGGATCCCAGTTGCAATGCACCAACGTTCACCGTGTTCATTTCATCCTCCAACAATCGACTTTTCCGTTCATCCGCTCAAGGTATGACACCAGTATCCAGCACGACCGATGTGGTGGAACTTTCTTCATCAACAGACCATTCTTTCAGAACGCATCATGCTAAACTCCACCATAGATCAACTGATCTACGTGAGGGCGAACGATGGTAGGCATAACTAAGTGTCTACTTGGGGCTTTCACGGCGACTTTTCATAATCGGGGGATTAGGGACATGCGAACACCAAGATTTGCGAGGAAGTTTCTGGTATTGGCGATGGCAGCAATGCTGCTGCCAATGATCGGGGCTGGTGCCGCGAGCGCCCAGGCGACAACGATTTCTGCTGAACTTGGTCGGTGTCGACCAAATGTCGACAACTATCAGGTTCAGCTCCAAACGGGAGATTTCAACGCGCCGGGAAGTGCGTTTCCGTCCAGCGTGACGATTCACTTTGAGGATGGCAGCACCGGAGAAGCGACAATAACCTTCCTGCGACCCGGCGGAACCCAAACCTATACCCTTAACGAAAATCGTGGGATCGCCGTAACTGGCGCGACGACGATGTTCGATACTGAACTGTACCCGAACTATCGCTTCACGGTGGTAGCCCGACCGGAACCGTGCTACCCGGCTCCAGCGCCAGTGGTGCACACTGTCTCCGGCACCATCGTGCAGCGAGGCAATGAGCGGCCAGTGACCGATCTGACGGTTTGCCTGCTAGAGGCCGAACTCTGCACCACTACTGACGCCAATGGATCCTTCGATATCTCTGGTGTAGAGGATGGCACCTATACCCTCTACACCAATGGCGATAACTGGAAGCCGCAGTACAACACGGTCACTGTTTCCGGTGGGGACGTTCACATTGACGTCATCCAGTTCAAAGGCGGCGGCCGAGGCAACTAGCCAGGTTTCGTAGGGCTGATTCGAGGGTGGGAGGTCAGTTTCCTGAACTGACCTCCCTTTCTTTGTTCGTTATCTATGAAAGGTCTCGCTGGGCTCTCAACGTGGGCGCACATCTCGCATCACAAATCCACTCGCTGCAACGGCGGGGAACTCGTTCATGCTTACGCTCAAATCCTGTTTCGGCACGGTGTAGGTCATCCGGTTGGTGAGCATTTGTGCGGCCTGCTTCATGAGCGCAATGGTGAGCCACTCGCCAGGGCAACGGTGCCCGGTATGGAACTCACCTGCTCCCTGCGGGATGAGTGAGTAGGCGCTGCCATCCCAGCTGTCCATTTGACCGGGGTCAAACGAATCCGGATTGTCCCACGCACGCGGATCACGATTGGTTCCGTACAAATCGAGCAGCACCCACTGCCCTTCGCGAATGCGATAACCCCGCCATTCGATATCTTGCAGTGCAATCCCACCGACAAACGGGAAAAACGGGGAGAAACGCCGAACCTCCTGCACAAACTGCTCACGATCGCTTTCATACGACGATCCAGCCAGTCGGCGGCAATCGGGATAGCGTTCGAGTGCATGCGCCTCGTGAACGATAAAGTGGCCGATGGCCACGGTTGGGCGCAGGATATTCAGCAGTTCAACAGCCGCGTGTTTCACGCTGAGGAGCTCGCCATTGAGTTCACGATGGTTCGCGATAAGGGCCACAGGTGAATCGTCCTGCACCTGGAGTCGGCCTGATCGCACCCGCCGGATCACGTGCCTGGCCCATCGTTCACTACGTTGCCGTAGAAACAGGGCTCTCCACATCGTTGGGCCGATACTGCCAGCACCTTCGACCATGGCGGAAAGCTCCGCGGTGCGACGGTCGAGGTTGCGCGGTCCAAGCGGAATGCCAGCCCACTCTGCGGCGGCCCGGCAGAGCACCCGTTCGATTTCATCCAGCAATGCAACCTCATCGCGGGTGGACCACTCCTCAATCGCATCCAGCCAGGCCCGTTCGGCGATATCCAGCATGTGGCTGATCCGTTCGGGCGTCATCATTGCCATAAACATGGCCTTGCGGTGGCGATGCGGACGTCCATCGAGGGATTGCAC
>CAZGML010000057.1:4041-5773 GCA_964526965.1 uncultured Sphaerobacteraceae bacterium | reverse complement strand
GACGGAGATCCCGCAGATCCATTTCCGCGATGCACTGGCGCTTCTTGGTGCACCCGGGGACGAACCCGACCTCGCGCCAGCGCACGAGCGTGCCCTCGGCGAGTGGGCGCTGCAGGAACATGGATCCCCATGGCTGTTTGTGACCGGCTATCCAATGGAAAAGCGTCCTTTCTATACCCACCCGGAACCAGGCAAACCTCGCTGGAGCAACAGCTTCGACCTGCTCTGCATGGGGCTCGAAATCACCACTGGAGGCCAACGCCTGCATCAGTATGAGGATTACCTCACTGCCATCGAAGAACGCGGAATGGATCCCGCTCCCTTCCGCGGGTACCTGGAGGCGTTCAAGCATGGCATGCCGCCACACGGCGGATTCGCTATCGGGCTCGAACGCATCATTAAGCAGATCATCGGGGCGGATAACGTCCGCGAGGTCATGCTCTTCCCACGGGACATGCAACGGCTCGCGCCGTAGGGAAGATTCCCACGTACCCTTTGTAGTGTAGGGTCGATCAGTATAAATGCCGGCAACGCTTTAAATTGATCGAAATAGTCATGTGAAAAATATCACAAATGCAGGCGAGTTTCGTCTATGATGGAAGCAGACCAAACCACGATGGGTCGCCAAAGACGAGAAATGCAAGGGAGACATGTAAATGACAGCAGAGAATCAGGGCGAATTCCGCACAGATCAAAACGGAGTAGTGAAGTACGACTTCAACGACAAGGTCGCGCTCGTTACCGGTGCTACGTCTGGCATTGGTAGGGCAACAGCAGTCATGTTCGGCCGCAACGGCGCGAAGACGGCAGTGGCCGGTCGTAACAAAAAGCGTGGTCAGGAGGTGGTCGACGAAATCATCGCCCTGGGCGGCGAGGCGATCTTCATTGAAGTGGAGATGGAAGACCAGGTTGAGATCAAGCAGATGATCGACAAGACCGTGGAGACCTATGGTCGCCTCGATTTCGCGTTCAACAACGCCGGTATTTCCGGCCATCCCGCACTGACACACGAGACAAAACTGCGTGACTTCCGCCAGATCATGGATATCAACCTCAACTCGGTCTTTCTCAGCATGAAGTACGAATTGGAAGAGATGTTGAAGTCGGGTGGTGGCGGCAACATCGTCAACTGCTCATCCTACGGTGGAACGCACGGTGTTGGAGGCATGAGCGCCTACACTGCCTCCAAGCACGGAGTTATTGGTCTCACCAAGGCTGCAGCAGTCGAGTACGCCAAACTCGGTGTTCGCATTAACGCGGTTTGCCCGGGATCGGTGCAGACACCGCTCATCGAAAACCTCTCCGATGTGGCTGGCGAAATCTCCGCTGGTACGTCCGAAGGGCAGGCGGAACAACCAGGCATGAATCGCGTTGGTGAGCCAAACGAGGTCGCCGAGGTTGTGATGTTCCTCTGCTCGGAGGCGTCCAGCTTCGTCACCGGCGCCACGATCGCTATCGATGGCGGCATGGCTGCAGGATAAGTACGAGCATCCCGTTATCCTGAAAAAGCGACCATGTCGCGACCGAAGGATCTCGACACGACCGCTGAGCGTGTCGGGATCCTTCGCATTGCGCCGACAGAAGCGTCAGGATGACGGCGGTAGTGTTGCTCTCACTGTGGTTCAGCCAACGCCACAGTGGTGCGTAACAGCACATTGGTGGCAGCGGCGATATCTTCTGGCGAGGAATACTCCGCCTCCGCGTGACTGAGACCATCCTTGCTGCGAACGAA
>CAZGML010000057.1:0-3941 GCA_964526965.1 uncultured Sphaerobacteraceae bacterium | reverse complement strand
CCTTTGCCAGGCGTTGGATTTCCAGCACCATATGCGAGGCGGCCACCAACGCATCCGCGCGCAGGTGCATCGGGTTCGCGCCGGCGTGACCGGCCCGGCCTTCTACTGTCACATCAAACCAGGTTTGCCCGATAATGCCCTGTACCAAACCGACCGGAAGGTTTGCATCCTCCAGAATCGGGCCTTGCTCAATGTGAAGCTCCAGGTAGGCGTGGCCGTCTTTGGGACGATTTGTCGCATCCCCGTTGTAGCCGACCCGGGCCAGCTCATCGGCAAAGCGGACGCCATCAGCGTCCCTGGTGTTGAAGGCAATATCAGCATCGAGCTTGCCAAGCGCGGCGCGCGAGCCGAACAACGGCGGTCGAAAGCGCGATCCTTCTTCACCGGTCCAGTTCACGACCTCAATTGGACGGGTGGTTTGGATGTTTTCATCGTTGAGTGCCCGCACCACTTCGAGACCGGAGAGCACACCAAGCGCACCATCGTAGCGTCCGCCTTTGGGCACGGTATCGAGATGCGAGCCGATGATAACGGGAGGCAAATCCTGCGCTCCGGCGCGTTTGCCAATAATATTGCCGAAGTCGTCGATACGGGTTTCCAGCCCAGCTTCATCAAACCACGTACGCAGCAGGTCGCGCGCAGCGCGATCCTCATCCGTAAGGGCGAGCCGATGCACTCCACCATTATTTGTAGCCCCAATCTGCCACATCGCTTCAAGCGACCGCATGAGCCGGTCGATGTTGATCTGCATAACATCCTCATCTTTCAGCCGGACCTGTTCAATACGCCATTACAACATGCTATCCCGTCGAGCGGCTTTTGTATGCCGCGTAGGCGTTTTCTCGCGGAATAGACGAATGCACGCCGGTGACTTGTGCAATCGGTAACCGGGTTACGTTCTCCCCAAATCGCCAGTAACGTATGCTAACCTGACCCTGCAGTTTTGTATACAAAACTGCAGGAGAGGACGGGAGTCCGAGAATCAGGAGGATCGTCATGGCATCACCACGGGAATTCGAAGATTTCTTTCAGTCGGTTGCCGGATACGATCAGTTCATGGGGCGATACGCTCGTCCATTGGCGAAGGAGTTCGTGAGACTGATTCCGCTTGATGCGGGAGACAGTGTATTGGACATCGGATGTGGATCAGGTGCCCTCACCGCCGAGCTGGTCAATCAGGTTGGTGCTGAATTCGTGTACGCAATTGATCCTTCCGAGCCATTCCTTAATTACTGCTCTGTTACGTATCCGGGTATCACTGCCAGGGTGGCCAGGGCCGAATCGATTCCTTTCCCTGACAATTCCTTCACTGCCGCGTTTTCGCAATTGGTTATTCATTTCGTTGAAGACTTGCCGCAGGCGGGAAGGGAGATATTACGTGTCACGAAACCAGGCGGCAAGGTAGCCGTATGTACCTGGAATATCGAGAGGATGCAGAAAATCAACCTCCTGCCGCGTGCAGCCACGGCCGCCGGCATCGAAGTGCCGCCTCTACGGGTGGAGACGTTCTCCGACCCGGAATCGGTACGCCACTACCTCGAGTCGATTAGCCTGGGTGAGGTTGAGGAAACCACAATCACCGTTCGCTCAGACTATGAGAACTTCGAGGAATTATGGAGCGCCTATCTCACCTCTATCGGACCAATGGGTCCATGGACGGTCGCACAGCCAGACGACGTCAAGGCCGCTATCAAGAAGTCACTCTTCAACATTTTGGGTGAACCAGGCGGGCAAATCTCCCTGAGCGCGGAGGCGCGGGCAGCAGTCGGCAAGGTACCACTCTGATCTCGCGGGACGGGTTCCCGAAAAAAGATCAACCGGCGGAGCTTTGCTCAACGCCGGTTAACCGTGGGGAGGAGAGACGTTGAAGGACGTATTTGGTCGCATCAACATGTTTAGTATCGGACTTCGGCCTGAACACCACCTGAAATGAACCTGAACACATCCTTAATTCAGATTGGCTTCTCGACCCTGTAATCCTGTGAGCTTGTGCGGATTCCGCACGGTTAACACGTGTGAGATGTGGGTTTCTGTGCCCAGGAACATATAGACCGCATCGAGCTCGTTGTCGAGATAGACGGCCAACCCCGGCCCGTTGTTGATGGTTACCGGAATGTACGTGACATTCTGTGTTTCAAATTTAAGCAGCAGGGAGGTCAGTCCACGCGCAACCTTGTCTGCGCCAACCACCGGACGCATGGTTGCCGGCTTCACACCACCGCCATCGCCGATCCAGGTCGAATCCTCCAACAACATGGTGGCAACCATAGTGGCATTGCCGGTTTGCACGGCATTGAGAAAGCGCTCAACCATTGGTGGAGACGCGGCTCGCAGCGCATGGCCATCGGCTCCAGTGAGCCGCTGACTGGCCCGTCGAAAGATCTGCCGACAGGTTTGTTCGCTGCGCTCCACGATCTCGCCGATCTCCGCAAACGGCATTTCCAACGATGTTCGCAATACCCACACGGCCCGTTGCACCGGCGAAAGGTTCTCCAACAGCAACAGCAGCGCCATGCTAATGTCCTCGCGCACAATCGCTTCGGCTTCCGGGCCGCGGAAGTAGGTATCTGAAAGCACGGGTTCCGGTAGCCAGGGGCCGTGATAACCTGTGGCTGTTCGCCGGGCAGAGCGGAGCGCATCGATAGCGAGGTTCGACACCGTGCGATACAGCCATCGCGGTGGCGATTCCACCGTCTCCGGTGGCTGATCGAGCAATCGGGTCCACGCCTCCTGAATCACATCCTCGGCGTCGTTCACACTGCCCGTCATGCGGTAGGCGAGGGCGAACAGCTTCGGATACGTTTCGGTGTAGGTGGCATCCCGGTTCATTGTTTCTCGTTCAGGCTGAATGGATCAGGTTGCGTGCCAAATCCGACAGCGAGCCTGTTCCAGCTATTGATAGCGATAATAGCAACTGTGAGGTCAATCATCTCCTGCTCGGAGTACACCTCGCGGCAGGCTTCGTAGAGTTCGTCGGAAACGTCATGTGTGTTCAGGTGGGTGAGCGCCTCGGTCCAGGCGAGTGCGGCTCGTTCCTGTGGTGAAAACCATTCGGCCTCTCGCCATGCTTCAAGGGTGGCCAATTTGTCGGGTCGCATCCCCATTTGGAGCGCATCGCGCCAGTGCATGCTGAGGCAGTACGCGCAGCCGTTGATTTGCGAGGCACGGATTTTTACACACTCGCCGATTTCGGGATCGACCTTGCCGCCATTGGCGAACTTCTGCACATTCAGCAGCGCCTTGCGTGCTGGTATGAGCACAGATGGGTCGGAGATACGGGCGTTATCCTGTCCCTCCTTAACGAAGAAGTTGATGAATCGTGAAGCGGTTCGTGAGCGAATCATTCCTGGTCCTTTCCGTCTTAACCGGATTCGACTTCCGGTTCTGGTTAATTGACGGAGGGCCACCTGAAAACGTGACATCCGGAAAAAGACATCGACCTGAAAAGCAGTTCGGCCGGCGGAGCAGTGCTCGACGCCGGCCAACTTTGGGGAGGAGAGTCGTTGAAAGGGGCTTTCTGCCTTTCAACATCTTTAGTATCACGGTCTGGCCTGAATGCTGCCTGAAGTAAACCTTAAGACCAGATGAATTCAGTTTTAGTCGGCAGCCACCTGTTCGGCAGGGACTTCGAACGGGAACGCCTTCCCGGTGCCAAATGCCACATTAATGCGGTTCCAGGTATTAATGCTGAGAATCGCCCAGGTAAGGTCGATCATCTCCTCCTCGCTAAAGTGCTCCCGCACAGCATCGTATTGGGCGTCATCAACGTGGGTGTCTGCATTGCGAGTCAGTGCTTCAGTCCAGGCGAGCGCGGCCTGTTCACGTGGGGAAAAGATCTCTGCTTCACGCCAGACGTCGATCATCGCCAGGTGGTCGACACGCATCCCCAGCCCGAGCGCGATTTTCCAGTGCGCTGCCAGGCAGCGGGCACATCCGGTGAT
>CAZGML010000056.1:2934-6981 GCA_964526965.1 uncultured Sphaerobacteraceae bacterium | reverse complement strand
GATCAAGCGAGCGCGTCCATTTGTAACTGCGTTGAAAATCGATGAGATCATTGCGCGCAATGCGAAACAGCCAGGCGCGTAACGTCGCGCCCGGCCGCTCCGGATGGGGTGTGAAGGATTCGATTCCGTTCAGCGCCTTGAGCATGATGCGGCCACAGGCATCGTTGGCCTGCTCGGCATCGCCCAGCCGTCGGTAGCAAAACGAGAAGAGGTCCTGCTTGTGCAGGGTGAACACCTCTTCCAGCATTGCCACCACATCGGTTTGGCTTGCTGGCTCATGGTTGGAATCTGGCACTTCCACGACTACCCTTCCGATTCGCTCACGTTTGCTCGTTGTGGAGCGTCGCTCCTTACGGGCGATGATTCATAGAACGAAATCGGAAGGAAAAAGTCGCGGTGGATTCTACGGACTCATCGCCGGTTAGTCTGAAACGCCCTCGGGCACGTTCCATCGGAACTCTGCGGTGCCGCTATGCAGCCTGCCGACATCGCGCCCATGGGGACGCTTCACCGGGGGCATGTACATCTTCGGACGTGTACCGAATTCCTGCGGCTCGTGCTGCGTGATGGTGAACGACTTGCCGTTGTGCAGCAGTTCGATCTCATCGCCTTCCAGCAGTTCGTACGTCGCCGTCGTGGAATCGATGGTGACGCGAATGAGCCGACCCTGGTAGAGCATGCGGAAGCGGAGCCGATTGATTTCATCCGGGAGTTGCGGATTGAACGTCAGGATATCGCCGTGATCGCGCATGCCGCCGAAGCCGGCAATAGCCACAAGCCAGGTGGAAGCCATGCTGGCGAGGTGGATGCCATCGTCGGTATTTCCGGCGAGGTCCAACAAATCCACCAACGCAGTTTCGCGGAAATACTCGTAGGCAAGGTCGAGATACCCGACTTCTGCTGCCACAATCGCCTGTGTTCCGGCCGAGAGGCTCGAATCACGCACGGTGATAGCTTCGTAAAACTCGAAGTCCCGACGCTTCTGCTCGTCGGAGAATGAATCGCCACAGATATAGAGGGCCAGGGCCATATCCGCCTGCTTAATCACCTGGCTGGAATAGAGCAGGTAATAGGGGAAATTGAGGAGCAGCGGGTACTCATCTTCCTTTGTCGCCTCAAAATCCCAGTGACGATAGCGGGTAAAGCCTTCGCTTTGGGCGGTTACTCCCAACTGCTCGTCGTAAGGCACCACGATAGTGGCGGCTGCCCGATACCAGCCAGCGATTTCATCTTCTGTGATCTCGAACTCGGCGGCACGATCCGGATACTTTTCAGCCACCTGTGCGGCCGTGCGCATGTTGCGGGCGGCCATCAGGTTGGTGAAGACGTTGTTATCGATCACCGCGGTGTACTCGTCTGGCCCGGTTACCCCGTCGATACGGAACTTTCCTTCCGCATCATGATGTCCCAGCGATTTCCAGAGCCGGGCGGTTTCGACGAGGATATCGAACCCTTCTGTTCGCTCGAAGAGTTCATCCTGCGTCGCCTGGATGTATCGGCGCACAGCATCTGCAACATCCGCGTTGATATGGAACGCAGCCGTACCGGCTGGCCAGTAGCCGGAGCATTCCTCGCCGCGGATAGTACGCCACGGGAATGTCGCGCCTCCAAGGCGTAGCTCGACAGCGCGAGCGCGGGCGAGATCGAGCGTGGAGTGTCTCCACAATAGCGCGTCCCGGGCCGCGTTTGGTGTGGTGTAGGTCACCATTGGCAGCAGGAACGTATCCATATCCCAGAAGGAGTGGCCATCGTACCCGCGGCTGGTTAGCCCCTTGGCGGGGATGCCACGCCGCTCGGCGCGAGCAGACGCCTGAATCACCTGGAAAAGCGCGAACCGGATGCCTTGCTGCAGCTGCGGATCACCATCGATTTCGATGTCTGCACGCTGCCAGATGCGGTCGAGATACTTTCGCTGCTCGGCCAGGAGTCCGTCCCACTTAACGCGCTTGATCGCGCTAATGGCAGCATCTACCTGGTCGCGCAGGGCCGGCACGGAGCGGATGGAACTCCAGCCGTAACCAACGAACTTGGTGACCGTCATCGTTTCGCCCGGACCGATTTCGCTGCTGAAGGTCACACGGGCGAGATCCGGTTCGGAAATGGACGAAACGCGGGTTTTCTCCGGGCCCTCGTACATGTGGTCCATACCGGCCACCATCGAGAGCCCGCTGGATTCGGTGCTGTGCGCGAGCAGTGCGTGCATATCGCGGTGCGAATGATGATCCGGGATGAGATTAAGGTCGTGCGAGAGGCCTGCGCGCGGGTCGTTTCCATTCCTGACCGGATACGGCTCGTTTGCCACCAGGCTGCTCTGAATTACGATGCGTGCCGGCGTATCCACGGCTTCTACCTGGAAGCGGATACAGGCTACGGCACGATGCGCGAAAGAGACGAAGCGGGTGGTACGAATTCGTACCTTCTTGCCAGCGGGAGATACCCACAGCACGCTGCGATAGAGCACGCCATCGCGCATATCCAGCGTGCGCGTATGCTCCAACAGCTCGCCGTAGCGCACGTCAAATGGCTCGTCATCCACCAACAGTCGCACGATTTTGCCGTTGGTGATATTCACCATAGTCTGCCCGTCATCGGGGTAGCCATAGCCATCCTCTGCGTAGGGGAGGGGAACAACTTCGAAGAACCCGTTGAGATAGGTACCTGGCTCGTCGAAGGGCTCGCCCTCGTCCAGGTTGCCGCGGAACCCGATATGGCCATTGGAGAGCGCGAAAATGCTCTCCATGCGGCCGAGATCGTCGAAATCGAGGCTCTCTTCCGTGATCGTCCACGGATCAGTTGGGAAAACGTCCTTGACAGCCATTAGCTTTCCACCAATTCTTCGAGGTTTGTCACGACAATATCCGCACCATTCTCGCGAAGTTCATCACCGTGGTCGACCCGATCGACGCCGATCACGTAGCCGAACTCCCCGGCCTTGCCCGCCTGAACGCCGACAATGGCATCTTCCAGCACGGCGCAAGTTTCGGGTTCTTCACCGAGGGCCCTGGCCGCCGCGACGAACGTATCCGGCTCGGGCTTCCCGGGCAGGCCTTGCTCACCGGCGATTCCGCCATGCATTACGTAGCTGAACTGGTCGGTGAGGTTCGTGACGCTGAGCACATCGGGCGTGTTGCGGCTGGCGCTCACGACGGCCGTTTTCAGGCCGTTGGCCCGCACGGCGCGCAGGAAGGTGAGCGAATCGGGAAAGATATCGACGCCCCTGGTGCGAATCAGCTCCTGCACGCGGTTGTTCTTGCGCGTCCCGAGTCCCCAAATCGTGTCCTGGTCCTCGGAATCCTCGGGCGTACCCTCTGGCAGGGTGATGCCGCGCGATTCCAGGAACGAGCGCACACCATCTTGCCGGAGCTTCCCGTCGACATAGGCGACGTAGTCCGTTGCGATTTCGAAGGGGACGAATTCCGTGCCTGAAGCCTCGGCATGTTGGCGGAGGTAAGCATCGAACATCTCCTTCCAGGCGGCCGCATGCACAGTGGCGGTTTTGGTAAGCACGCCGTCCATATCGAAGAGACAGGCGCGAATGTGGTCTGGAAGTTTCAGGTTTGGTTTGGATGGATCGGTCACGCCCGGTCCTTTCATGGAATGCGTCTTTTGAACTGTACTCTGGGTATGATACCCCCGAGGCTGGTTTCGAGTCGCATGCGGCAGAGGGCTGAGAACAATGAAGGCAGAACGAATTACGGATACGGTCGCCTATCACGGCGAGGGGCCAGTCTGGTGGCCCGAGTGGGGTGGATTGAAGTGGGTGGATATGCTGGCTGGCGATGTGCTGAGCCTTCTTCCCAGCGGCGAGGTTACGCGCTGGAGCAGCGGTAATCCGATTGTCGCAGCGATTCGTCCACGCACAGCGGGCGGAATGGTGCTTGGCGTTGAACAAGGTTTCGCCCTGACAGACGAGGCAGATACCATCACCTACCTGCCGGAGCTGTGGCCACAGGGCAAGCTGCGCATGAATGAGGGAGCATGCGACCCCGCCGGCGACTTCTGGTGCGGCAGCATGGCCTACGATCGAGAGGAAGGTGCGGCCAGTCT
>CAZGML010000056.1:0-2834 GCA_964526965.1 uncultured Sphaerobacteraceae bacterium | reverse complement strand
GTGCGTCGATACGACGAGAACGGTGCCTTGAGCGAAGTGATCGACCTCCCCGTCACCAAAGCGACCGCCTGCACATTTGGGGGCGACAAACTGGACCAGCTGTTCATAACCACAAGTCGTGAGGGGTTTGACGACGATCAGGAACCGGCGGCCGGCTCACTTTTCCTGGCCGAACCCGGCGTTCAGGGATTGCCTGTCATGCCATTTAAGGGGTAATCCCAATGATCTTTTGGATGTAGGCCCGTGTTTTATACACGGGCTACGGAATCGTAGGGGTGGACCGGTCCGCAGGCCGATTCGACACATCCCCCGGCAACGGCCAGGGATCTACCCACACCGCCGGTAGTTCCTCACCCGTCCAGAATGGCGCCATTCGCTCGGCTTCGTCTTCGACATCTTGCCTGGCCTGGTGGCTTAACCGCTCAAACGCAACCAATTGCACTTGCTTATTCATCACGCGCCACACACCAGCAACGAATCCATCAACCAAAAAGGTGCTGGCGAACATGCCATTTGGTGAGCCAATTATTGCCCGATTCTGATCCGAAATAATCCGCGATCGGTCCTTGTGGCCCAGCAATGCGTTATCGAATCCCGGGAGGAATCGCACGGGTGGGTCGACATCGGCAGGGGTGACCGTGAGGTCAGCCAGATCGTAAAGCGTTTTGCCGGCTTCATCCCGATACGTCACGAGCTCTTCTCCAAGCTCCTGCAAAGGCGTTTTCAGGTGTGTCACACCACTCCAGGCGGTGATATCCGGCAACGTGGCTGGACCAAATGCGCGCAGGTAACGGCGAATCATCTCATGTGGTGGCCCCGCCTCTTCGGGAATTGCAGCTCCCAGCCAACTGCCTGCCAACGTCCAGGCAGGTCGACTGGTATTCGTTGCTCCCCACATCCCGCGTGGTGGAGTCTGGATCAATGGCAACAGAAACCGCACTACCTGACTCAGTGAGCGCGGTGGCAGATCTGGCCAGAACGCGGTCAATTCCTCACCAATCCGGGCAGCCGTTAGCGGCCCGGTCGTGAGCAAATCACGAGCCCTTGCAGCGATATCAGCAAGTTGGTCTTTCGGGACGAGCTTTGCACTTGATACAGACTGAACTGCGCGCTGGTGCATGCGGTACATAGCTGGAAAGAGCGTCTGGTAATCGTCGGCAGTCACCAAATGAATCGTGCAGCGCATCAACGATGCGCGCACTGCGGAGCGATCAAGCAACATCGACGCCAGATGCTCGTGTTGAAAGCCCTCAATCCGGCTCCACAGACCGAGATAGGGGTCTTTCACTTCCTGGGCCTGAACGCCCGCGATCGCACGCAACATATCCCCTGTGCTCATCGGGCTCCGCTCAAGCAGGTGCTGTCGCTGTAAATGCGTGCGATTGAGTTGCCGGGTGGTCAACATCTGATCTGGCATGGAATACTCCTTCCAGTCAGGAGAATGACATAGCAACGGGCCGAATTATGTCCGCCTTTAGGGGAGATGTGCATGCAGCGATTCATTGAGGAATTCGTCTACAGGTTACGAGATGAATATTCCGATGCTGTTGCTGTGGTGTTAAAAGGCAGCCACGCACGTGGGGAAGCTAGCCCGTGGAGTGATATCGATTTCGATGTACTGGTCAGTGCACCGGGAGTTGAAGAGTACCGCACCTGGATCGAACCGGTAGAAGAACGATTGGTACATATCTCCGCAGCAGTCGAATCGCTCGATGCCTGGCTGACAGATGCCAGTGAGCCGTCTCCGTGGAGCCTCGGGTTTCCCACCATCGAAACGACCAAACTGCTCTGGGCCATTGATGACGAACACCGCTTACAACTTGATCATCCATACAAAACCCACCCGGCCCACGAAATTGAGATCGAGGACACAATGGAGGCGCTCGGCAAGATGCGGAATGCGTTGGGCCGAGGAGATCACATCGGCGTCTATCGCAACGCGACCAAGTTGGCGACACTCATCCCGACGATGTTGGTACCGATCAATCCGCCGGTTGCGGTCGCCAACTCGCGACAGGCGATCGATGCGGTGCTCGCAATTCCAAATGCACCAGACGGATTCGCCCAAGACTGGCTGTATTGTATGGGTTATGTGGATATTCGTACCCCGGAAGGGGTTTTGGAAACAGCAGCCCGCATGTTCAACGGTGCGCTGGCCATGCTTCCGGACGATGCAGATATGGTAGGCCAGGATTTCGCTCGTATGATTGCCGACGGCATGCTTGCCGCCTACCTCATGCAGGATGAAGAACGATGACAAATCCAGACAACCTTATGATCCGCGTGGTGGCGATGCCCGCCGATACCAACAGCTCCGGCGATATCTTCGGTGGCTGGCTCTTGAGCCAAATGGACCTCGCCGCCTGGATTTGTGCCCGCCGTACAACACCACATCGGCTCGTGACTGTGGCGATCGATGGCGTTGTATTTCACAAGCCGGTGTACGTCGGTGATTGCTTGCTGTGCTACGCCACTGTTGAGCGGGTTGGGCGCACCAGCATCACCGTTCACGTGAAGGCACACGCCGAGCGCGCGATCGGTGGCGAGCAGGTGGAAGTCACCGAAGGACGGATCACCATGGTTGCGCTCGATGAGAATCGTGAACCGGTGGCGATCAAAGACTAATCGAGCACCTTCCGCTGCAGGCCCACTCTCACTTGCAATGATATGGCTTTGGCCGCCTAATCCTCCCTCGATATAGGCATTTCCGAATATTGGTAACTTCGAGTTGGGATTGGCCGATAAATTGGCTACAGTTAATAGGCTGTTCCCGGGAGAGCTGGCATCCTCGCCAGAGAAACCCCGGATGGCGGAGGAGAACCTGTATACATGAT
>CAZGML010000055.1:5038-7531 GCA_964526965.1 uncultured Sphaerobacteraceae bacterium | reverse complement strand
TTTCACCCTTTTCACCAGGGAGGACGATTGATGAGCAACGATGTGTCAGAACTTACAGGCAAGAAGCTCGACCGGCGTAAAGTTGTTGGAGGAGCAAGTGCAGCTGCTGCGATCCCGGCAGTAGCTGCAATCACCGGAGGAAGGCAAGAGAAGGCTGTGGCCCGTCAGGAAGACCTGGGAAGCGAGGTCAACGCAATCATTAGTGAGCGTGAACTGAGTCCTGAGGACGTGTCTGCAGCTCTCGAAACTTATATGCCGCCCGGCCGCATGGATGACTTCATGATGTTCGCATCATCTGGCCATGCAGGCATGATTTACGCCATCGGCGTTCCTTCCATGCGTAACTACCGAAGCATTGCCGTGTTCACTCCGGAACCATGGCAAGGGTTCGGATTTAGCGAAGAATCGAAGGCAGTACTCGCGCAGGGCGCTATAAACGGCAAGGTGATGCACCACGGTGACACCCACCACCCGGCCCTTTCCGAAACCGACGGTGAGTACGATGGTCGCTACCTGTTCATCAACGAGAAGGCTCACGGCCGTATCGGAGTGGTGGACCTGGAAGACTTCATCACCAAGCAAATCGTCAAGAATCCGCTTCTCGTCTCCGAGCATGGCGGTTGTTTCGTCACTCCCAATACTGAGTACGTATTGGAAGCTGATCAGTATCCAGGTGTTCTTGGAGTCGGGAACTACGCGCCGATAAGCGAATACGAGGAAAGCTATCGCGGACTCTGCGCGTTCTGGAAATTCGATAAGGAAGCCGGTCGCCTGGTACAGGAAGAATCGTTCGGTATCGAGACTCCACCCTATGGTCACGACCTCGGCGACGCTGGCAAAGGCCCCAGCGATGGCTGGGCGTTCTGGAACACCTTCAACACCGAGTTGGCGACAGGCGGAATTCTGGATGGCAACCCACCGTTGGAAGTTGGCGCCAGTCAGAATGACATGGACTACCTGTTCATCGTCAACTGGCGAGCCGCTGCGGAACTTGCTGCTGAAGGCGATTTCGAAGCGACGGACGGATTCAAGCTGATTCCCATGGATGTCGCTATCGAAAATAACCTCATGTACCTGGTTCCGGAGCCGAAGAGCCCGCACGGCGTCGACGTCACTCCGAACGGAGAATTCATCGTGATCTCCGGTAAGTTAGATCCGCACGTCACAATCTTTAGCTGGGAGAAAATCCAGTCTTCTATTGAAGCCGGTGACCACGAAACCGACCAGTACGGTATTCCGATTCTTGGTTATGAAGACTGCCTGGAAACACAGGTGGAAGTCGGACTTGGTCCGCTACACACTCAGTTCGATAACAATGGCTACGCGTATACAAGCCTCTTCCTCGAAAGCGGTGTGGCCAAGTGGACGCTCGGCGACGGAGGCAATCCGGATTCCTGGCAACACGTGGAAACCCTTCCGGTTCACTACAACACCGGTCACATTTCCGTGGCAGGTGGAGACACCGTGAATCCACAAGGTAGCTACCTTGTCTCGCTGAATAAGTGGTCTTTGGATCGCTTCCCACCTGTTGGCCCGCTGCTGCCGCAGAATCTGCAGCTAATCGATATCCGTGAAGGGAAGCCCTATCGTGCGCTCTTCGACATGCCAATGGGTTATGGCGAACCGCACTATGCGCAGATGATTCCGATGGATCGTCTCGAAACCATCGATGTCTATCCGCAGGAAGACGGTAAGGTCGGCTGGGACCCCCTCACCAACGATTGGCATCCACACGGCACCGCCAAAGGTGAGGAGCGCATTGAGGCTGATGGCGATGAAGTGTTTGTGCACATGACTATGATGCGCAGCCACATTTCCCCGGACATCATCGAGGTTGAAGAGGGCCAGACGGTCACAATGTACATCACGAACATCGAGAACGCGAAGGACGCCACACACGGATTTGTGATTGGTGGCCAGGATGTCAGTCTGAGCCTTGAGCCAGGTGAGACTGAAACTATCAAATTCGTCGCAGATACATCGGGTGTCTACCCGTACTACTGCACCGAGTTCTGCTCGGCGCTCCATATCGAAATGGCTGGCTATTTCCTCGTGAAACCGGCTGAATCCTAAGGGTTCAAAGAATCGGGGAGAGGAGTGAGCCTCTCCCCGGGCTCTCCACAGGAACCTCGTTTTCAGCCGCAGCCAACCTGGTGCTATCTAGAAAGCCGGTTGCTATGAATCAAGTTCTCACAAATCCCGAAACGCTGGGCGACGCCCGCAACACCGAGCCTGAAGCAAAAACCAGGACAAGCTCGTCAAAGGCGAATTCCAGGGCGCGAACATTCGCTCCGTCCAAAACGCAAATTCTGATCCTGTTGGGCACTGTGGTCTTTGTACTATCCCACTTCTTTCTATGGTGGGAACTTCGGTTGAATGCGCCCCAATTTCCGGATGGCCTGTTTATCCAGGCGACCTCGTATGAAATCCAGGATAGCCCCAAGACTCCGTTTAATGACATCCGTGAAGTGAACGGGCTCAACCATTACATCG
>CAZGML010000055.1:0-4938 GCA_964526965.1 uncultured Sphaerobacteraceae bacterium | reverse complement strand
CCCAAGACTCCGTTTAATGACATCCGTGAAGTGAACGGGCTCAACCATTACATCGGTATGATGGAGTTGGAAGGCGCCGCACAGTTTGAAATGGCAATGGCGATTCCCGCCATCGTCGTCTTCACGGCCCTTGCTATTGCTGCAGTCTTCTGGATCGGCGAAAAGCGATGGGCTCCACTTCTTCTCATCCCGATCATCATTTTCCCGTGGGCATACCTTGCTGATCTCTTCTTCTGGCTTCGCTATGCAGGGCAGAACCTGGATCCCATGGCGGCGATTACGCTGCCACCGTTTACGCCAACGGTGTGGGGGGTCGGCGAGATCATGCAGTTCAGCACCCAGGCGTATTTCCAGGCAGGATGGTACATGGCTGTCGCAGCTGGAATCATCATGCTGGTCGCGATCGTCATGCATTTCAGAAGCAACCCGGAGGAGTAATGAAGCACAGGCTACTGGCAACCGTATCCATTGCATTGGCAGCAATCGTCGTGGTGGTTTACACGTTGCCATCGACTATTGCACAGGAAACGGACACGACATCTCGGAGCGAAATTGATCTATATGAGGTGGAAACCGATCCGATTCCGGACGATGCAATTCATGTCTGCGAGGACTGCGCAGAATCCGATCTCCAGGCCACGATCGACTCCGCACCGTATGGTGCTGTCATCGTGGTTGAGAGCGGCCAGTGGCCACCACTCACTATCACCAAGCCACTACGGATCATAGGCCTGGATTGGCCGATGATCGATGCCCAGGCTGAGGGTAGTGGCATTGTTATCGAATCAAATGATGTCACCATCGAAGGTTTCGACATCCGTAATACCGGTCGCGCATTCGACCATGAAGATAGCGGCATCTACTTCGAGGGCGAGCGAAACAAAATTCTCAACAATCGGCTCACCGAAGTGCTATTCGGCGTCAATGGCGCCACTGGGCACGACAGTGTCATCGCTGGAAATTATATCCGCGGCCACGAAGGAATATCCGAGGGACTCCGCGGAGATGGCATAAAGGTGTGGTACAGCCATCGGGTCGTTGTACGCAACAACCACGTCGAGCGGTCCCGCGATCTGCTGATTTGGTACTCCAACGAATGTGATGTGTACGAAAACCTCGTGACAGACAGCCGATATGGGTTCCATTTCATGAACAGCGACGATGGAATTGCCTCGCGCAACTCGCTGGTGGATAACTCAGTGGGTATCTACATCATGTACGGCAAGCGGTTCACCGTTGAAGACAATCTGATGCAGAGCAGTCGGGGACCGTCGGGCCATGGCCTGGGACTCAAGGAGGTTGATGGCGTGGATGTGGTTGGCAATGTGATTTACGACAATCGCATAGGCATATTCAACGACAACTCGCCATTCTCGATGGGAATATTCGGGACGTTCCACAACAACCTGATCGCCTACAACGACACGGGCGTCGGCGTTTTGCCCTCTGCCCGGTCGAATATCTATTACGAGAACAGCTTTGTCGAGAACCTGGAGCAGGTAACCGTCCTTGGTGGCGGCGAGTTAAGCGAAGGGAATGCCTGGAACCAGAACGGCGTCGGCAACTACTGGAGCGATTATTCCGGATACGATGCCGATGGCGATGGTATCGGAGATGTTTCGTACCGCAGTGCCGCAATGTCGGAACAACTACGCCGTACACATCCTGAACTTCAGCTCTTCAGATTCAGCATGGCTGAAACGTCGATCGACTTCGCTTCGCAGGCCGTACCGCTGTTTGAAACCAATGCCGTGCTGGAAGATACCAATCCACTTGTAGAACCCATGGTTCCAACGAACGCACCGGCAATTCATGAAGATGTCTCGACGGTGAGAACCGGCGCGCTATCTGTTGCTCTCATCCTCGGAGTTGCAGCCAGCATGTGGTGGGCCACCCGTCCCTCGCGCGCTGCGGCCGAGATCTCGGAGGCCAAATGACCCACATACCTGATGCACCTGTTATTGCATTCCAAAACATAACAAAGAAATTTGGCAATTTCACAGCACTGGAAAACGTCTCGTTCGAGGTTCGTCCCGGGGAGTCCGTCGCGCTGTGGGGATCAAATGGCGCCGGAAAAACCACACTCATTCGTTGCATGCTGGGCGTAACCAACTTCAAGGGCGAGGCCACTGTCGAAGGGGTCCCCAGCAAGAAGCACGGTAAGGACGTTCGCAGCCGTATTGGTTACGTGCCACAGGTAATGCCGTTCTTCGATCTTCCCGTTGGCGAAATGGTGCTTCTGATTACACGCCTGCGCGGAGTGGCCCCAACCGAAGGCCTCAATCTCCTGAAGAGGTTCGACCTGCTCCACACTCGCGAAAAGGCCGTGAAAAGCCTCTCCGGCGGCATGCGCCAGAAGCTGGCTCTCACGCTCGCATTACTCGGCGATCCGCAGTTGCTGGTACTGGATGAACCAACAGCGAACCTGGACGCAGCAACGCAAAAAGAACTCCTCGGTATGTTGAACGAGCTCAAAAAGGAGGGGAGAACCATTATCTTCACCTCGCACCGTTGGAGTGAGGTTCGCGCCCTTGCTGATTCGGTGGTGCACCTCGAACAGGGCAAGGTCGTGCAACATGGCACCGTCAAATCACTGGCGCCAGACCTGGACCAGGTCAGCATCCGCATTGAAATCGGATCCGAGCAAATGCCTGTGGCAGTAGAATCGCTGCGCAAAGTCGGATTCCTTCCGGACGTTAACAGCAGTCACTTGCTGGTCTCTGTCCAGGACAAATCGAAAATGGATGTCTTTTCCGCCTTGACCCGGCAGGGCATTGCACCGCTCAACTTCGATGTGGAGGTAGAGGAATGAACCTAAAACCTGTCATGACGCTCACCCAGCGCGAATTGCTGGACGCGTTTCGCAACAAATGGTTTCTGGTGTACTCCATAGCGTTTGTTGTGCTATGCCTCGGTTTGGCAATGATGATTGTCAATAGCGCTGGCTACACCGGTATTAGCGGATTTGGCCGCACGGCAGCTGGTCTTATCAACCTCGTGCTCTTTTTGGCGCCACTTATGGGCTTGACCCTTGGCGCCCAAGCGCTCTCGGCTGAACGGGAGCAGGGAACGCTGGCATACCTTATGGCCCAGCCGGTGACCCTGGCCGAGATCTTCATGGCAAAGTTCCTGGGTCTGGCTATTGCCATTGCGGGTGCAGTGGTTATTGGATTCTCACTTTCCTCGCTGGCGATTGCTTCGTGGAGCGGTGGCAGTGGAATCGAACTCTTCCTCAAGCTCCTTCCACTCACGCTTCTACTCTCCTGGTCGACCCTCGCACTCGGATTCCTCATCTCCGCTCGCTCGGAAAAAACCGTCACCGCGCTCGGTGTTGGTGTGGTGATGTGGATTCTCCTTGTGCTAATCGGAGACCTCGGTCTGATGGGAACATCCCTCGTGGTGGGAATGTCGCCTGAGATGCTGCTCGGCCTGTCGATCATTAATCCGCTCGAGGCGTTTCGCATCGGAGCAATTATGGAAATCCGGGGTTCGCTGGAGCTTCTTGGTCCTGCCGGAATCGTCGCACGCGACACCATGGGAGACGCAACCACGCTCGCGCTGGTGGGAATTATGGCCGTTTGGCTGGTAGGCGGAATGGCGCTGGCGTATGTGCTCGCGCGCGCTAAGGAGCTACAGTAATGAAGGTGACAAAGTTCGCAATCCTACCTCTCGCCGCAGTCATGGTGCTCGCGGCCTGTGGTGGAGAAGAGGCCAGTCTGGATCCACCGGAAATTAACTACGGCGTCGATATGGCCGAAATGGGTATGCCCGTGGTCGATCCGCGCTTCACCGTTGCCACGTTACCCGAAGATGGAGATGAGTGGCTGCTTTTCGACGACATCGGCGAATTCCTGAAGTACTACCAGAACCAGTCCAGTGAATTTCAGGTGATGTGGGTTCCTGACCACGATTCGGAAGAATGGATACACGCAGAAGACGCCTGGTACCTACAGTCGGACGAGTATTGCTACAGCCCAATGCGTTGGTGTGTGGCGACATTGGATAGTGAGGACGCTGCACTTGAAGCACAGTCAGAGCATGGTGGT
Source organism: uncultured Sphaerobacteraceae bacterium (assembly GCA_964526965.1). Classification (GTDB taxonomy): domain Bacteria; phylum Chloroflexota; class Chloroflexia; order Thermomicrobiales; family UBA6265; genus UBA6265. Next base: position 892 of record CAZGML010000055.1, on the reverse strand, counting down.
GATCTCTGGAGTTGGGAGTCGGTGATGAACGAGGATTGGTCTCAGGCGCCCATGCCAGCTGACCATAATCATGCGGGAGAATCCGACGATCAAGACGAGCACGATCACCATCACCATGGCGATGATGAAATGAATCATCATTGAAATTCTGATGGCATAAAACATGCTCCAACGCCGTAATACAGGAGGTTCTTATTTTTCTGTAATTCGTAAAGGAGCCAGAGCAATGGATGACCTGAACAGAACGTTTAGCGATTCAAACGAAACCGCTGGCGACAAGATAGACCGGACAAAACAGCAGACCGAAGGTCAGGTCGACGAGGCGCAAAATCTTATCAACGAAGCCAAGGAAGACGCCAGGCGAGACTGGGCATCAGCCTATAGCACCACTGACGAAGCGCGCGAAGAACTGGAAGGGGACGCGCGGCGCAAGAAGGAAAACCTCGAAGGCTCAGTTGACGAAAGCCAGACTGATAGTGCGGCCGAGCACCTCCGCAAGCGCGCGGAAGCCTCTGGTCAGCATAAAGATGATTCCAACAACGGTCTTGTCGACGAGCTTCAGGACAAGGCCAAGGGTCTGATTGATCGCGTCAAGGGCGCCATGGATGGCGACAAAGGCAAAGCAAGCTAGGCGATTTTGCTTAATACACCGTTGGATTGCGAGAACGATCACCCGGCAGGCGTTTGTGCTGCCGGGTGTTCTGTTACATGTCGCATTCTCGAATGAGTCCCATGCGGATACCAGAAGGTACGCCCAGAGCTTTTTGCGCACCGAAAAGGTCCATAATGGCCACGCCGACTGCAACACTGGCAGGCAGAACAAGCGCGCGGGCGAGTGGGATATCAATACGCTCAACTGTATCCGCGGCAGGCACGGTAGCCAGGTGTTTCG
>CAZGML010000054.1:5453-7841 GCA_964526965.1 uncultured Sphaerobacteraceae bacterium | reverse complement strand
TTCGCAAACATGGGTGCGCAGCTCCTCAAGGAAGCCGCCACCAAGACCAACGACGCCGCAGGCGACGGTACAACCACCGCCACCGTGCTGGCCCAGGCTATTGTGCACGAAGGTCTCCGCAACATCGCTGCTGGCGCCAACTCCATGCTCCTCAAGCAGGGCATTGACAAGGCATCTGCTGCCGTTGTCGATCACGTGCTGAGTCTCGCCACCCCGGTCGAGAAGCGCGATGAAATCGCCCAGGTGGCCGCTATCTCCGCTGCCGACCAGGAAGTCGGTGAGCTCATTGCCGAAGTTATGGACAAGATCGGCAAGGATGGTGTCATCACCATTGAAGAGTCTCGCGGATTCGAGTTCGAGACCGAGTACACCGAGGGAATGCAGATCGATCGCGGTTACCTCAGCCCATACTTCGTCACCAACACCGAAGCCATGGCTGCCGAGTTCGAAGACCCGTACATCCTGATTACCGACAAGAAGATCAGCTCCATTCAGGACATCCTCCCCACCATCGAGGCCGTCGCCAAGACCGGCAAGGCACTCGTGATCCTGGCTGAGGATGTTGATGGCGAAGCCCTCGCCACCCTGGTGGTCAACAAGCTGCAGGGACGCTTCAACAGCCTTGCACTCAAGGCTCCTGGCTTCGGTGATCGCCGTAAGGAAATGCTGCGAGACATCGCTGCTCTCACCGGCGCTCGCGTTATCAGCGAAGAAGTCGGCCGCAAGCTCGACAGCGTCACCATGGAAGACCTTGGCTCTGCCCGCCGCGTCGTCGCCACCAAGGATGACACGACCTTTGTCGATGGTCTCGGTGCCAAGGAAGACGTGGATGCTCGCATCGCCCAGATTCGCACCGCAATCGAAAACACAACCAGTGACTTCGATCGCGAGAAGCTGCAGGAGCGCCTTGCCAAGCTCGCCGGTGGCGTGGCTGTGATCAAGGTTGGTGCTGCTACCGAAACCGAACTCAAGGAGAAGAAGCACCGCGTGGAAGACGCGCTCAGTGCCGCTCGCTCCTCCGTTGAGGAAGGTATCGTCCCAGGCGGCGGTGTCACACTGATTCACGCCATCTCCGCACTCGACAACGTAGAGGCCGAAGGCGATGTGCTCACCGGTGTCAACATCCTTCGCCGCGCCCTTGAAGAGCCAATGCGAGGCATTGCTGCCAACGCTGGCCGCGACGGTGCAGTGATTATCGAGCGCGTCCGTGGTATCCAGAGTGAAAAGAAGGACCAGAACATTGGCTACAACGTGATCACGGATGAGTACGTGAACATGATTGAAGCCGGAATCACCGACCCGGTGAAGGTCACCCGCAGTGCAGTTGCGAACGCCGCATCCATCGCCGCGATGATCCTCACCACCGAGGCCCTCATCTCCGACAAGCCGGAGAAGGAAGCCCCGATGCCAGCTGGTGATCCGGGCATGGGCGGCATGGGCTTCTAGTCCAGCAACCCAGGCACATACCAGCCACCAACAGCTCCCGCAGAATATTCTGCGGGAGCTGTTTTGTTGCCCGACAGGTTCGGGTGCCCGGTTTGAGTTTGGGCTGATCCAGGCAATCGCAACACGGTCGCCACTCCGAAGAACGCCTGATATTGTGGAACGATTCCGGGGATAAGCGCGTTGGAAGTGTGTAGGGTTGTGCTAACGTGGGAAACCAACAGCATGCCCGGATCGCAAGAGACCTTTCGAGACGTCGGTAAAGGAGCCACAGTGAAACGAATAGTATTCTCGCTGGTGTTGATGCTAGGCCTGGTGTTGCCCGCGGCAACCGAGGTAATGGCGCAACCGACGGCGGCAGACCAAACGTTTGTATCCCAACTCACCGGTGACGAGGTGGATCTCGGGCCGAGTGGTGAAATCAGCTTTATCGAAGAGAATTACGAGCTTCGCGAAACCCAATCGTTCCAGGAAGAGTACATCTGGTTCACCTACGGGTGGTCTAACTTCCAGATGGTACTGATTGGTGGGCCCAACAGCGCCCTTGACTATCACGAAATCACGCTCGGGAACATGGTGGATTTCTACGATACCTGGGAGTTGATTGATGAGGACATTTCTGAGGAGAGATCCTGGTTCCTCGGTGAGGGAACGCTCGGTGGCGGACCGATTATCGTGTACTACGAGTTCGAGCTCGATGCGTTCGGCGACACTGATATGGTGCTGATGCAGTTTACAGACGTCAGCTCCCTCGAGCATGACCTGGAGACGGTACAGGCTGAAGTCACCATTGGCGGGCAGCCGCTACTACCGCAAACTGACGCTGGAGAATTGGTCGAACTTACCGATTATGAGACTGGCTCCCACGATGATTCATCAGATTCCCTCGAAGCGAACGAGTCAGAAACGGATCGCAGCCGCTCAAGCCGTGGCGGAACGGGAGAG
>CAZGML010000054.1:1902-5353 GCA_964526965.1 uncultured Sphaerobacteraceae bacterium | reverse complement strand
ACTGATGATACTGACGCAACAGAGGAGACTGACGACGAGGATTCTGGTTCCGATCGCTCTCGATCCACCCGTGGAGGCACGACTGAAGTAGACGAAGACGAGGAGCAGTCCACCTCGCGTACCAGTCGAACATCGTCTGGGGACGATGACGCAGGTGATACCACTCGTGAGAACGATACCGAGGAGAGTGATAGTCGTGCCGGACGTCTTGGCGACATCCTCACGACCGATGCAGATGACGCCGAAGATGACTCGTCCACAGCCTCCGGTGGCGATTGGGAGTCGATGGGCCTGGTGTCAGACACCGAGTGGCAGAGTCCATCCCACGGACATGTAATCACCTGGGACGCCGCTACCTGGGAATTCCCCGTTGATTACGAAAGCGCCATTCTGATCAACGAGGATCCACCGTATGACATCATCACCCTGCAAACCACGGATGGCCTCGGCTACGTCTTCCTGACCGCAGACCTGGCGTACGACTCTACTCCAGCCAGCCTGGTCGAATACTGGACCTCCAGTGATTACGCCGCACAGATCGTGAATGGTGTGACTGTCGTGGAATCCGGTACGACCTCCAGCTCTGCGACGATGATCTACGAGACCACGAATGAGGTTGATCAACCGTTGATGGTCGTGTTGGAAGCGACGTTCCTGGATGATGGCACGGTCATCTTTAGCCAGATTTCCGGCGCCCCGGAATCGATAGATGTCATTTACGAGCAGTTCGTCAATGGAGTTGAAGTAAACGGATCGCCGCTGCAGATGACCTTTACTGTCGAGGATATCCGGGATATTTCCGGCAATTAACTATCGGAAATCCAGATAACAAAGCAAGCACCCGTTCGAGACCGAACTCGAACGGGTGCTTGCGATGACCGAGGGAGAAGCCGTTCATTCCTGGCGAAGCGACGAGCTATTCGTCGTCGGCTTCATCTTCCTCTTTGGGTTCTCCAAACATCGCCGGTACGATTTGCGGGAAAACGCGGCGACCATACTGTTCGATGGAGATCGCCTGCGTTGGGCACACGCGTGCTCCGGCAAACAGTTGCTCGACTGTTGCTTCTTCGAAGTTCTCGAGTACGGCCTTGTTTGTCTCCTGGTCGATCACATAGTAACCCGGTGCAACGGTGGTGCATTTCGCCATGCCGATGCAGCGTTCCGGATCGATTTTGACCGTAAGGCCCTTCTTACCATCCATGGGACATCCTCTCAGTTCGTTGGCTGTGCCGGTGCGGGCACTTCAACGAATCGTTCGCCCTCTATGGTAGCGGTTATCTCGCCATTTGTGAGTTCCTGCAGCCATGTTTGGAACGAATTTACATCCCCCGGTGCCATGACCAATTCGAGCGTAACATCGTTGCCGTAAGCCACATCCACAAGATCCAGTTCCCTCGCGCGGATCGCGTTTTCCAGCCGACCTGCGGTTTCGTAATCAGCCACCATCTGCACGACCGAGAGAGGTTTACGCTCGACGACTCCGATCACATCCAGCGCCTCGCTCACTGCGCCGCCATAGGCCCGAATCAGACCGCCCGCACCGAGCATAACGCCGCCAAAGTAGCGTGTCACGATTGCCAGCGTATCTGTTAATTCACGCCTTCGCAGCACTTCCAGCATCGGCATGCCGGCCGTTCCCGATGGTTCCCCGTCATCGCTGGATCGCTGATTTGCCTGGTCTTCACCGATGATCCAGGCGGTGCAGTTATGGTTGGCGTTCCAATGCTCTTTGCGAACGTTTTCGATGTGCTGTCGCGCCTCGTCTTCTGTCTCAACCCGGAAGAGGTGACAGATGAATCGCGATTTCTTGATCTCCGTTTCGTTGGTGCCGTTGCGTGCCACCATGCGATGAGATGAAGTCATGAATCTCCTTTGGGCGATGATGCCATTGTTTGGAGGTAGTATCTGATATCTGGCTTGATCGGGCCATTTTGGATGGTGTCATGCGTAGTGGATAGCTGAGAGGTGGGGAGTGAGTGGGCGCGCCCAGGCTAATCCCTGAGGAGCTTGAGCCGCTCTGCCTGCGGTAGCGACATCGCGATGAGGCTATGCGAATCCTCGATGAGTCCCTTGAGCATCTGAGGATCACACGATTCGACGTTCACGCTGATCCAGTGCCGCTTGTTCATGTGGTAGCCGGGCATCACAGAGTCGTAACTGGCAATCAGGTCGGGTATTAAATCGGGATTCGCCTTGATTTGGACAGTGAGCGGTGCGTAGGTCGTACTGGTCCATGCGAACATCTTTTTGCCAATACACCAGGCACGAATGTGCGGATTTGTGTCAAATGGATACCGCACCGTGCATCCGGGCAGGTCGCGGCAAAATCGATCGATGTCATTCAGTGTCATTTCACGCCCTCCTGTGGTGGAATAGTGACAGAGTAACCGTGATGTACCCAGGGGATAGAGAATGAGTGATCTGGTCTCAGTTGAGTGGCTTCAGCAACATCTGAACGACGATGACCTGGTGGTCGTTGATATCCGGGGCTCCGTTACCAGCGAAGATCTCGGTGGTGGACGCCAAAGCGCATCGTACGCCGGCCATCCGGAAGCATATGCGGCCGGACACATTCCGGGCGCAGTATTCGTCGACTGGACGAAAGACATCGTTGATCCGGATGGTGAGGTGAAAGCACAAATCGCTTCACCGGAATCGTTCGCCCGTACGATGGAATCCCGCGGAATCGGCGATGATTCGCACGTCGTTGTCGCGGACGAGACGGGTGGACACATTGCCACACGCTTGTGGTGGGCACTCAAGTACATGGGGCATGATCGAGTCTCGGTGCTTGAGGGCGGATACGCGGCCTGGAACGCAGCCAATGGCGCGCTGACAGATCAAACCACATCAGTCCGACCTGATGCATCGTTCACACCAGACGTGCGGCCTGAACTTCGTGTGGAGTGGGACGACGTGCTCTCGTTTGTGGAGCAAGGTGACGTGCAGATCGTCGATGCTCGCGATGCTGATACGTTCCACGGCAAGGTGCAGCGTGGCAGCCGTGGAGGACACATCCCCGGCGCTGTCAATCTCCCCGCCAAATCCATGGTGAACGATGATGGTAGCTGGAAGCCGGGAGCAGAACTTCGCGCTATGGCGGAAGAAGCGGGAATTGATCTGGACAAACCAATCGTGTCGTACTGCAACGGAGGGGTAACTGCCACGCAGGCGATGTTCGGATTGCAGCGCGCTGGCGCAACGCAGCTAACGAACTACGATGGCTCCTGGAACGAGTGGGGCGAACGTGAGGACCTGCCAGTCGAAGCCAACCGCGATCTGTTCAATCGTCCCGATTCCAAGGCATAACCGCCGGGCAGGATAGCGGGTTTGGATTTACACGTGGTTGCACTTGAGGAGTCAGTACCAGATTCCCGAGGTCGGGATCGAGTTGTGTTCGACTTGTACCGACCCGCGCTTCGTCGCAAATAGCTTTTCACCGCCTCTCGCA
>CAZGML010000054.1:0-1802 GCA_964526965.1 uncultured Sphaerobacteraceae bacterium | reverse complement strand
TTCCCCGTGGCGCAGCGTTGTTTGATATCGCGGCATTTATTGATGTGGGGAACGATAGTTCTGCTTTCAAGGGCGGGATAACATGAATGAGGCGAAAGGAAAGTGATTCTGGGAGCCGAGAAGCTTTCAGGCAGTCGATTTTGATGGACGGCACGTCCCGCGTGGTGCTGCGCGGCGAGATTGCGCTGTTACCGGAGGGGGAGGGCCGTTCGGAGATCCATGTGCGGAACGAGGACACGGGCCTGGAAGAGAAATTGATTTTCTCGACAGGCCCGCTGTGATTTCCGGTTATGGCACCTTATCCAGGTAATACGTGAGATTCATGAGGGGCACACATCAACGATGACGGCGGGACGTGCCTTGAGTGCATTCATGGCGAACACAAGGATGATGAAGGCAACTGGAGGCCTTGCCCACGGAGCCAAGGGGCGCCGTGACTAGGCGGGCTCCCAGATCATCGGGCAGCGATAGTAGAATCTAAACTCGCTATGCGGGTCCGGCACAATGTCGCACTCAATCGGGACTTGTTCAACAAATTCGGATGGGTTCACCGTGCTGCTACCTGTAATAAGCCCTGGGTCTTTCTGGCGAAGATCGTGCACCTTCCAGGTCAACTGGTCTGACTGTGCGCCAACGTTGCTGTCGTCGCTACTAATAGCCATGACTCCAGAGATCGCCAGAGCGACTGCCATGATAATTACCAATACCCATTGCCAACGAATCTGCATTTTCATCCCTCATCCTCTCAGCTCACACGCGGCTTGGCGTACCGGCCCTTCTGCAGCTGTTCAAGCACCATAGTATGGCTTTGGACTGTCTGAAGCATAGCTTCATTTCATACTACCAACTCAATATTAGGGCGAAGACGCTCGATAACTAAATTGAACTCTATTGTGAACGGAACCTCAAGCTCGGTGTCGTCTTTTAGGATAACGGGTGGCTTGCTCTAGCGGTCTGAAAAGTACACCGTCTCCCCACCAAACTCGACTTGGTGAGAATCTCCGCATCGACCGATTCTTCATCGATCGTGCCAAAGACCGCATGACTACTCGCATGCATATCTTCGCTGGGGAGCTTTAGCACTCCGCAATCGACCTTCGGCGAACAGAAGTAGCCAATTACTCAGTTGAGGGACAGAGAGGAGAGACCGTAATTGGCACCGCCTCTCTCTGTGCCACTGAAGCTCCGCTAACTGGAACGCCGTTACTTGGTGACGAATCATCTTTCGGCGAGGGGCGGACTCGATAGCGACAACGCAGCGGGTAGCACACGACAAGATCGGTGGAAAATAGGGCGGATTTGAGATGATCAGACCATCGCAAGGACACTAAAGAGCCGGAATGCTTGAATCTACAAGCATTCCGGCTATCTCTGGTGCCAAGGCCCGGACTCGAACCGGGGACCGCACGATTTTCAGTCGTGAGCTCTACCAACTGAGCTACCTTGGCGGATGCACGCACTTCACATGCACCGCAGCCGGTGGGCGATGAGGGACTCGAACCCCCGACATCCACGGTGTAAACGTGGCGCTCTAACCAACTGAGCTAATCGCCCGCAAACGCGGAACACGATCAACCGGTGCCCAGGAGAGGATTTGAACCTCCACGCCCAAAAAGGGCACTAGCCCCTCAAGCTAGCGCGTCTGCCGTTCCGCCACCTGGGCTGGTGACTGCTGTGCAGCGGAGATTAGTATAGGCGGCCTGGTGCTGCTGCGTCAATGTGATTTGCACAAAATCACCTGGATTCCCATTTCCCCTGTAATGCCTGTTCTCACGCTGGCTCCAAACGAAACTCCGCCCGAT
>CAZGML010000053.1:0-8314 GCA_964526965.1 uncultured Sphaerobacteraceae bacterium | reverse complement strand
TTCTTGCATTTGCGTCGTTATAACCGTATAGTGAATCCGTGATGAAGAGCTTTGTTGGACACACCACCGGCATGGATATGCGAATGACGACCTCAATGATTAACATTATTGAGACTACTATTTGCTGGCCTGCCGTACAGGGTGTTCGCTGACATCACAGTAAGTCAGAATCACCAACGGGCGGCAGGCGAGAGCAAAGTGGCTCTCGTTTTTTTGTGCCCACACCTCGGCAACCCCCGGTCAGCAATGACGCTTCCGCACTGCCGTACATTTCGACCCTGGCGCCGACCTCGCTTTCGCAACCGCCAGGATGGAGAACGGGAGCTTCTTGTTTATGTTAGTAATGAAATTCGGTGGCACCTCGGTAGGCGATGCACGGCGTGTTCGAGAGAGCGCGCGCATCGCGCTGAGCAGACCAGGCCCGAGAGTGATGGTGGTATCCGCATGCGGCGGAGTGACCAATCTCTTGCTCGAGGCAGGCAATTCGGCAGCCACTGGGGAAGTCGAGTCGCGAGCCCGAGCCATCGAGACTATCCATAGCAAACACGGTAACGTCCTCTCCGGCATCATCGACGACACACTGCAAGCGCAAACTCGCGCAACGGTCGAACAGATCCACGCGTCAATCGACTCGACGCTGGATGAGATCGCTGCGGCAGGGGACTTTACTCCCCTCCTCTCCGATCGCCTTGTCAGCCATGGCGAAAAGTCGATGGCAACAATGATGAGCGCCACCCTGCAGGATATGGGCACGCCATCCGTCCCCGTGTATAGCGATTCGGTGCTGGCAACGGATTCCCGCCATGGGGCAGCTCGGCCAAACCGGGAGCTCACACGTGAACGGGCAGCCGAGCACATCACACCACACCTCGTTGATGGCAAGTCTGTTGTTTGTACCGGTTTCATCGGCTTTTCGCCGGAGGGCAACACCACCACGCTCGGACGGGGTGGGTCTGATTACAGCGCAACACTGATTGGTGCCGCCATCGATGCGAGTGAAGTGCAAATCTGGACAGATGTTCCCGGCATGCTGAGTGCCGATCCGCGCAAGGTCAGCACTGCCCGGGTTATCCCGGAAGTCACGTATGACGAAGCCCAGGAGCTCGCACATTTTGGCGCGAAGGTACTTCACCCGCGCACAATTCGGCCGGCCGTTTCCGCCGGAATCCCGGTCCGAATTCTCAGCACATTCCAGCCAACCAATGCTGGAACTGTGGTTCGCCAGGGCGGTCAAAACCAGCGCATCAAGGCAACTACGTCCCTGAAGGGACTCACGATGATGACCGTGGACGTGCCCGAGCTGGAGGATTTGGCCGGTGTTTCTGCCGCCGTCTTCCACCAGCTTCACATTGACCAGGTAGAGATCATCGCCGTGCAGCAGTCGAGTTCGCGGAGAGCAATGACCTTCATCCTCGACACGCTCGGTGCCGGATGCAACGTTGTGCTTGAGAAAATCAACACAGCTATTGGCGACCTCGAGGCGGATATCGATTGTCATGATGATGTCGCCGTACTCGCTGCAATCGGCGAAGGAGCAGCAAACTCACCCTCGTCACTGGCGCAACTCCTCGCCGTGTTGAACCGAGCTGGATTGTCGGTGCTCAACGCCACCCAGCAAAGCAGTAACGCGGCGATGGTCGTTGTCGTGCCGGAGGAATCCGCGGACCACGCCGTACAGGTAGTGCATGACGGATTAATTGGCAGTTCGCGCTCGAACCGCCGTAGCACCAGTCGACGACGAGAACTAATTGGCGAACCATACCGGGTTGGCTAAACCAGACCCCAGAAGGAGCAATCACCATGAGCGATAACCGAATTCCAGTAGCTATTCTTGGCGCAACGGGCAATGTTGGCCAGCGATTTATTCAACTGCTGCAAGACCACCCGTGGTTCCGCGTGGCGGAACTCGTGGCCAGCGAACGCAGCGCCGGCAAGAAGTACGAGGATGCCACAGTGTGGCGACTCGGCGACGATATGCCAGAGGGTGTCCGCGGTCTGACCGTTCAGGATTACAACGCCGACCTGCAGAGCCCGCTGGCATTTTCCAGCCTGCCGAGCGACGTCGCCGGAGATATCGAGGGCCGTCTCGCTGCCGGTGGCGCTGCTGTGGTTTCGAACACCGCCACGCACCGAATGGATGACGATGTGCCGCTAATTATTCCGGAAGTAAATCCGGATCACGTGGATATCGTTGAAACCCAAAAGGCAAATCGTGGCTGGAAGGGCTTTATCACCACCAACTCGAATTGCTCCACCATGCACCTGGCGCTCACACTGAAGCCACTGCAGGATACGTTCGGGCTCGACAAGGTGCTCGTTACCACCCTTCAGGCGGTCTCTGGAGCCGGTTACCCGGGCGTGCCCAGCCTGGATATGATCGATAATATCGTACCCTACATTCCCACTGAAGAAGAGAAGATGGAATCCGAAGCGATGAAGATGCTGGGTGGATTCTCGGATGGCGCGTTCCAGCAGGCAGATTTCGTGCTCTCGGCGCACTGTAACCGCGTTCCGGTGCGGGATGGACACACCGAATGCGCGTCGGTCACGCTTGGCAGCGATCCCACTGCGGACGAAGTCATCAACGCGTTCGAATCCTTCCGCGGCCTGCCGCAAGAAATGGGCTTGCCGAGTGCGCCCGGACGTCCGATCGTCGTACGCAGCGAGGATAACCGCCCGCAGCCAGCGCTGGATCGGGACACCGAAAATGGCATGGCGAGCGTTGTCGGCCGTGTGCGCCCCTGCCCGGTACTTGGAATGAAGTACGTGCTGCTGGGTCACAACACGGTGCGTGGGGCTGCCGGTGCCGGTGTGCTCAATGCCGAGCTCCTCAAGGAAAAGGGACTGCTCAACGTCTAGTAGCGAGCTGTTAACAAGAAGCGTGTGCCGGTCCGATTCGGGACTGGTACACGCTTCTCGCTGTATGATGGTAGCTGGATAAACAGGAGGAACCATGAGCGACACAGAACTACCTGCTGGCCACCCACGACCCAACGAAAACAAGGAGCAACGCGCTCGTCGGTTGCTGGTGAACGCGTTGAAGGAATGCGGTGATCTCGCATATGGAGTCGAGCATTTCCAGGGAGAGGATCTCTTCGATGTCCTCACCTATCTCGATAGCCTGCGCCTGATCATGATTGAGAACCAGAACATCCTCATCGGTCTGGTTCGCGGAGATGAGGGTTCACCGCCCGTGCCCCGCGCCGACGTCAAGCGATAGGTGGGAAGATACGCGGCGTAAAGTCCGGATCATCCATGTCGGCATCAAACGGGTACATCGGTCGCTGAATACGTTTGAAATCGAGGTTCGTAATATCCTGGTTCACCGCGCCAGGCGTAAGCGCAAGCAGACGCGTTGGCGCGAGCTCTTCCCATTCGTGGTCGAGATACCCAATCTTGATGACGATTACGTCGAAATCCTCAAGGTCGAAGCCAAACTTTTCGAAGCTGGCCGGCAGCGGGAACTGAATGCGGCGACTCGGCACGATGATGTGCAATCCGCCGGATTTGATAACCGCTATATCCCCTCCGGTGACGTCATTTTCCACGATTCGAACGACCGAGCCAGCTACGGAGATGGGATAGCCATTAACAGGATCGTTCACCCCTCCAAGTGTCACGGTGATCTCGCTACCAACACCGGCCGCCATGGCCTGTTTAACAGCCTCGGCATTCATAAGCGATGCCAGTAGTGCAGTTTTCTCACCGGAGGCAATCGGCTCCCGTTCCAACAGTTTTTCAGCCATGATCGGGATATCGCCCGCTCCACCGGCAGTCGGGTTATCGCCAGAATCGCTAATCACCACCGGCTTCTGGGTCGCTGCGAGTGCTGTATCGATGACCCAGTCCGCGTCGCCTGTCGGCACACCGAAGTCAAAGTCCTTGCGGGCATTCCAGTATCGTTGCGCAATTTTTGTCGCTTCACCGGCAATCGCCTCTGGATCAGTCCCGGTTACCACGGTTGTGGCACCATTCCGAGGCTGATCGGCCCACACATACCCAACCCAGAGGCTGGCATCGAGCACGCCGGGAACGTCGTCACTCTCGGTCAGCTTGCCGTAAACGGTTTTGCCCGGTTCCCAAAAGGTCGAGGTGCGCTCACCCGGAAGCCCGACCGGTATCCGCACCCAGGCACGATACGGTCGAATTCCTTCATCCAGGCACATCAGCAGGTTTTCCACCGCCTGAGCCTTTCGCTCCATGGCATCAATATGGGGTGCTTCTCGATAAGCAGTGAAGATATCGATGTTCTCAACCAGCTTTTCGGTCACATTGCCGTGCAGGTCCATCCCGGTGGAGATTATGCAGCCCGAACCTACCTTCTCGCGGATGGATGCGATGAGATCCCCTTCGGCATCATCCAGCCCGATCACGGACATCGCGCCGTGAATATCAAAGAAGAATCCATCCAGCGGGAGCACAGTTTCGAGCCGCTCCAGCAGCTCGTCCTTCATTTCAGCATAAGAATCTGCAGTGATTGGTCCGCCCGGAATCGAGCGCGCTTTCAAGGTGCCAAGCCAGGTAACATCCTGCCGGCCTGCAAAGGTGCCGTTCTCAAAATACGGGTAGTTCTCGACGATCTCGTCGCCACGATGAATCACGAAGTTATCCGTCACGCTTGGTAACGGCGAGAATGTGCTGCTCTCAATCGCGATACCGCCGATGCCGATTCTGTACTGATTTGCCATACGACCCCCCAAATATGCTCAATCGATCAGGGTTACGTTAGCGTGAACCCGGGGTACTGACAATCCCGCGAGTGTGCGAATAACTCGCACCTGGTTCTACTCGTTCTCGGGCAGCGGGAATATATCCAGATAGACCCGTATGCGCCTTGCACCCTCTTCTGCCTCGGGGCCACCTTCAATTCGTTCCTGCGACAGCTCTGCATATTGATTCAACACAGCCATCGCTTGCTCCTTCAGATCCACTGCCTCTTCTTGTGTAAGAAGCATGGAATGGCGACTGTTGATCGACGATTCGACCCATTCCTCGGACTCCTGCTCTGACCGTTGGTACCAACTTTCAAGTGCCGCGGATCGCTGCGCAGTCTGGTTTTGCAGCATCGAAGCGACAGCTGGCCGCGTTGATGAATCCTTCGCCAGCTCTACCCCCTGCATGCTGAAACCCACGGCTTTCCACCAGCGTTCACGCCCGGTGCCGCGGGTCGGATCGTCGGTAACAAATCCATGCCGCTCCAACTGACGCAGGTGATAGCTGGTTTGGCCCGTGCTTTCTCCGGTGTGCTTCGCCAGCATCGTCGCCGTGGCGGAGCCATGGTCGTTCAGGTAGTCGTACATCGCCATACGCAACGGATGGGCGAACGCCTTCATCGCAGTTGCATCAATCTGACGCGGCTCGGTTCCAGAAGTCTTTCGACTATTGGCTGCTGTTCCCTGTTTCCCGTCGTCGCGTTCTCTCTCGGCCATTTTGGAATGCCCCCTTTACAAACATTTCTCTGCATAGTATTCTCTGCATATCAGCCGTTGCAGAGTTATCTTTGCAATCAGTCTACAGGAGGTTTCACACCATGGCCATCAGTGATCGATACATGACGGCAACGTATCAAGATGAAGTGCCGGAATCCCTCGGCAAACCGTTCAATATCCACCTCCAGGGGGTCGCCCTGGCGAACCTGGCAGATGGAATCGTGGCTGGCGCCATACCGCTCATCGCCGTTTCACTAACCCGCTCCCCTGGCGAGATCTCACTCATTCAGGCAGCCTTCTGGCTTCCCTGGCTACTGTTTGGCATTCTTGCGGGCGTTATCGTGGACAAGTACGATCGGCGCCACATCCAACTCGCGGGAACTGCAGCCAGGGTCTTGATAATGGCCGTGGGCTCAATGCTGGCGTTCGCCGACCAACTCACCATGCCGTTACTCATCGGTGCTGTAGGGATCTACGGCATTACACAGGTTTTTGTTGACCTGGCCGGATCTTCTATTATTCCGCAATTGGCGCCCCGCTCACGGCTTGCCGCAGCAAACGGGCGAATCATGGGTATCCAGCAAGTGTTTACCAGCTTTCTGGGAGGTCCACTCGGTGGCGCTATTCTGGTACTGGGCAGCGGTTGGGTATTCGGCATCCCTGCTGCGCTCGGAGTTCTCTTTCTTGTCATCATCGGTCTCGGATTGCGAGGAGATTACCGGGCAGAACAGACCGTTGCATCTGGCGGGAATCGTATTGAGGAAATACTCGAAGGCATTCGATTCCAAATGCGACACCCGGTCCTTCGCCCCTTGCTGATTAATGGCTCGATACTCAACTTCGCCAACACCGCCTACTTCGCAGTATTCGTTCTGTGGATGGTTGGGCCCGAATCCTCCGTGAAACTCGAGCCCCAGCAGTTTCCGATCCTGCTCGCGATTCTGGCAGTCGGCGCGGTAACTGGCTCGGTCGCCGCCGAGAAGCTGGTCACCTGGATACCGGAGGTACCACTGATCCTCAGCCTCGGACTCATCAATTCCTCGCTGCTGGCTGTACCCGTCTTCTGGCCGCAGGTAGGGCCGATAGCGATCGCACTCTTCATCATCGGGTTCACTAACATTATCGGGAACGTCGTCCGCCGTTCGCTTAGCCAACGATTGATTCCTGGCAACAATCTCGGCAAAGTCGGAGGGGCATCCGGCATGATCAATTACGGACTCATGCCAGTCGGAGCTCTTGTCGGTGGACTCGTCGGTGAAGCGTGGGGCCTACCCGCTGTATTCCTCGGGGCAGTTGCGTTGATGTTGGTTTGCGGTGTATGGGTTTGCACACAGGTAAGCACCTCTCTGGTCCGTAGATACGAACAGGCGCTTTAACCGTGCGGGTGCTGAAAGAGAGATGCCTGCGAGTGACCAGGTTCTGGAGTGGAGTCCGCCAGCATCTGCTCCAGGTCATACCGGCCATCACTGAGGGCAAGTGGCCGCGCACCATGCTGAAGCAGCTTCTGGTTGCCGGGATAGTTCGCACCGAGATCTGGCACGTAAACCACTCTCCCCTGGCGCAACGCGAACATCCCGGTGCTATGACTGCCGCCACTGGTGCCAGACTGTGGGACGGTAAATACCTGGGAAAGATCGACGATAAGCCGGTTGCGACGCATGGCGCTTTCGGTGGTCCAATCCTCCCAGGGCAAGTCCTCGCTGATAGCAAGCATATTCGGGTTCGCCAGCCCGTAGGGAACCCGCCACGTAACCAATCCTTGCGGCAGGATAACAGCGGTGCTGCCACCCGCATCGAGTACCGCAGTATGGGCCGCCAAATCGATACCGCGCGCTCCGCCACTCACAACGGTGAATCCCTTACTGGCCGCTTCGGAAGCCAAGGCCCTGGTGATTTCAAGAGCCTCCTCGCCAGCATCGCGCTGGCCGGAAAACCCGATTGTTTTCCGATCCAGCACGGAAAGGTCGCCGCGATAGAAAATCCATGGCACAGATGGCAACGCTCGCAGCCATTGGGGTGCGTTGTCATCCATTTCTGATACGACACGTATACCGCTGTTAGCAGTACCGGCAAGTCGTAATCTCGCGATATCGAGCGCCGACGTCCATTCCCGGAAGCGGGCAGCATCCCAGCCGATCCATTTCCAGGCATCGCTGGCGGACATGGCAAGCAGATCGCTCCACGAGACATCGATCAACTTCAGCGTCTGCAAAGTGAGTTTCCACTCGCGGCGGGAACGATCTTCCATTAACGAAAGTGCGCTCGTGGCGAGCAAGTCATCAGGCGCGTTCAGCGGGCACCTCCTCCCACCAATCGGAAAGCGCAATACGTTCGTCGAACACGCGTGCAGATCGCTCCGGCAACCAGCGGAAGCGCTGCAAGTGCTCGCTCCCACGAGGGAGAGAATCGTGATACTCACTGATTCGCTTGTCGAGCTCGGCGGCCATCGACATGAACTTCTTACGCTCGCGTTCACGCGTGGCCATCAATTCGGTGATAGTTGGCGGTGCGGACTTTTCCTCGCGGAAATCGGTCCGGAACCAGCGCCTGAAGCGCTCGACTAATCCCGGCCTGGGTTGGCCCTCCGGCTCCGCCGATTCAACCGACCGGGCGGATTTCACACGTTCAAGCAGCGAGCGGATATTCTGTTCGACAGCATCGAGATACGCCCACAGCTCCTTACTCCGCTTGCCGATCTCCTCGTCCAGTTCCATCCAGAGCGGCTTCACACCGGCGTTCTTGAGCCTGCTGAACGCGAGATCCCACTCGGGATTGACATCGGTTTTCCAGATCTTGATGGGCTTACCCTTGTCTGGCAAATCGTCCAACTCACCGCGGGCTTCCATCGCAACGATCTCTTCCTCTACGTACTCTTCCCAGGAATC
>CAZGML010000052.1:0-9038 GCA_964526965.1 uncultured Sphaerobacteraceae bacterium | reverse complement strand
CGGAGGATCAATCCTCCACTCCAGTTCCAACGGCAACGATCCCGGCGACAGCAGCCGGTTCTCCTATACCTCCCAGCTCTCCGGAAACATCGGTTGAAGCTGTTGAGTTCACCAGTGCAGATGAGATCCCGGACTCGATCCAGTATTGGTTTCCAGAACAATGCGAACCGACGAACCCCGAGGCAGTAGAGTTCACCGACTTCGAAACAACGCTGCATGACATGCAGTGCGTGAAGACTCAGATTGCCTGGCCAATAGATCGCATTCCAACGGACGAGGCGATCGAATCCCTGATAACCCGGTTCCCCGAAGCGCAGCAAGGCTCCTTTGAACGAGCATGGCCGCACATGATGGTATCGGGTGTTGCCAGTTGTCAGTGGATCATAACCTGGGTGGAAGCCTATCAGGAATCCGATTCCGAAACCCTCGCAGCCGCAACATTTTGGATTGACGAAAATGCCAGAGGATATCCAACTACCTATTCAGACTTCCCGACGTGGTGGAGGGATGAGTCTGGCGGCTATGACCTCTCGGTAGCACGAGCCGCACAAGCTGGTGATCTCCGCACCGTCGCCCAGGCTGCGTCTATGTGTCAGGACGTACAAGACATGAATGAGCGAGCTGTTCGTACCGACCATCTGCGAAAAGGAATAGAAGCGTGACGAGATCATCATTCGCCAGGGCGATCATCGGAATCATCGTGGTCATCGTGCTTTCTGCTGGCACCAGTTGGGTAATCATCGAGGCTGCGACTGACGAATCTGGCTTGGAGCTTGGCGTGCCGCAGCTTACTGCACAGGATCGAGAAACTGTTCAGCTCGAACTCGTTACTCTGGTCCCTTCGAGCTCGGGTCAGGGAACGGTTACTGAAGCGGACAACGGCTTCATCTTCCGCGCAGCTATTTCCCCGGCTGAACTCGCGTACCGCCTCATGGACCCTCCCGCGGGTGTTCAGGTCACCCTTTATGGAGGACCCGGAGGATTCGAGTGCGATTGGATTGGCATCGAACGCGCGTCTCAGGGAATGAGCATGAGTTGCAGTATTCCTGACGACGTACGGGTGGTTGATGGGCTCGCCGGTACCATGGTGCTGTATATGGAACCGCCACAGGATGCGGTTGGCCTGCCTACCAGCGCAGTACTCGGAGCAGCCGATACCGGTCAGGTTATCGTCATTCACGATGACGGCACCACAGAAGCCCGAGAAGTGAAGCTCGGCCACAGTGACATGCAAGCGGTGGAGATTCTCGATGGCCTCGAGGAGGGTGATTCGGTATTGCGGTTTCCTGTTCAATCCGATTTCGAGCAGGCCGACCGATGACCACACATTCGATGGAGCTTCGAGATGTGCATAAGAGTGTGCAGCTGCCCGATGGCACCAACCTCCAGATCCTGAAAGGAATCGACTGTCACGGGAATCCCGGCGAGGTCATCGCTGTCACCGGCCGATCTGGCTCTGGCAAATCTACACTGCTGAATCTCCTTGGTTTGCTGGATACTCCCACCAGGGGGAGCGTGTACGTACGAGGCACAGACACCACAGGTATTTCCGATACAGAGCGGGCGGGCTTGCGCTTCTCTACCCTGGGATTTGTGTTTCAGCAGTTCCACCTTCTCGCACGTCGGTCGGCAGTCGGCAACGTCACCGAAGCGCTGATGTATGGTTCATCGCACGATCTTGATACCCGGACGCAACGAGCAACCAAGGCGCTCGAGCGCGTGGGCCTTGGTGATCGTCTTCACTCTTTGCCTCACCTACTGAGCGGTGGTGAGCAACAGCGCGTGGCAATTGCGCGCGCCCTTGTCACCGAGCCGCCAATCATCCTTGCCGATGAGCCTACCGGGGCGCTGGATGTGGATACCGGAGAAAATGTGCTGGAGCTTTTGGTGGACCTGGCCCGCAGGGACAACATCACGCTCATCCTGGTAACGCACGACCTGGAGATCGCACGTAAGGCTGACCGGATCCTTCATCTCGACGAAGGAACGTTGCAGGAGGTAGGCAAACCATGACATCGCTTCGGGCAATGTTTGTCACCGCAGGGGAGGACGTGCGTAGTCAACCGCTGCGTACGCTCGTTTCTATCGCCGGCCTTGTTGCGGCCATTATTGCCGTCATCGTCGTGAACTCTGCGAGCCAGTTATCAGTGGATGCGAATACAGAGTTCATTGCCCGGGAGTATGGGCGACCCGCGACCGTATCAGTTAGTGGACAAGTTATTCATCCCCTGGCCTCGCAGGACCCTGGAAGGAACGGACAGGAACGAGGAGCGGCCCCTGTGTGGACAGGGGATTCCGGCCCGTCCCAATCAGTGACGCACGACGCAATTAGCATGCTGGAAGCAAACGGCATTCCGGCGACCAGTGCCAATTTCGATGTGCTCCTTCCATTGGCTACCGACAATGGACTCACGCAGGTGAATGGCAAGGTGGTATCGCCAGGGTACATAGATATTCGGGTGCTTGATATGGAGGCTGGCCGCTTCCCCGTAGATACAGCGGATGGCACAGTGCTGCACGCAGTAGTAAACGAGCAGTTTATCGCCAGGCAGGGCTGGACTTTAGAAACGACAGTGGGCCGAACCGTGGACTTCACGACTGCGGCCAACACAGCAACTGAACACCCGCTTCAGCAAGCCCCGCTGGGGACGATCATTATTGATGGAGTGGCGAACTGGTCTGGCATTGGTTCAGACATTCTGATTGTTTCGTCCATACCACGGCCTGAACTTGTGGAATCGACCGGAATACAGGTACTCATGCATGTTAATGAGAACGATATCGGACTGGTTACAGACCTGGTGCAGCGTTGGTCAGCTGAACAGGATCTCGAGATTACCGACCTGCAAATCAGTCGCACTGATATGCTCGCCGACCTGAAACCAATTCTTAGTCAGCAGAATGTTACGGCGACCGCTGTATCGGCAGTGGCGTTGGCCATCGGAGGGCTGGGCATTTTGGGCGTGGGTCTGGCCAATGTGCGCGAGCGCTCTGCGGAATATGGCCTGAGGCGAGCGCTGGGTGCGAGCACGATGCGAATCTTCTTCAGCGGAATCTCGCAGACGCTGCTCGAGGTGCTTATCGCTGTGGCAATAGCCATTCCGGCCTCTGCCCTCATCGTCTCGGTTTTTGCCAGGCAATTAGTACTGGATACGTTACCGCTGCCAGAAAGCACGACACTGCCACTTTCGTCGGTTGCAATTGGCGTGGGGGCGGCGTTGGTTGTCGGCATTTTGGCGGGGTTGTTCCCTGCCTGGCGTGCCGCCAGACTGAGTGTTGTGCAGGCACTTCGCGGCTCCTGACACGAATACTGCACGGAATCGGCCTTTAGTGGGATAATCGCGCGTATGAGTCAGGCCAGCCAGGTCTTCGGACGCGCACCCACCACGCAACCATCTGAGCCGGAAACACCCTCCAGTGCAGTCGCCGCTGGCAGCGGGATGATGCGTAGTGCCGCGATTGTTGCGATTGCGTACGTGCTCAGCCGCGTGCTCGGCCTGCTGCGCGAGATGATTTTGGCACGACAATTCGGCACATCTCCAGATATGGACGCCTACGTCGCGGCATTTCGCATTCCGGACCTCCTCTTTCTGGTTGTGATGAGTGGAGCATTCGGCGCTGCCTTCATCCCGGTGTTCGGCAACTTCATCGATCGAAACGATCGCGAACGCGCCTCCAGGCTTGCATCCGCAATGCTTACCTGGACCGGACTCGGCATTCTCGTACTTAGCGCCATTGCGTTCGTGTTTGCGAGCCCGCTCACGAGCCTGGTTGCACCCGGCTATGACGAATACACGCATAACCTGACCGTCGAATTAATGCGGCCGCTGCTGCTTTCGCCGGTGTTCCTCGGGCTTGCAATCGCCTGCAAGGGAATCCTGGAGGCGCAGAATCAGTTCGCCTGGCCCGCGTTCGGACCGGTGCTCTACAACATCGCAATCATTATTGGCGCGTACTTCTTCGCCGATGAGTTCGGTATCCAGGCAGTGGTTTGGGGCGTAATCATCGGCGCGTTCCTGCAACTGGCGCTTCAGGTTCCGGCTGTGGTTCGAACCGGGCTCACGTTCCGCCCTACGCTTGATCGAACCGTTGACGGCCTGAAGGATGTGTTGCGGCTGCTTGGTCCACGCGTGGTCGGGCTCGCTGCGTTCCAGGTCAACTTTATCTTCGTGAGCGCGTTTGCCTCGATTCTCGGTGCGCAGTATGTGTCCGGCCTGAACTACGCCTGGCTGCTGTTAATGTTGCCGCACGGTGTACTGGCGCTCAGCATGAGCACAGTGGCATTTCCATCGCTTGCGGCGTTGTTCGGTCGGGGCGATCGCGATGGTTTTGCCCGACTGCTCGATCGAACCATGCGCCCTCTCCTCTTCCTCAGCATCCCTGCCAGCGTGGCACTCGTGATGATTGGGCGAGAGGTCATTATGGTGATCTTCGAGGGTGGACGGTTCGATGACCAGTCGACGGACATCGTTGCCGGCGCGTTCCGCTGGTTCGCACTCGGGCTGGTTGGCTATGGATTAACCGAAATCGTCACCCGCGTCTTTTACGCGATGAAGGACACGCGCACACCGGTGACCACAACCATTCTCACGATTATTCTCAACATCATCCTGGCGCGATTGCTCATGGATCCGTTTGGGGTTGAAGGCCTCGCCATTGCCATGAGCGTGACAACTGCCGCGGAGGCCATCATCATGATGGCGTTCCTCAAACAGCGCAGCGGCCGGATTTTCTCCGAAGGATTTTTCAGTTGGCTCGTGCGCGTATTGCTCGCATCCGCCATCATGGGCGTCGTTATCGGCGTCTCTCGCCCATGGCTGAGCGGGGTGCTCGAAACCGACACCGGCTTCCTGATGCATGCGGTTTATTTCGTGCTGTGCATCGGCCTGTATGCAGTCACGTTCGTTTGGGCCGCATGGGTACTGAGAGTGCCGGAGCTGTTGATGATTACGGAGCGGATCGGCACGATGATTCCGGTACGTGTGCGCGAGCGCATTCCGGGACTGCCGCGCTAAACCGTCACCACCCGGTAGTCGGCCTGTTCGCGAGGAGCGACTTCGCGGTCCGGTTTCAGAAGTCGACGGAAGCCGCCACCGTATCCGAGCAATCGCAAACCGTTCAGGATCACGATTATCGTGCT
This sequence comes from uncultured Sphaerobacteraceae bacterium, assembly GCA_964526965.1. Classification (GTDB taxonomy): domain Bacteria; phylum Chloroflexota; class Chloroflexia; order Thermomicrobiales; family UBA6265; genus UBA6265. The sequence continues at coordinate 3,898 of CAZGML010000052.1, read as the reverse complement.
GCCTTCGTGACCAATCACTCCCACTGGCAGCGGGATTCCAACCGTGAGCGTAAGCGTTGCCAACACCGCGATAACGCTGAGCGAGAATGTCAGGTTCATCTTCACAATCTTGCGCATCTTGCGGCTTAGCCCAATGCTGTAGCTGATCTTGGAAACATCGTCGGTCATGAGCACGACGTCGGCGGTCTCCAGTGCGGCGTCCGTTCCACCGGCGCCCATCGCGATGCCGACATCTGCCACGGCAAGGGCAGGTGCGTCGTTAACACCGTCGCCAACCATCGCCACCTTCTCGGCCTGGCGGAGTTCTCGCAGCGCATCGACCTTGTCCTCGGGCAGCAGATCCGCATGTACGTCGTCGATTCCTACGCTCTTGCCAATAGCGTTGGCTACCCGTGCGTTATCACCCGAGAGCATGGCAATTCTTTCGATACCGTCCTTCTTCAGCTGCTGGATCACATCAGCCATTCCCGGCCGGAGCACATCGGCAACTGCGAGGATACCCACCAGAACGTTGTCCGCGACGACGAACATCGAGCTCTTGCCTTCATCACCGATGCGGGCAAGCTGCTCGTTCGCGGATTCACTGAGTTCGATGTGGTTTCTTTCCATGAGGCGGCGGTTACCGATAACGAAGGTCGAACCATTGATATCGGCCTGGATACCGTGGCCAGGAATCGCCTCCGCGTTTTGAGCACGAGGCAAAGCCAGTTTTTCGGATTCAGCCGCCTGTACAATCGCCTCCGCTATGGGGTGCTCGCTCATCACTTCTACGGCGGCGGTGTGTTTCAGCAGCCATGTGGGATCGGTCTGGTTGAACGTGACGATGTCCGTCAGCATGGGCTTGCCGATGGTAAGCGTTCCGGTTTTATCAAACGCAACGGTCGAGACCGTTCCAAGCGTATCGAGGGCACGTCCGCCCTTCACAAGGATGCCGTTGCGGGCAGCGTTGGCGAGCGCACTGAGTGTGGCTGCAGGCGTACTGATGACCAGTGCGCAGGGACTCAACACCACCAGCAGCGTGAGGGCTCGATAAATAGTTGGTTCGGTTTCGGCTCCGAGCAAGATCGGGATCGTGGCGATAAGCGCCGAGAAGAGAATCACGCCTGCGGCGTACTTTCCTTCAAATCCTTCGGCAAACTCTTGCAGGTCAGACTGGTCATTCCGGGCATCGGACACAAGCCGAACGATTCTCGCCAGCGTGGTATCGGTGGCAAGTTTGGCAACTTCGGTGTGGAGAACGCCATTGCCGTTAATGGTTCCCGCGTAGATAGAATTGCCCGGCTCCACGGAAACAGGTTCCGATTCGCCGGTGATTGCTGCCTGGTCGATTGTCGATGTGCCGGAAGTGATGGTGGCATCCACAGGGATGCGCTCGCCGGGCTGGATCATGACATGATCGCCGATCTGGACCTCGTCCGTGTCGATTTCCACATAGACACCATCACGCAATACCCGCGCGACTGGTGGTGTGAGATCCATGAGTGCGCGAACGGCGTTCCGGGTCCGCCCCAATGAGTAGTATTCGAGTGCGTTCGATGTTGCGAAGAGGCTGAGCAGAATCGCGCCCTCGAGCCACTGTCCAAGCGCTGCCGCACCAAGGGCAGCCAGCACCATGAGCAGGTCGACGTTGATCTTGCGATCCAACAGGTCGCGAATGGCTTCGACAAGCGCCGCGGTGCCGCCGAAGAGATAGGCACCCAGGTAGACCGCAATCACCGCCTGCTGCGGGACGGCATCTGTCAAATCCAGGGCCAGGCCCGTGAAACTGAGAATCCACGCCAGAACCGACGACGCAGCCAAACGCTGATTACGGAAGAAATTTACTAGCTTGCTCACTTGTGCCCACCACCTGCCAAACCAGCGAACGAACAGTGTCTATATCCGAGTCGCCGAGTCGTATTTGAGAACCATTCTCAACTAGGATCAAGTATAGCAAAACCGGGTGAAGTTGTATGCCCACGGAGCGTATCTTATGCGGACTGATCACGATCCAATCCGATACGTTAACTGAAAATCAGGCATACTTAGACGGATGTTCAACGGACGCGTAATCGCCGTTGGTTTATCTTGCCTTCATCGATTCTCTATGGACGTGCCATCATTATATGACTACACCTATTGATACGAGTCACATTCGTAACTTCAGCATCATCGCCCATATCGATCATGGGAAATCGACCCTGGCCGACCGCCTGTTACAGGTAACCGGCACGGTCTCCGAGCGTGAGCTCCAGGAGCAGATGCTCGATTCCATGGACCTGGAACGCGAAAAGGGCATCACCATCAAGGCGCGGGCAGTGCGAATGCACTACACCGCGGAAGATGGCCAGGAGTACTCGCTCAACCTTATCGATACGCCAGGTCACGTTGACTTCAGTTACGAGGTCAGCCGTAGCCTTGCGGCCTGTGAGGGCGCACTGTTGGTTGTGGATGCTGCCCAGGGTATCGAAGCGCAAACAATGGCGAATGTATACCTCGCGCTCGAGCACGACCTAGCCATGCTCGCAGTGATCAACAAAATCGATCTACCAAATGCTGACCCGGAACGCGTGACGCAGGAAGTTGGCGATTTCATCGGGCTTATCGACGATGAAATCATCCCCGCCAGCGCCAAAACTGGTGAGGGTGCGCCGAATATCCTTGAAGCCATTGTGAAGCACGTACCACCCCCAAGCGGAGAAGGCAGCAATAAACCGCTGCGCGCCATGATCTTCGATAGTCACTACGACGCATTTAAGGGCGTGATCGCGTATGTGAAAATCGTGGACGGCGAGCTGCGGGCCAACGAGCGCATCCGCATTCTCGGAACCGAGAAACATGCTGACACGCTGGAAATCGGGTACTTCAACCCGCGCATGACCTCTGTCGACGTACTGCACACCGGCGAAGTCGGCTATATCGCTACCGGCCTGAAGGTGGTGAAGGATGTGCAGGTTGGTGACACGATCACATCGGACAGTCGCCCTGCCACAGAGCCACTTCCCGGTTACCAGCCGGCAAAGGCCATGGTGTTCGCCGGCCTCTATCCGGTGGATTCAAACGATTTCCCGGAGCTGCGCGATGCGCTGGAACGCCTGCAACTCAACGATGCGTCCCTCACCTACGAGCCCGAAAGCTCGGCAGCGCTTGGTTTTGGGTTCCGCTGCGGTTTCCTGGGCTTGCTCCATATGGAGATCATCCAGGAACGGCTCGAACGTGAGTTTGGGCTGGACCTGCTTGCCACTGCACCAAGCGTGGAATATGAAGTAGAACTCACCAGCGGCGAGACCAAGAAGGTAGATAACCCTTCAGACATGCCGGATTTCGGACAGATCGAGGAAATCCGCGAACCCTGGATGGATCTCAACATCATCGCTCCAAGCCGCTACATCGGCACGATTATGGATCTCACCACGAACAAGCGCGGAATGCCCGGCGACTTGGTCTACCTTGATGAGGAGCGTGTGCAGCTCCAGTACAAGATCCCGTTGGCCGAACTGATCGTTGAGTTCTACGATCAATTGAAGAGTCGCACCCAGGGCTACGCCAGCCTGGATTACACCTTCTCCGAGATGATGGCCGCCGATCTGGTGAAGCTGGACGTTCTGGTGAACGGCGAGAGCGTTGACGCGCTCAGCATGATTTGCCACCGCGACGACGCCTATTACAAGGGCAAGGGTCTCGTAGAGGCGCTCCGCAAGCTGATTCCGCGCCAGATGTTCGACGTGCCGATCCAGGCAAGCATTGGCAGCCGTATTATCAGCCGTGAAACCGTGAAGGCCATGCGCAAGAACGTGCTCGCCAAGTGCTACGGTGGCGACGTCTCCCGCAAGCGCAAACTGCTCGAGAAGCAAAAAGAAGGCAAGGCCCGCATGAAGATGGTGGGCAGCGTGGAAATTCCGCAGGAAGCCTTCATGGC
>CAZGML010000051.1:0-10006 GCA_964526965.1 uncultured Sphaerobacteraceae bacterium | reverse complement strand
ACTCCCGCCGAATCGTATACGGAAGGACAGGCGCAAGTGGCGTACGATGCAGAAGCCCTTGTCGGGTTCTACCAGAAGATGGTCGAAATCCGTCTGTTCGAGGATGCCTCTACCAGGGCATTTCGTCAGGGCAAAATCGGTGGATATCTCCACGTCTACAGTGGCCAGGAAGCTGTTGCTACCGGCTTCATTAACGCGATGAAGGAAGGTGATATCACGATCACCGCCTATCGTGATCATGCTCACGCGCTTCTTCAGGGTGCGTCGCCCAAAAGTGTTATGGCCGAGCTCTACGGCAAGGGCACCGGCCTGGTGAAGGGCAAGGGCGGCAGCATGCACCTCTTCCACACAGAAGGCGGCATGTATGGCGGCTACGGAATCGTGGGTGGCCATATTCCGCTCGGGCCAGGTATGGCCTATGCCAGGCGCTACCAGGGCAGCGATGCTGTGGTGCAGCTCTATCTCGGCGACGGCTCCATTCACAACGGTGCTTTCCATGAGGCCGCCAACCTCGCCGGACTCTGGGGTAAGGATGGCATGTGCCCCACCCTCTTCATTCTCGAAAACAACCAATACGGCATGGGAACTTCCGTGGAGCGCGCCACCGCAATGACCGACCTCGGCAAGAAGTTCGAGAGCTACGGCATCGAGTGGGAACGCGTAGACGGCATGGATCTGCAGGCAGTGCTGGATGTCGCCGAAAAGGCGCAGGAGCGCGTGCGCGAAACCGGCAAACCCTACGCCATCGAGGCATACAGCTATCGCATTGTGCCGCACGGTGCAGCCGACTTCCTGGAGCAGTACCGCTCGAAGGAAGAAGTTGACAAGTGGCGCGAAAAGGATCCGATTCCCCTCCTTCACTCACAGTTGATTGAAGCGGGTATCGATGAAGAGCGGCTCAACAAAATCCGCGAGGATGCCAAAGCCCAGGCCGATGAAGCCGTGAAGTTCGCCGAGGAGAGCCCGGATCCCGATCTCTCTGAACTGTTGACCGATGTCTATGCCGATGACACCTATGTGGAACCGGCGGGCTAAACGCCTGGCATTCCCACAGCCGGCCCAACGCCGTGCTGCTGTTAGAAAGGATTTCAGCATATGCCCGTCATGACCTATCGCGATGCCCTCCGCAGTGCGATGGCCGAAGAAATGGAGCGCGATGAATCAATCGTGCTGCTGGGTGAAGATATCGGCCTCTACGGCGGTACCCACCTGGTGACTAACGGTCTCATCGATCAATTCGGCCCCAAGCGCGTAATGGATACGCCTATCTCCGAAGGAGGCTTCACTGGAGCCGCCATCGGTATGGCAATGGCCGGCCTCAAGCCGATCGTCGAAATGATGACCTGGAACTTCTCGTTCCTGGCCGCCGACCAAATCATCCAAAACGCAGCCAAGCTCCACTATTTCAGTGGTGGCCAGGTGAATGTTCCGCTGGTTATCCGTGGTCCAAACGGTGGTGGTGTGCAGCTGAGCTCGCAGCATACCCACAGCCTGGAAGGTTTCTATGGCCACTTCCCCGGCCTTAAGGTCGTTAGCCCGGCAACCCCGGCTGATGTGAAGGGGATGATGCTTGAGGCCATTCGCGATCCCAACCCCGTTATCTTCCTCGAAGCCGGTGCCCTGTACGGCACCAAGGGCGAAGTACCCGAAGGCGATGAAGGCCTCGAGTTCGGCAAGGCGCGCGTTGCGCGTGAGGGTACCGATGTCACCCTCATTGCATACGGACGCCAGGTGCCGATGCTGCTGAAGGTGGCCGACAAGCTCGCCGAGCAGGATATCAGCGCCGAGGTTATCGACCTTCGCTCCATTCGTCCGCTGGATAAGGAAACCTTCGTCGAATCCGTGAAGAAAACCAACCGTGCAGTGGTTGTGCAGGAACAGTGGCGCTACTACAGTGTGGCGTCTGAAGTCGGCGCAGTGCTGCAAAGCGAGGCGTTCGATTACCTCGATGCGCCAGTTGTGCGCGTATCCGGTGCCGAAGTGCCCGCCCCGTATGCTCGTAATCTGGAAGTCGCTGGATTTCCGTCCATTGACCATGTGGTAAGCGCAGCTCGCCGCGTGCTCTATCTGGAGAAATAATCGCCATGGCAGAAGTTATCATGCCGAAAATGGGCGACGCGATGGAGGAAGGTGTCCTTATCACCTGGCTGAAGGCCGAGGGTGATGAGGTAGCCGAAGGCGACGCCCTCGCAGAAATCGAAACCGACAAGATCACCATGGAAATGGAAGCGCAGGATAGCGGCTTCCTCACCAACATCTTCGTTGAAGAGGGCACAACCGTCCCGATCGGCGAGGTTGTTGCCACCATTGGTTCAGAAGATGAAATTGGAAAGGGCGAGAAGCCTGCTGCCAAATCTCCCGACGAAGCCGAAGCCGTGGGCGAAGGTTCTGTGGATGAGGAAACTCGGGCAGAACTCGAATCCGCCCGGGACGACGAACAGGAAGATTCCGCTGAGGAGCCGGCTGCCGACGCTTCTGCAGGAGATGAGAAGGCCGAGACCGTGGAGCGGAACGAGCGTTACCGCGCCAGCCCACTGGTGAAGCGCCTCGCACAGGAATCCGGACTGGATCTCACCCTGGTCTCTGGTTCCGGCCCAGATGGACGCATCGTGAAGCGCGATATCCAGCCCTACCTGGATGGCGAGAAGCCGATGCCGACTGCCGCAGACTCCGCTGTAGATGAGAAGGCCGCGCCAGCCGCTGGTCGTCCGCAGCAGCCGAGCTACCCGATCACCGGCGAAAAGGTCGATATGCCGGGTATCAAGCGGGTTACCGGCGAGCGCATGGCGGAGAGCAAGGCGTTCATTCCGCACTACTACGTCACTGCCAGCATTGATATGGATGCGGCCATGGCATTCCGCAAGGATATCAACGCCCAGCTCGAAGAGGCTGGTATCCGCGTGAGCGTGAACGACCTCATCGTCAAGGCGGCAGCCATGGCGTTGGTGGAGCATCCGAATGTGAACCGCAGCTTCGTGGATGGCGAACTGTACCAGCAGGATTCGATCGATATCAACATCGCCATCGCGCTGAACGGCGGACTTATCGCTCCGTTCATTCCCGCTGCCGACCAGAAGAGCATTGGCACCATCAGCAACATGGCGAAGGATCTCGGCAAGCGCGCTCGAGAGGGCGGCCTGAAGATGGAGGAATACCAGGGCGGAACATTCACGATCACCAACCTCGGAATGTTCGATGTCACGGAATTCATCGCCGTCATTAATCCGCCGCAAGTTGCCATCATGTCTATCGGTACCGTTTCCCAGGTGCCAGTGGTGAAGGACGGTGAAATCACCATCGGGAACACCATGAGCATCACCCTCGCGGCCGACCACCGCGCGCTGGATGGCGCCGAGGTGGCAGCGTTCCTCCAGTCGGTACGCAAGTACCTGGAGAACCCGATACTGCTGGCCGTCGGATAGCGATATTGCACACCCAGGTCCGCCCGGAACCCAATGGCTCCGGGCGGACTTTTGGTTTCTCACTCCTCGATGTTTTCAGTCCAGTGGAATAACAGGCTCCGACGGGTGTTTGTATTCCATTCTCCGCCTTTAAACGGAATAACGCCGCAAATCAGTACTTCATGCCGACCTTGAGGGGGCACCAACGGTATCATTGAGTTGTTGCCGTCGGGGGTAGCCGACGTACGTTTATCCAGGGGATTACGCGCTTCATGACCGGATTCGAATGGTTTTTACTTATTGTTGTTGTGATCGTTGTGCCATTGATAATCGCGGTTATCGTCACACTTTGGTCTATCGACCAGGCCAACAAGCGTAAACGGGCAAACCGTAAGGATCCGCAAATTGGCGTCAAGCGCAAGGCCGCACTCACCCCTGAGGAAGTTGCGGAGCGCAAGGCCGCCCGCGCCGCCAGGCAGGCCGAAGCGGAGGCTGAAGCAGCTGCTGTTTCCAACGCCACAACTCCGGGCGATACCAAAACAAAGGATGATCCTGTACCGTCTGGCGAACTCTCCAAAGAATCGGAATCACAGTAGTACCACTCCGGGCATTATCAGCAAAGCTAAAGTCGAAAAGTTATTAGCAAAGCACCCGGCTTCCAAACCGGGTGCTTTCCCTGTATCGCACCCGAGACCAGGCGTGCATTGCCTACAGAATATTGCTGACAGATTGTAAACCTCGTGATACGATCAGCCTGACGGTAAAACCTGTAAGAAATTTCTTGGGAGTGCCCCACGAAAAACACTGTCAGAAGGAGAGTTTGCGCGATGAAATCCCTTAAGTTGAATCGACGTAATATGCTGGCGGCGTCGGCTGCATCAACCGGTTTGTTCCTGGTTGGCCCGGGTCGATCTGTCGTTTTCGGTGCTCCCATCGGTGACCCGGAAGAAGCCGGTGAACCCAAAGAGGGCGGCGAACTGGTGGTAAGTATCTCCGAGCTGCCAGACACGCTCGATCCGCACCAGACCGGTGCGGCAGTTACCAGCCGTGTGCTGCGCCAGGCAACTGACCCTCTTATTCGCAAGAACTTCGACGGAGAATTTGTACCGGGCCTGGCCACAGAGTGGGAAATCTCGGAAGACGGCCTCACCTGGACGTTCAAACTGCGCGAGGATGTTACGTTCCACGACGGCACACCCTTCAACGCCGAAGCAGCCAAGCGAAGCTTTGATCGAATCATCGATCCGGAGACGAATGCAGTCTCTGCTCGCACACAGGTTGGGTCGTTGACCAGTACCGAAGTGATCGATGAGTTCACCTTCTCGCTCACCACAGAAGAACCCTTCGCGCAGCTGATGGAGAACCTTTCAGGCGCCCTTCTCTCGCCCATTAGCGTTACGGCGGTGGAAGAAATGGGTTCCGAGTTCGGCCAGACTCCGGTCGGAACCGGACCCTGGATCGTGGAAGAATGGCGAACCGGTGACCGCATTACCCTGCGCCGCAACCCCGATTACAACTGGGGCCCCGAGGGGATGCACGAAGGTCCGGCGTATATCGAGACCATCGTCTTCCAGTCGATCATGGAAGAAGCCTCCCGTGTGGCTGCGTTCGAAACTGGCGAAACACACGAGCTCTCCCTCCCGGCCATCGACATTCCGCGTATGATCGAATCGGGCGAGTACAACGTCGTCAACTACCTCCGCCTTGGCGCGGTCTTCTTCGAGTTCAACATTCACGCCGCCCCGTTCGACGACATCCTGGTGCGCCAGGCCATGAACCACGCCATCAATGCGGAAGAGGTCACCTCGGCCGCTGTTGAGGAGTACGGCCAGGTGATCCACGGATTCCTGCCGCCATCCATCTTCGGGTACTGGGATGGAATTGTGGATTACGCCTACGACTTCGATCCCGAGAAGGCCAAAGAACTTCTCGCCGAAGCTGGCTACACCGAAACCGATGATGACGGCTATCTCGTCAAGGATGGCGAGCGGTTGTCCTTCACCCTTCTCAACCTCCCGCAGGATGACTGGGCACGTGCGGCCCAGGTGGCACAGAGCCAGTTGGACGATATCGGCGTGGAAATGCAGATTCAGCAGATGGAGTTCGCAACGCTGCTCGATGAAGCTGAAGCCGGTAACCACCAGGCCATCATGATGGGGTACACCAGCAGTGGTCCGGACATTGCCTTCACCTGGTTCCACTCCTCGAATGCTGGCAGCGGTCTCAACATGAGCCACATCCAGGAGGATGAACTCGATGAGATGATCGAAGCGGGCCGTACGGAGATGGATCCAGAGGCACGCGCCGAAATCTACGCCGAGATTCAGCGATATCTCGTGGACAAGGCCGTGTGGGTACCACTCTTTGCAAACGAGTACTACATCGCATTCAACAAGCGGCTTAAGAACGCCTCGTTCCACGACGATGGCTATGCAGTCTACTTCGATGCATGGATGGACTAGTTAGGTCCTGATTCATCACAGTTACGTCGGGCTACGGAACAGCTCTGCACCTGCCATGGTTGTGGGGCTGTTTCGCGGCGAGTACGGAAAATGGCTCGTCGCGTAGCCTGATCTCCCCGAGGCCAGCTAATGGGAAAGTTCATAATCAAACGCCTGCTGCTCACGATTCCCGTAATTATCGGAGTATCGATTGCAGCATTCATGATGAGCCACCTGGTACCTGGTGATCCGGTATCGGTCATGCTCGGAGAAACCGCCACAGCAGAGGACGTTGAACGCCTCCGCGAGGAGCTTGGCTTCAACGATCCGCTCGCCGTTCAGTACTTCCGCTATGTTTCCGGTGCCGTGCAAGGAGATCTCGGCACATCCATTCGCAGCGGCCAACCGGTAATGGATGAAATTCTCGAACGATTCCCTTCCACATTGCAGCTAACGTTGGTTGCGGTTGTGCTCGCATCGGCAGTTGGTATTCCGTTGGGAGTGTTCGCGGCGGTACGTGGGGCCGGCTGGGCCGATACATCAATCATGGCCTTTGCCATGCTCGGTATCTCTATGCCAACGTTCTGGTCTGGTATTTTGCTGATTTTGTTATTCAGCCTTCAGTTAGGGTGGTTTCCGGTTACGGGTAGCGGCCCCATGGCGCTTGTACTGCCGTCAATTGCCCTGGCGGCACCATCCGGGGCGGTGCTGGCACGTATAACCCGGTCCAGTGTGCTGGAAGTTGCCCAGCTGGATTATGTACAGACCGCCCGGGCAAAGGGACTCCGCGAGCGAATGGTGGTATACGCCCACGTTTTGCGCAACGCCATGATTCCGGTGCTGACCATTATTGGTTTGCAGTTCGGCGGATTGCTCTCCGGTTCCGTGATTGTAGAGAGCGTGTTCACGCGGGCGGGATTGGGACGTTATGCGGTTACTGCCATTCAATCACGAGATTTTCCCCAGATTCAGGGAATCGTGATCTTTGTGGCGTTTATCTACGTTTTTGTGAACCTGGCGATCGATATCTTCTACTCAGTCATCGACCCTAGAATTCGGATAAGTCAATGACAGCAAGAGCTGCTACAACGCAACAAGGTACCGGGGTTTCGGCGCTTGCGGAGTCACACCGCCCGAGCCCATGGCAAAAAACCTGGGGAAAGATCAAGAAGCGCCCCGGTATGATTATTGGCATCAGCGTGTTGATCCTGTTTGTGCTGATAGGAATCTTTGCACCCTGGATCGCGCCGATGGATCCGCTGGAGATTTCCAACAACCGACGTGGTGCTCCGTCGTCTGAAAACTGGCTTGGTACCGATGAAGTGGGCCGCGATATCCTCAGCCGCGTTATCTACGGATCGCGCGTCTCGCTGCGGGTTGGGTTGGTGGCTATCAGTATCGCCCTCGGGTTCGGGTCAATCCTCGGCATGATTGCCGGATTCGCCGGAGGATGGATTGATACCATCATCATGCGGCTTACCGATATCATGCTCGCCTTCCCGGGAATCCTGCTGGCTATTGCTGTGGTCGCCGTGCTGGGCCCGAGTCTCTTTAACGTGATGATTGCAGTTGGTATTGAATCGATACCGGCCTATATCCGTACTGCCCGCGGGTCGACGCTCTCTGTGAAGGAAATGGAGTACGTCACGGCGGCGCGCACCAGTGGCAGTACTACCGCCAGAATCATCTTTCGGCAGGTCATGCCGAATGTGGCCGGCCCACTCATCGTGCTTTCCACTATCGGCGTTGCCGGATCAATCCTCTCGGCCGCCGGTCTCAGCTACCTTGGCCTTGGCGCACAGCCGCCGACACCGGAATGGGGCGCCATGTTGAGCAGCGCTCGCGCCTTTGTTCGTGATGCCTGGTGGATCGCCACCTTCCCCGGAATCGCGATCATGCTCGTGGTGCTTGCCCTGAACCTGGTTGGTGACGGGTTGCGAGATATCCTCGATCCGCGCACCAAGTTCTAACGCGTGAAGGCAGCGGGATTTCACCCCGCTGCCGCTCGCACAGCACTACTCTAGACCGCTCTCGCCACCAGCGCGGAGCGTTGTGTGTGGCCTAATCGCACCACCTTCCACGCCAGCCGATGTAGTTCCTGACGCACCGAAGCGCGCGAGGTGCGCAGGTCGATTGACGTCTCATGGATAGTGATATCGCTCCCCAGCACGGTGAGCGATTCTTCCACATCCGCCAAATGGCGCGGATAAATCAATACTCCGTTTGCCAACCCCAACACGGTGCAATAGGTGATGACCTGGTAATAGTCGCCCGGGTCGGCATCGGTGCCGACTTTGCGTTTGTACTTCGTATCGGCCACAAGCAGCTGCTGGCCCGACTGCTCGAGCACGAGATCCGGCCGAATGCTGCCAGGTGCATTCCTGAACAGCCGATGTGACGCCTGCCGGTTTAAATCCAGGGTGCGATCAATCCGGTGCACTTCTTGCTCCAAAAGCATGGAAACGAACTGCTCGAACAGCACATTCATATCCATCAGGAAGCCACTGAATGGTGAATCGCCCACTTGTTCGCTGAGCGAGAATCCGTCCAGGAAAAGGCGGCAATAACGATGGATGGGACGATAATGCTCCGATTGTCGCGAGTACTGAAACCGATCGATATGATGCGTGCGCAGGTTGCCCGGCCTCACACTTTCCATCTGCCGATCCAGCGAGATCAGCCGTGCCGTGAGCCGGCCAGAGAATCCCCACCCGATCAGCTTGCGGATTACTTGCCGAATCACCTGGTTCTCAGGAATATCCCAACTGAACTCGCTGAAACGGCAATAGGTGCGGTGGCGTAACACCACATTGCGATTGAGGTCTTCGCGAAACTCGATGCGTCCCCGTATTGCCGGCAGGTTATCCTCCTGCTCCACATAGGCGCGATAGAGTCCGCGGTCTATCAGGTGTTCCACCTGGCCGGCAAACGCATTTGCGATGGGCTCCAGAATGTCATCGAATGTATTGATTTGGACATCGTGATCGATGATGTGGAAGTCGACTCCTTCGAGCCGTTCCACTTCCGAAATCATCCACATCACGTTGTGAAGCGGCACCTTCGGCAGCAGGTCCAGCGTGATTCCGGACGGAAGGCGAATAACGCCAACGTACTGGTTAGGCGAAAGCTCCACCCGACCGGGTACGGTGGTTGGGCTGATACTGATGCGCTGCTCGACATCCTGAAGGAAGATCGATTGATCGTCCGGCGTCAGGCCAACTTCCGTTCGCTCATATTCACGGAGGGTGATCCGCGCACTCATTCCGCCACTCCTGTGGAGATATTGGTGGCCTCTGGGTCGACCTGATTCTCCGGCTCTGGATTAACGAGGCCGAGAATCCGATCGCGCTGGTACTTCTGCATCAGGCTATCGCGCTCACGATGGTGATACAGGTACTCGCGAATCAGCGGTAACACCGCGTAGTTCCAGATGTGTTGCTGCTGACGATCGTTGTGGATGTTGTCGTCCATGAAATAACTGTGACCAACTTGCAGGTCGTCCGTACCGAGATCATTTTCCAACTGCTGGTTGAGTTTAATGAACGATTGCAGCACGTTGGAATGCGTGATGGCATCCAGGCCTTGCTGCCGGAGCCAGCCATCCAGCACGGGCGCCTCGTCGTTTTCCACCGACATGAATCGCAGAAAGTAGAAGCGCCGTCGCAACGCGTAATCGATTTGCGAGAGCGAGCGGTCGGCGGTGTTCATGGTGCCGATGATGTAGAGATTGGGCGGGATTTGAAGTTGGGTCTTGCTGTACGGGAGCGTCGCCAATTTGTCGCGATATTCGAGTAGCAGCATGAGCTCGCCGAGGATGCGAGAGACGTTACCGCGGTTCACCTCGTCGATGATGAGCACGAAGTTCTTGTCCGTGTTCAGCCAGGCCTTGTCCGCGAGCTCGAGGAAGATGCCGGGTTCAACGTCGTACACGAGCTGGCTGTCTTCGTTCGTGCGCGGACGAATACCCTCTACGAAATCTTCGTAACTGTAGCTTTGGTGGAATTGAACGAGTTCTACCTGGTCGGTTGATGCGGAATCGTCCAGCGGTTGTCCTGCGAAGTACCTCGCAAACTGCTCGGCGACATAGGTCTTGCCCGAACCCGGCGGCCCCTCAAAGATCAGTTGCTTTTTGGAGGAGAGCAGCGATTCGATATCGCGCAGGAA
>CAZGML010000050.1:6985-10250 GCA_964526965.1 uncultured Sphaerobacteraceae bacterium | reverse complement strand
CTGGCATCCTCGCCAGAGAAACCCCGGATGGCGGAGGAGAACCTGTATACATGATTGCGATTTTGGAGGCGCATCGCGCCGGGCTGTTGAAGCGTGCGTCGATACCGGCAAACCTGGTAGCCGGCGCGATTGTTGGCGTAGTGAGCCTGCCGCTTTCGATGGCCTTTGCCATCGCCTCCGGGGTGGGGCCAGAAGCCGGCCTCATCACTGCCATCATTGCCGGCCTCATCGTGACACTTTTCGGTGGAACGCGCGTGCAGATCGCCGGTCCTACCGGCGCATTTGTGGTGATTCTCCTCGGCATTCTGAATCAACACGGTTTCTGGGGCCTGCAGATGGCCACCATTATGGCCGGTGCCATGCTGATTCTGATGGGCATATTCAAGATGGGCGCGGTCATCCGTTTCATTCCTGCCCCGGTTATCGCCGGCTTTACAGCTGGTATCGGTGTTGTGATTTGGGTGGGACAGTGGCCGGCGTTTTTTGGTATTCCGGATTCCGATCGGGAGCACCTGCACCAGCAGATTCCAGACATGCTCCGTTCCCTCGGCAACTTGCATGTCACTACAACCTTGCTTGCGCTCCTTGGCCTGGCGATCGTGATCCTGGCACCAAAAATCCCAGCGCTCAGTCGCATCCCTGCTCCGCTTATAGCGATGGTTGTAGTTACCGTCATCCAGGCGGTATTTAACTTCGATGGTGTGGCGACTATTCAAAGCACCTTTGGCGGTATCCAGGCAGAGATCCCGGAACTCACGCTGCCGAATATGAGCCTGGCCCAGGCTCTTGAGCTGCTGGCCCCGGCCTTCACCATTGCCATGCTGTGTGCAATTGAGAGCCTGCTCAGTGCCGTGGTAGCCGATGGCATGATGGGTACGAAGCACGACAGTAACCAGGAGCTTGTTGGCCAGGGCATCGCCAACATTGCGTCACCCATGCTGGGTGGAATCGCTGCTACCGGCGCAATTGCCCGTACGGCAACCAACATTCGCAACGGCGGAACCAATCCGATTGCAGGTATATCCAGCACAATAACGCTCATTCTCATTGTGGTGATTCTCGCGCCGCTGGCGGGCGAGGTTCCGCTTGCCGCCCTGGCTGCGATCCTCTTCGTAGTCGCCTGGAACATGAGTGATGTTCGCCACTTCGTGCGCATGGCACGCCGTGCCCCGCTTGCAGATGTGGCAATTCTCATTATCACCTTCCTGCTCACGGTCACCACCGACCTGGTGATAGCCGTAAACGTTGGTGTGTTGCTGGCGACGCTCCACTTCCTGCGGCGGATGTCTGCATCCGTCGAAATCACCGCGGCGCCGGCAAACTCGGTCGGCGAGTCTGCGGACGACGTGGTGATCTACGCGATCGACGGTCCATTCTTCTTTGCGGCGGTCGATAACCTGGAGCGCGCACTGCGCCACTCCAACACCGAGCCGAAGGTGCTCATTGTGCGCTTGCTTCGCGTTCCCTTTATGGACATCACAGGCATTCAGGCGATGGATACCATGATCACCGGTATGCGCCAGCAGGGTGTGAGGGTGGTGTTCTGTGAAGCCAACAAGCGTGTGGCCACCAAACTCCGGCGCGCCGAAGTCACCGATCGCGAAGGCGTGTGGCTGGTTGATTCGTTGGATGATGCGCTTGCCACATCGCGGGAGTTGATCGAGGACTAACCCATGAACGGCCGGGTGATGAGCCTGGCGGTGCTGCTCATCGTCCAGACGGTAAGGGTGCTGACGGCGCTCACCGCCTTGCCGACGAACCGGCCGAGTAGACCCAACGCACGTAAGCCGTATCTCATCTCGTTCGAACCCCCCGTTGTGTGTTAACAACCGCGCTGCATCGGCCGCCATCTGGGCCTCCTGCAAGAATCATGACTATATTACGGCGAGCCCAAATTATGTTGTTACGAAACGGTGACATCAGAAACGGTCGGCCATGGCGAACGAGATTGCCTGCGTGAATTCGACCCGATTTCCCCGTTCTCCCATACAATCACTGTATCAATTAGAAATCTGACCGAGGGAGAACTTCATGAGCAATATCGTTCGAATGGGAATCGTGGGTGCTGGCACTATCGCGCAGCGCGGGATCATGCCGCATCTGGCGCTGGATGACATGAAGGATAAGGTCAAATTGCAGAGTGTCTGCGACCCTGTTCCGGGGCGGGCAGCCATGATGGCCGAGAAGTACGACATGCCGCACAGCTCGGAATCCTACGAAGAGCTGTTGGAGAAGGGCGATGTCGACGCGATCACCATTTGCTCTCCGATCGGGTTTCACTACGAGCAGGGCATGATGGCGTTGGAAGCCGGCAAGCATATCCATTTCAACAAGACGATGACGACCACTGTGGCCGAGGCGAACGACCTGATCGAGCTCGCCGAAAAGAAGGGGCTCAAGATCGTCGCCAGTCCGGGCGAGGTGCTGCGCCCGCAGGTGCAGGCGGTTCGTCGTGCCATCGCCGAGGGCAAGATCGGCATTCCGGTGTGGGCAATTGCCGGTGCCGGATTCGGTACCTACCACGAGGATGAACCAGAGCGACATGGCGATGGCAACGTACCGGCCATTGACCCAAGCTGGTACTTCCGCAAGCCGGGCGGCGGTCCGCTGTACGACATGTCTGTCTATGCATTCCATGGTCTTACCACAGTGCTCGGGCCGGTGAAACGTGTGAGTGCCGTAAGCGGCATTGTGGTGCCGGAGCGATCGTTTGGTGACAAAACCGTGAAGACCGAAGCCGATGACAACACCGGCATCCTGATGGATTTCGGCGATGGCCTGTTCGCCGTCGGCTATGGTGCCGCCGCCGGTTCGGTGACCTGGTGGTTCACCGGCAGCTATTACGGAACAGAAGGCAAGATCGAGGGATTCGACCTGAACGGTGAGGAGCTCGATTACCCGGAGCGACCACTTTCGGATGAAGTTGGTGGCGGTGTTCTCGGCGCGCAAATGACCCTGCCACACGTGAAGGGCGCGCATCGTGATATCGAGGAGCAGCATGTCTTCGAGGATGTTGCCCAGCTCATCGATTGGGTGCGAAATGATATCCCGAGCCCGGTTACCGCGCAACATGCCCGACACGTAATCGACATCATCGAATCCTCGTACCGCGCTGCAGAAACGGGTCAGGCGCAGGACCTGACGACGACGTTCTAGGCAGTCTGGATACAGGTTGAATCAGGTCGGCGGGATCAATCCCGTCGACCTGTAGGCACCGCATTTTACATGCGGTGGCCGAGAGAGGATGCGAGAAGCCGACTCCGTT
>CAZGML010000050.1:0-6885 GCA_964526965.1 uncultured Sphaerobacteraceae bacterium | reverse complement strand
ATGCGAGAAGCCGACGCCGTTGGTGCAACCCATGGACTGTAGCACCGCATTTTACATGCGGTGATTTAGAAGTATTCATCCTCAGCCCACTTTCTGGGATTGTCCTGGATATAGGCACGAACTCGTTCAAGATGAGCGTCATTTCGGATGATTTCGTCATGAAAACCCTTTTGCCAGATGGTTCTCATACCGGAAGGCAATAGGCCCGCCTTCCGCACACTCGCCATGCTTGCTCCTTTGATGGTCTTCATGAGACTGGAAGCGGACACGTGTTCGTTAGCAAGGTCTACGTAAACGAGTAGGTGGACATGGTTTGGCATAATCACATGCTCGTCTAACGTGAGGTTCGGAAAATTGAGGAACGAGTTCGTGATCACACTCTCCAGGAGAGTGCCGATTGGAACCAAATGAATTATGCCATCCTCAATTTTGCTGAAAAGCGGCAGCCGCTCAGCACTGCAGGCGGTGAGGAAATAGTACCCGGGATTGGCGTAATTAAATCCGGCGAGCCTGTTCCGGCGAGTGAGGTTTTGATCCTTGGGCATTTATGGATTCATCTTCACTGTCAAGGCTGTTTTCAGTCCACCGCATGTAAAATGCGGTGCTACCTCTGTCTTTCACTTTCACCGTGTGTGAAAAACGATGCTATGAATCCATATCGAAGAAATACTCGGTGAACTGGGTTGGGACCCGGGACGGGCGACCGGTTGTCACGTTCATGAACGCGAACTCCGTCACCGCGGTGACGACAACCTCCTTGCGGTCTACTTCAGGAATCGCCCCGACCATTACTTCGCCCTGGTTAATGTCTGACGGATCGCCGGTATAACGGCTCACGGAATACTCGCGCCACGCGCGGGCGCCGCGAATGTCGTTTCCCCATGAGCGAATCAGGAGCCATTCGTTTTCCAGCGCCGGCTGCTGATACGTCACTTCGTGTTTACGCACCACGAAGAGCGCACCATAGCGTTCTACCAGGGTGAAGCGGTCCATCTCCGCCGCGGCAATGGCGTCGAACGCTACCTGCTCCAGGTAGGTCAGGTAGTTCGCGTTGTTGAGGTGGCCCATTGGGTCGCATTCATTGAAGCGAACCTTTACCAACGACACGTATCCAATTTTTGGTTGCATTACTCCGCGTTCCCCAATCGCTCGGCTTCCTTCTGGAAGATACGTTGCAGAATCGCAATCGTGCTCGCGTAGGTGCTATCCATGCCATAAAAGCTCAGGCCACGGGCACCCAGGGTGTGGGCGCGGGTGTACGGCGTATCTGATGCGTAATGAATGATGCCGAGATCGAAATTCTCTTGCATCTGCATCAGGTTCAACGCCTGGTCCTGCGGGTGCCGTTCCAGCGTGGAATCCTCGTACAACGAACTCAGGTACGGACCCGCCTCCATCTCGACAACGGTGTAGTTTTCTCGATAGAAGAAGTCCAGGTACCCCTGATTCTGCAGATAGGTTCCCTTTACTGTAACAGCCTTTTGGTTGTCCAGCGCGGCGCCAAAGCGGAGGAATGGCGCAACGTCGTCTGAGCCGAAGCAGTTGTCGAACCAGTAGGTGTTGCCACTGTGTTCATCGAACACAACGTTGCTCATCATGATGTCGCCAATGCGACCGTTGAGGGTTGCCGCCTTGCCAAGAACATACATTCCCAGGAGTTGATCCACGGAGATCGCCACCTGGTTCATGATGTGATACGCGGCCATTCCAAGCGGATAGTTGATATTGACGATGATCGCGTCGGAATTCGAGACATCCGGAACCGAGAGGCGGGCATCAAACTGCGACGGATCGAGGCGATTCATCTCGATAATCTGAATGCCTACATCCACGGCGCTTCGGGGTTCAATGTGACGGATTCCGACGGCCTCCTCCTCGCGTTGCCGGATTTCGCGTTCATCGGCCTTGTCCGGGCCATGGAAGTATGGACGGGCAGCGAAGTAGAGGATATTTTCCAGCGACGATCGGCTGCGACCTTCCCGCCACCAGTTCAGCTCGGGATAGAGTTCCGGATGGCGTGTGTCGTCGATGAACTTCATGAGCGTATCGCGACGACGATTCGCCACTCCGCTCAACACGTTCACGAAGCTGTGCGTATTGCTGCTGATGAAGTAAACAGGACGTTCGCGCAAGGTTTCCGCGCCGATGGTTTCTACCACCGGCCTCCACCATGTGCGGGATGATCGCGCATACCCAAGGTAGGTGCCGCCGAACATCTGCACATCCATGCGCTTGCGATCCTTGGCGAGCAGGCGCATGTTGCCCCAGAATAGTTCGCCCCATACCTCTTTCAGGCGCTGCCAGTCTTTTTCCGAGAGCAGTATGGCCTCACGCACGGTACGCTGAATTTCCTCATCGTCGACGTCTCCGTCAGATTCTTCCACCAGCTTGTGGGCAGGACGTTCGTCGCGCAGCAGGCGGCTCATTTTGTTCCACTCGATTTGGTAAGCCACCAGGGAGGGGATCAGGTCATCGAGATCAGATGATGATGCGATATACGCAGCCAGCATTTCGTCGCCATCCCAATACCAGCGGCGACGTCGACCCGGCGAGCTGACCTGCTCCCAACTGTGCACCTGGTGGAATCCGGCGTTGGTGAAACCTTTTGGGGTTTGCCCAAGGATGACGTGATTCACGTGCACAATACCGGCCGGCAGCCTGTTGGCGCTGTACAGAAACGCGTTCATGTCCGGCTCGCGCTCTTCCGCGCCGGCGTGCAAGGACGCCCCAGAGGTGAGGTGCGCCGGCTCCAGGGATCGCAACGCAATGGGGCTGGAGCTCTCCAGGAGCGTCATGTAGGTGCGAACATACAACTCCACTTCACGCCGACCATAATAATTGTCGTCGAACTGGAGTGGCCTCCGTACTTCCTGACGGACTTCATCGGATTTGGATTGCATCGCAGACCTTTCTCACCACGCACTCTCGCTTCAATACTGTCTGGTAGCATACCCAACTTTCGCTCGTATCCGCGAGGTGCCACTCTAACGTTGCAATGATTTGCTCGTGCCAGAACCAATTCTGCAATGTAGGTACAAGTGTCTATCCGAATATATTCACCTAAGGAAATATCGCCTCAGCGTGAAATATGTCACAAAGGGAATGTAAATATGCCAGTTGCATTCTCATGATTCGTTCGCTACTATGACAAAACGCGACGAAGCACTCCAGATGCAGTGATGCAGCGAGCACGATGCAATACCTTCGAGAGGAGGGGTTCAACGCTATGGCAGATTTCGTACGTGTCGATCAAGCAACTGTCGCCAGAATGAGCGAGGGCGCCGCGGAGGTGATTGCCCACTTGTGTGAGGGGGATTGCCAAACGTATGGCTCCGTGATGAGTTGGTGCGAAACCCGCGGTGATTGCGTGCATGTGGTTACCTGCCCAAGCTGCAAGACCGAGTATTACCTGGACGATGCGGATATCGCAGCGCTTGAGCGCTGGACAGATCAACATGGCTCCAGCCTGGTTTGTGGCGTTCAGGAAGTAGCCTGACAAACAGTAATTAAGAGCCCCTCGTTTCGGCTTTGCCCGAGACAAGGGGCTTTTTCGTTGCCTGAACCAGGCTAACCCTTAATACCCGTATGTGAGATACCCTCGATGAAATAGCGTTGGAAGAGGAAGAAGATCACGATCATTGGAATCGTGAATATCACCGACGCAGTGAGCAGCATCGCCCAACTGGTGCCAAGCTCCTGCAGGTCTGTTTTGAGAGAGGCGAGGCCGAGCGCCAGGGTGTATCGATCCGGGTTGTTCAGGTAGATGAGTGGCCCCATGAAATCGTTCCATTTGGCGTTGAACTCGAAAATCGCCACAGCCGCCAACGCCGGCCGCACCAGTGGGAGCATGATGTTCCAGTAAATGCTCAGGAAGCTCGCGCCATCCACGCGGGCGGCATCCATTAAATCCTGCGGAATCGAGAGCATGAACTGCCGGATCATAAAAATGTAGAACGCCGATCCGAAGAGATTGCCTGCCCACAGCGGCCAGAGCGTGTTCACCAACCCCAGTTCATTCCAGATGAGAAAAGTTGGAATAAGCGTGACTGAACCCGGCAGCAGGTACGTACCGATAACCAGCGCGAAGAACATCGACCGACCCGGAAACCGCAGTCGGGCAAACGCATATGCCACCAGCGATGACGAAAGCACAACACTCACCACACCTAACACGCACACGATGAGCGTGTTGACCATCCACCGCCAGATTGGCACCTGCCGAAAGACCTGCCGATAGTTTTCCAGCGACCATTGTTCGGGCAGAAGCTGGCCGTTAAAGACCTCCGCCGGAGGTTTCAGTGATGCCAGCAATAGCCACACAAACGGGAAACAAAATGCCGCCGCAAGCAGGATAAGGGCGATCAGCAACAGCGGATGATCTCGCTGCGCCCTGGGCTTTTTCGGTGGATCAAGTTGCGCTCCGATTGCTACCGGAGCGGCTGGTATTCTCGTTCGCTCGGCAACAGCCATTACTTCAACTCGCTTTCGTAATAGACCCAGCGGTCAGCCAGTTTGAACTGGATTGCAGTGATGACAAGGATGATGAGGAACAACACCCAGGCAATGGCGGATGCATAGCCCATCTGGAAGTAGCCAGATCCGAACGCACGTTTAAACAGGTACATCACCACAAACAGCGCCGAGTTCTCGGGGCCGCCGTCCTGGTCAAACATCACATAGCCCTGGGTAAACACATTCAGGCTGCCGATGATGCTGATGGTGACCACAAAGAACGTCACCCCGGAAATGAGAGGGAGGGTAATGTCTTTCATTCGCTGCCAGCGGTTCGATCCATCCAACATGCTGGCTTCGTACAGATCTCTCGGCACGCCCTGGAGCGCCGCCAGAAACATGATCATCGCGGCACCCATCGTCCACACCGACGAGATGACGATGGTCGGCTTGGTCCACATCGGGTCCACCGTCCAGCCCGGCGCTGGCAGGTTCAGCCAGCGCAGCACGGTGTTAATCACGCCATCGTTCGGGTTCAGGAGCCAGATCCACAGGTATGCGGTGGCCACAGCCGGGGTGACCGCGGGTAAATAGAATGCCGTGCGGAATATGCCTCGCGCCTGGCGAGCCTTGTTCAGCAGCATGGCGATTCCGAGCGCGGAAACAACGTGAAGCGGCACATAAAGAACCGCGTAGATGAGCGTGTTTCTCAGTGCCAGTGGGAACAGGCGGTCGCGAGTAAAGAGCCGTTCGTAATTCTCGATGCCCACCCACTCAGGGGGATTCAGCACATCGTAATTGGTGAAGCTGAAGTACAACGATGCCGCGAACGGCAGGAGCGTGAAGATGAGAAAGCCGACAAACCATGGGCTCATCGCGATGTACCCTGCCATCGCTTCATCACGCTTCATGGTACGTGCGCCCGCGAATGGACCTGCCATGATGCCCTCCTCGAGAACCGCAGACAGTATGACCGGGCCCATGCCGGGCCCGGTCGAGAATGAGCTAGAACATGTCGATGGCGTCTTGGGCAGGTTCGTTTGCCTGGTCGAGCGCATCCTGTGCGGACATATTGCCGCCGAGCGCTGGCTCCACGCCATCCTGCCGGAGGATGTCCTGCAGCTGACCGGCTACCGGCGAGTTCGAGATTTCCCGGTTGCGGCTGACTTCAGCGATCTGGCTAAAGACCTCAACTGCCTCGTCGAAGGCTGGCCCAACCGGTTCATAGAGCTCGTTGAACTGGTAGTCGTCCGCCGTAATCTTGCCCGTGAAGGATGGGAAGTACGGCCTTCCTTCGGATTCTCGCGCGTCCTTCACGGCGTGGGCACCGATTTGCCACGTTTCATCGGAGTGCATATAGGCAATGAACTCCCAGGCAGCGTCCGGATTTTTGGCGCCGCTGGTTATGTACCAGGCGTTGCCGCCCGAGTAACTGGCGATATCACCATCCGGCCCAGATCCGTTCTCCCGCACCGGCAGTACCTTGAAATTCAGGTCCGGGGCAACAGTCGCTACCGGTCCACTCACCATCCACTGCTCGTAAAGCGTCATTGCCACCTGCTCGCGGGCAAACTGCTCGTCGCCCTGCCAACTGGAAGAGACGGCTCGGTAATCGGTAAGGCCACCCTGATTCTCATAGGTGCGATACGCCCAATCCAGCGCCTCAACATTGGCTTCATGGTTAAAGGTGGCTTCGGTGGCATCTTCACTCAGGAAGGATCCGCCATTGCCCATACCCCAAAGCCAGAAGTTGTCAGCCTGAACCTTGTGGTCGAATCCCCAGGTTTGAATCGTATCGCCGTCGCGAATCACGAGGTTGCCGGCGAGTTCAGCCAGCGCGTCCCAATCGGAGGTGTCGAGGTCATCAACGCTGACGCCTGCTTGCTCGAGGTGGTCGAAGTTCACAAAGAGCGCGCGCACATCCGATCCACCTGGAATGCCGTAGATCTCGCCTTCGAACGTCGCTTCATCAAGAGCCTGTTCGTAGAACACAGAGGTGTCGTAGTTGTCGCGCTCGATGTATTCCGTAAGTGGCTGGAGCACACCGCGGGCGGCCCAGGTTGCGGTTTCGAATCGGGAGAGCCAAATCACATCGGGGAGCGTATCGGAAGCAGCAGCTGTGAGGAGCTTCTGTTCGTCAAACGATTCCACGATGGTGAGATCGACATCAGGATATGCTTCCTGAAAGGCAAGCACCCTGGCGCGCGCAAGAGGATTAGTCTCTTGCACACCGAATCCCCACTCAACGAGCTCACCGGAAGCGGAGCCACTCTGGCGGGCATGCGTGATTAACGGTACGGAAAAGGCGGTGGAGGCGGCTGCCCCGGCCAGTAAGGTTCCGGCGAAACGTCGGCGCGAAATAGTGTGACGGGTACTCGAGTACATGGTCATCCTCCTGGTGCATAGACCTATACGGTAAAGCCGTTAGATGCT
>CAZGML010000049.1:0-12479 GCA_964526965.1 uncultured Sphaerobacteraceae bacterium | reverse complement strand
GAAATCCTCTGGTATACTTGGGCAACCGAGACGTTTCCAATAGGTGGCTCTCGAGCCTGTGCGGGCTTATGTCTTCACGCGTTCGTGTGCAAACTGGCTAAGGGCGCGTTCCGGGAGGAGAGTTTTTCAGTTCAGCCCGAAGGAACGTTATGTTCGGGCAAGAGAGGTTCAGAAAGAATGAGCGATCGCACGCTTATCTGCCGTGATTGCGGCAACGAGTTTGTGTTCACGGCAGGTGAGCAGGACTTTTACATGTCTCGAGGGTTCTCGGATCCGCAGCGCTGCCAGCCCTGCCGGCAGGCGCGCAAACAGCAACGCAGTGCCGATGGTGACGGTTTTGTCGGCGGCGGAGGAAACGGCGGTTTTGGCGGCGGCCAGCGCCAACTTTACCCGGCCACGTGCTCTGAGTGCGGCAAGGAAACCGAAGTACCATTCAACCCCACTCCGGGCAAGCCGGTATATTGCCGTGACTGCTTCCAGTCCAGGAAGGCACAGAGCCCACGTTATAACAACTTCTAACCGGGCTTAAGCACCACCTGATAACAACTGAAAATCACACCGGGTACGGTCGGGTTTCCCCGTCTGTATCCGGTTTTTTGATTAATCGCAGTTTTCCTTGACCCCCGAGGATTTATCTGTCAGACTTGTCTTGTACAAATGTCCATGTACAGATGTACAACCCATTTACAACCAGTCGGCTATCTATGAATTCAGAGGAGGGGCTCCCATGACGTACATTCTGCTTTTCGGTGCGATCATCGCTGAAATTTTTGGGACCATGCTCCTCAAGCATACTGATGGTTTCACCCGCTTCTGGCCGACGCTCGGCACCCTCGCCCTTTACGGCACCGCCTTCTACCTGTTGGCCCAGACACTTATTCGCGGGCTGAACGTCAGCGTTGCGTACGCAACGTGGTCGGGAGTCGGTATCGCACTCATCACCGCATTTAGCATCCATTTTTTGGGAGAAGCCGTCTCGCCCGCGAAGTTCCTTGGCATGGCCATGGTGATTGCCGGAGTGGTAACTCTCAATCTATCTGGTGCACACTAATGCCATGCAAAAATCGACCGAACGAAGAGAAACCATTATTCGCGCTGCGACGGAGCTTGTCCCTGAAGTAGGGTCAGACAACGTTACCCATCGAATGGTGGCCGAGCGCGCCGATGTTCCCCTGGGATCAACAACGTACTACTTCGACTCCATCGACGACCTGGTGCACGAGGCTCTCCATGCGATTGCCGAAAGCACCAGGTCTGATCTTGAACAAATGGAGGAGCGGCTTTCCACCGCCGACGATGTCGTGCGTGAACTCAGCCAGGTGATCTGGGAGTATCTCCAGAACCGCGACCAGTTGATGTACTGGAACGAACTCTATACCTCCGCCAATCATCGACCGGAACTGGCAGAGATGGCTCTCCTCTGGAGCGATGGCCTCATTCGCATCCTCAACAAACATATGAACAACAAGGCGGCCCAGGCCACCGCGATGTTCATCGACGGCACCCTGCTCCGCGTCAACGTGAGCGATGACCTCCCCTCCTTCGAGATCATTTCGGAGAGTATCGCGCGACTGTGTGGTATCGACCCGACTCATGACGACGTCACGAATGCCACAGCACCGCAAACGGCGGAATAGAAACTGCTACTATCGAAC
Source organism: uncultured Sphaerobacteraceae bacterium (assembly GCA_964526965.1). Lineage (GTDB taxonomy): Bacteria > Chloroflexota > Chloroflexia > Thermomicrobiales > UBA6265 > UBA6265. Next base: position 10,824 of record CAZGML010000049.1, on the reverse strand, counting down.
AGGAGCAACCCCTCCGATTCGATAATTACTCGCGCGGTCAGGCTCGTAGCATGATTTTTCGTCGACAAAAAGTCTCAAACACAACTGATCCGGGAAATCTCGTACGCGTCGGTGACAAGGTGAGCTTGCAGAAGCATGTCACCACCGATGAAGCTGCATTTGTACAGTGGTACTCGGATGCCGAAATCGCCTACGTGCTCCGGCACGATTTAAGACCCCTCACGCCGTATCAGGCACGTGGATACTTCACGAGCATTGTGCTCCCGAACTCCGCTCGGGGTACCGCCTGGGCGATTCATGAAAATGAATCCGGCAGCTTGATCGGCACGACTGCCGTCACCCCGATTAAAGGAAAGGATGGCCAGTGTCTCTTTCGCATCGTCATAGGCGAGAAATCCGCCTGGGGTCACGGGTTCGGAACAGATGCCACACGGCTGGTGGTAGCAGAAGTTTTTGAGCGGCTAAAGCTGCACACGGTGAACCTGGAAGTTTTCGCGCATAATGAACGCGCCCTACGCAGCTACCTTCGGGTTGGTTTTGAAGAGACAGGGCGAACTGTGGAATGGGCGCGGGATACCAGGCTGGATGTCATCGCGATGAAGCTCACCCGCGACTCCTGGGATGGCACCTACGCCACCCCGGAAAGCGGACGCTGACAGACACGGTTATACTGGTGTGTATTAAGTCTGCGTAGATGACCCTACAATCGTCGACGCCCTCCGCAGAGTAAACGCCCCCATGTGACAAGGATCTGTGCCCATGACAGAAAGCAATGGAAAATTCCCGCGACTGTTCGAAGACGTTGAGCCCATCGAGTGTGGACCGCTCCTCTCGAATATCGATAGCCCGGAAGACGTTAAGAAGTTAACCCGCAAACAATTAGTAGAACTCGCCAGTGAAATTCGTAGCGCGCTAATTACCTCCGTAACCAAAACCGGCGGCCATCTCGGTGCCAGCCTTGGTCCGGTCGAACTCGCAATTGCGATGCATTACGTGTTCGACTCCCCGAAAGACAAAATGGTGTGGGATGTCGGGCACCAGGCATACGCACACAAAATGCTGACCGGTCGCAAGCACGGGTTCTCCGTGCTGCGGCAGGAAAACGGCATGAGCGGCTTCCTGAGTCGTGATGAAAGCGAGCACGACCAATTCGGCGCGGGCCACGCGAGTACCAGCATCTCGGCTGCGCTGGGTATGTGCATTGCCGAACAACGGAAGCCAGAAGGTGTACGCGGATCTGCGGTCGCCGTTATCGGTGATGGCGCCCTCACCGGCGGTATGGCCTTCGAAGCACTCAACAACGCAGGCCATATCGACGAACCGCTCATCGTTATCCTGAACGATAACGAAATGAGTATTGCGCCGAACGTCGGTGCCATGAGTCGACACCTCAACCGCCTGCGCACGGATCCCAATTACAATCGCGCGAAGGATGACCTGGCCGATTTCATCGAACGATTGCCCCAGGGCAAGAGCCTGGTAGAGCTTGGCAAGCGCGTGAAGGATTCAATGAAGGAGCTGATTTATCACGCATCCTTCTTTGAGGAGCTTGGCTTCACCTACACAGGCCCGATCGACGGTCACAACGTCAATGACCTCATCGAATCGTTAAAGTACGCCAAAACGAGCCCGAATCCGATCGTTGTTCACGTTCACACCCAGAAGGGCAAGGGGTATAACCCGGCGGCCAACGATGTGGAACGCGCACACGCAGTGAGCGCTCCGTCAAATCCCGACGCACCCAAGCCACCACCGAAGTACCAGGACGCATTCGCGCAGGCAGCGATTGATCTTGCACGCGATGATGATCGCATCTACGCCATTACGGCTGCGATGCCGAGCGGAACCTCACTCGGGAAGTTCGAGAAGGAATTCCCCGATCGATTCTTCGATGTCGGCATTGCAGAACAACACGCCGTTACGTTTGCGGCTGGACTGGCTACGGCGGGCCTGCGGCCAATTGTCGGTATCTACAGCACGTTCCTGCAGCGTGCCTATGACCAGATCATCCACGACGTCGCGATCCAGCGATTGCCCGTGATCTTCGCGCTCGACCGTGCCGGCTTCGCCGGTGACGACGGTCGCACGCACCACGGCGTCTTCGACCTTAGTTACCTTCGCATCATCCCCAACATGGTGGTGATGGCGCCCAAGGACGAAATGGAACTGCGGCACATGCTAAAAACCGCCGCGGAATACGAAGACGGTCCTATTGCGATGCGCTTCCCACGCGGCGCCGGTGTTGGAGTAGAAACCAGCAAGCATATGGAGGCCCTGCCGATCGGCAAGGCTGAAACCCTGCGTGAGGGCAGCGATGTAACGCTGCTCGCGGTGGGATCCATGGTTCCGGCTGCCATGCAGGCAGCCAACCGGCTGCACGAACAAGGTCACAGCGCCACCGTGGTGAACGCCCGCTTCATTAAGCCGCTGGATGAGGAGCTGATTCTCAAACTCGCCGATTCCACGGGCGGTATCGTTACCATCGAAGAAAATGTGGCCGCTGGCGGATTCGGCAGTGCGGTGCTGGAACTCCTCAATGCGCACAAGAAGCGGACGAACGTCACCACGCTGGGCATTCCGGATCAGTTCTTCGACCAGGCGTCACAATCGCGCCTCCGCGAACATGCCGGACTTGGCGTCGACAACATCGTCGAAGCAGCAATGGACCACATCGCCGCCAGGGGTAATGATCCGTTGGTGGCAGAGCGTACCGGTAGCAACTAATGGACCGAATCAACTCGAGCCAGCCACGATCGGCCGAGGCGTTTATCGACCTCGTTCGACCGTTATTACCGGAATTCTCGGATCACCAGGTGAATCTGGTGCTCCGCTATCGCGACCTGCTGCATGACCGCAACCAGCGTGTAAACCTGACAGCCGTTCGTGATTTCGAAGGCATTGAGCGACGACTCATTCTCGAGAGCCTGCGGCTTGTTCCCGTTATACAGGAACGCGCCGGCAACGGACGAATCATGGACCTCGGCAGCGGCGGCGGAATCCCCGGTATCGTGTTGGCGATTGCCTTCCCCGACTACGAGTTCACGTTAATTGATGCGACTGGTAAGAAGGTACGGTTCCAGCAGGAAGTCGCAGACGAATTGCAGTTATCGAACATCCGTGCAGTGCAAGGGCGGGCCGAGGAGCTTGCCCACGATATCGACTGGCGCAACAACTTCGATGTTGTGTCAGCCCGGGCCGTCACCTCGCTCTCCGCATTGATGGAGCTTGGTCTCCCTTTTGTGTCCATGAAGGGTTGGCTCGTGCTTCCCAAGGGCGTGGAGATCGAAGACGAACTGCAGATCGCGCGCAAGGCCGCAGGAAGGCTCGGCGGCACAATTGTCTCCCACGATATCCTGCCGGACGCCGGTTCAGACGTCGATACACGTCTGGTACTTGTGCGGAAAGACCAGGCAACTCCATCGCAGTATCCGCGTCGTGCCGGTTTGCCAGCCCGATCTCCGCTTGGCAGCCCGCAGGACAAAGTCGAGGGGCGGCGAAAGCGTGGTAAGAGATGACCCAGGCGAAGCCACAATTCGATTCACACGGAACGCGTCTCTACTACCGTAAAGAAAAGCTGCGCGGCGCCAGCTGGGAGTACGAGATAAACGGTGGCTGGTTTACCCTGAAAACCGATGAAGGTGAACGCGAGATACTCCGCCACGGATTTCGCTTCTTCCGCCCGCGAGAGGCCACCATTGTTACTGTCGACGGCGAGGAACGCGTACGGCGATCGTTCGCCGAGCAGTGGTTCTTCCCCGACCGGTGGTTCTCCCTGCTTCGATTCATTGCAGACGACCATCGCACCATCGGATACTATGTAAACTTCTCGCAACCACTGCGTGAAATCCGCAGTAACTACTACTCTGATGTCGATCTCGAACTTGATCTTTGGCTCGACCTCAATGGTCGCGTCACTGAACTCGATCGCGATGAGTACGAAGCGGAGATTGAATCCCGGCGCCTCAAGCTGGAGTGGAGCGAGAATGTGGAGCAGGCGGCTGCGGAAATACAGAAAGCCGTTTCCAGTTGCCTCGAAGAGTTCGGTCCGGACATCGAGCTCAACCGCCATCCGCTCTACGGCATCCCCGAATTTATCCTCCGCGCCTAGACATCACTTGGGCGCAACGCCTCTACGTACCGCACAATTCCCAACGATTTGTCGTAATTCGCGCGCTTCACTTCGTCCAGCAAAATGTCGCGAGCCTGAAGTACCTCGCGCATCTTCGCTTCTGCCATAGGGTCTTCTGAAGTATCCGGGTGGTACCTGATCGCCAGGCGGCGGAACGCTGCCTCGATAACGTCGCGCTCGGCATCCTGGTCTACTTGCAGAACCTGGTAAAACGTGCGACCACGCGGCTGCTGCACAGGAGGCGGAGGCGGCTGCGCCGCAGCCTGCTGTCGACGCATCAGGATTTTGGTCAGTTGCTCCTGCGACATCAGGTTGCGGAACACCACATCCTTTTCGTTATCAGGAATCCCCCAGCGACCATGGCAGTGCGTACACTCCATGACGGCCTGGTTGCGCACGTTCATTGTTGGAATGAAATAGAGCGTCAGCTTGCGTTTGGTCTCGTATACGCTGAACACCCGCTCCTGCTTGCATTGGGGGCAGGAATGAAAGAAGTATCCGTGGGGTTCGATATAGTCGCGTGCGCCTATGATTGGAAGCAAGAATTGACTCCGGTTCGTTGCTATCTCGTCACGTCAAACTGTAGCACCTCCCGGAAGCCCGATGACGCCTCGCGGTATCATTTCTTTATTGAATTCGCTGATTCTGAGGTGCACATGCTGGAACACCAATCGACCGGACTGGAAATCGATCTTTATCACATGGATGCCGCCTACATCGCATGGAAAAGCGGCACCAGTGGAGACTCAACCTTCGAACTATTCACGCGCCGGCCACCATTCGGTGGCGGTTATATGCTTACCGCTGGTCTGGAACTCGCCGCCGAGCATATCCAGAACTTCCGTTATAGCGATGAAGATATCGAGTGGTTCGGCAACCTCAAGGGGTACGATGTCGATTTCCTCGATATGTTGGCAAACCTCCGTTTCAGCGGCGACATCCTGGCGATGCCAGAAGGCGAAATTGCATTCCCGCACCAACCAATAATGCGGGTGGATGCGCCGTTCGTGGAGGCAATGCTCCTGGAATCCGGATTGCTGCGAACTATCGGCATCAGCACGCTCATCGCAACCAAGGCCGGACGCGTGCACCTTGCGTCCCGTGGGAAGTCGTTTTCCGACTTCGCGTTCCGCAGGGCTCATGAACCGATGTGGGCCGCCCGCTCGGCATACATCGGTGGTGCCGGCAGTTCCAGCTATGTTGCCGCGAGTCGCGATCTCAACATCCCCGGCAGCGGCACTATCCCTCACGCGACCATCCAGGCGTTTCCAGATGAACAAACCGCGTTCCGCGAGATCGCCTCACTGTTCCCCACCTACACCTTGTTGATCGACACGTACGATGTGGACAAGGGAATCGACAATGCTATCGAAGCCGCACAAAATGAATCAGCAAAAGGGTCGGGTCACAAGCTGGCGGCTGTGCGTATTGATTCCGGCGACCTCGGCGAATGGGCGAAGCTGGTGCGATCTCGTTTGGATGCTGCCAACATGCAAGATGTGGACATCCTTGTGAGCGGGGACATTGACGAATTCAAGGTGGAATCACTTCTCAATAGCGGCGCGCCAATCGACGGATTCGGCGTCGGTGGCAACCTCGGCGTTGGGCTCGGCACCATCGAAAGTGGCACGGTGGGTGGTGTGATTGGTGCGGTGTACAAGCTCACCTGGATCGACGACAAGAACGACTCCACGCTGGACGCCCGGATGAAAATCGCGGGTACCAAGAGCACCTGGCCGGGACGGAAATCTGTGTACCGTATCGGCGAATTCGATCACGATGTGATTGCACTACACTCCGAACCTGCCCCCGAAGGCGGACGCCCGCTCCTGAAGCCCTGGATGCGCAATGGCAGGCTGGTTGGCGAGAGTCCAAAGCTGGACGAAATTCGCGACTTCGCGATTTCCAACCTGGCATCCTTGCCAGAGAACCTGAAGGCCCTGCGTGTACGTGATCCGTATGACGTTCGATTCAGCGACGGAATCCAGCAACTCCGTCGCGAAATCGAGGCACTCCACAGCTAGGAAACAAATCGCCCGTTGACAGGCAATGAGAAATCGGCGCACGAACTGAACTCGTGCGCCGATTTCTCTTTTTGGTGAGATGAACCCCTGCCAACTACGTCGCGGAATCCTGAATGAACGTCTTGCAGTCATCGTTCATTTTCACCAGTGCATCCTGGTCGATGTAGATCATGTGTCCGGTCGGGTACTCCTCGATCTGGATATTGCCACGCACACTCGAATCCAGGTTCATGTGGCTCACCGTATATTCGGTGGCATAGTACGGCGTGGCGAGGTCGTAGTAGCCGCTGGCGATAAAGACCTTCATGTACGGGTTCTTCGCCATGGCCGCTCGCAGGTTATCGCTGGTGTCGGAGTAACCCTTCATCGCACTCCCCCAATCCCACTCGCCGCCAAGGCTGCGGATGATGTGATACTCCACATCGCTCTCGTACCCGAGTTCGGTGCGGAAGTACGGATTGAGCACGCTGGAAAACGGTGGGATGATGCCGTTCATGCTCGGATCGAATTCCGGCATATCGTCCACTACATCGTGATCCCACGACATGAAGCGGCTATCCAGCCGGCCAACGTGCCTCCGCTCTTCACGCTTGAGCGCCTTGCAGAACTGATGGATGTTAATGCGGAGGTTGCTGTCCTTCACGAAGTCGACGGAAAGGCCGGTGTAGGCAGCGAGATCTTGTGCGATCTTGTCCGCATGCTTCGCGTCGATACGATCGCCCAGGCTGAGCGCCTGTACGTATTCTTCTTCGACCCAGGCCTCAACCTCATCGAGATAGGCGCGAATCGACTTCTTGCGCAACCCCTTGTCGATCTTCTGGTGATACCAGGCGGTAGCAGCGTAGGTCGGGAGAAATAGCTGGTATGGCAGGTCATTGCCAAGCGTAAACCGCGCGGTTTGCATGTTCAGAATGCTACTGATGAGGATGATCCCGCTGAATGCAATACCCCGGTCGATCAGGTACCCGGCGAGGCCGGCGCTGCGGAAGGTACCGTAACTCTCTCCAGAGAGGAAGAGCGGACTCTGCCAACGCGCGTTTCGCACCAGGTACATGCGAATGAACTCGCCGACGGTGGCGATATCGCCCTCGACTCCCTTCGCCTTTTTGGCTTCTTCCTCGCTCGTCGCGCGGCTAAAGCCAGTATCGACGGGATCGACGAACACCAGGTCGGTTTCGGTCAGCCAGGTATGTTCGTTCTCCACCAACTCGAAGGGCGGCTTTGGCATCCCGCCATCTTGCAGCATCTGCACACGCTTTGGCGCGAGTCCACCCATGTGTAGCCACACGGTGCTGGAGCCGGGTCCACCGTTATACACGAACGTAAGCGGTCGCTTTGTTGTGTCGTCGACACCGTTTTTCGTGTAGGCCGCATAGAAGAGGTTGGCCTTGATGTTGCCCTCGTCATCCTTGATCGGCATCAGGCCTGTCGTGGTTGTGTAATCGAGCGTCTTGCCCTTCACCTTGATGCTGTGCTGCCTGACTACCGGTTCTGCAGGAGGCTCCGGTGTGGCATCTGGAGTTTGCTGGTGCTGTTCTTTATTCTCAGACATCTATCCCTCCAAAGGGTTGCCAAATCAACTATTCGTTCTGTTGGCAGTGTACGTGTGAACCGGAAAACGTGAAACACCCCGGTCCATATACCGGACCGGGGTGTGATTCGCGTGATTTCTACGCCAGCAGGCGCTCGGCGCGCTCGCGGATTGTGGTTTCAATCGTGCTTTGGAACGGCTTGGCCGCCCATGGGAATTCCGCGTCTACCCGCACCTGGGTGTCGGTAACAACCAGGTCGCCACTGATCTTGAAGCCCATGGCCTTGAAGCTGAAGTTACCGCCATTGTCCGTCCACTGCTCTTGCAAGTCAGTTACCTGGCTACCGTAGTTTTCTTTCACCGATGACAGCATGGTATGCAGGCGCTTGAGCGCCTCTTCTTTCCCGAGGGAATGGTCGACGGTGATATCCGTTTTTGGCATGAATCGTCTCCTGATTTGCAGAGTGCGATGTGACTCCACAAATAGTACAGCACGCCTATTGAATTGCGAGCGGAACACCTCCGGTGGGGCTGCTCGGGTTCGCGTATTCCGTGATCGGCATACGGCCCGCGCGGTAGCTGATTCGCCCTGCCTCGGTACCAAGCCGCATGGCCTTCGCCATGGCTACCGGATTCGCCGCCTGGGCAACGGCGGTATTGACGAGAACCGCATCGGCACCAACCTCCATGGCCAGTGCGGCATCGCTGGGAACGCCGATACCGGCATCGACAACCACCGGCACACTAACGGCGTCCACAATGCGTTCGATGCTCTTCCAGTCCTGCATGCCCTGCCCGGAGCCAATTGGTGCCGCCAGCGGCATCACGGTAGCAGCTCCTGCTTCCTCAAGGCGCATTGCTGCTACGAGATCCGTTGAGGTATATGGCAGCACGACGAATCCTTCGTCGACGAGGATCTTCGTGGCTTCCACGGTGCCGGTAACATCCGGCCAGAGTGAGCGCTGGTCGCCAATCACCTCAAGCTTGATCCAGTTGGTTCCAGTTGCCTCCCGAGCGAGCCGCGCCATTTTGATCGCATCCTTCACGCTGTATGCTCCAGCGGTATTTGGCAGCAACCTGTATCGGCTGAGGTCAATCGACTCGAGAATTGACGGCTCACTGCCATTCAGGTTCATGATGCGAATGGCGACGGTCACCATCTCGGTGCCACTGGCTTCGAGTGACTCCACCATCGTCTGGTTGTCCGGGTACTTCCCGGTACCAATGAAGAGGCGCGAGTTGAACTCGTGACCGGCAATGATGAGCGGATCATGATCCCCGCCGGAGACGGCGCGCACAACTTCGACCTTGTCGTCGTTGTTGATGTTGTACTCATCCCAGAGGTGACGCGGCACTACCTCGTCATTCACAGCTACTGCCACGGAGTCTGGTTTGATCTTGCGCTGTTCGAGGTACGTGGTGATCGTAAGCACGGTGCAGTTGGCACCGCCGTATTCGTTTGGATGTCGCGGTTTTTCCTGCGGCATTCCGTATCCTTTCCTAATCTGTATCTAGAAGAAAATGCTGGATGGATTACCGAACGGCGTACGTTGGTCTTCATCCAGTTCGGCATTGATGCGTGCAGCGATCCAACCTGAATGGATGCGGTCGAGTGTCCTCGCGATATCCGACGAGCGGCTGATCGTACGCATGGCGGCGATGTGCTCGTGGCCGATACGCCCGAGTTCAGGGACAGTGTGCTCATTGATTCCGCCGATGGCGGTCAGGCGAGGAGGGTTTTCGTATTCCTGGATTGCTTCTGCCACGTCCATCAATGCCTGGCTTCCCCTTCCCGGCTCACCCGGATGGGATTCCGAACTAAATACGTGGCCGAATACCAACCCGCCTGCTCCAACGGAGATCGCCTCGTGTGCACCCTTGACGCTATGCACCGAGATGGCCACCTGGCCGATATCGTCCATGTCGACGAGATCCCGATTACGCCATGGCAACCAGAGAACACTGTTTTCGAAGTGCTTGGTCAATGCCGGACGATCGTGAATCAAGGGTGGTTCCAGCTTCTCCTGGAGCCCCAGTTTTTCCACGCGATTCAGGTACCACTCCACGAGGAGTTGGACATTGGAATCGGACCATGTTGGTAACCGAAAAGCCACCCGAAGCGAATACAGGCCTGAGCACATAATGAAATCGTTCAGGACGTGTTCCTGTGCGGCTCGATCGAGATCTTCATCGGTGACGTAGGTTAGCGCAGGTCCGCGCAGTTCAGTATTTTCCACTGTACCCTCCGAAAAAGCATTCGCCGCGATCCCATCGGGGATACGCGGCAATCTGACAGGGTTACAGATTTCCGCGCCTCCCTCCGTCGGTGCCAGCCGATTCAGGTTCCAAGGGTTTAATCTCAGCCCATACGTGGGCACCCCTGGCGCTGTTACTCTTTATCCTATCATGAGTTGGTATATCTACCCGGAGGCATTATGCGAAAAACGATTACGATAGTTCTGGCCGCGCTATTTGCAATCACTGGCCTGCTGCCCGCAGCAGCTGATACATCCACCCCGAGTGCTGACGACTTCGATTATTTCGAGGCGATTCCATGGGAATTGCCAGACGACGCCGAGCCGATGCGAGTCGACAGGGTGCACGATGGCGACTCGATCAACCTAACCGAACCGGACGATGACTGGTACGAACAATACCGGCTGATTGGCATACAGGCACCTGAGGTCGGAGGTCACCGCGACGAACAGTGCTACGGCTCCGAAAGCGCCAAATTCGCGCAAGAATTGGTACCGGAGGGCTCAATCGTCTGGATTCAGCAGGATATCTCCAACACCGATCAATATGGACGATTTCTGCGCCACATCTTTATTCAGGATGAAGAAACCGAAGAGTATTACCTGCTGAGCGAAGTTCTGGTTCGCGGTGGTTATGCCCAGGCAAGGTCGTACCCACCGGACGACCTCTACGACGATGTGCTACAGGAGGGCGAGGAATACGCGCAGGAAAACGAAAGCGGCATGTGGACCTGCGATGAATGGGAGCGGTACCTGAACGACTGATATCACACCCCGACGATATCTGGTGACCAACGGGAGATACTGCTTGCCTTCAACCACTTGCGGCGGCCAGCACTCATGACACCGATATCGAACTCTTGGGAATCACCTGAATCGGAGGCT
>CAZGML010000048.1:0-14545 GCA_964526965.1 uncultured Sphaerobacteraceae bacterium | reverse complement strand
AGGCGATCCAGCGCCTCCTGTCGGATGGTGGTTATATCGGTTGACATGCGTTGTCCTCTTCACATCTGTAGGCCCGGATTTCATATCCGGGCTCGATCCTGCAGGGATCGTTACCGGGCATACGAACGGCTTTTTGGCGGACACGCAGGTCCGCCGCTACGAATCGATCGGCCCCGGTTCCCCGGGTGACCGTAAACTCCGGGCCTACACTCAAATTGCAAAATCTCCGGGCACACAAAAACCCCTCGGCAGGGACGAGGGGCATCCACGCGGTACCACCCTGCTTCGCTCGAAAGCGCGCTCACTGCTCTGATATGGGAGAGCACCCCGCCTGGCTACATGCGCACATCGTGCGCCTCACCACGCTGCTCGGGAGGGAATCTGCGACCTCATCGCCGGGCCACGTCTCAACAATTCATGGCTTCTCTGTCGGGATGACAATCGCGCCTGTCTCCGTCTACGCAACCGTCTGTTACCGCCTGAGATTGTAACAAACCCGGGACGTTTCGGCGTATCGGCGGCGGTATACTGGGACAAGTAGGATATTCGATTGCCGGGTTTACCCGGGAATACATCCCCGGCCGACGTCTGGGAGAGCCTGGAGAAGATATGGAAAGCATGATCACAGCACTTCACGCCCGCGAGATTCTCGATAGTCGCGGCAACCCCACGGTGGAAGTGGACGTCTTTCTCGATTCCGGCGCCATGGGCCGGGCTGCCGTGCCAAGCGGGGCAAGTACCGGGGTTCACGAGGCGCACGAGCTTCGGGATGGCGAACAGGATCGCTACGTTGGCAAGGGCGTGAGCCAGGCGGTGGAGAATGTGAACGAAGAGATCGCCGAGGTGCTTATCGGGCTCGACCCGTACGACCAGGTCGGGCTGGATCGCCTGATGTGCGAGGTCGACGGCACCGACAACAAGGGGCGCCTCGGGGCCAACGCCATTCTCGGCGTATCGCTGGCGGTCGCGCGCGCAGCTGCAATGGATTGCGGATTGCCACTCTACCGCTATCTGGGCGGACCAGCCGCCCGCACGCTGCCGGTGCCAATGATGAACATCCTCAACGGCGGGGAGCATGCCCAGGGGTCGAGTGTGGACATGCAAGAGTTCATGGTGATGCCCGTTGGCGCGCCCACCTATAGCGAAGGGCTCCGCTGGGGCACAGAGATATTCCACGCGCTGAAGAAAATCCTGGGCGAGAAGGGAATGAACACCAACGTCGGCGACGAGGGTGGATACGCTCCCAACCTGGACAGCAACGAGGAAGCCGTGCAACTCGTGACGCAAGCTATCGAGCAGGCTGGTTACGGTCCTGGCGAGCAGGTAGTTATCGCGCTGGATCCGGCCGCGTCCGAGTTCTATGACGACGGCAAGTACGTGTTGAAGGGCGAGGGTCGCGAGCTGAGCAGCGATGAGATGGTCGATTATTGGGCCGATCTCACAGAGAAGTACCCGATTGTCTCAATCGAGGATGGGCTGCACGAGGACGACTGGAGCGGCTGGGCGAAGCTGACCGAACGCATCGGAGAGCGCGTGCAGCTGGTGGGGGATGACCTGTACGTCACCAACACCAAGCGACTGCGCCGCGGTATTGACGAGGAGAGTGGCAATGCCATTCTCATCAAGCTCAACCAGATCGGCACGCTCACGGAAACGATGGAAGCGATCGATGTGGCGCATCGCCATACATTCAAGTCGGTGATCAGCCACCGCTCTGGCGAAACGGACGATACGTTTATCGCCGATCTCGCCGTGGCAACCAATGCCGGCCAGATCAAGACCGGTGCCCCAAGCCGCGTGGACCGCGTGGCGAAATACAATCAGCTCCTCCGCATTGAGGAAGAACTTGGTGACATCGCCATTTACCCCGGCAAGCGGGCGGTGTTGCGATAACCGGTATTTGTTCACCATATCCGCGCTGGTCGGTATTTGGTTAGCGTGCATCGTTATCATCAAGACCACAGGGGGTGTCGGCCTGGGCGGATACACAGGCCTGCCACGACAAACCGTAAGAAAGAGACGCTACCAAACTGTGCTGGATTTGAACCAGGTGAGACCCATCGCGTCCCAGAACGTTGGCTGCAGGGCGAGGCGGGCGCGATAATCGTCCCACTCGCGATGCTCGCTCCAGGCTTTCTCGGCGACACCCGCCAGCCGTGGCAACAGCTGGAAGAACAGGTCGCTTTCGTTCTCGATGTACTCGCACCAGATCGCGGCCTCAACGCCGGCAATACGATCCACGGAGAGTTCCGGATTCACAGCCACCGGATCCCAGTTATAGCTATCCTGCACGGTGCCATTGGCATAGACACTGGGTGGCATACCGAGTTTCTCGTGTTGCTCGTTCTGCGCCGGATCGGCGCTTTCCTCGGTGTATTTGGTATCGAGATAGAGCCATTTTGCCGACGAGATAATCACGTTCGCACCCTGGTCCACCGCCGCGGGTACATCTTCATCGGCCGTGGAGAAGAGCTCGATAAACGCCTTTACCACCGGGTCGTTCGGATCGCGACCCTCCAACCCTTCACCGGTATCGCGGGCACGCTTCATTTTCTCGACCATCTCGTCCGGAATCCACCATTGCACCAGGTCGCCTTCGCTGAGTCCGCCCCGGGCGGCTTCCTGCCAGGCCACAACGCCCTTGCCGGTGTTGCGCGCAATGGGCAGCGCCATCTGGATGTAGCGCTGGAACGTGTCGGTATCCATGGCGATTGCCTCATCGCCACCCACGTGGATATAGGCTGCGTTTGTCTGCTCAGCCATGGCGGTGTACACATCGCGGATCAACTCCTGCACGCCCTCCTGGTCTGGGTGCAGGTATTGCATGGCCGGATCCATCGCCCGAATCTCATCAGATGCCAGGTCCGGATAGGCAGTGATAACGCTCGCCGTGTGGCCGGGGGAATCGAACTCCGGCACCACCTTTATATAGCGATCCGCCGCGTACTCAACGATCTCGGCGAACTCTTCGGTCGTGTAATAACCACCGGGTCGTCCATCACGCGCCGACTGGCCGGAGACCTCCGTCAATTGTGGCCAGCTATCCACCTGGAACCGCCAGCCCTCGCTATCGGTGAGGTGGAAATGGAAGACGTTGAACTTGTACAACGCCAGCAGGTCCAGCACCTTCTTCACGGTGCTGACCGGATGGAAGCAACGCACGGTATCGAAACTGAGCCCCCGCCAGGCGAAGTGTGGCGAATCCATAATCGTGCCGGTGTTGATCTCTGCGTTCTGGGTCACCATCTGCAGCAACGTTGTGGCGGCACGGAAGACGGCTTCATCGGACATCCCGACGACCTCGATGCCATCCGGTTCGACCCGAATCGCATACCCCTCCTCGTGAGCCGCGCCGCCTTCTGGTCGCACGCCTTTGGTTATCTGGATCAGTTCGAACACATCGTCTATACGCAGCGTGATCTTGAGTCCATCAGCCTGTTGGTCTCCAACGGAAATGCCAGCGAACCGCTGCAGTCCATCCCGTAGCCACCTGTGGGCGCGGTCTGTGCCCTTACCGGCCTCGATCCAGGCGGTGTTGTCGACCACGACACTGCCGTTGTCGGATCGCTTTACGTGATGTGGTGCGGGAATAATATTGACCATCTGCAGGGGCTCCTCGTTGGTTACTGCTTTCACACGGCCGATAACACTGCTCGTGCTTATCGCAGCAATCGTGCCGGAAACCAGTGCGCGGCGGTGCATGGCCCTCAAGCCTTTCTGACAATCAGGCTCTGCTGGTCCATCGAGTTCGGGACTTTCACGTCGGCCAGTTCCAGCACGGTTGGGGCGAGGGCGGAGAGGACCCCATCTTCACGCAATGCCGCGTGACGCAGCGGGTGGTCCTCTGGTGTGAAGAGCGCAAGCGGCACAGGATTCGTAGTGTGTGAGGTCATTGGGCCACCCGTGCGATCCAGCAACTGCTCCGCGTTGCCGTGATCGGCGGTGAAAATGCCAATGCCACCGACTGCACCGAGCGCCTCCGTGATCCGACCGACGCAGTGATCCACCGTCTCAATCGCTTTCACTGCGGCCGGGATGACGCCTGTGTGGCCGACCATATCCCCGTTGGCGAAGTTCACGATGATCACATCGTATTTCTGGCTATGAATCGCTTCCACCACGCCATCGCAAACTTCTAACGCGCTCATCTCCGGCTGCTGATCATAGGTTGCCACCTTGGGCGATGGCACCATGTTCCGGTCTTCCCCCGGGAATGGATCCTCACGCCCTCCATTGATAAAGAAGGTGACGTGCGGGTATTTCTCCGTCTCGGCGGTATGAAACTGTGTCTTGCCAGCATCGCTAATCGCCCGGGCCATAGGGTGTTCGACATCGTGCGGCGGGAAAACCACGGTCACAGGGTGGTCTTCCTCATACACCGTCATGGTGGTGAGTTTGTGGGACGCATCCCAGCCGGGCCGCTCAAATGGCTCGAATCGTTCGTCGACAAGGGCGTGGCTCAGCTCGCGACCACGATCGGACCGGAAGTTGAAGAAGAAGAATTCGTCGTGCGGGCCAACCTCGTGCCGATTGCCATCGGCATCCAAAATCACAGCCGGCTCGATAAACTCGTCCGTAATATCGTTCTCGTAGCTGGTGCGAATCGCCTCAGCGGCCGAAGTGAACGGTGTGCCCTTCGCCTGTGTAACAAGCTCGAACGCCTTTTGAACCCGCTCCCACCGTTTATCGCGATCCATGGAGTAATACCGGCCAATCACACTCGCGATGCGGGCGTGCTCGTGGCCGTGGAGCGCTTCCTCAATCGGCTCAATGAACTCGATACCAGAGGTTGGCGAGGTGTCGCGACCATCCGTAAACGCATGAACCAGGATGTTGGTGATGCCGGCCTCGAGCGCGGCATTGATCGTGGCAATAAGGTGCCGTGAATGGGCATGGACGCCGCCATCGCCAATGAGGCCCATCAGGTGCAGGGTGGCATCATGCTCGCGCACGCGCTGGAACATCGCCTGCAGCGCTTCGGTTTTGGCGTAGGAGCCGTCCTGAATGGCCCGATCGATCCGTGTGATCCACTGAAACACGATAAACCCGGCACCGATGTTGAGGTGTCCGACCTCGCTGTTTCCCATTTGCCCGGTTGGCAGGCCCACATCCTCGCCACTTGTGCGGAGCGATGCAGAAGGGTAGTTGGCCATCAGGTTATCCATGTTGGGGGTGTTGGCCATTTGCACGGCGTTGCCAGGTTCATCGTTGCCAATTCCCCATCCATCGAGGATTGCCAACAACACCGGAGATTTCTGTTCGCTCATCGAGAATTGGTCCTTTCACAATGGTCGCCGCACGCGCAAGGTGACTATCCTCCCGAAGCATGCGAAAATGACATTCAAACGGTAACAGTTTGCGCGCCTGGTTGCGTGCACGATATGGAGAAAGTCACATGGCGAACTATCAGATTTCCCTGCTTCCCGGCGATGGTATTGGTCCTGAGGTGGCCGAGGCAACCCGTCGCGTACTGGATGCGACAGGTGTGGGACTTGAATGGGAGGTCTGTGCCGCCGGCCTGGACGCCTATGAGCGCACCGGCGAATTGCTGCCGAAGGAGACACTGGATTCCATTCGCAAGAACGGTGTGGGCCTGAAGGCTCCGCTCACCACGCCGGTAGGTTCTGGCTTCCGCAGTGTAAACGTGGCGCTGCGCCAGGAGCTCAACCTTTACGCCAACCTGCGCCCGGGCAAGTCGATCAAGGGCGTGCAGAGTCGGTTCGACGATATCGATCTCGTGGTTGTGCGCGAGAACACCGAGGATACGTACGCCGGCGTGGAGTTCGATACGGGCACGCCCGAAGCGGCCGATGTGATCAATGTCATCAACAAGCACAGCGAGAAGCAGCTTTCCGATGACTCGGCCATCACCATCAAGATGATCACCGAGCAGGCCAGCCGTCGCATCGTGAAGTACGCCTTCGAATACGCCAAGGCCAACAATCGCAAAAAGGTCACCGCGGTTCACAAGGCCAACATCATGAAGTTCACCGACGGTCTCTTCCTCAAGGTCGCCCAGGAGGTCGCAAAGGAATACCCGGAGATCGAATTCGATGATCGCATTGTCGACAACATGTGCATGCAGCTCATGCAGAAGCCGGATCTGTATGACGTGCTGGTGATGCCAAACCTCTACGGCGATATCGTAAGCGACGTCGTCGCAGGCATGATCGGCGGGCTCGGTGTCGCCCCGGGTGGAAACATCGGTGCTGAAGGCGCGGTCTTCGAGCCGATCCACGGCTCCGCACCTTCCCACGCTGGCAAGAACGTGGCGAACCCGGTTGCCATGCTGCTGAGTGGTGCGCTTATGCTGCGCCACCTCAATGAGCAGGATGCCGCCGAGCGTGTTGAAGGGGCTGTCGCCACAGTGATCGGCAAGGGCGAGAAGATCACCTACGACCTGCGCGCCGATCGCGATCAGAGCAAGGCAGCAAGCACTACGGACATGGCCGATGCCATCATCGCGGAGCTCTAGTTCGCTTCACTGCTGATTAATGACCCGCCCGGCGATGTGCTGATCGCTTGTGGCGGGTCGTTCTGTATGGAAGGAGTCAGTCAATGGCCACGCAGCTCGGAGTTATGTATCGCCGCGAGCAGGATCCCTCTGGCCTTATACAGGCAGCCCAACGTGCAGAGGAACTGGGGTTCGACCAGTTCTGGATCGTGGAGGATTGCTTCTATATGGGAGGCATCTCCCAGGCATCCATCGCACTTTCGGCCACCACCAGCATTAAGGTTGGCATCGGAATCAACCCAACCGTAGCCCACAATGCCGCGATTCTGGCGATGGAATACTCCACGCTCGAACGCGCATTTCCGGGTCGGCTCATTGGTGGCCTCGGGCACGGCGTTGATATCTGGATGCAGCAGATTGGCGAGAAGGTTGCGTCGCCATTAACGGCCATGGAAGAGACAACCACGGCCATGAAGCGACTGCTCCAGGGCGAGCGAATCACTGTCGACGGGCGCTACGTGAAGCTGACCGATGTAGCGCTCGATCCGCCACCGGCACAGGCTCCACCGATTCTTCATGGCGTTCGTGCTATCAAATCGATGCAGTTGGCTGGTCGGGTTGCCGACGGCGTGCTGCTGGCCGAGAACGCTGGCCCGGAGTACATCCGCTGGTCGCGCGAGCAGTTCTATACCGACCGCAAGGAGCCCGGGCACATTGCCGTCTATGCCCACGCTTTGGTCGACGATGATGATCCGGACGGTGCCTTCGAGAAAATGCGACGCGTGGTTGCCAACGCAAACCAGGCAGGGCTAAGCGCCGCCACCAACGTGCTCCGGTACGCCAACGAGATGCAAAAGCTGGTGGACGAAGGAGGCGAGGAGGCGCTTTTCCAGAAGATGCCAGATGAGTGGGTGCACGACCTCTCCATAGCCGGTTCTGTGGAGGAAGGGCAGGCATCAATCGATCGGATGGTGGCCGCTGGTGCGGAGAGTGTGATCTTCACGCCGATGCCCGAATGGAACTGGATGGAGTGGATGGAGAAGGTCTCTGCGCTTCTCCCACAGCAGGCATGACGACTTCGCGCTGAAATGGCACACTACGGGTTGTGCAAACGCGGTCAATGGCGATCTGCGTACTCGACTGTTCGTCCGTAGACCGGGATCCCGCTGCAAATGAGTACATCATCCGAAACTGCCCAATCAAAATCCACAGAGTTGCCAGTAACGGCGGCGGATATCGACGCTGCCGCCGCACGGCTGGATGGTGTTGCCAATCGCACGCCACTGCAGCGATCCAACCGTCTATCTGAGCTCACCGGTGCCGAGATCCTTCTCAAGCGGGAGGATCTGCAGCCCGTGCGCTCGTACAAGATTCGTGGCGCGTATAACCTGATCTCCCAGCTCACTCCAGAACAGCGGAAAGCCGGGGTGATCTGCGCTTCGGCCGGGAATCACGGTCAGGGAGTCGCGCTCGCCTGTGCCAGCCTTGGTGTGCAGGCGATGATCTTCGTGCCAACCACCACGCCAAGGCAGAAGCGGGAGCGCATGCTCTCCCTCGGTGGCGAGTACGTGCAGCTGATGGTCACTGGCGATACCTACGACGACTCATCCCGATCCGCCCGTGAGGCCGCGGACGAATTCGGCATGGTGATGGTGCCCGCCTTCGACCACCCTCGCACCATTGCCGGGCAGGGAACAGTGGCTCGCGAGATCGTTGACCAACTCGGTGAGGCACCAGATGCCGTAATCGTGCCAGTGGGCGGCGGTGGCATGATCTCCGGCATCACAACCTGGCTCGCCGAGCACTGCCCGAAGACCAGGGTGATCGGTGTTGAGCCAGCCGGGGCAACCTGCCTGCAATCCGCCCTGGCCGCCGGTGAGCCGGTGGAGCTCGAGGAAATCGATACATTCGTCGATGGTGCAGCCGTCCGCAAAACCGGCGACGCTCCGTTCGCTATCATGACCGCCCACCCGGCCGAGCTCTATTCCGTAGCAGAAGGTCGTGTGTGTAGCGAGATGCTCGAGCTCTACCAGGTTGATGGCATCATCGCCGAGCCGGCCGGTGCATTGGCCACCTCGGTACTCGGGCAGTGGAATCCCGAGCCGGGCCAGACCGTTGTCGCCATCCTGTCAGGTGGAAATAACGATGTATCTCGCTATGCCGAGGTGATTGAACGCGCGTTAATTCACGAAGAACGCAAACATTACTTCCTCATCAGCTTCCCGCAGGAGCCGGGCGCATTGCGTCGATTCCTCGAAGAAGTGCTTGGACCGGGTGATGACATTACGCATTTCGAGTATGTGAAGAAGAACAACCGCGAACTCGGACCCGCCCTGGTTGGCATTGAGCTCACCAGCAAGGATGATTACCCCGGCCTGCGCGAACGCATGGAGCAGTCCAACATCCAGACCGAGCCGCTCGATCCGCAGAGCCCCATGTTCCGTTACCTCATCTCCTGATCGTTATCGTTAGATCACCGAGGTCATATCACCAGCTTGCCCTGCATTTCCCGTGTGATATCGAGCGTTTTCCAGGTCACATGTAGTTCAAATGGCCACTTCGCGATACGATGACTGTTACTGGCAACCTGCCATGCCGATGAGGCATGTTCATCTGATCGGGAACGAATGGCGCACGCAGTCTCTATCCAATCGGAAGTAGCAACCAATCCGCGTGCGACACTGGCCGCGGCCCTGCTTTCCTTCTCCCTCATCACGCTCGATATGTTCATGGTGAACGTCGCCCTGCCACACATCCGCGAGGATCTGAACTCCGGTGTCGGCGGCATGCTGTGGGTTATTAACGGCTACACCATCATGTTCGCGGCGCTTATGCTGCCCGCCGGCGTATTGGCGGATCGGCTTGGCGCGAGTCGGGCGTTCAGGTACGGACTGATCGGATTTCTGTCTGGTGCGGCGGTATGCGTGCTTGCTCCCACTATCGGTGTGCTGATAGCAGGTCGGTTTGTACTCGGTACAAGCGCCGCCATGATGCTGCCATCCTCTATGGCCATGCTACGAGACGCCTTCCCCGAGCCGAAAGAACGTGCCCGCGCTATCTCGATCTGGGCAATGGGTGGGGCAGGGGCATCCGCCAGCGGACCACTCTTCGCCGGCCTTATCCTGGAATCCGGTTGGCGCATGATCTTCGTGCTGTATCTCCCAATTAGCATGGTTATCTTCTGGCTCCTGCGCATGGCTCCACCATCTCGCCCGACCGTTTCGGCCTTCCACCTGCCGAGCCAGATAACGGTCTGTATCGGCATGCTGGGGCTCGTGTTCGGCCTGATACGTGGCGGGGTGGATGGCTTCACCGATCCGCTCTCGCTTGCTGCCTTCGTGGTGGCGGTTATCGCGTTTGCCATTTTCTCGCGCATGCAGGCGACTGTGGATGTGCCATTGATCCCGGAGGCCGTGCTGCGCTCACGCTCTGCCCTGGCGTCTATCACCGTGGGTATGGCGTTTGTCATCGCCTTTTATGGCCTCATCTTCCTGCTCAGCCTCTTCTTGCAGGATGTACGGGGCAGGAGCGCGTTGGAAACCGGAGTGGTCTTCCTGCCGATGGCCGTTGTCTCCATGGGAGTCAACGCAATAGCTGCACGCCTGGCGGAGCGGTTCGGCCTGCGCCGCATCATCGTACTGGGAATGATGTTGGTGATCATCGGGCTTGCGTCTGTGGCAGTCTTTGCTCCCACGGTATCTACCTACCAACTCGCGGTCGTGGCTATTCCACTCGGACTCGGCGGAGCACTCGCCATGCCGGTGGCCACCGCGTGGCTTGTAAACAGCGTGCCGAATGAAGTGGTTGGTACCGCGAGCGGATTGCTCAACATGTGCCGCCAGGCCTGTGCAGCTATGGCGATCGCCGTCTTCGGTGTACTGGTGACGCAAACACGCAGTTTCGAATTCGGAATGCGGATCAGCCTCATGATCGGTGCAGTAGCACTGGTGGGAGCAGCGCTCGCGGTCGTGTGGTCACGAGATGACAGAAGCCCATCGATCACCTGATGCAATTGCTGTAGAGGCTCCGACTGCGTGAGAGGAGCGTTAGAGCAGCGCTTCCAGCCAGTCGGCGATCTGATCCGGGGAGATCTTCGAAGTATCAATCACCAGGTCGGCTCCACGAATCAGCATCGGCTCGAACCCGGATTTGTCCTGAGCTATGTGCATCTGATCGTCGGCAGTCCTACCGAACGGGTTGGTGGAGCGATTTGCCACGCGATCGAGCATCACTTCCAATGGCGCGGTAAAGACCACGACGTGATCGAATCGGTCATAAAACCGACCCTGATTCGAACGGCAACCATCGATGAATAGATGTGTAGACGCGTGATCATCCAGCAGCCTCGTGATCCGATGCTCATCCCAAATCCATTCGTTGTCAGCGGTGGACCAGTCGCCATCTTCGGGTACACACCATCCGGGTTCGTCGGTTTCAACAACTGAATACCCCCGTTCACCCAGAATAGATATAGCAGTTGATTTTCCGGTGCCAGACATACCAGTTATTAACACAATCGTCATTGAGATTAATCCTGGGCGACGGGCGAGCTCAATTCCCGGAGCGATTCCGCATCCCGCCTGGGCGGTAGACCAAACTGCCGCTTGTAATCGCGGTTGAAGTGGGAGGCATCGGTGTAGCCCACAGTAAACCCGGCTTCTGCCGCGTGCATGCCTGTAGTTAGCATCAAATGCCGCGCCTCCCGCAACCGCAATTGCTTCTGATACAGGAGTGGGGTCATGCTGGTGACGCGTTTGAAATGCTCGTGAAAGCTGGAGACACTCATGCCGACTCTGTTGGCGATATCGGCGACACGCAAAGGCTCGGCGAACTCACGCCGCATGTGCTCGATTGCCATCCTGATTTGATTCGAGACAGCGCTCATCCCGGCTATTTGCTGCAAGCGTCCTGCGTGATCCGTCATCAGCAAACGGAAGACGATTTCCCGCTTGATCATTGGGACAAGGAAGTCGGCCTCATTTGGCTTGTTGATGGATTGCATCAGGCGCACAGTGGCATCCAGGAGCCCGATTTCCATTGGTTTCACTTTGTGGGCACAGAGATCCACATCTCCATTGAGATGCTCTGGCAATGAGGCCATCAGCACTGTTCGCACGAGGTCTGGGGTAAGGTCCAGCGTCATGCTCAGGTATGGATGATCCACCGACGCCTCTACCACCCGACTCACCATCGGCATTTCGATGGACGTTATCAGGGTATCCTCTCGCCCATAGACGTAACTGAGCTCTCCGAACTCAACCTGCTTCGCCCCCTGTGCGATGGCGCAGTAGCTCACGCTGGATTCACCGAAATGCAGCGGAGTCGGTGAAGATCTTCGGAATACCCGCACATCCTCCATCACCATGAAGTCGCCATCTTCGGGAGCCAAAGTGGCTATGGCTGCTGTGAGCTCATTCTGGAGGAATTGTGTGCGTGGACTGGATTCCATCAGCTTGTCCTCGAGGTCGAATCGCGGAGAAATATCCCAGCCATCCGGAGAAATATTCAATGGGTTTTGGCTCATTACTGCCTACCATCGTAGCAGATGCAAACCCAGGTTGATCTGCATCCCGACCGGTCCGGACAAACAGGCAAGAACGGTATCGAAAGAGAAGCCATGAGATGCACAACGATCGGGTATGGATGACTGCCACATCATAACTACCCACACGATGCGTGAGATACATACGGAAAGAGTCATGTGATGATGCACGATTTTCTGATTTCAAACCTCGCCAGCCAGGAAATGGCCCGAGAAGTTCGTAAGCACCAGATTCCGAACGTGGACGCAGACGATCTCTGGAAACACGAAATGTGGGATTCCCTCGATTCTGCGCCGCTTTTGAGGAGATTCCTTCACCGGGTCGCTTGTCTGTTTCGGCGTCGCACGTCGCCACAACAGCAAGGCCGGAACAACTCAGCAAAGGTTCAGGCACAATCCAGGCAATGTGCACCGCAGGGCTAACCGCGGGAGACCTGGAGGAGAGGCGGGAAATAGCCCGCCTCTCTTTTGCCGTGAAAATTGCGAGTAGCATTAGCAACCAATTAGGTCGTTAACGTATACTTGGGAATGATGTTGTGGGCAGAGTGCTTCGGTGCCCGGATTATCCTTGACACCGAAATGATTCTCTCCCTATACTCTCATGCGGCCATCGTGATGGCGCACTTGCCGGCGTAGCTCAACGGCAGAGCAGCTGTTTTGTAAACAGCAGGTTGCGGGTTCGAATCCCATCGCCGGCTCCAGACCTCTTCCTTTAAGGGAGAGGCATAGACTTTGGGTAGGTGCCTGAGTGGTTAAAAGGGCCTGGCTGTAAACCAGGTGCGAGAGCTTCGGGGGTTCGAATCCCTCCCTGCCCACCGAACAAGCAGCCGCGTGGCGGCGTTGTTTCGGGCCCACATAGCTCAGTGGTAGAGCGCGTCCTTGGTAAGGACGAGGTCTCCGGTTCAAGTCCGGATGTGGGCTCCAGCTTGTTCAACGCTTCGGAGGGGCTCCCCAAGGGGCCTCTTCGTTTCGTGCCAAAGTCGCACGCGTCAAGGAGGACGTAAACACAATGGGTAAGGCAAAGTTTGATCGCAGCAAGCCGCACGTGAACGTGGGCACCATTGGTCACGTGGACCATGGCAAGACGAGCACGACCGCGGCGATTTCGAAGGTCCTGGCATTGAAGGGTGGCGCATCTGCGCGCGACTTCGCCAGCATCGACAATGCGCCGGAAGAGCGTGAGCGCGGGATTACGATTGCGACCTCGCACATCGAGTACGAGACCGACAATCGTCACTACGCCCACGTGGACTGCCCGGGCCACGCGGACTACATCAAGAACATGATCACTGGTGCCGCCCAGATGGACGGTGCGATTCTGGTGGTGTCGGCGCCCGACGGTCCGATGCCGCAGACCCGTGAGCACATCCTGCTTGCGCACCAGGTGCAGGTTCCGGCCATGGTGGTCTTCCTGAACAAGGTCGACATGATGGACGATGAGGAGCTGCTGGAGCTGGTGGAGCTGGAAGTTCGGGAGCTGTTGAACGAGAACGACTTCCCGGGCGATGAGATCCCGTTCGTGCGTGGCAGTGCCCTGGCGGCGCTGGAGAGCGCGTCGGATGATCACGATGCACCGGAGTACGCGCCGATTCTCGAGCTGATGCAGGCGGTGGATGATTACATTCCGACGCCGGAGCGCGCGATTGACCAGCCGTTCCTGATGCCGGTGGAAGACGTCTTCGGCATTAAGGGTCGCGGTACGGTGGTGACCGGTCGTGTTGAGCGTGGTGTAGTTGCCACGGGCGACGAGATCGAGATCGTAGGCTTTGGAGAGCGCCGCAAGGTCGTGGTGACCGGTGTGGAGATGTTCCAGAAGAGCCTGGATCGTGGTGAGGCGGGCGACAACGTTGGCTGCCTGCTGCGAGGTGTTGAGCGTGATGAAGTGCAGCGTGGCCAGGTATTGGCGGCGGTGGGCAGCATCACTCCGCACACGAAGTTCAATGCCGAGGTGTACGTGCTGAGCAAGGAGGAGGGTGGTCGTCACACGCCATTCTTCCCGGGGTACCGCCCGCAGTTCTACATTCGCACCACGGACGTCACGGGCATCATTCAGTTGCCGGAAGGTGTGGAGATGGTGATGCCGGGCGACAACATCCAGATGGGTGTTGAGCTGATCACCCCGGTTGCGATTGAGCAGGGCCTGCGGTTCGCCATTCGCGAAGGTGGTCGCACGGTTGGTGCCGGCTCCGTCACCGAGATTGTTGAGTAGATACCATCGGCGGAGTGAGAACAACCACTCACTCCGCCCGATTCACGCCCCGCGGGTCAGGATGATTCGCAGGGCCAGGATGTAGTACAATGGCCAAGAAAGGGAAGGCTGATCGGCCAGTTGTGACGATGGAGTGCACGGAATGCCGTGACCGAAATTACACGACTGAAAAGAATCGGCGTAATGATCCGGGGCGTCTGGAACTTCAGAAGTTCTGCCCTCGATGCCGAACGCATCAGCTTCATCGCGAAACGCGATAAACCAGTACCGCGGTAACGCGGTCGAAGGGTCGTAGCTCAATTAGGTAGAGCAACGGTCTCCAAAACCGTAGGTTGCGGGT
>CAZGML010000047.1:4417-15310 GCA_964526965.1 uncultured Sphaerobacteraceae bacterium | reverse complement strand
AGGGTCGTAGCTCAATTAGGTAGAGCAACGGTCTCCAAAACCGTAGGTTGCGGGTTCGATTCCTGCCGGCCCTGCCCGGTTCAATACCGAGTGGAAATGGGGCGGAGCCACAAGGCACGCCCCATAATGGTGTGATTAACAGTACTTCGATAAAATGCGGCGCCCAGGTAGTGCGTACCGCACGAAGGCAACCAGGGGAAACGTACATTGAGCAGCGAAGAAACCACCGTTCCCAAGCGACGATCTTCTGCCGCCAAGCGGCGCCGCCGCAAGCGTGGCCAAAGAGCCAACGCTGCTGTTTCAACCCAGAACACGCAAACCCAGGCGCAGGATTCCGTTTCGGAAGCAACAACATCGACCGAAGAACCGGTCGATCGTCATATCAAGCGGCGAGAAGAGCGCAAGGCCGCGAAGGCCCAAAGTGAGAAGAAGGGCTTCGCCAAGGTCACCGACACGGAGCGGTTCTCGGGCGCTCGCAAATTCTATGAAGACACAATGTCTGAGATCCGAAAGGTCGTTTGGCCAGATCGGGAACAGACTCGAAACCTGACATTACTTGTGATCGCGCTGTCTGTCATAATGGGTTCGCTCCTTGGCGGTATTGACTGGGTGCTGCTTCAGGTCTTTGAGCGCGTCACTTAACCCTTCAACACCGCATTTTTCACGTTACCAGGAGGCTCCTGATGGAACGACAGTCCTTGCGTGAACGGCTCGCAGCAAGGCGAGCTGAAGACGCTGGAACCGAAGAACAACCTGTAGAGGGTCAGTGGTATGTGTTGCACACGTACTCTGGCTACGAGAACAAGGTTAAGAAGACGATCGAAAGCCGCGTAGACGCCCTCGATATGGGCGACCGTGTGTTTGAGGTTGTGGTTCCTACTCAGGAAGAAGTCGAATTTAAGGATGGAATCCGCAAGACCGTGCAGCGCAAGGTCTTTCCGGGATATGTGCTTGTGCGCATGGAGATGGACGAGGACACCTGGTATCAGCTTCGCAACACCCCTGGTGTAACCGGATTCGTCAGTCAGGATAACAAGCCGCTTCCGCTCCTCGGCGATATCGCCACCACCTTGATGGAAGAGATCGAGCAGGAAGCACCCAAGGTCACCGTATCGTTCCAGATGGGCGATCGTGTGCGCATCATCGAAGGTCCATTTGCCGATTTCACCGGCGAAGTGGACGAAGTCAACCACGAGAAGGGCAAGATCAAAGTTCTGGTATCCTTCTTCGGGCGCGAAACGCCGGTGGAACTCGATTTCCTCCAGGCGGAACGCGAAGTCAATTAGTCTGTTTCGGGAGAATCAGAACCGCCAGTTCAACCTGTAATGTCAGGGGCGGGAACGTGTACGTAAGCCAGAAAGGATAATTCTTTGGCTAAGAAGATTCGCGGCTATGTAAAGCTGCAGCTGCCCGCGGGTAAGGCAACCCCGGCACCGCCGGTTGGTCCGGCACTGGGTCAGCACGGTGTTCCATTGATGCAGTTCGTTAAGGAATACAACGAACGCACACAGGATATGGCTGGCCAGGTTATTCCGGTCGTCATCACTGTGTATGAAGACCGCTCGTTCACCTTCATTACCAAAACGCCGCCGGCCGCAGACCTTCTGCGCAAGGCAGCTGGTATTGAGAAGGGGTCCGGCGATCCGAACGCCTTTGTTGGCAAGGTGACATCTGACCAGGTGAAAGAAATCGCCGAGCTCAAGATGAAAGACCTCAACGCCATCGACGTCGAAGGCGCAATGAAGCAGGTTGAGGGCACAGCCCGCAGCATGGGAATTGAAGTAACCAAGTAATTGGGAAATCACGAGTGGGAGAAGGGTAGAACCTTCGCACGAACCACAGGAGGTTATATATGGGTAAGAAGGCTATTGAAGCAGCCAAGCTCGTTGACCGCGATCGGCAGTACACGGTCGAGGAAGCGGCAGAGCTGGTAAAGCAGGCGGCATACGCGAATTTCGATGAATCGATCGAACTTCACGCCCGCCTGGGAATCGATCCGCGCCAGGCGGATCAGGCAGTCCGATCATCCGTGGTTCTCCCCCACGGGTCGGGCAAGCAGGTACGCGTGCTCGTGTTCGCCGAAGGTGAAGCAGAGGGTGTTGCCCGCGACGCCGGTGCCGACCATGTTGGTTCCGACGAATTGGTCGAGAAGATCAACGACGGCTGGCTTGAATTCGACGCCACCGTCGCCATGGCAGACCAGATGAGCAAGGTCGGTGGCCTTGGTCGTGTGCTTGGACGCCGCGGCCTCATGCCGAATCCGCGCTCTGGCACCGTGGTGCGCGAGCTCGATGACCTCGCTGGCGTGATCCGTGAACTGAAGGGTGGCCGTGTGGAGTTCCGCAACGACCGCACCGCAAACGTTCACGTCACCATTGGTCGCAAGAGCTTCACAGAAAAGCAGATCGAGGAGAACATCCTCGCTGTGGTGGATGCGCTCAAGAGCGTGCAGCCAAGTGGACTGAAGGGCGATTATTGTCGTACACTGGCAATCGCGTCCACTATGGGTCCTGGTATCCACCTGGACGTGAACGACTCGTTTGCCAAGGCAGCGAGCGCGAACTAGTACCGAAGAGAAAATCGTACTGGCCGAAGACCGTCGGCGTGGAGCAATCCACTTAATCATCCGACCGAGGCTCAGGAGTCCGTACCATCGAACCGATGTGCGCCCTGGGCTGCTTTCTGCCCAGGGCGCATTTTCTTGTAGGGAATACGGGCGTTACAAACGCCGCATACATCTTTACAGGAAGGAGGTGAACGGAGTGCCAACACCCAAGAAAAGTGCTGAAATCGATCTTCTGCAGGAACGCTTTGAGAGCGCGAACATGGTGATTCTCACCGACTATCGCGGACTCTCGGTGGCGCAAATGCAGGAATTCCGCGGCAAGCTGCGCGATAGCGAAGGCGAGTTCCGCGTTTCAAAGAACACGCTCATGCGTATTGCCGCAGAGCGAGCTGGTGTGACAGGTCTTGAGGGATACCTCGAGGGACCAACAGCAGTTGTGTTCGCAATGGGCGATATCGCCGGCACCGCGAAGGCGGTTTCGGATTTCGCCAAGTCATCTCGCGTTCTGGAAGTCAAGGCCGGTTCAATGAACAACGAGGTCATGACATCCGCAGATGTTGAGGTGATTTCCAGCCTGCCGCCGCGTGAGGAGCTTCTCGGCAAGCTCGTGGGCATGCTTGCAAGCCCAATGACGCGCGCAGTTGGTGTTCTCGGTGGTCCCAGCCGTTCGATGGCCTACCTGGTCAACGCACGCGCGGAATCCCTGGGAGAAGGCGAGTCCGCGGCCGATTAGGCCACTCGCATTCGTATCGTAGTAGAGCATGTACATTCGCGGGAATCTAAAGCCCGCACACAGGAGAACTGAGAAATGGCCGATCAGGAAAAGATCATTGAAACACTTGAAGGTATGACCGTGCTTGAGCTCAACGAGCTCGTGAAGGCGCTGGAAGAGAAGTGGGACGTATCCGCCGCTGCCCCCGTGGCAGTTGCTGGTGGTGCTGCTCCAGCCGGTGGCGGTGGTGGCGCTGAAGAGGAAGAGAAGAGCGAATTCGACGTTGTTCTCACCGATGTCGGCGGCAACAAGATCCAGGTTATTAAGGCTGTCCGCGAGATCACCGGTCTCGGCCTGAAGGAAGCCAAGGACATGGTTGACTCCGCGCCGAAGGCGATCAAGGAAGGCGTCGACCAGGACGAAGCCAACGAAGCCAAGGCCAAGATCGAAGAGGCCGGCGGCAAGGCAGACGTCAAGTAGTTTCGGCTATTGGAGGCGGTATACAGGCCGCCTCCAATCAGTCAGTCCAAATTGTATGGGTACCGGGGGTGCTATATACTTTGGACGGCAGAAGTGCAATGACGGGGCGTGGCGCAGCTTGGTAGCGCACCGGTATGGGGTACCGGAGGTCGGAGGTTCGAATCCTCTCGCCCCGACCAGTTCCTCCCGGCATGAGACGGCAAGTGTGCCTCCATGCCGGTTTTTTTACCGGAGGAAGGTCTGTTTACATTCAGCTAGACCTGGTGGCTCGTCGCTGAGCCCAGGTTGGAAGGTGCGGCGCACAATGACTGGTGCTCACGAAACCACGGCAAAGTGGCGAATCATTATTGCGGATGATGAGTCGCTGATTCGTCTCGACCTGCGGGAAATGCTCACTCATCTCGGTTACGAGGTGATTGGCGAAGCTGGTGACGGGCGAACTGCGGTAGACATGGCCAAGCGTTTGCGTCCTGATCTGTTGATTATGGATATCCAGATGCCAGACCTGGATGGTATCGCCGCTGCTGAAGAGCTCACACGAGAGAAGATCGCTCCCGTTGTCCTCCTGACGGCCTATTCTGACCAGGTGCTGGTCGAGCGCGCGCGTGAGGCGGGCGTTGTTGGCTACGTGGTCAAGCCGTTCCGCGAGGCAGAGCTGATGCCGGTTATCGAGCTCTCCCGTGCCCGCTTCGAGGAGTTCCGCACGCTGGAGTCCGAAGTCGGTGGCCTAAAAGACGCGCTCGAAACCCGCAAGGTGGTTGAACGCGCCAAAGGTGTGCTGATGGAAGTGCACGGCATGCGAGAGAGCGAGGCTTTCCACCGCATTCGCAAAACCAGCATGGATGCTCGCAAATCGATGAAGGAAGTAGCAGAGGCCATCCTGCTCGCCCATGAGATGGAATCTACCATCGGTGAGGGTGAAGGTGAGAAAGACCAGGCTGGGAGTGAACCCGGAGAGGCCCAGGAACAGTAGCCTGTAGACAAAGAGAAGTGATGAAGCGCGGGGTGAAATGCCCCGCGCTTTTGTATTTCTATTTCGTTATGGTTGCTGGTCTTCGCATGTGCCGAACCGCGCTCAGCCGTTGGACTGGTGGCTGTGCAACAACGTCCGGGTAGGGGATGGCCGGCACAGCAGAACCTTCTGGCTCAGGGGTGCTTTCTGACGGCTCCAGGATGACCGTGACGGTCTCCGGATTGGTTCCCGTACTCATGACCCCATTGTGCGGCAACGCGACCACTGGAGTCAGCGTGTGCTCGCCTGCCTCCAGGTTGTTCACATCCACCACCACGGTGATGTCATCTGGCGTCATACTGGCGATGTTCGAGGTTGACCCCTGTACCGAGATATCGATGGATTCCGGCATGACCGTGGCCGTATAGCCATCGGGCACGTTGAGCACGTTCAACGGCAGGTTGGTGATCGTTTGCGTGCTGGCAGACGTGTCCTGAATCGCCACGCGCACTTCTACCTGGCCGCTCAGGGGTTCGACCACAGTGACATCTTCAGGCAGGCCTGTGAGGCCGACACGACTGCTGACGGATTGCGAGGCACCGCTGATATCAACCGGCTCTGTGTTGACGAAGAGCAGGTCGTCCAGCGCGTCTTCCGGGCCTTCGACCAGGATGGTCGATGGAATGACGGTGCGCTGTTGGATGGAGTACCCATCCGCTGGCTGGCCCTGAATATCGGCGATCACCGTCACCAGTTCGCCTCGCGATTGAAGCTCAACACGGGTGAGGATCTGACCGGGCAGCACGGAGACCTCGCTCACGCGCTGGCCGTTCTCATCCACTGCATATGGCGTGTAGTACTGCGAGAAAGTGCCGACCTGCGTATCGATCGTGACAGGCAGCAGCACGGATTCAACACGATCCACCGCCGAGCTGGGCCCCGATATGGTGACCTGCGAGACGTCTGTGGAGATGTCGTTCACCTCGCGGGTGGAATCCTCGCTGGCCGTTTCCTCGATTTCAATCGGAATCACTTGTGTGGTTGCCTGGTCGATCTGCACGGAAATCGTGCGTGGATCGACGGTGATCCTGCTTGATGTATCAGGCGTTTCCACGATCACAGGCAGTCGGTACTCGCCAGGCTCGGTGACTTCGGAGGTGTCCAGGTGCAGGCTTAGCGATGCGCGATTGATCTTTTCCACCTCTGATTCCGGCCCCTCCACGGTGATTGAGGCGCGGGGCAGGTTTGTCACCATCACCAGGTCGTTGTCGAGGTCTGGTTGGGTGACCTCCACCTCGGTGTAGTTGTCAGTGCGGATCGGGTCGGTTGCCTGCATCACCCAGCCCCAGGTCAGGAGTGCGAGGACAAAGGCCGTGAGGAGCCGGAGCAGGTGAGAGCGACCCAGGCGCGAGCCAAGGCTATCAACAACGTGTGCTGGTGCCGGGGAGGTGTCTCTCATGCCGTTGGTGTCGATTCACGACGTCGCTGTCCTCGTGGCGACGAGACTTCTGGCTGCCGATCTGAGATCCAGCGCCGGATTCGATCAATTGGTCCGCGCGGCTGGTCTTCAGCGCCGGGGCGATCGATGCGCAGCAGGGTGCGTAACACTCGGCGCAGGCGATCCTGATCGAGGTTGCGGATGAGTCGACCGGAGTGGGCGACGGACATCTGGCCCGTCTCCTCCGAGACGATGACCGCTATCGCGTCACTTTCCTCACTGACGCCCACACCGGCGCGGTGGCGGGTTCCCAGGCTGCTGCTGGCCGATATATTGTCGGTAAGTGGCAATACGACGCTGGCAGCAAGAATCCGGTTCGATCCGATCACCACAGCAGCATCGTGCAGTGGCGAGTTCGGGAAGAAAATGTTGATGAGCAACTGGCGGCTGATATCGGCGTTGATGGTCACACCACGGTCGACAAAGTCTTGCAGGTTGGTTTCACGCTCCAAAATGATCAGCGAGCCGTAGCGCAGGCGGGAGAGCTGGTAAGAGGCGCGGACGACCTCGTCGATCATGAACTCGCTGGCGCTCTCATCCTGGTTTGGGAATGGGCTTTTCAGCCACGACCCGGCATGGCCGAGTTGCTCGAAGGCACGGCGCAGTTCCTGTTGGAAAATCACCGGAATGGCAATGATCAGGGCGGGCCAGATCGTGGCCAAAATCGTGTTGAGTGTCCGAAGGTCGAGGATCTCCCCGGTGAGATAGAGCACCAGGAAGAGGAAGACGATACCGCGGATAACGCTGAGCGCGCGCGTACCCTGGGCCACCCACAGCACCCAGTAGAAAAGTGCTGTGACAACCAGGATGTCCACAATGGTGCGGACGTCGAAGAGTCGTTCCAGGATCCAGCTGATGTTCAGCATAGCGACAACTCTGGAAGTGGTGAGGCAAGGCGGGCGCCGGTGATGGTGGGTTCTCCTGGCATGCGGTATATCGCAGCATCTGACGACGCACAATGAGTGAAGCTCGTGCTCAGCCCAACGAGGACACATTCGCACATCGTCACTTTTCGTATGACTTCTATTCTACACGGGAATGCTAGCCCGGATAGACTGATTTAGCGGCGTCTTCCGCCTGCTCCGCGGCGAACACCGCGCGCTTCACCGGGGCGGCGGTAATCTTGCGCGTCTATCTCCACCACCGTTGCGAGGCGATGATCAAGCATCCGCGAGGAGATGCGGTCATCGATCTTGCGCATCTCGACATTTGTCGTGATCACCGTCGGCAGGCGCTCAACATAGCGATGGTTGATGATCTGGTAGAGCTTCTCCTGCGCCCAGGGAGTGGCGTTCTCGGTGCCCAGATCGTCCAGCACCAGCAGTTGGGCCGTGCGGATTTCCTCGAAGCGTTCGTCGTAGCCTTCTTCCGATGCTGGTGCGAACGACGAGCGCAAGTGATCCATCAGGTCGGGCACGGCGGCGAAGTAGGCGGCCATAGAGTTCTGCTCGATAGCGTACTGGGCGATGGCAACGGCGAGGTGGGTCTTGCCGACACCAACCGGACCGCTCAACACCAGCCAGCGCTGGGTGGGATCGGCGGCGAAGTTCAGTGCCTCCTCAAACGCCTGCTGAGTGCCAGATACGCCGGGATCGAAATCGTCGAACGACGATTCACTGAAGGCGTTGAGATTACTGAGCTTGCGGAGTTTCTCCAGGCGATCGTGCGCGATATCGCGTAAGCGGCAATCGCATTGATAGACCTGCCCGAACGACGGATGGTCGACGGGTACGTCATAGCGCAGGAATCCGCGATCCTGGCACTTCTCACAATTGACCGGTTCGGGTTCGGTGATTTCAACAGCCTCGCCAGATGGTACATAGGCGGGGTGGTTTTTTAGCAATTCATCCAATTTCTTCATACGTTTACCTGTTCTGCGGGTCAGGACTGTTCGGGCCTGCCAGACTGGCGCCAGTTTTCCAGAATGCGAAGAATATAGCGCCAGTTGCGTTTGTTATAGGATACCGCCTCGCTAATTGCGTCTTCTATCCAGGTGGCGGGGTAGTCGCTTGCGGCGGTTGTGAGCTGATCGGCAATGATCGGTGTCAGTGGGCCGATGTTCTGTTCGTACAGCCGAAAGACGTTTGGCGGATCGACGGCGATCTGTGGGGCCGCGCTGCCATCCCACACCACGCGTGGTGGTGGCACACGGCCCTCCTGCATGGCGGTAACCAGTGCTCGGGTTACCGGTGTGTTGGCGAAGTACCAGGCGGTCTCCCGGGAGCCCTGTACTGCCACAAAGCGCAGGAATGTGCTGCGGCCAACTGCGAGCTCCAGCGCATCGAAAATGCGGGTATCGAGCGTTGTGATCGAGCCAGAGATTCGCAGCGTTTTGCGCAGCGCCTCATCGTCCATCACGGATGATTCCGCAATCGGTGTCTCCTCACTGCCGGATTCCGCCAGCAGGCGAAAGATGGTGAGGGAGACATGCAGTTCGTCTGTATGCGTAATTGTAGGAACCACGTCTCGCAAGAAGGCGAGCGGAATCGCAACCGAACTCGTCGGCATCAGGAATCACCAATAGTGAAGGTGCTCCAGTCGGAGAACTTGGCAAAGCGTGGCTCGAAGTGCAGTTTGATGGTTTTGACCGGACCGTTCCTGTGCTTGGCAACGATGATCTCGGCGACGTTTGGCTCCTCCGGCGTTTCGGTGTAGCGATCCTCGCGGTAAATGAACATGACGATGTCGGCGTCCTGCTCGATAGCACCGGATTCACGCAGGTCGCTCAGCATGGGGCGATGGTCGGCCCGCTGTTCCACAGCACGTGAGAGCTGCGAGAGCGCGATGACCGGGATGTCCAGCTCGCGGGCAAGGCCCTTGAGTCCACGGGAGATCTCCGAGATCTCGTTGACACGGGAATCCTGGCGGCGACCCTGCATAAGCTGCAGGTAGTCGACGATGATCATGTCCAGCCCCTGTTCGGCCTGGAGTCGCCGGGCCTTGGAGCGGATATCCATGACCGTGGAGCCCGATCCGTCGTCGATGTAGATCGGCGCCTCGGAGAGACGTCCAAAAGCATTGGAGAGGTTGGGTAGCTTGGACGACGGGAAGCGGCGCAGGCGAAGATCGTGCGAATCGATGCCGGTTTCCGTGGAAAGCAGGCGTGTCACCAACTGTTCTGCAGACATCTCCAGGCTGAAGATGCCCACCTTTTTGCGGTTTTGCAGGGCCGCGCCGTAGGCGATGCCAAGTGCGAGACCGGTTTTACCCATACTTGGGCGAGCAGCGAGAATGATGAGGTCGCTGCGCTGGAACCCACCGGTGAGTTCGTCCAGGTCCTGATAGCCACTGGGCACGCCGAACGATTCGGATCGATCCTCAGCGAGGAGGAAGTCGAAGAGGTCACCCAGCACATCGGACATGTGGCGGAAATCGCGCGTGGATTTCTCGCCAGAGACACCATGGATCTCGCTCTCGGCGAGGTCGATTGCGTCCTTAACCTCGAGCTCGTTCTGGTAGCCGATGCCCACAATTTTGGTGCCGGCATCGATGAGGCGGCGGCGGGTGGCCTCTGCTTCAACGATGTTGGCGTAGTACTCGATATGCACCGAGGTGAAGACGCCGTTCATCAGCGAGGCCAGGTAGGCGTCTCCGCCCACGTCTTCCAGCTGTTCGCGGTTTGCGAGTTCGTTGGAGACCGTGATCAGATCGGGCGGCTCACGGCGGTTGTAGAGATCGAGAATGGCCTGGTAGATCTGACCGTTCGCCGTGGAGTAGAAGTGCTCGGGTTTGAGGTTAGCGGCGATTTTGATCACGGCGTCACGATCGAGCAGCATGCTGCCCAATACGGATTGCTCTGCCTCGTAGTTGTGTGGTGGAAGCCGGTCCAGGGCTGTTTCCATGTTGCGGGGAACCTCGAATCTAGGTCGAAATGTTTACATCTATTGTAGGTGATAGGGTAGCGGAAATGAGGCCGGGGCACACATTACCTGCGTGCACCCGGCCCGGCCTGGGAGGTATTCCGTTCGAGCGTGAACCTACTCGGCCGATGCTTCTTCCTGAGCCGGAGCTTCCTGCGATTCGGTGCTTTCGGATTCGGCCTTCTCTTCCGATTCGCTTTCGCCTTCGGAGGATTCTTCCTCAACGAACTCGCCCTTGATCGTCACATTGACGGTGGAGCGGAGCTTGCCGACCAGGTGGACGGAGACGCTGTGCTCGCCCAGGGTGCGGATGGGATCGCTCAGTTCCACCTTGCGGCGGTCGATCTCTTCGCCGATCTTCTCGGTGATCTGCGCGGCGATATCAGCCGAACCGATGGAGCCGAAGAGCTGGCCGCTCTCGCTGGCGCGGGTTTCGAACGTGAGGTTGAGGCCTTCGATCTTGTCGGCGAGGGATTGCAGCTGCTGCTCCTGCCGCTCGATCTTGCGATCCTTCACTGCCTGATTGTGGGCAGCCATCTTGAGTTCGCCCTCGGTTGCGTACACTGCCAGTCCCTTGGGGATGAGGAAGTTGCGGGCGTATCCACCACTTACATCTTGCACACTGCCGGCTTCGCCGAGCTTGTCTACATCTTTGCGAAGTACCACTTTCATCGATTTCGCCTTCCAATTACGTATGAATACCAATTGTTCACAAGTCAGCACGAGCCGCACCGCGATCAACATGGCTCAGCGGTGCACTCCAGGTGCCAGATCATCAGCAAGTGTAGCGGGTCGGGAAAGAGTGTGCCAGACAGGCTATCGCCA
>CAZGML010000047.1:0-4317 GCA_964526965.1 uncultured Sphaerobacteraceae bacterium | reverse complement strand
CAGGAAGGCGGCCACGGCCCAGCCTGTGCCAAAGCGAGAGGTGCTGATGCGGTACCAGGTGTGACCGTCGGCATCCTCTGGGCCATCCACCACTTCGGCATAGGTGGCGTCGGGCATGACATGCACCACTTCCGCCCCAAGCGAGGCTGAGGCGCGCAGGTTGAGCTCGCCATCAATCACCCGCACCACGGTACCGGCAGCAAATGCGCCTTCGGCTTCGGTGGCGAGGTAGGCGTTTGCGGCCCAGCCAGTGGTGTCACCCAGCTGCACATTCACCCAGTTGTACCCATCGGCCTGGATGGATCCACCGACTACCTCAGCGGTTTCGCCTGCCAGTAGTTGGGCAGCCACCGGACTCCCCACGCCCGGCTCGGTGCGAATGTTCACGGCATCGCCGTCAGCACTCACGACCAGGCTACCGATGGAGAGGGTGACCGGGGCGGGATCGGCAGTGCCTTTGCCGAAGAACTGTGCCGACGCCCAACCAGTGCCATCGGCCGATTCGATTTCGTACCAGGTGTGCCCATCGGCCGGCTCCGGGCCATTCACCACCGAGCCCGATTGATGTTGGGTCAGCACTACAACCACGTCGGCATCAAGG
Source organism: uncultured Sphaerobacteraceae bacterium (assembly GCA_964526965.1). Lineage (GTDB taxonomy): Bacteria > Chloroflexota > Chloroflexia > Thermomicrobiales > UBA6265 > UBA6265. The sequence continues at coordinate 3,716 of CAZGML010000047.1, read as the reverse complement.
CCAGGGGAGGTGCGGAGGTTGACGGCATCGGTATTGACGTACACGGCCTCGCCGTTTGTGAAGACACGCTCCTGCGAGCCGGTCTCGCCAGTGGCGAGGAATGAGCCGACGCTCCAGCCGACGGCGTCATCGGTTTCTATCTCATACCAGGTGAAGTTGTTCGCCGTCTCCGGGCCTTGCAGCACCGTGCCGCGAACACCTGTTCCAAGCGTGGTGACGATGTTGGCGTCCAGGTCTGGCTGGTCACGCAGGTTGAGGGAGTCGGTGTCGACAACCACAGTAGTGCCGGCTTCGAACTCCTCGGATGCGACATCCTCGATCTCGGCTTCGTCGAAGTACTGCTCGGCGCCCCAGCCCGTACCGAGCGGGGTTTGCACCTTCACCCAATTATAGCCACGGGCGTTTTCCGGACCTTCGATAATGGATCCGGTGGTGCCGATGGGTAGTCCCACCACCTGCGATGCCTCGGGCGACGGATTCACGCGTAAGGCGATACCCTCCGGCTCGACGGCGACCACGTTATCGCCAACACCAAGGCGGGCTGGGGGAGCGATATCTTCCTCGTGGGCGATGTGTCGCTCGGTGATCCAACCAGTGGCAACTGCGGATTCCACCTGATACCAGGTGTAGCCGTTGGCCGGCATGGGGCCATCGATAATTGTGGCCTCGTCCATGAAGTTGACTTGCCCGACGATAGTGCTGCGCAGGGTTGGCTCGCTGCGGAGATTCACCAGATCCTCGCGGACGAACAGCGTCTCGCCGTTGGCGAATTGACCGCGTGGGGCTGCCGCATCGCTTGGGCCAAAGGTGCTCAGTGCCAGCCAGCCAGAACCGATTTCGCCGCGCACGTGGTACCACTGTTCCTCATCCACGGTGGCTGGACCTTCGATCACCTGGAAGACCGTTCCCCAGGCAGGTGAGGCGATAATGCCTTCGGATATACCGGGCATGGAGCGCAGGTTGGCGAAGTCCACAGTGACTTCGACCACCTCGCCGGGACTGTAGTCCGGATCCTGAATCGTTTCCCGCGTGCCGGTGTGCACTTCTGCCACGGCCTCGCGGATGTAATCGAGATCGGCATACATGCTATCGCCGGGACACGTGCTGTCGTTCACATCGCGGTGGCCGCAGATGGCCGGCAGGTTGGGGGTTTCGTGGAAATCCTTGCGGGAGAGCGGATCGAGATAGCGTGCCGCCCAGGCGGTGATCCAGGTGAGGCCGGCCAGCATCTCGGGTGTGGCTGTTTCGACGCTATAGTTGCCCATCACGCAGATGCCGCTACTGCCATGCGCGTACTGGTAGGCGTGGCCGCCGATAACGTTGTCTCCACCGACACGGCCTTCATAGACATTGCCCATGAAATCCACGAGGTAGTTGTAGCCGATATCACCCCAGCCGCGGGTGATGGCGTGGTAGTAGTGAATGGAGCGGATTTCGGTGAGTGGATCGCGGAAGTTGGATGTATCCGAGTGGTGGATGATGACGTGCTCCACTTCCTGATAGTGCGGAATCCACTCGCTGGCGCCGCGCTCGGCACCGCCATAGGTGAGGTTGGCACCCCATTCCTCGCGGGAGATGATGGGTGGCCTGTCCAGTGACGGAATAGGGGACGAGGTGGAGATATCATCCAGCCCCGGGCCGCCGGTGGCATCGATATAGGTGAAGGTCAGGCCGGGAACGGATTGCTCGTTACCATCCGGATCAAGCGCCCGGTATTGCACGTAGTTGGATTCCTCGGTGAACGCCAACTGACCATAAATTCGGTTATCGCGATCAGCCGGGCCGGCGTCTGTATGGGCGGGGCCGACTACTGCAGGCGCGCTCCACACCAGGCCATCCTGGCTGGTTTGGAGTTCGATGGTGGTGTTGGCGTCCGATTCCTGTGGCCAGTGGGGTGCGATGGCGTAGAAGGGGAAATCGGCTTCGAAACCGAGCTGTCCCTCGCCACCGACGTCCTCCGGCTGAACCCATTCCTGTGCCTTGGTGGTCACACCCTGGGTAGCCGCCGGCCGGGCGAGGCCTGGCATGTTTGCATACGCGGCAGCGGCGCCAAAGGCAGCGCTGGCCTGCAGGATGGTGCGTCGATTGAGTTTAGATTTGGCCAACCAACGCGGTGTACGTGCGTGTTCCGAGTGATGACAGTTCCCCACGGGTGGACTCCTCTATGTACGGGCGATTTCAGAACCAGTGTCCCAATCCCCTTCAGGACACCTTTAGCCACTCTGAAATCAGGGGTGTACGTACACTCTAGCATTGACATTTAGTCAGCGTCAAGACTCTGTGTTTCTTGAGGTGTGAACGCGTGGAAGATGAAGGCCGGCCGGGATCAGTCGGCTATACTCGGCACACTCAGGTACCGGACGCGAGGTCGGCACTGTGCCGATCGGCGACACAGGAAGGACGCAACCAACCATGCCAGTTACCACGTTTCTCATGTTCCAGGGCAAGGCGCAGCAGGCGATTGACCTCTATACATCGGTGATTCCACGCACGACGGTGGAAGAGGTGATGCACTTCGATCCCGAGCAGGTGAAGCAGATGACCGAAACCGTTGCGAGCGACGAGAACCCGGCCGTGGATACGGATGGTCCACTGGTGATGATGGCGGTGCTGAACGTGGATGGTTTGCGCCTGCAGATCAACGATTCGCCGATCCAGCACCAGTTCGATTTCACACCCTCTGCATCGCTCTATTTTGAGACGCATGATCAGGCGGAGTACGAGGCGGTGTTGGCGGGTCTCTCCGAAGGCGGCACCTTCATGATGGAAGATCGCGACGATTACGGCTTCGCCGAACGATACGCCTGGTTGAACGACCGGTATGGCGTGAGTTGGCAGTTGGCGTATACGTCTGGGCAGTAGACCCGTCCTGCATGGGGCGGTGGGAACCGCGTCCGGATATCGCCTTTGGTAGACCCGTCCTGCACGGCACGAAGTGGCGGGCATCGGGCGGGTTGTGGGACCCAATTCGGCTGATGGAACCGTGCCTTTGTGCCCGCCCAATGCTCGGATCGCGTGTGGCGATCCGCGCAGGACGGGCCTACGACAGTTGCATCAGATTGTTGCCATTGGTAGACCCGTCCTGCACGGCACGGAGTGGCGGGCATGGGACGGGTTGCGGGACCCAATTCGGGTGATGGGACCGTGCCTTTGTGCCCGCCCGATGCCCGGATCGCGTTGGGCGATCCGCGCAGGACGGGCCTACGACTGCTGCGTCAGAACATGGACATTGGTAGATCCGTCCTGCACGGCACGAAGTGGCGGGCATGGGGCGGGTTGCGAGAACCGCGCCCGAACATCGGCATTGGTAGACCCGTCCTGCACGGCACGAAGTGGCGGGCATCGGGCGGGTTTTGGGAACCGCGTCCGAATATCGCCATTGGTAGACCCGTCCTGCACGGCACGAAGTGGCGGGCATCGGGCGGGTAGAGGGAACCAATTCGGCTGCCGCAATTGTGTTTATGTGCCCGCCCAATGCTCGGATCGCGTTGGGCGATCCGCGCAGGACGGGCCTACAACATGGGGCGGGTTGCGGGGACCAATTTGGGTGATGGATTCGTGTTTATGTGCCCGCCCAATGCTCGGATCGCGTTGGGCGATCCGCGCAGGACGGGCCTACAACATGGGGCGGGTTGCGGGGACCAATTTGGGTGATGGATTCGTGTTTATGTGCCCGCCCAATGCTCGGATCGCGTTGGGCGATCCGCGCAGGACGG
>CAZGML010000046.1:0-15437 GCA_964526965.1 uncultured Sphaerobacteraceae bacterium | reverse complement strand
GCCGAGGGAATGGCAACCGGAGTACCTGTGGTGGCCTCGGATTGCCCTGCTTTTCAGGCATTGGTCGACGATGGGGTATCAGGCCGGTTGTTCCAAACGGGTAACGTCAACGATCTGGCGCATGTGCTCATTGACCAACTTCACCGGTCGGAGTCGGAGCGCCTGGAACGTATCAATGCTGCCCGGGCGAAGATCGAGCGAGAGTACTCGTGGGACGTGATTGGTGAGAAGTATCTGAATCTATACAGAGAGTGTCGTGCATCACATCCGTAGGCATCACTACGGCAGGTCGCTTTTCGGCAATCGTTTCTGACTGTCTGATATGATCAAGTCTTCTATTATCACTGCATTACTGTGGAGATTCTCAAGGTGACCGCACTGATCACGGCACGAAATCTCAGCAAGGCGTTCAGGCGGCCACTCAAGGAGCCCGGATTCGCTGGCGCAATGAAACATCTTGTGCGGCCGCGGTTCCAGAATATTACAGCGGTGGAAGATGTGAGCTTCAACATCGACGCCGGAGAATCCGTCGCGTATGTCGGGCCGAACGGTGCTGGCAAAAGCACAACTGTGAAACTCCTCACCGGCATCCTGGTACCGACCACGGGCGAGGTGACCGTTTGCGGAATTCATCCCTACGAACAACGGCAGGAAAACGCCCGCAATATCGGGGTAGTGTTTGGTCAGCGCACACAGCTGTGGTGGGATATCCCCGTCATCGAGAGCCTGCGCATGCTTGGCGATATCTACGATATTCCCGCACGAGACTTTGAGAAGACGTTTGACGAGCTGGGAGAAGTGCTGGATCTTGGGCCGCTCCTGCCCGTACCTGCGAGACAGCTCAGCCTCGGCCAACGCATGCGATGCGATCTGGCCGCATCGCTCATACATAGTCCGCCAGTACTCTATCTCGATGAGCCGACGATCGGTCTCGATGTAAGCGTGAAGGCGCGGTTTCGCGAGTTCATAAAGTACATGCATCGTGAGCGTGGGCTCACCGTGATGCTCACAAGTCACGATGTTGGCGATATCGAGGAGCTTTGCCCGCGCATGATCATGATTGACCAGGGCAATATTATCTACGATGGAGCATTTGCCGAAGTAACACGACGATTTGGCTGGGAACAGAAGGTTGTTCTCACGCTTGACCATGAATCAGACCACGCCAGACCACAGGCGGTCTCCGCTCTCAGTCGGCACGACCACGCATCGGTTGAGCAAACCGCTCCGACATCGCTGACGATCAGGTTTGATGCACGTGAGGCAACCTCTGGCCAGATCATTCGCGATGTTGCGACAGCTCTTCCGATCGCTGATATTAGCATTGAGGAGACCAGCGCCGAGAGCATCATCCGCAATCTCTATGAGGGCTCGCTGAATTTCCAGGACCGATCCGATGAGTAGCCAGGTGCGGCTGGAGCTGCGTCCACGTTACCTCAGTATCGCGCTGACATCCTTTCAGCAAGCCATAACCTACCGCATCACCACGCTGACCAACATCGGGCTCACATTCATCTGGGTCTTTATCCTCTACTTCCTGTGGAGAGCCGCATTCAACGAACACCAAATGATCCAGGGTTTTACCTGGGAGGAAATGCGAACATACGTTGTTCTCGCTTTCGGCCTGAACGCGCTTATCGGTTGGCGTATCAGTGCAAACATGATGTACACGATCCGTACCGGTGAGATTTTGCGCGACCTCACCCGCCCGCTTAACTACTGCCTCAACCAGGTCAGCATTGCCACCGGCGCAGCACTGGTCGAAGGGATCCTCAGCCTCGGGCTCACGCTCGTGGTTGGGCTGGTGTTTATCGGAATTCAACCACCGGCCAATGCTACAGCCGCGGTCCTTTTCGGGATCGCGGTGGTTTTGGGGTTCTTTACCAAAGCGCTCATCGTGTTCAGCGTGAGCCTGCTCACCTTCTGGACACTCAACGGCGTCGGCATCTCGTGGAGTCGCGATGCGATCATCAACATCCTCTCCGGCACCATTATCCCGCTGGCAATGATGCCCGGTTGGCTCCAGATAGTTGCGGATGTTGCACCGATGCGCGGCATTGTGAGCACCCCGCTCATGATCTACCTGGGCAAGGCCGAAGGTATGGATGCGCTCGGATTACTCGCGCTTTCGGGCGGTTGGTTAGTCGCCCTGTGGTTCTTCGCGAACTGGGCCTGGAAAGCCGCGTTTAATCGCGTAGAGATTCAGGGAGGGTGATGTGTCGATAGCAACAGCTCGCAAGAACCTGAGGCTCTATTTCAAACTTCAGTTTATGCAACTACGTAGCACCGTAGAATATGCTGCCGATTTTTGGATCGGCATCGTCGGGGCCATGCTGATGCAAGCCTCTGGCCTGGTGTTTATCACCGCATTGTTCAGCCAAATTCCGGCAATAGCGGGATGGAGCGTATGGAATATCGCCTTAATGTACGGCCTGGCGATGTTGCCAAAAGGACTCACCGAGCTCTTTTGCGATGGACCTTGGACGCTGCGGGGCAAAGTGAACTCCGGGGAGTTCGACCGCGTACTGGTGAGGCCGGTTTCACCAGCCCTCCAGAGCGCCACGGCTATCGTCAGCATCCATGGGTTGGGGCAGGTGATTCTCGGCGTGATCATGATTACGATCGGACTAAGCCGAAGCGAGGCAAGCCTGCAGTGGTGGTCGCTCCCCTACCTTGCCGTTATCGTGGTCAGCAGTGCGATCATGATTGGCGCGTTGAATTTCGTGTTCAACATGACCGGATTCTGGGAACCCAGTGCCCAGAGCGCACTGCCAACGATGATGGCGATGATGATCGATTTCGCGAAGTTTCCGCTGGATATCTATAACAACATCATTCGCGGGTTTGTGATCATTGTGGTTCCCTACGCGTTCATTTCCTACTTCCCCGCCCTGGTGCTGCTGGACCGCGATTCGAGTTGGAAATGGTTAGGATTCGCGACTCCAGTTGCAACGGCCTGGGTGGTAATCATCACGAGTTGGCTTTGGGGGAAAGCGCTTGATCGCTATCAGGGGGTCGGCCATTAGCCTTCGCCTCTGTCCCCTAAACAGATCGCAAGCAAAAAGAAGGAGTGGCAAATGCCACTCCTTCAAACTTCCTGACAAACCGGATGTACAGCGCAGTTCAACCACGCCTGTAGCCGTATCTAACTACGCCATGCGCGCCATCGCGTTCTCATACGACGTGCGCACATCTCCGACCGGATCAGCCTCGTTCGGGTTATCGAGCTCGACAACGTAGTACTCACAGCCGGCAGCGTCAGCGGCGGTGATGATACTGTCCCAATCCAGAATGCCTTCACCAAAGGCGACATCCTTGCCGGGAGTACGCTCGGCGGCGTCCTTCAGGTGAACGAGTGCTGCCCGATCCGGATTGGCATTAATGACTTCGGCGGCATCTCTGCCACCGACCTCTGCCCAGAACGCATCGATCTCGAAGATGATCGGCGAGTTCGCGAGCATGTAATCATACATGCTGGTTCCGTCGGACTTGTGGAACAGATATTCGAAATGGTGATTATGATAGCCGAACTTCATACCGGCATCGCTGATGACCTTCGCCCAGGCGGAGAGGTTATCGGTAAACTCCTTAAGGGCATCATCGTTCAGGGGATATTTCTCAGCCAACTCTTCGCCACTCAGTGTGCTCAGTTCGTGTGCCGAGAGGTTTCCGAGCGTATTCCAGCCGGATTCGCCTGATTGCAGCAATCGATCCAGCGGCGGCGCCGGTACAATCACCCAGTCGCAGTCGATCTGCTTGTATTCGTCTGCAACGGCCTGGGCGTCTTCTTCGAACGCCTGGTACGGCACGTGGGCGCTGGGAGCCTTGAGGCCATACGTGTCTAGCAAGGTCTTGAAGTCAGTGGCGGAAAGCCCTTGCAGGCCGGCAAGCTCGACGTTTTTGTAGCCGATTTCCGCCACCGCCCGAAGTGCGGCCTCGAAATCGTTCTCGGTGATTGACCGGAGCGTGTACATCTGCACACTTAGCTGTTCTGGTTTCATGTGAGCCCTCCCTACGTGTTGAGCCACCTAGAAGGTGGACTTAATGTCGATAAAGTCACCGGAATCCAGCGACTCCCCTGCCGCGAGCATAATTTCCAGCACGTGCTCGGCATGCGCTGCCGTGAGCTGGTTATCTGTGCCGTTTTCCAAAACATCGAGCGCGTGGAGAATGCCACTCTCGAGGATGCCATCTGTTTCAATCGGGTTTGGCACCGGCGAGTCGTTGTTCCATCCCTCGGCCTCGCCACTCTCGGATTCATCCCGCACGTAGATATCAGTCGTACCGTTGCCGTTGTACCACTGGTGAGCACCAATCACGACGGCGCCCATCGACCCGTACATCTCGAACATGGATGATTTTGTTGCGGGCATGGCGAAGGTGTTGAACAGGTTGGCATAGCGGTTGTTATCGAACTCGAGATTGATGCTGTAGAGATCCGGCGCCTCGACCGAAATCTCATCGCCAAACCAATCCGGTTGCAGCAGCTTGCGGGTTTTATTCATCACGCCACCCACAGCGCTCACCCGGCGCGCAGGGCCAAAGAGACCGGTCATGGCATGGAGCTGGTAGACACCGAGGTCGATGAGCGGCCCGACCTTTGGCGTGTAGAAAACACGGGGATCGCCAGAGTAGCTGCGCCAACTGGCTGGCCCCATACCACCGTGATGGCTCTTGATAAAGTGCGGCGTACCAATGGCACCAGAGCCGATGAACTCCTTCAGCCACATCATACGAGCCGTCACCATCATGGCAGGAGCACAGAAGAACTGGAGACCGGCGCTATCCGCCAGTTTCACGAGTTCCCGGGCTTCACCGAGCGTGGAGGCGATGGGCTTCTCCGAGTACACGCTGTAGCCAGCCTGCAGCGCTTTTGCTGTGATTTCGTGATGCAGCGGTGCTGGTGTGAGGTTAAACACCAGGTCCATGCGCTCATCGTCATGAGCGAGGAACGCGTCATATTCGGTATACCCCCTCGCTGCCGGGTGAAACTCGTGCGCGTTATCCACACGGTCTTGCGCGATATCGAAAACCGCAACGACCTCCGCACGGTCCTTGAGTGCCTGGAGCCCAGGCAAGTATGAGTGGGTGGCAACATCGCCACACCCGATAATTCCGACATTAATCACGTTTATCGTCTCTTTTCACGGTTTTCATATTCGGCACTCCTGCCTCCGTATGTGTCTTCTTTAGCCTATGGGTTACGCGGTATTTGACAAGGGGGTTTCTCCCGGACCGTACAGATGGCAGCGCACCCAATGGTCTTTGTTAACCGTTACCGGGCCTGGCATCACCTCGCGACAGATGTTCATTACATGCGGACAGCGCGGGGCGAATGGGCAGCCTGGCGGGGGATCGATCAACGATGGAATCTCCCCGCCTGTCTGCACATCCTCTGTACGTAATCCGGCATGCGGGTTGGGAACAGCACTCAGAAGCAACGTCGTGTACGGATGGGCGGGTTCGTGAACGAGCTCATCGCTCGGCGCACCCTCCACCATTCTGCCGGCATACATCACATTGGTATGGTCGCTTATATAGCGCGCGCTGGCGATATCGTGTGTGATGTACAAAAAGCTCAGTCCACTCTCGTCGGCGAGGCGTTTCATCAGATTAAGCACACCAACACGGATCGAGACATCCAGCATGGACACCGGCTCATCGGCCAACATCACCTTCGGTTCAACCGAAAGTGCGCGAGCGAAAGCAACACGCTGGCGCTGCCCGCCGCTCAGTTCATACGGGAATTTGGCGGCGACTTCGTCTGCCGGGCCAAGCCCGACAGTATCGAGCAGTTCATATATCCGCTCACGGGTGTCGGTGCGCCCGGAGACTTTCTTGTGAATTCGCAACGGGCGCTCGAGGTGGTGATAGATGGTATGGGCCGGATTGAGCGAGCCGAACGGATCCTGGAATACCATCTGCACATCGCCCCGATACTCGAGGGTGGCCCCGTTCGGTTGCGTTTTCAGTACGTCCTTCCCGTTATAGACGATCTCGCCCGACGTGGGTTCAATCAGCCGTGCCAGTAAACGCGCAGTTGTGCTCTTGCCTGAGCCGGACTCCCCCACGAGCGTCACAATTTGCTTGCGAGGAATGCTGAACGTGACGTCGTCCACGGCATGAACCTGACGCGTATCCCGCAGGCCACCGATGGGGAAATACTTGGTGAGGTGCCGAATATCCAGCACCAGGTCCTTCTCTTCGCTCAATTGCCGGCTCCTTCTGGCTGTGGATAGAGGTGGCAGGCCACCTGGTGGCCGGGTGTGTATTCGATCAGTTTGGGATTCACCTTGTCGCACACATCCATCCGCTTCGGGCAGCGTGGATGAAAGCGACAACCGGATGGCGGCGAGATCAAATCCGGCGGAGAGCCGGGGATTCCCTGCAGTTCCTTGCGCGGTCCGGTGAGGGCCGGGAACGATGCCATCAATCCCTGTGTATATGGGTGCAGTGGATGCTCGAACATCTCACGACTCGGCGCCATTTCCACGATTTCACCGGCGTACATAATCGCAATACGGTCTGCAATCTCAACAAGCAGACTCATATCGTGCGTAATGAACAGGATCGAGAATCCGAACTCGTCCCGCAGTTCCGAGATTTTGGCGAGAATCTCCCGCTGCACCACCACGTCGAGTGCTGTCGTCGGTTCATCCATGATCATCAACGGCGGTTGCAGCACGAGCGCAATTGCGATCACTGCACGCTGGCGCATACCACCAGACAGCTCATGGGGATAGCTATGGATACGATCGGGCTCGATGCCGACGATCCGAAGCATTTCCCGCGCCTGCTCCTGCGCCTTGCGCTCACCCACTTTTCGGTGCTGCAGAATTGCGTCTGTAATCTGATCGCCAATAGTCATCACCGGATTAAGCGAGTTCATGGCGCTCTGGAAGACCATGGAAATCTTTTCCCAGCGAAAATCGCGGAGCTCCCGGTCCGACATCTTGAGGATGTCCTGCCCCTCAAACATCACGCGTCCGCCCGTGATAATGGCCGGCGGTTGCAGAATGCGCATGATCGCCTGGGCGATAGTGCTCTTGCCGGAACCAGATTCTCCGGCCAGCCCCACTACTTCACCCCTGCCGATGGAAAACGAGACGCCATCAACTGCACGCACCGAACCTCGACCAGCCAGGTATTCCACCTGTAAATTATCCAGCTCTATGAGTGTTTCCCTCGTCTTCGGAACGGCCTTCACTTCGTGAACGTGCTCGACTTGCATATTAATTCTCCCCTTCCTCAATGAGAACGGGTGTAGCGCGGGAGGTGCGCACGTGCGCCGGCTGACCCTTCAGAATCTGCGCGGCCTGGCGCTGCGAGCGCAATCGCGGATTCGTCACTTCATCGATCGCGTAGTTGATCATGCTGAATCCAAAGGCGACCAGGGCAATGCTGAGGCCGGATGGGATCAGCGTCCACCAGGCTCCCAGCAGCAGTGCGCTGTTGTTCTGTGCCCAGTACAGGTTGTTTCCCCAACTGACGTTGCTGGGATTACCAAGGCCGAGAAACTCCAGGCCGGCCTGGGCACCGATCGCGTAGTTGACTGCGCCAAGATACCCGGCCACAACGATGCTGAGCATGTTCGGCAGGATCTCGCGAATCATGATGCGGAATTTGCTCTCACCGATGGTGACGGCCGAGGCGACGAAGTCCTTCTCCCGCAAGGACATGGTCTGCGATCTCAGCACGCGTGCACCCCAGGCCCATCCAGTAACCGATAGCACAAGGATGATGCTCCAGAACCCTGGTGGCAGAAACGCCGCAAGCACGATGAGCAACGGTAAACCGGGGATGATGAGCACGACGTTGGTCAGGAGCGTGAGAATATCGTCCACCCTACCGCGCAGATAACCGGCTGTCATGCCTATCAGAATCGCGATAACGGTGACGAAGGTTCCAACGATCAGGCCGGTGGCGAGTGACGACCTCGCACCGATGATGGTCTGGGAGAATACATCCTTCCCGGAGCCATCCGTGCCAAACCAGTGAGTACTGGAAGGCGCTTCGTGACGGCGACCAACAATCTCAGTGGCGTCGTACGGGACGATCCAGGGACCGAGCGCTGCGATAGTCAAGTAAAAGACGATGATTCCTGTGCCGATGGCTGCTTTCCTGTTCTGGAAGAGCAGCCCCACCACACCGGATGCACGCTTTGCTCGCCGGGCAGGTTTCGTCGGTGGATCCGGCGTGTTGGGATCAGCAGCTTCGGTTACCGCCGTGGAGAGATCGATATTGGCACTCATTGCTGCTCCCTCCTAGTGGCGAATGCGCGGATCGAGCCGCACATACAGCAAGTCGACAATGAAGTTGGCGAGGAGCACCGCAAACGTGATCATCATGAAGAGCCCCTGCATTAGCGGATAGTCGACACTACGAACGGCGTTGATCAGCAGATAGCCCAGGCCCGGATAGGCGAACACCATCTCGGTAAAGAGCGATCCGCTCAGGGTAAAACCGAGGGCCATACCGAACGATGTCAGCTGGGGAAGCATCGCGTTCCTGGCTCCGTAGCGAAACATAACCCGTCGGCTATCCAGCCCCTTCGCCTCAGCCATGGTCACGTAATCCTCGGCGAGGATCGTGATCATCGTGTTTCTCATACCAAGCAGCCAACCGCCGATGGAAACGATAACAACTGACAGCACAGGCAGCACCATATGGCTGAGAACACTGGAGATATAGGTCCAGCTAAAGTCAGGTGACAGCGCCGTATCGTAGGCATGGCGAGCGGGAAACCACCCGAGGCTGAACGCAAACGCAAAGAGAATCAGTGGAGCAATCCAGAAATACGGCAGCGAGCCGAGGAAAACGAAGAATGGCGGTGTAACGTTATCCATCCAGGTACCGCGTCGCCAGGAACCAATAATTCCTAACAGGCTGCCAATGCCGACACTGATAAGAAGCGCGGTGCCCATGAGGATAACCGTCCACTGAAACCCTGTACCAATCACCTCAAACACGGGCGCCGGGAACCACGAGGTGGAGACGCCAAATTCACCTGTCAGGATATTGCGCATGTACTCAACGTATTGAATTATCAGCGGATCATCCGAGAGGCCATATGCCTTGCGCATGGCCTCGATGGTTTCTGGCCGGATCTCACCCTGGCCGCGGAACCGGGCGAGGAGAGCTGTGCCCGGGTCTCCCGGCATCATGCGGGGCAGGAAGAAATTGAATGTGATAGAGGCCCACGCTGCAACGAGGTAAAACCCCGCCCGTTTCAAGATGTAACTCATAGCCTGTCCGTTTCCGAAACTCCACCTGGGTATTTTTCCGAAGAGGAGTGCCGTATGCGGGCACTCCCCTTCAGTGGCACTAGCTCACCGGAGATGCTTCCGGGGAGGCTGACGGTGCATCCATCGGCACATTGCCCTCACCGCCCGGATCGGCGATGCTCCACCCCTCTGGCTGTTCACCGGTTGGGTATACCGTATTGAGCGTGAGAGCCAGCACGGGCTGCCACGGTGACAGCTCCGCGTACGGATTCTCCTCGTTCGGGAAGCCTTCGAACCTGCGGGTGTTGTATTCGCCCCATGCAGGACCCGGGAAGAGCGGCGCACAGGGCGCAAGCTCGGCGAAGCGCTTCTGCATTTCCGCGAAGTAGCCATTCTGCTCGTCTGTATCAGACGTGGCCATCGCTTCGTTGATCAGCCGGTCAACTTCCTCATCCTTAAAGCGAATCCAGTTCTCACCGGCGCGGTTATCACCGATCGGGTAATAGGTTCGTTCGCTCATAAGCGCGCGGAAGTGGTTGAGCTGCGTTGGCCCCTGGAAGCCCCAGCCGATGCTGATATCAAAGTCGCCCTCATTCAGCCGCTCGTTCCACGGTGTGAAATCGTACGGCTGTACCCTGGCCTCAATGCCGACCTCTTCCAGATGCCCAACGATGAGCTCAACGCTTTGCACCCAATCGCTCCATCCGGAGACGACGTTGATGTCGTAACTCAACGTATTGCCATCAGCGTCAACACGATAGTCGCCATCCCATTCCAGGCCGGCTTCGTCCAGCAGGCGGTTCGCCTCATCGACGTTATAGTCTGTCCAGCCGGCGGAGCGGGCTTCTTCATCCTTCACGGAATCGAATGCATCAGAGAGCCCGGTAGTATCGGCGGGATGCGTGTAACCGTACATCGCGATGTCGCAAATCTGCTCGCGATCGATCGCCATGCTAATCGCCTTGCGCACATTCACGTCATCAAACGGCGCAACTTCGGTGTTCATATACAGTGCAACCACGGCGCCAGTTGGGGGGAAGAAGTAGCCGAAGTGCTCGGGGTCTTGCGATACATACACCTCATCGATATCCGGAATGAAGTTTCCACCCCAATCGATCTCTCCGTTGAGCCATGCGAGGTGAATGGAATCATTGCTCGGGAAGGCCGGCATACTCAGGCCATTGATATACGGGCGACCTTCCAGCCAGTAGTCCGGGTTTGCCTTCAATTCGTAAACCTGGGATTCGAACCGATCCAGCAACCATGGGCCGGTACCGACCGGTTCCTCGTTGGTGAATGTGACCGGATCTTCGACATCCTTCCAGATGTGCTCTGGAACTATCACCTGACCACCCACTTCGTAGACCGACGTGGTATTTACCGTGTGATAGAGGAATTGGACGGTGTAGTCATCGACCTTCACGATGTCGTAAATGTTCTGCAGCGCTACCCGGCCACCGTTACCAGCCAGTGAATCGTTTCCTTGCAGCAACTTCCAGGTAAACACAACATCGTCTGCGTTGAACTCTTCGCCGTCGCTCCAGGTGATACCTTCACGAAGAACAAAGGTCAGTACAGTGCTGTCTTCATTGAAACCCCAACTGGTTGCCAGCCAGGGAATGGCTGTGTTGGTGAGCACGTTCCAGACAAAGAGCTGCTCGTACATACCAAACTGTGCCAGCCACCGGACTGAGCCACCGGCGGGTCCGAGGGGGTTGAAGTTCTGGATGTATGTTGCCTGCTGCTCGTTGTTACAGGTGAGGTACCCCTTATCGTTGGCTTCCTGCGCGGCGGCGAGGCTGGCTCCGAGTGCAGTGGAACCGGTGGCAACAGCGAGACTGGCAACACTGGCACCAGCCCCGAGCGCAGCAAAGCGCTTTCCGAGTTCACGGCGGGAAATTTGACCCTTCTCAAACTGTTCGACGATTGGGAGAATTCTGGACGTTTTCACTGCTCTGTCTCCTTGCGGCGATGCTCAATCACCATCTGTTCATTCGACCTTTCGATGTCTGGTTCACGTTGTGGTGGCACCTCCTTTCACGGGAACGTCGGTGCGGCCACCGCACGATCCACGAGGGATCACCACCGAATCGAGCACAATGTGCTCGTTTTGCGGTGTGCGCCCTTCAACTCGATCAATAAGCAGGTTTACGGCACGATCTGCCAGCTGCGAGACGTGCTGCACGATGGTGGTGAGGTTGAGGTAGTCGCTCACGGCGGAATCGAAATCGTCGAACGCGATCAGCTTCATCTCATCGGGTATGGAAATGTCGTATTGCGCTGCTACGTTCACGATTGGTGGAGCGATCCAGCCGTTGACGGAGAATACGGCGTCTGGCCGTTGGCGCTGAAACTCGGCGCGCACGGCGAGCTCGGCCTGGTGCTGGGAATGATCCGTATAAATAACGGGGGCGTCGGGATAGACAGTTTTGAAACCCTCAATGCGGCGGCGGGATGGCACATGCTCCTCGGAACCGGCAAAGGCCACAACGGTCTTCGCGCCCTGGGCGGCCAACACCTCGGCGGCCAGTTTGCCGCCAGCGAAATTATCGTTATCCACCCACGAGACGCCGGGGATATCGGATTCAGCAATCAACACCAGGGGCACGTTGTGCTCCATCAGTTGAGGGGTGAGATGATCGCGATAGCTGTGCTGCAGCACGAGCAGACCATCAACTCGGCCGGCATCGATGAACTGTGTGATCACCCGCTTTCCCGCATCCGGGGAGAACGTGTTCTCCATGATGAGGAGCAGGTTTTGATTCGATTTCTTGGTGGCGGCAAGGGTTGCTTCGATAATGAGCGGGTACCATGGGTCAACGTGGTATTGGGAGAAATCCTCCGGAACAACCAGGCCAAGCGCGTGAGATCGGTGCGATGCCAGGGCCCGGGCCGCGGCATGCGGTCGGTAGCCCACTTCGTCGATAGTGGCCTGGACTTTGGTGCGGGCGCGTTCGCTCACGTTGGGATCGTTGTTGATCACACGTGAAACGGTAGACCGGGATACGCCGGCTAATTTGGCGATATCTTCAAGGTTCATGGCATCCAACTTGTTTTGCGCGTTTTGGGAGCGCTCCCAACTGTGCCTTAAAGGCTAGCGAACCGGGGTGGTATTGTCAATACTGAACGCAGTATTCATTACTATCCCGTCGCAACAGGCACCCGAAAATGCCCGACAGATGGCGAGTTTGTTAGACTCCAGGCATCGGTAAAAAGGGATGGAGCACCTTGTGAAGCTCAGAATTAAATCGTTGCCAACGCACAGAATCGTCGTTATTGTGTGGCACGTGCTTGTGCTGGCAATGCTGGTATGGACATTCTTTGGCTGGCGCACTGAAGGCGAGGTGCACTGGCTCTGGATGCCACTCTTTATCACTCCCCTCCTCGTGCTCTTCGCAACTCTCACGACCATGCAGGGCACCCACCGCGCAATTGCCTACTGGGTGTTGGCTGCCATCACCATTCCGATTGCGGCTTCCGGGATTACGAGCATCACCGGATGGATGTTTATCGTTTCGATCATCATGCTTATCTGGGCTGCCCGTCGCGAGAATCCCGCAGATGAAATGGTGCAGATGTAACGGGCAGGATCATCTCGTGATCCTGGCGCATCACGCAGTGCTCCACCGACCGTTGTTATGATGGGAGCACGCACAGGCTTGAAGGAGGGCACTTATGCTCCTGAGAATGCCATTGCACCGGGTCGTTGTGGCCGCCGTTCACACGATGATCGTGCTGACGATGCTGGCCCTGTTTATCGGTCAGAATACGTTCGAGAATTCCAACCCCGTCTTCCTGATGCTGCTCCTGCTGATACCGGCGAGCGTGATTGTGTGGTCGATCGTAGACATTGAACGCAAGGCGCGGATTCTCGGTTATTGGGGATTGGCTGCGCTGATGGTTCCCCTGGCCGGGCTGGGAATATTCGGCGGCTACGGCCTGCTGTACCTGATCGGAATCATCTTCCTGTTGTGGGCAGCCTGGTCGGAGAATGAGGGCAAGCGCTGATCAGTCAATATCCAGCGGAGCGGTTTCCCAGCTATCCCCGAATCCACAGACCCAGTTCAGCGCCCGCAGGCGCTGTTCGGCGACCCAGTTGAGTTCGTCCTGATCTTCTTCGGAGAGCGTTACATACGAGGTGCCATCACTGAGTGCGAAGTCGCCGTCGACGATGGGAATGAGACCGGCCGCCGCGACCTGGGCCACAACCTCTGCCAGATCCTCATCCGGGATCTCTGTATCTCCCCGCCAGTACCAGAGCTCCATTCGCTCACGTTCGTCGGCGAGCTCCTGCTCGGATCGGAGCCGGACGCGTTTCTGCAACTGACGCACCCGATCCCACGGAGTTGGTGCCCACTTGATGACTGCAGCAGTGAACTCGGGGTCATCCGGCATGGGCAAGTGATCGTGCGTAACACCGCGCAGCGCCCAGGCGACAGCGCCGCCAGCATACAAGGCCTCATCTGCCAGGAGCATCTGCTCTTCGGAGAGATTGCCGATTGGGGTATTGAGCGCGACGAGTTCCTCGTCAGTAATCCAGTTGGTGAGTTCGGTACGCGCCCAGGTGGAGAGCTCGAACCGATCCGTTTCCCTGGTGAAAACGTCCAGTTCGTCGTCCACTTCCAGCAAGCCGCGCTGGGCAACACTGGTGAGCGCTACCGCCCGACCAATCAGCTCCAGTACGGGCCAGGGTTCAATGTTGAGTTCGTCGTCCATTAGCGCTCCCTGTCATAACGAATGGTTTCATGGGGTAATGATAGACGTGAAGAGCAAGGTGACCGACCTCCCGCATGGCCGGGTGGGTCGGTCACCTTGTCTTACGTTTTGGTAGCCCGGGATTGATTTTCCAGGCAGTCGACCAGAGGTCGGCGTCTAGGCGTGAGCGCCATCGTCTTCGACGGATTCCAACAGCGGGAGAGCGCTACCGCCGCTATAGGCAATGCGGCCGGTTTTGGCGTATTCGTGCAGTTTCGCGCGCGAATCGGCGATATCGTTGTTGCGCAATGTGAGTTGACCGATGCGATCTTCCGGCGTGAAGGTATCCTCCACTTTCTCCATGCTGAGGCGCTCGGGAGCATAAGTCAGGTTCGGCGACTCGGTGTTGAGAATGGAGTAGTCGTTACCGCGACGAAGGCCGAGCGTAACTTCACCGGTCACCAACTGTGCCACCCAACGCTGCAGCGGCTCGCGCAACATAATGGCCTGGGTATCGAACCAACGCCCCTGGTAAAGCAAGCGCCCGAGGCGGCGGCCGGATTCATGGTACTGATCCAGCGTGTCTTCATTGTGGATACCGCTCAACAATCGCTCGTAGGCAATGAACAGGAGCTGCATACCCGGGGCCTCGTAAATACCGCGGCTTTTCGCCTCGATGATGCGGTTCTCTATCTGGTCGCTCATGCCGAGTCCGTGACGTCCGCCGATAGCGTTGGCTTCCATCATCAGTGCAACTAGGTCCTCGAAGGTTTGGCCATTGATTTCGACCGGCCAGCCCTCCTCGAAGCGGATGGTGACTTCCTCATACGGGATGTCGACATCATCTTTCCAGAACGGCACGCCCATGATCGGCTCGACGATTGTGATGTTTTTGTCCAGATACTCGAGATCCTTGGCCTCGTGGGTGGCGCCGAGCAGGTTTGAATCCGTGCTATAGGCCTTCTCCGCGCTCATCTTGTAATCGTGACCGTGCGTGACGAGGTACTCGCTCATCTCAGAGCGGCCACCGAGCTCATCGATAAAGCGCTGGTCGAGCCAGGGCTTGTAGATGCGCAGATCCGGATTGACCATGAGGCCGTAGCGATAGAAGCGCTCGATGTCGTTGCCCTTGTAGGTGCTGCCATCGCCCCAGACGTTGACGCCATCTTCCTTCATGGCGCCGACGAGCATGGTGCCGGTGACGGCGCGTCCGATGGGCGTGGTGTTGAAATAGGTGGAGCCGGCGGTGGTGATGTGAAACGCGCCGCACTGGAGGGCGCCGATCCCCTCGTTCACCAGTTGGCTACGGCAGTCCACGAGCCGTGCGTTCTCGGCCCCGAACTCCATCGCTTTTTTGGGGATATCGTCGTAATTCTCCTCGTCCGGCTGGGCGAGGTTGGCGGTGTAGGCGTGCGGAACAGCGCCGTTGTTACGCATCCAGAGGATGGCCGCAGACGTATCGAGTCCACCACTAAAGGCGATACCGACGTTCTCGCCGGTGGGGAGATTTCTCAGGAT
>CAZGML010000045.1:0-15702 GCA_964526965.1 uncultured Sphaerobacteraceae bacterium | reverse complement strand
TTCGCGAAGGTGGTCGCACGGTTGGTGCCGGCTCCGTCACCGAGATTGTTGAGTAAGAGTTTTTGTGGCGGGCTGATCGGTCCATTCCGGTCGGCCTGCCACTGTGAAGAGGGAATCTGTCCATGGTAACGGCCAAGAAGACGGCACAAAAAATCCGTATCCGTCTGAAAGCCTATGATCACAAGATTCTCGATCAGTCCGCTGGCCGCATCGTAGAGACGGCCGAGTCGACTGGCGCCAAGGTTGCTGGCCCCGTGCCGTTGCCAACGCGAATCGAGAAGTTCTGTGTCATGCGCTCACCGTTCATCGATAAGGACTCGCAAGAGCACTTTGAGATTCGAACACACAAGCGGTTGATTGATGTGCTTGAGCCCAGCGGCAGCACAATTCGCGCTCTGATGAGCCTGAATTTGCCGGCTGGTGTTGATATTGAGATCAAACTGTAGGATTTACGACTTCCGGCAGTATGGCTGTAAAAAGCCGATAACCGGAACTAGCTGCAAAGCACGCTCTGGTAATGCGTACGGCACGTACAGTGCTGTGCCCACTTCCTGACGAAATGCAGGGGAGAGCCAATGGTTCAGGGATTAATCGGGCGAAAGCTCGGTATGACACAAATATTTGATGAACAGGGCCTTGCCCGGCCAGTAACTGTAATTGAGGCCGGGCCATGCGTGGTGACACAAGTGCGAACCCCCGAGAAGGATGGCTACGAAGCTGTTCAAATCGGATACGGAATCGCCAAGAAACTGAACAAGCCGGAACGCGGACACGTCAAGGAATCTGGCCACATGGTTAAGACCTTGCGTGAAGTAAAGGCCGATGACTACTCGAGCATCGAGGTTGGCCAAGTCTTCAATGCCGATACGTTCACCGAAGGCGAATCAGTCGACGTCACCGGTACCAGCAAGGGCCGGGGTTTCCAGGGCGTTATGAAGCGACACGGCTTCAGCGGCCAGCAGCAAACCCACGGTCAGTCTGACCGCCTGCGTGCGCCGGGATCCCTCGGATCCTCCGCAACGCCGGGCCGCGTGTTCAAGGGCCACAAGATGGCCGGCCAGAAAGGTAATGAGCGCGTAACCGTACAGAATCTTAAGGTTCTCCGTGTGGATACCGAGCGTAACATTCTGCTGGTAGAGGGTTCTGTTCCTGGCCCCAATAAGGGAACGCTGTTGATCCGCCGTGCTGTGAAGGCCCGGAAATAAGCCGGGAACCCCGTTCACGCGCGCAGGCGCTATGAAACGGCGAAGGGAGCATGACAAAGATGCAATATGATGTTGTCAATACAAAGGGCGAGGTGGTAAGTACCACCGAGCTCGACGAAAGCGTGTGGGGTATTGAGCCCCACCTGAGCGTTGTTCACCAGGCGCTGGTGCGCCAGAACAACAACGCTCGCGTCGGCACCGCCAAAACCAAGGGACGTTCAGAAGTCCGTGGTGGTGGCCGCAAGCCGTGGCGCCAAAAGGGCACCGGGCGCGCACGCCATGGTTCCATCCGCTCACCGCAGTGGATTGGTGGTGGCGTTGTGTTTGGCCCGACCCCGCGCAGCTACGCGCAGTCGATGCCGCGCAAAATGCGCCGACTTGCAATCCGTTCCGTCCTGAGCGCAAAGGTCCGCGAGGATCGTTTGACCATTGTGCAGGGCCTGGAGGAATTGGACGGCAAGACCAAGACGATGATGGCCGCCCTGGACGCACTGCCAGAGCATCGGTCAGTCCTTCTTGTTGTCGCGGATAAGGACAGCGTCGCCGCACGCGGTGCTGCCAACATTCCGTACATCAAGTCGGTTGTTGCCGGATCAGTAAACGTACGAGACCTACTCAAATTCGATCGCCTGGTGGTGGCAGAAGAAGCCCTCAGCGAAATCGAAAAACTGTGGGCACTCGATGAAGCCAGCCGCAAGCCGAGCCAGTGGAAGCTGGATCGCCAGGCTGCCGCCGAGGAGGTCGCGTAATCATGGCAGAACTGCGACTTGAGGACGTGCTCCGTCGTCCATTGATTACGGAGAAGAACACTCTGCTCTCCGAGCAGAACCAGTACACGTTCGAAGTGCACCCGAACGCCACCAAGATCCTCGTTAAAGAGGCCGTTGAAGAGGCGTTTGGTGTTGATGTGCTCAAAGTACGAACGCTCAACATGAAGCCCAAGGCCAAGGAGCGCATGATCCGCCGAGGCGCGGGCCGCATCTTTGGTACTTCCCGAGCGGTGAAAAAGGCGATGGTCACCATCCGTGATGGCCAGCGCATCGACATCTTCGAGCAGATTTAGACCGGTTGAAAGGAGCCTTTTGGCATGGCAGTCCGAAGATACAAGCCAACCTCCCCGGCGCGACGCTCGATGAGTGTGAGCACGTTTGAGGAGATTACAAAGAAGAAGCCCGAGAAGAGCCTGACCGAGCCGCTCAAGAAGCATGCTGGTCGTAACAACAAGGGCCGTATCACGTCACGACATCGTGGTGGTGGTAACAGACGCTTCTATCGAATCATTGATTTCAAGCGCAACAAGCCGGATGTTCCGGCACGTGTTGCAGCGATCGAATACGATCCCAACCGATCTTCCCGCATTGCCCTGCTCTTTTACGCAGATGGCGAGAAGCGCTACATTCTGGCGCCGCTGGGAATTCGGGTGGGCGATACCGTGGTAAGTGGTGAAAACGCGCCGGTGCGAACCGGTAACGCTATGCCGCTTCGCAACATCCCGACCGGTACCCAGGTGCACAACATCGAGCTGTACCCGGGTAAGGGCGGTCAACTGTGCCGATCCGCCGGCACCAGTGCCCAGCTGATGGCCAAGGTCGACGACTATGGTCAGCTGCGCATGCCGAGCGGTGAAGTTCGCATGGTCCACCTTAGCTGCATGGCCACACTTGGCCAGGTCGGCAATGTGGAGCACGAGAACATCGAGATCGGTAAGGCTGGTCGCGGTCGACACCTCGGTCGACGTCCGCACGTTCGCGGCTCGGCCATGAACCCCAACGACCACCCGCACGGTGGTGGTGAGGGTCGGGCGCCCATTGGTGGCCAGCCCAAGACCCCATGGGGCCGACCGGCGTTCCAGCGCACGCGTAAGAACAAGCGCACTGACTCGATGATTGTTCGACGCCGCCCGGCTAACAAGCGGCGCTAATACGACAGGGCGCGACCGGGAACTCGATTCTCACGCCGAATGTCGGTTGCGGCCACTTGATGGGTAATACAGGAGAACAAGATGTCGAGATCATCAAAGAAGGGGCCATATATCGACCCAAACGTTCAGAAGAAGGTCGATGCCCTGAACGCAACAAATAGCAAAACAGTGGTCCGCACCTGGGCTCGTGATTGCACGATCTTCCCGGGAATGGTGGGCCACACCATCGCAGTTCACAACGGACGCACACACGTGCCGATTTACGTGACTGAACCGATGGTTGGACACAAGCTTGGCGAGTTTGCCCCCACCCGAACCTATCGTGGTCACGGGCGGGATGCAGACCAGCGCGGCCGCCGATAGTCGGCCTGGTAGAGAGAGGGTAAAGATATGGAAGTACGCGCAACACTATCGCGCGTCCGCATCTCTCCGCGAAAGGCCCGGTTGGTCGTGGACATGGTCCGCGGCAAGAAGGTTTCGGATGCCATCACCATGATGCAGTTCGTACCAAACCGAGCAGCGGAAGATGTAGAGAAACTACTCAAGAGTGTTTCGGCCAACGCCGAGCACAACTACGACATTGATCCGGAGACACTGTGGGTGAAGGACATTCGCGCTGATGATGCTCCACAGCTCCGACGATTCAAGCCGCGGGCCCGCGGCCGGGTCGGTAAGATTCTGCGACGTTCGTGCCACATCACGGTCATCGCTGAAGAAAGAGGTGATCGCTAATGGGTCGTAAAGTCCATCCAGTA
The DNA here is from genome assembly GCA_964526965.1 of uncultured Sphaerobacteraceae bacterium. Taxonomy (GTDB): domain Bacteria; phylum Chloroflexota; class Chloroflexia; order Thermomicrobiales; family UBA6265; genus UBA6265. The sequence goes on along the minus strand of CAZGML010000045.1, from coordinate 11,821 downwards.
GGATTCCGCCTGGGCGTTTCCAGTGATTGGGAATCGAAATGGTATGCGGAAAAGCAGTATACTGACTTGTTGCACGAGGACATTGCCATTCGCAACCTTGTGGAACAGGAGCTCCAGCGTGCTGGAGTAGCCCGTGTTGAGCTTGAGCGCAGTGCAAACAAGGTGGAAATCACCCTGCACACCGCCAAGCCTGGCATCGTTATCGGCAAGCAGGGCGCAAACGTCGAGCGGCTCCGTGGCCTCATCGAGAAGAAGGTTGGCAAGAAGGTCAACCTTAAGATCGAAGAGATCAAGGTGCCCGAAACGAACGCCCACCTTATTGCAGAGAGCATCGCCGAGCAGATTCAGCGCCGTGTGGCCTACCGCCGCGCAATGAAGCATGCAATCCAGCAGGCTATGCGCCGTGGTGCCAAGGGCATCAAGGTGAAGATGAGCGGTCGACTCGGCGGAGCCGAAATGAGCCGCACGGTGACCGAGATGACTGGCCGTGTGCCGTTGCACACCATGCGCGCCAACATCGAATTCTCCACTGTCCATGCGCACACGACCTACGGCCGAATCGGCGTAAAGGTTTGGGTGTACAAGGGCGACGTGCTCCCGCACCGCGATGAGGTAACGGCAGCAAGCCTGACCGCAGACCTTGCCAAGTCGGGCGATTAAGAGAAACCATCGCAAGTCTGGGCAGTAGCCCGGACCTTGCCGTGAAACGAGTAACGGAGCGTAATGACATGTTGATGCCAAAGCGGACAAAGTTCCGCAAGCAAATGCGCGGCCGCATGAGGGGCAAGTCGCATCGCGGAAGCTCGATCTCGTTCGGTGATTACGCGCTGGTGGCGACAGAGCCGGCGTGGGTAACCAGCCGACAGATCGAAGCCGCCCGCCGCGCTATCACGAACTACCTGAAGCGTGGTGGTAAGGTGTGGATCCGCATTTTCCCGGACAAGCCGATCACCAAGAAACCAGCCGAAGTGCGCATGGGTAAAGGTAAGGGTAACCCGGAAGAGTGGGTCGCCGTTGTGAAGCCTGGCCGCGTAGTTTATGAGATTGCCGGTGTGGATGAAGAGCTTGCAAGCGAAGCGCTGCGCCGTGCTGCCATGAAGATGCCAATGAAGTGCAAGGTCATGGTGCGCGAGACCCCAGGTGCACGCACCACTTCGGAAGAAGGTGTTGCATGAAAGCCAGCGAAATTCGTGAGATGAGCGACGAGCAGTTGGAAGAGACACTCGCAGACCTCCACAAGGAGCTCCGCGACCTCCGCTTCCAGGATGCCGTTGGTCAGTTCACCCAAACATCTCGCCCGCGAGAGATCCGTAAGGCGATTGCGCGAATCCACACGATTCGTACTGAAAGAGAAACTGCCGAGGCATAGTAGCCCGCCGCAGTAACGTTGATTAGAGGGAACGTATGAGCGAGGTTCAGGAAACCACTGCACCAAAAGCTGAGGAGCGAGAGCAGAAGCCTCGTACCCAGAAGTTTGGCAAAGTGGTGAGCGACAAAATGGAGAAGACCGTTGTCGTCGCTGTGGACAACGTCCGTATCCACCCGCTGTATAACAAGCGGATTCGTGGTACGCACAAGTTCATTGCACACGACGAACACGGTACCTGCAATGTTGGAGACACCGTACGCATTGAAGAATGCGCACCCATCTCCAAGCGCAAGCGCTGGATTGTGCGTGAAGTAATCGAGCGCGCAGTACAGGTTTAGCCGATCCATCCTCCAAACGAGTGATGATCGATATCATACCTGGAGAGGTAAGGATCGATGATTCAAACAGAAAGCCGGTTGCGAGTGGCCGATAACAGTGGTGCACGAGAAATCATGTGCATCCGTGTGCTCGGTGGCTCCTCCATTAAATATGGCAGTGTCGGCGACGTCATCGTCGCGTCCGTCAAAAGCGCGCAGCCAAACGCTGCGGTGAAGAAGGGCGACGTTGTACGAGCCGTAATCGTACGTACTGCCAGCGAATACGGCCGCAACGACGGCAGCCACATTAAGTTTGATGACAATGCGGCAGTGCTGATCAACGCGCAGAATGCGCCGCGTGGCACCCGTATCTTCGGCCCCGTGGGGCGCGAGCTGCGTGAGAAGCAATTCATGCGCATCGTGTCGCTGGCGCCGGAAGTCCTGTAGGGGTACCAATGCGAAAGATTGTTACAGGCGACGAAGTCATCGTCATCGCAGGTCGGAACAAGGGTGAAACTGGCACAGTTCGTCAGTACATCCCGGAAACCAACCGTGTGGTGATTGAGGGCGTAAATATCGTCAAAAAGCATCGCCGCCAGCAGCAGGGCCAAATGGCCCAGGGTGGCATTGTAGAAGTAGAGGCTCCGATTCACGTGTCCAATGTGATGCTGATCGAGCCGGGAACAGAAGAACCAACTCGTGTTGGCATCCGTCGAAACGACGAAGGCAAGAACGAGCGGTTCTCCAAGAAATCGGGTAATACCATCCCCAACCCCAATGCTTAATGCAGCATAGGTTGGTAATGGAAACCACTTAATAAGAGTGATGGTGGCCTGAGTGCCATGGCGGTTTGGCCGCGCACGGCAGACCAGGCGGGAACACCATGAATGGTTTGGATTTCCGGGGCCTACCCGGATGTGAAGGCAGGTAGGAATGGCACGAATACGTGAGCAATATAGACAGGAAGTAATTCCTGCGCTGACGGACGAATTCGGCTACGCAAACGTCTACCAAGTCCCGAAGCTTGAGAAAATTGTGCTCAACATCGGCCTTGGTGAAGCAGTAGCCAACGGACGTGCACTCGATGCCGCCGTAAACGACTTGAGCGTTATCTCCGGCCAAAAGCCGGTTATTACGCGCGCCAAGAAGTCTATTGCGACATTTAAGTTGCGCGCCGGAATGCCCATCGGTGCAGTGGTTACCCTGCGCGGCGACCGCATGTACGAGTTCTTTGATCGCCTGGTGGCGACTGCGCTTCCGCGCATTCGCGACTTCCGTGGTCTCTCTCCGAACTCGTTTGATGGACGCGGCAATTACACTCTCGGTCTTCGCGAACAGATCATGTTCCCGGAGATTGATTATGACGAAATCGACAAGGTGCGTGGCCTCGAAGTAAGCATCGTGACCTCCGCCAAGACTGACGAAGAGGGGCGACGACTGCTCGCGCTTCTCGGTATGCCGTTCGCAAAGTAGCGAGCGCGTAACGGAGGAAATTATGGCGAAAAAAAGTAGCATCGCCAAAGCGAATCGCACACCCAAGTTCAGTACTCGTGCGGTGAACCGATGCAAGGTCTGTGGACGAAGCCGCGCCTACATGCGCAAGTTCGGCGTTTGCCGAATCTGCTTCCGCGAACTGGCCAACAAGGGTCGGTTGCCGGGCGTTAAGAAGTCCAGCTGGTAAGTAGTAGGTCCGGCGGTGCCGGATACCGCTAGTGAAGGAAACATCGCATGAGCGTAAACGATCCAATCAGCGATATGCTGACCCGGATCCGCAATGCGGGTACGGCCCAAAAGCCTGAGACAACAATGCCCGCTACGAAGATCCTGATTGCAATAGCCGATATCCTGAAGAAGGAAGGCTATATCAAGAATTACGAAGTTATTGAAAAGCGTCCGCAAAACCAGCTTCGCATTGAGTTGAGCTATGGGGCGGACAAACGTCACACGATCCGTGAACTCAAGCGCGTGAGCAAACCCGGCCTGCGCGTATACGCCGGCAAGGATGAAGTGCCTCGCGTGAAGAGTGGCCTCGGCATCGCCATTGTCAGCACACCAGATGGCGTGCTGACTGGCTATGAAGCCCGACGTCGCGGAATTGGTGGCGAGGTGCTCTGCACAATCTGGTAGCAGCGCGGCACGAAATTTTCAGTGCCCGCCACCGAATGCGAGGTAAAGCAATGTCGAGAATCGGAATCAGACCAGTTCCCGTTCCAGAAAACGTTCAGGTCGACATCTCTGCCGGCAACGCCGTAACGGTTAAAGGCCCGAAAGGCGAACTGAGCCAGCAGCTTACAGATAAAATCAAGCTCGTCGAGGAAGAAGGTCGCATCCTTGTGCAGCGTGAGAGCGAAGATCGCGAGATCAAGTCGCTTCACGGCCTTACCCGAAGCCTGCTGAACAACATGGTTGTCGGAGTTACCGATGGCTTCACCCGCGTACTTGAGATCCAGGGCGTTGGTTACCGCGCGCAGCTTCAGGGCAAGAACCTGGTGCTGAACGTTGGTTTCTCCCACCCGGTCAATCTCACCCCGCCAGAAGGCATTACGTACGCGGTAGAGGGCAATAACCAGATCACCGTCAGCGGCATCAACAAGCAGGTTGTCGGTGAGGAAGCTGCCCATATTCGTGGAATTCGTCCACCCGAGCCGTACAAGGGCAAGGGTATTCGTTACCAGGGCGAGTATGTGCGCCGCAAGGCTGGTAAGGCCGGTAAGGCCAAGTAGCGTCACCGGGCCGGGCACGCATTGCGTGGCTGGCATCTGGTGCTGATGGAGAGCTCAGATGCGACTCAAGTACAGAAAACCACTGAGCCAGCGCAAGCGCCGTCATGTACGCGTGCGCGCAAAGGTCAACGGTACATCAGCCCGACCACGGCTGAACGTGTATCGTTCCTCGGCTCACATTTATTGCCAGGTCATTGATGATACTGCTGGTCACACACTCGTGGCTGCCAGCGATCTCGAAGACGTGGTGAAAGACAAAGCAGGCGAGAGTGCCACCAAAACGGCACGATCCCGAGCGGTTGGCGAAGTTATCGCTGAACGCGCCAAGGCTGCGGGCATTGAGGACGTTGTCTTCGATCGTGGTGGATTCCTCTACCACGGCCGGGTTAAGGCAGTTGCCGATGGTGCTCGCGAAGGTGGCTTGAAGTTCTAGCCACATAGCGTTTTCCGGGGCGGCAGGCACTTGGCCGAGTCCTGGAAGATACGGAGAAACGCATGGATCGCAATCGAGACTCCCGCCGTCGGAACGACGACGAGCAGGGAAGCGAATTTGAGGAGCGGTTGGTTCGCATCAATCGCTCATCCAAAACCCACGCCGGTGGCCGCACCTTCTCCTTCGGGAGCATCATGGTCGTCGGCGACGGTAAGGGCCGTGTCGGCGTTGGCATGGGCAAGGCCGGCGAAGTGCCGGATGCAATCCGCAAGGGGAACGAGGCGGCTCGCAAAAGCCTCATCACCGTTCCGCTGGATGGCGGCACCATTCCGCACGAGGTTGAGGCCACCTTTGGCGCCAGCCGCGTGCTGCTGAAGCCCGCCAGCCCCGGTACCGGTGTTATTGCCGGTGGTGCGGTGCGTGCCGTGGTAGAGAGCGCGGGTATCCGCGATGTTCTCTCAAAGAGCCATGGCAACAACAACCCGGTTAACGTTGTGCAGGCCACTATCAAGGCACTGCAGGAACTGGAGAGCGAGTCCGCCGTAGCACGCCGTCGCTCCCACGTTGGTAATCTCCGCCAGCCGTTCGCCCATGGCGGACAGTCGGCGGATCCGGGCGCTGTAAAGCGCCGACAGCCAACTCCACTGCAGCAGCCGCAGGAGCGCCGCCAGCAGCGTGGTCGTGGCCAGCAGGGCCGCGGACGCCGTAACAATCCGCCGGCCGAAGGGAGACAGCAGTAATGACTGACACCAAAAAGACCGGAACCGGTCAGGTGCGGATTACATTGGTGCGCAGCGCCATCGGTCGACCCCAGGATCAGAAGAACTCAATCAAGAGTCTCGGTCTCACCAAGGTGAACCAGAGCGTTGTGCGAGACGATGATCCCTCTATCCGCGGAATTTGCAGCAAGATCAGCCACCTCGTGACCGTCGAGGAAGTGACTGGCGAGTAGCCACACGGCTGAACTGCCAGCATGAAAGTTGGGAACAACGATGCCCTTGACATTAGACGACTTGCGCCCCGATGAGGGCGCGAAACGACAAAGCCGTCGCCTGGGTCGCGGTCACGGAAGTGGCCGGGGTAAAACCGCAGGTCGCGGCACCAAGGGTCAGAACGCACGCTCCGGCGGTGGCGTTCGGCCCGGATTCGAAGGCGGCCAGCTTCCTATTCAGAAGCGAATGCCGTACAAGCGTGGTTTCACCAACAAATGGCGCACTCCGTGGGAGACGGTTAACGTCTCTCGCCTGAGTGAGCTGGATGTTGATGGACCCATCACGCCAGAAGTCCTGGAAGAAGCGGGGCTCATTCGCAGCACACGCTTCCCGGTGAAAATTCTTGGCGCTGGTGAGCTCGATAGTAAGCTCACCGTCCACGCTCACAGCTTCTCCAAGGGTGCGCAGGCACTTATTGAGAACGCCGGTGGCACCGTGGAAGTTCTGGAGCGAGATGACGAGTGGACCACCGCCCGTCCGCGCACGCGTCGATTGCAGCTCAACCGTGAGCTTAAGGCCATGCGCGTTGGCAAGGTCGATGGACCAAGCCGCGCCGAGGCAATCGCCGAGCTCGAGGGCAAGGAGGCCTAGGCGATGCTTCAGGCTGTTATCAACGCATTCAAGATCCCCGATATCCGTCGGAAGATCCTGTATACCGTAGGAATGCTGGTGCTCTTCAGAATGATCGCCAGCGTTCCGGTGCCCGGTGTCGACCGCGAAGGTATTCGTGGATTCATCGAGCAGAACCAGTTGCTGGGAATGTTGAACCTGTTCTCTGGCGGTGGTCTGAACAACTTCTCGATTGTGGCACTCGGCGTGTATCCATACATTACCGCCACAATCATCATGCAGTTGATGACGCCAATCATCCCCAGGCTTAACGAGCTCTCTCAGGAAGGGCAACAGGGTCGCAACGTTATTGACCGTTACACGCACTACATCACTGTGCCGTTGGCCCTGCTTCAGGGCTACGGCCAGATGTTGCTCTTTGCCAGCCCGGAAGGTGGAAACCTGATCGAGAACTTCGGTCTCTTCAGCACCGCGACCTTCCTGCCCACAGCGGCAATTCTCATCACACTCACGGCGGGCACCATGTTGCTGACCTGGATGGGTGAGTTAATCACCGAAAACGGAATCGGTAACGGTGTTTCTATCATCATCTTCGGCGGTATTGTGGCGTCGCTTCCCGGCGCAGTTTGGGGTTTGCTCACCGGCAACGATATACGTACCAACTTCTTTGGTACCGCAGCGTTTGCGATTATCGGACTCATCACTGTTGTCGGGGTGGTGCTCATTAACGAGGGTCAGCGCCGCATCCCGGTGCACCACGCCAAGCGTATTCGTGGAAATCGCCAGTATGGCGGAACCAATACGCACATTCCGCTGAAGGTCAACAGTGCCGGTATGATCCCGCTCATCTTCGCGGTGAGTATCATGGTCTTCCCCGGTATGGTAGCAAACTTCCTGAGCGGCTCCGGCATCGGCTGGGTGCGAGATTTCGCAGTAACCCTGAGCCGATGGATGTCGCCAGATACATTGCCCTATAACATCGTGTACTTCTTCATGGTTATTGGGTTCACCTTCTTCTACACGTTGGTGGTGTTCCAGCAGCAGCGGATTCCTGAATCCCTGCAGCGCCAGGGCGCATTCATCCCCGGTGTACGGCCTGGCCGCAACACCGCGGTGTACCTGCAGAAGGTGCTTACACGTATCACGTTTGTTGGTGCGCTGTTCCTGGGTGTTATTGCGATTCTTCCATACATCGCAACCATCATCACCGGCGTTCAGAGCCTGCTGTTGAGCGCAACCTCGTTGCTCATTGTGGTGGGTGTTGCCATTGACACCATGCGACAGCTCGAAAGCCAGCTGATGATGCGCAACTATGAAGGCTTCATCGATTAATACCTGAATGATGCGGGCTCCGGCATCCGCATCATTCTTGGCAATCAATGCCGGGAAGGTGGGATTATCGTGTACGTGATTTTCATGGGAGCACAAGGGTCAGGCAAAGGCACCCAGGCCGAGCGTGTCGGCCCGAAGCTCAAGCTGGTGAAGGTAGCCACGGGCGATCTCTTTCGCTCGGCTATCGCCCAGCAATCAGAGTTGGGGATGCAGGTGAAGTCCATCATCGAAGCAGGTGACCTGGTTCCCGATGAACTCACGAACGCCATTGTGCAGGTGCGTCTCTCCCAGATCGCTGCCAAGCGTGAATCCGATGATGACGTCAACGGCGCGCTTTTCGATGGCTATCCTCGCACCGAGGCCCAGGCCCGGGCGCTGGATGACATCCTGGCCAGCCAGGATGTGTCGCTCAACGCCGTTGTCGAAATCGATGTGCCACGAGACAAGCTCATCGCGAGACTCGGTGGACGGCGCACCTGCGAGAACTGCGGTGCTGTGTACCACGTGGAATCCGAGCCGCCGCAAATCGAAGGCATTTGCGACAATTGCGGTGGCAAGCTAGTACAGCGTGAGGACGACAAGCCAGAAGCCATCAAGCGTCGCCTTGCACATTACGATGATCAAACCAAACCACTGCTGGATTACTACCGAAACAAGGGCATCCTTGAAACGGTGAACGGAGACCAGCATATAGACGAAGTAACCAGCGATATTCTCGCGGTACTAAAGGAGCGCGCCTAGGTTCGCTCGTTAGGATCCAGGAAACCGTATGGCCATCACCATCAAAAGCGATCGCGATATTGAGAAGATGAAAGTCGCCGGGCACGTCGTGTCCGTGTGTCACCAGCGTGTGGAAGCGGCTATTGCTCCGGGCGTTACGACCGGTGAGCTCGATGCAATCGTAGTTGACACGCTGAAAGAGCATGATGCGCTCGCCAGTTTTCTGGGATACAACGGCTTCCCCGCCAGCATATGTGCCTCTGTTAACGAGGAGATCGTCCACGGTTTCCCCGGTAAGCGCGTATTGCAGGAAGGCGACATTATCGCGGTTGATATCGGCGCCATTGTGGACGGATGGCATGGTGATTCTGCCTGGACCTACGGAGTAGGGCGAATCTCCCCCCAGGCCGAACAGTTGCTGAAGGATACCGAAGAAGCGCTCAACATCGGCGTGGCGCAAGCGCGGCCGGGTAATCGGCTTGGTGCTATCGGGCACGCCATCGAACAGTTTGCTGGACCGAAAGGGTACGGAATCGTTCGGGGCTATGGTGGCCATGGAATCGGACGCCGCATGCACGAGGATCCACACGTGCCGAACTTTGGTTCAGCAGAATACGGCCCAGTGCTGCGAAAGGGGATGACCCTCGCCATCGAGCCCATGCTGAACCTTGGCACCGAAGAAACACGTGTATTGGATGATGAATGGACCGTGGTAACACCCGATGACAGCCTCAGTGCGCATTTCGAGTACACCGTGGCCGTGACAGATGATGAGCCGTTGGTCTTGACACCGCGCTTGACATCAGTGGTAAACTAACTAGTCGTGGCGCTTGTCTTAGGCAAGCGCTATCCGCGTGTGCGTCCAGGGCAACCAGGTATTACAGGTGCGGGACCACAGCGAACAATATATAGGGAGTAGGAAGCATGAAGGTTTCAGCTTCAGTTACAAAGCGGTGCGAGCGCTGCCGAATCATTCGCCGACGAGGAACGGTGCGGGTTATCTGCAGCAATCCCCGGCATAAGCAGCGTCAGGGCTAATAGTTGGACGGTTCGGTTTACCAGCTTCTGCTGGGCCTGATATCGAATCGTAAATGTGTGAGAGGTTAGTATGGCACGTATTTCGGGCGTGGATCTCCCTCGCGAGAAGCGAGTAGAGATTGCACTCACCTACATCTACGGGATTGGGCTGCACACCAGCCAGAAAATCCTGACGGAAACGAACGTCAACCCGGATACCCGCGTGCGCGAGTTGACCGACGACGAAGCGAACCGCATTCGTGAAGTCATCGACCGTGATTACCGCGTTGAGGGTGACCTTCGCCGTGAAGTTTCCATGAATATTAAGCGACTCATGGACATCGGCTCGTACCGTGGATTGCGACATCGCCGTGGCCTGCCACTCCGTGGCCAGCGCACGCGCACCAATGCTCGCACTCGCCGCGGACCAAAGCGGGCAGTAAGCCGAAGCAGATCCTAGTTGGCGGAGCCCTGGGTGGTGGAGATGGGTGTTGCCCGTCGATGATCTCACCAGGTGACATCCGATTAATTGTGTTTTTGTATGGAGGAATAAGTATCCATGTCTGAACGACAAGGTGCAGCAAAGAGCAGTGCCGGCCGCGTACGGCGAAGAGATCGTAAGAATATTCCCAGAGGGAAAGCCTACATCAAGGCAACCTTCAACAACACCATGGTGACGCTCACGGATCCGAATGGAAACGTGATCTCCTGGTCCAGCGCCGGTGCAAATGGCTTCAAGGGGTCCCGCAAGAGCACGCCTTTTGCCGCCCAGATGACAGCTGAAGCCGCTGCTCGCCGCGCCCAGGAGCATGGACTTCGCCAGGTCGACGTCTTTGTAAAGGGCCCTGGTTCCGGCCGCGAGATGGCTATCCGTTCGTTGCAGGCGGCGGGTGTACAGGTGGTTTCCATCACCGATACCACGCCGATTCCGCACAACGGCTGCCGACCGCCAAAGCGACGTCGAGTTTAGTTCGATTCCGCGCCGACTGGAACTCCGGCTCGGCAAGATATCGAAAGTGATAGTGAATTGAACGGACCAAACCGGGCACCACGCTCGGCACGGTCACACAAGGAGGCGAATCCGCTTGTTGCAAACACCCGAATTTACCATCGAAAAAGTCGAAGAGGGGCGCAACTACGGTCGTTTTCAGGTAGAGCCACTCGAGCCTGGTTACGGCACCACCATGGGCAACGCGCTGCGGCGTATCCTGCTGCGCAGCCTTGAGGGGTGTGCTGTCTCTCGTATTCGTGTTGATAACGTTTGGCACGAGTTCGCAACGATCCCCGGTGTACGTGAAGACGTCACTGAGGTCGTGCTCAATCTGAAGGCGGTTCGACTGCGCCAGATTACTGAACTCCACGGTGATGTACGTGCTCACCTCTACGCCCGCATGGACGAAGAAGGCGAGCGAGTTGTTACCGCAGGAGACATCGAATGGCCCGTTGAGGTTGAGCTGGTTAATCCGGATCTGCCGATTGCCACCCTCACCGAACAGGACGCCGTCATTGATATGGATCTCTGGATTAGTCGTGGCCAGGGATACAAGCAGGCCGAGGCGCAGGAAACTGTTGCCCTCGGTGAAATCCCGATCGACTCGATCTTTACGCCGATCGAGCGGGTTAACTACGTCATCGAGCAGACCCGTGTCGGCTCCGATGTTGACTACGACCGCCTGATTCTCGAGATTCTCACCGATGGCACGGTGGAGCCAGAAGATGCGCTCAGCCACGCCGCCCAGATTCTCATGGCGCACTCCCGTGTGTTTGCAGAATTCACACAGCCTGCGCCGCTTGAGTCAGCTGAAAATATGATCCCGGAAGAAGTGCAGAACAAGCCGCTGGCAGATCTTGGTCTCTCGCCACGTGTGCTCAACGCGCTTCGCAGCAAGCAGATCGAGAAGGTAGGCCAGGTGCTTACCATGGATCCCGATCAGCTGCTTTCAATCCGAAACTTTGGTCCTCGCTCCATGGGCGAACTGCGCGAAAAGATGGCCGAGTTTGGTTATCTCCCCGAAGGTAGCACCGAGGAGGCCGATGAAGAGAAACCCGCGGCCGATGGTGAGGACATCGACTTTGCGGACGCGGTTGGTGCCGCGGAAGAGGAGGCCTAACCATGAGGCACAACAAAGCCGGCCGCAAATTCGGCCGCAACCCATCGCAGCGTAAGGCGCTGCTTCGACAGCAGGCAATCTCGCTCATCCTGAACGAGCGCATCGTTACAACCGAGGCTAAGGCCAAGGAGCTGCGCTCAGTGGTTGAAAAGCTCATCAGCATTGCACGTGAGGACTCCAGTCACACGCGCAACCTGGTTATGAGCCGCCTCGATCATCCGAAGTCGGTCGATCGCC
>CAZGML010000044.1:0-17030 GCA_964526965.1 uncultured Sphaerobacteraceae bacterium | reverse complement strand
CTGGCCATTCCCTTGGCAGTTACGCGCACAAGCGCCTCGGCATCTTCGGCCGGACCTTCTTCGGAAAGGACTTCGATATCGACGTCGTCTTCGGTGAGCTCCAGCTGCTCCAATGCAAGACGTACGGCATCATCAACGGAAACTGCCTGAATTTCGACGCTGGTTCGTTTGGCCATGTTTACACCACCTCAACGGCTTGTTTAGATGACGCTAGTTTACGCCTTTTTCTTCTTCTTGCGACTCTTGCGATGATGTGCCGGCTGCGGATGCTCAACGGGTTCAGATGATTTCTTTGCAGTCGCTTTCCGCTTTAACTTGGTAGCCGCATCAACGCGGTTCTGATAGTCGCTTCGCTTGGCGGATTTCGCTGGCCCCTGGGCGCCTGCCGTTGCAGTCGATTTCTGTGCAGCGGCAGCTTCATCGCGCTTTTGCTGGGCTTCCTCCTGCTTCTGGCGGGCGAGCTCGGCCTGCTTCTCCATCCATTCAGCAATGCGGCCCTTCTTCACCGGCTGGCCAGATTCAACGGCGAGCTGCTCGGGAGACTTCGGTGCCACGTAGCCGAGGCGTCGGTGTTCGGGGAGCTCCGGCAGCCAGGGGAACCATTCGGAGAATGCACCCCAGCCAGTGATGAGCCACTGCTGCACCACCGCGTACACAGCCTGCACAAACCAGTACAGAACGGCACCGGAGAGGAACTGCGAACCGAACAGAATGACGGTGAGCGGCATGAAGTTCATCATGGTGTTCATCATCTTCTGCTGCGGGTCGGTCACCTTCTGGTTGGCCGGGCGCATCATGCGGGCCTGCACAAACTGGAAGATACCTGCCAGCACCGGCAAGATGAAGTACGGATCTGGCTCAGCCAGGTCCGGCAGCCACAGGAACCCATCGGCCCAGTGACCGGTACCGCTTTCACTCAATGGCAGAATCGCGCGATAAATACCAAAAAAGATCGGGAGCTGAATGAGCATTGGCAAACAGCCGGCCATCGGGTTGACACCATGCTGCTGATACAGGGCCATCTGCGCCTGCGATGCCGCCTGGCGATCCTTCCCGTGTTTCTTCTGAATTTCCTTGATTTTGGGCGCAAGTTCCTGCATCGCCTTGGAAGAACGAATGGACTTGACGGAGAGCGGCAGCATCAGCGTACGAATAATGATCGTAAAGACGATGATTGCGATACCGGCGCTGCTGAACGTTTCCGCCAGCCAGTTCAGGAACCATTTGAGGAAATCCACATACTGGTCCCATATGATGATGCCGGGAACAATGCTGCTCAGGCCCGAGGTGATATCCAGCACGTAACGTGCCCTCCTGCCGCTGCGCGGCGAATATATGCGCTGCTCAGGCGCATGTTGGATCGTAGTGTCACGGCTTGACCGCGATGAAAATGAACGCGCCAGGAGAAGTTCCCGCGCCGAAATGCTGTTATCCGAATTATGGAACCGGATCCCAGCCTGAGCCGCCGAACGGGTTGCAACGAAGAATACGCCATACCGCCAGTCGACCACCTTTAAAGATACCGTACTTTTCTATGGACTCGTAGGCATATTCCGAACACGTTGGCTGAAATCGGCAGGATGGCGGCAGGCCCGGCGAAATCCGTTTTCTGTAGAAGCGAATCATCGCCAGTATTGGCCTTTTCATGAATTCGCATCCTCCCGTTCAGACAATGAAATCTTCCAACTGGCGGTTACCGGTTCCCCCGGAACGGGTGGATTCGTCCCTTCCGGGATGAGATCCGTTCGTTCCAGGATTTTCTGCACCGTTTTTTGCGCCGATACCAAATCAGGCATTTCATCTACGCCGCCACGGCAGATGAAGGCGAGGTCGTACCCCTGCCGCAGCTTGGGGTGCCAGGCGCGCACCGCCTCCCGCACAATACGTTTCAGCCGGTTCCGATGTACCGAGTTGCCGCACTTTTTGCCGGCGATAACGGTGTAGCGGTTCTGCGGTGGCTCCAGGGAGTTCTGAATGTAACGCAATACAAGCGCGCCATGTGCTACAGATCGCCCGCGGGAACGCACGCGCTTGACATCGTGTTCTTCTCTTAGGCGATACCGGCGATCAACCATGATGAACTCCGCGAGTCGAAAACAGCAAACGCCGGGCGGCCTGCCCGGCGTTCGTTCGATTCGGCATCGCACTGACACCGGGACTCCGGTGATATCGGATACCCACAGTTACCGCCTTAGCGCTTCTGGGTGAACTTGTTCTCCTCAGCCACTGTGAGTGCGTGACGTCCCTTGCGGCGTCGGGCCTTCAGCACTTTGCGGCCACCCTTGGTGGACGTGCGAGCAAGGAATCCGAATTTACGGATGCGCTTGAGGCGCTTTGGTTGGTATGTTCGCTTGGTGGACACGCGAGTACTCCTCTTGGGTTCGATGACATCCCGACATGCAGGGGATCAGATAACTGGGGCGGAATAATTTGCGGAGGGCCGCTTTTTCGGCACACACGCCCCACCACCGGAGCCCACGGCCCGGTGTATACGAATGGGGAGTATAGGGTAGTTGACCGTTTCGCGTCAATGTCGGGGGCAGCGTACAGTAGCATTCGTTCGCAGCGGATAACCGTCATGCCGAGCTTGTCGAGGAATCCCTCGGCGAAGCCGCGACAATGTCATCACCCAGGTTGCGCTTCGCGCGGGGATTCTTCACCTTCGGCCAGAGGCCTCAGGATTCAGAATAACGGCCAACCTGCTCCCGCACCCACTCCGCTTCTTGCGTAATCATGCGCTCCAGCGGTCCACGATCGTCGTGTGGAACCACATCCCAGTTGGCGGAACGCAGTTCGATCATGCCGACGTCGATATTGCGGGACGCAATCTCTCGCAGCCATGTGGCAGTATCCTCGCGCGTTGAGGCGAATATTCCGTACCGGTCTGCCAATAGTGGCGCGTGCGTATGAATACGCCAGGTTTGTCCGCCGCTTTCTCCAATAGCGGCGATCGCATCCGGCAAATCATCAAACCGCTGCACAATCTCTCCATCCTGCCGGGCAACAACTTGCTGTAACAGCGTCGGGCTCGTGAACGCGGTGAGATGCTCGGTGAACGTTTTCTGCTGGTCAGTATTCGTCGGCACGTCAACTTCCAGCGCACTCGATGCCTGCAGCCGACCAATGCGGATTCCGTGCTCGCCCATTGCATCCAGGCTGGCAGCCGCATCGTCCCACACCACAGCAGCGTGGGCGGTATCGAGCGCAATCCGCACGTGACGCAGAATAGCGTCTGCGGCGGATCCATCCGTGAGTTGCATGCGGTCACTCAACATCGCGCCGCCTCGTGGCAGAAGCCATTTGGTGTAGAAGGTCACGATATCGTCGGTATCGCGCAGCACACTGCCGGGCTCCGGTTCCAGGTCGAAATGCAGGGTGATGCCAGTTCGATCATAGATTCCAACCAGGTGTTGCACCACGCGAACCACGTTCAGCGTTAACGCCGCCCAGTTGCCCGGCATGGTGGTATCGAGCCAGTGGCGATAGCTGAGCGCATTCGTAGTGACGCCGATCTCCTGCTCAGGTGTGGCAAACTCGAGCGCCAGGTTCGTTGCCGGGAACATGAAGCTGAGACGCTCTTCCGTACGCCAGTCGGGCTCGTGTACATGTTCCTTGGTACCACCGCCGATGCTGACCGCACTGATTCCGTGCAATGAAAGCTGGTGCTCGTTCAACAGCTCGCGCAGGTTCTCGGCAGTGAGCGACTCATCCGCAAGCGCCGCCTGCGATAACCGCACGCTCACACCGGTTGGCGAGTCATCGGAGATCGCCTTGTTAATCGGCGCGAGCGATCCGGCCACAGTCGATTGAACATCTGCGAACGATGTCACCGGTTTAATCACACCAGCATGGGATATATGCACAACAAACCTTTCTTCTCATTGGAACTGCAGCGAATTGGGTGCTTCGTGTGTTGGATGATTCAACCTGGCAACCCAGGTCAAAAACAGAGAGCCATGATGCCTACTGCAGAAACCTTACCAGCGACATCGCGCTGGCAGAAACCTGACTGCTTGTCACCCGACCTTCAGGAATTGTGGATAAGCTGACCTGTTTCGGGGATAAGTGCGCATAAATGGGGACAACCGGTATATGAATGTGAACGTTTGATGAAGATCACATGCAAACCCGTCAATGCTTGTCTGGAGTTTCACCGGGATTGTCACGGGTGGCATTGATGATGCCAGTGGACCTGCGGGACAGATTATCGACTTATCCAGATCGATTCCTGCCGGCCGCTACGCGTAATTCCACGGTTATCCACACTATCCACAAGGCCTATTACTTACGACTATATCCACATCTAAAAAGAATTAACTACTACGGAAAAGTCACGGTCCAGGCACCGGTGGTCACAGGAACCTCGGGCGCGGCACGCGTCAGGTTGCCGATGGCTGCACGCCGGAAATGCCGCGTTTGGCCTCGTAGCGGGCCCGGAGCTGACCGCAGGCTGCATCGATCTCGACGCCACGCGAGTAGCGCACAGTGGTTGGTACACCGTGGCTTTGCACGATTTCCGCAAAGCGGTCGATCGTCTCCACATTCGGTCGCTCGAAATTGAGCACTTCCACCGGGTTGAAAGGAATCACGTTTACATGACAGAGGCGGCCGCGCAGGAGTGCTCCCAGTTCATGGGCCACTTCGTCGCTGCTGTTGATGCCGTTCATCAGGGCGTATTCGAAACTTATGCGCCGGCCGGTCTTCTCGATGTAACGATCACACGCGGCGAGCAGCTCTTCCACGGGCCACCGCCCATTGATCGGTACCAGGTCATTACGAAGATCGTTGTTTGGTGCGTGCAGGCTCACAGCCAGGTTCAGTTGCAGTGGTTCGTCTGCCAGCGCATCGATCCGCGGCACGATGCCAGATGTGCTGACCGTGATGCGACGGGCGCCGAAGTTGAGACCACGCGGATCGTGGATGATGTTGATGAACTTCATCGTCTCTTTGTAGTTTTGCAACGGCTCGCCCATTCCCATCATCACCAGGTTGGTGAGATTGCGATTGAGCTTCTTCGCCTGGCGGGCGGCATCAATTGTTTGCTGCACCATTTCACCGGCAGTGAGGCTGCGGGTGAGCCCGCCCAGGCCGGTGGCGCAGAAAGCGCAACCAACAGCACAACCAACCTGGCAACTGACACAAACCGTGGCACGATCGGGATAGAGCATGAGCACGGTCTCTACCACCTGGCCATCGAACGTCTCGTACAACAATTTGTAGGTGTCACCGTTATCCGTTACCTGTTGATCCACCATCTTCATGGTGGCAAACGGAAGCTCATCCTCCAGTTGCTCCTGCAGGCTGGTGGGGAGGTTCTTCATATCTCCGTATGAAGTTACGAGATGTTCGTATCCCCAGTTGTACATTTGTTTGGCGCGGAACGCAGGCGCATTGAGCTCACCGAGCTTTGCGGTGAGGTCTTCAACGGAATGGTCATAGAACCCAAGCAAGCGCTTGCGGCGGGATACTGGCTTAACGGATACAGGCTGTGATGATGTGTCGGTCATGAAAATCTCGCGATGAATTCGGGGAAGTGTCGACGGCTCGACATCGCCATTTTACCATTCCTATACGAACAACCCGGAGTAGGCATATGAACATCGATATCAATAGCGATCTCGGCGAGAGTTTTGGCAACTGGTCGATGGCCGACGATCTGGCCCTGCTGCAAGTGGTGAGTAGTGCCAACATCGCCTGCGGGTTTCATGCTGGTGATCCACGCGTGATGCTGCAAACGGTGGAAGCATGTGCCGCGGCCGACGTTGCTGTTGGTGCGCATCCCGGTTTTCCGGACCTGGTGGGGTTTGGACGCCGCAAAATGGAACTGACCCCGCACGAGATCCGCACGGATGTGATGTACCAGATCGGTGCGCTGCAGGCGATGTGCAAGGCGGTTGGTGTGTCGCTTCATCACGTAAAGGCGCATGGTGCCATGCAAAATATGATGATGACGGATTATGAGATGTCCGTATCTTTTGTTCAGGCCGTCGCCGCCACGATGGATGAGCCACTTGTTTACGCGCAGCCGGGTAGTGCAACCGAGCGGGCCGCGGTGGATGCCGGGGTCCGCGTGGCCCGGGAGCTCTTTGCTGACCGAACTTACCTGGCCAGTGGAGATCTGGCACCACGCTCCATGGCCGGCTCTGTAATGCATGATATCGATGTCATCACCGATCGCATGTTATCGATGATGCGGGGCGCGCCGATCGAGACAATCGATGGGAGCACGATCCGCCTCGAAGGTGACACTATTTGCGTGCACAGTGACACCCCGGATGCCCTCAGGATCGCACAATCGTTAAAGAATTCCCTGATTTCAGCGGAGTTTGTGATTTCTCCGGTATGAACAGTTTTCCCCACATTATCGACATTATCCCCGGTGCACTGCTCTTTCGCGTCTCCGCGAAAATGGACATTACGGTAACACGGCGCATCGCCCGATTTGTGGATGAAATGGATGCCTTACAGCACGGCGGTATCATTGATATTGTGCCATCATATGGCTCTGTTCTGGTGATTTATGATGATACCGTATCATCTGGCGTCACCCTGCAACCCGAACTGGTTGCCGCGTGGGAACGAACGTCTCGTTCACCTGATTCGGCACCCATAAGTAATGTCACTGTAGATGTCGTTTACGGGGATACTTTTGGGGAAGACTTGACGAACGTATCGGCTTTTTTGAGAAAACCTGTTAATGAAGTGATAACACTTCATGTCAGTGGGAACTATACCGTTGGGGCGGTCGGCTTCTCGCCGGGATTTACGTATCTCATAGGTTTACCACCAGAACTGTCGGTTCCGCGCCGGCAATCGCCACGGCTGCATGTTCCGGCTGGCAGCGTGGGAATCGGCGGCGACCAAACCGGTGTGTACGCGCTCGAATCATCCGGCGGATGGAACCTGATCGGCCGCTCGCCGACGCCCTTGTTTGATCCGCTGGCGGATCCGCCAGTTCGGCTGAGACTTGGCGATACAGTTCAGTTCCGGCAAGTTGAGGATGCGGACTTCTCTGTGCTTAAGCGGCGTGATGATATGCCGCAGGGTGATGGACCCATTGAGGTGTTGTCTCCCGGGCTGCAAACGACGTTGCAGGATTTGGGACGCTATGGCATGGCGCGGTACGGATTCGCAACCGATGGAGCTGCGGATCGCGCCAGCCTGGTTGCCGCGAATCGATTGCTGGGCAATCCGCCCGGTACAGCCGCAATGGAAATCACGCAGCAGGGACCAACTCTACGATTTCATCGTCGCAGGATGTTTGCGGTTGCTGGCGCGGATTTGGGCGCAAGGCTGAACGGCCGACACATCCCTGCTGGTCGCCGTTTCGAAACCATGCCGGGAGATGAGCTCGATTTCGTTGCGAGTCCGTTCAGGAGCGGTGCGCGAGCATATCTCGCAGTGCAGGGCGGTTTCGATGTGCCGCTGGTGATGGGCAGCGCCAGCACGAACCTGACTGCTGGCATCGGTGGCTGGCACGGCCGCGCCCTTCTGCGCGGCGATCGTTTGAGCGTGGGTCAGCAGGAACTACCGGAACAGGTCTTTACGCCTGGTATGAGACCCGGCCCGACTATCGGGAGTGAGGAGCCGTTCCGAATCCTGCCCGGGCCACAGCGGTCCAGCTTCGATGATGCAACGTGGAGCGCTCTGCTTGAGAGCGAGTTCACTGTGAGTGCGGACGCCAATCGGGTTGGACTCCGACTTCTTGGGCCATCTATGGCACCTCCAGACGGTGCAGATATGCTGAGCGAAGGAATCGTGACTGGGTCGATTCAGGTTACCGGAGAGGGTCAGGCCATTGTGATGTTGCCGGGACACGCCACCATCGGTGGGTATACGAAAATCGCTACGGTCATCGCGGAGGATTGGGATCGGCTCGGGCAGCTGGCTCCCGGGGATGCCTTCAGGTTTATCGAAGTCACCGGAACATAAACCCGTGCACAACAGCGCACCGCGCGCTGGCACGCGCATCGAGCGGATTTCTCAGAAAATCTTCTTTTGAACAGATGTTAGCGGCCTGTGGATGGTGAGGCCAGAGGAAATGCAAAGGTCGCCTGTATCGATCTCTCAAAAGACTTTGGAGAAACGATCTAGCTAACCCTCCCACATTGCTGGATGGCGGTAATTACCTCATCCAGATCAAAGGGCTTTTGAATGAAGGGCACCTCCAGCCCGCTCGGGCTTTCCGTTGCGCTCATCATGATCACTTCAATATTATTCCACCTATTTGAAATCTCACGCATCAGCGTAATGCCATCCATTACCGGCATTCGCATATCCGCCAGCACCAAATCAGGTTGTTCTCGTTCTATCGCGTGTAGTGCATTACGGCCATTATCCTCGTATGAGACTGAAAAGCCTTCGTCCTTTAGTACCTCTTGCAGAACATCTCCAACGCGCGGGTCATCATCAACGATCAGTACTGCTGCTTCGCCGTTCTCTCTATGTTGACAAGAACCCCGTGGATCGTTCTCTTCATTATTACCGGGAGCGAAATTCACCATATCTCACCTGTGTCCAACTCCTTCAGACATCTGTATCGCAGAATCTGTACCTCCACGATAGGATAGGTGCAGACCCGCGAATTTCAGGAGGTTTTTATGACGCTTCGCATTCACCAAATACCCGCTGGCCCATTACCAACCAACGCCTATCTCGTTGTCGATACCGTCTCCGGCGACGCCATCCTCGTGGATACACCCCCTGAGGTTGCCAATCTGGCGCAGCAAGTAGCCGAAGAAGCCCGGGCTAATGTTCGCCACATTATTATTACGCACGGCCATTGGGATCATATCACGGGTTTGGCTGATGTGGTCAAGCTTTGGCCTGTTCCGGTTGTCGGTCACGAGCTGGTGCGGGAGCGACTCGAGAACGCATCCGCCACAACATCAGCGCCAATGCCGATGCGACCCGTGAAAATGGACCAGACAATCGCCGAGGGTGATGAGGTCACGGTGGGCGACCATACCTTCCGCGTGATGCATATGCCTGGCCATGATGTTGCCCATATCATCCTCTACAACGAAGCGGATGGCGTGATCCTGGGCGGTGATGTGCTCTTCCCGGATGGCCATGGTCGTACCGATTTGCCAGGTAGCGACCAACAGGTGATGAACGAAACGCTGAAGCGATTCCTGCAGATGCCGGAGGAAACGCGCGTACTCCCCGGCCACGGTGCTGAAACAACCGTGGGGCGGGAAGCTCGTTGGATCCGGAGTATTCCATAGGCCGTTGCGCGTTCAGGCACGGATCACTTGGGATGGAGATTGCTATGACCGATCCGCTCGGGATCCTCACCAGTTGCAACGCGGTAGTGACCAGCAGCGCTCATGCATCGATCGATGATGATGCCATCAACAGCGTTGCAGCGGATCTCGCCAAATCCAGGGAGATGCCCGCGTGGGATGCCGATCTTCACTATCGCGCCACCGGTCCGGGTGGAGACGAACGCACCGCGATGTGGTTGATGGTGCTAGACGCACTCAACTTCTGCTTCTGGGGTCAGGGTGACGATCCGCAAGTGCGCTGGCGGGTGCGCTGGAAAGGCGAGTTGGTTGACGGCTATGTGGCATTGGTAGCCGCGCTTACGAAAGCCGTAGAGCAAGATTATCCATTGCACGATGCCGAGTGGCTCTCGACCATCTCCGAGGGCGATGTTTCAACCATTCTCGCTCCCGAAGACGGGCATACGAAAATCCCGTTATTTGATGACCGCGTCAGGAACCTGCGTGAGCTTGGCAAGGGACTGCTGCCGTACGGCGAGAATCCGGCTACGGCGTTCATTCGCTCCGCCAATGGATCAGTTGTCGACCTGGTTCAGAAAATTGTCGACACCTTCCCGTCATTCAGAGACGTTACGGAATGGCAGTATGGATCAACCGGTCTAACAAATAACGAGGTCCGGTTCTACAAGCGAGCGCAGATACTCGTCGGTGATATCGCCGGTGGGCTGGCAGGCTCTCCACTGGCGGAGTTCCATGATCTCGACCAGCTCACTGCTTTCGCTGATTACAAGGTGCCGCAGATTTTGCGCGAGATGGGTGTGTTGGTATACGACGATGAGTTGGCAAGCATCGTCGATTCTCGTACGCGCTTTGCTCCGGGTACTCGGAAGGAAATCGAGATCCGCGCCGCTACCATCGTGGCATGTGATCGCTTGGTGACAGAGATTCGCAATCAGGGACGTACCATCACTGCCGCCGAACTCGATTGGCATTTGTGGTCGTTGTCGCAATCGCTCGGCGGCCAGAGCAGGCCGTATCATTTGACGGAAACGATCTATTACTAGGCTGGCTACCAGCCCGGAAGGGGTGCGATGTGAGTGCTTCTGTGCGGTTACTCAATATCATTTACACGAACGACATGGAGAAATCCGTGGCCTTCTATGAAAAGCTCGGCCTCTTCCGGAGTGTCGATGGCGAGATCGACACGTGGTGGAACGATTTTCCCGTGGGCGATTCGTTGCTGGCGCTGCACTGGATCGAGGACAAGCCACTGCCGACCGAATCGAACCCGGAGCTGCATTTTCAAATGACGCCGGCCGAGTTCGAGACAGTGTACGCAGAGATCGACGATTTGGTGCCATCCCCGGTTCAAATGATGGAAGGCGTCGGCAGGTACTTCACCCTGACGGACCCGAACGGCGTGCGTGTGCAGGTGAACGAGGATCCTGAATGAGCGGAACTCCTTTCCATGACCTGGTGCGTAAACGCCGGATGATCCGGAACTTTACGCAAAAACCGGTATCGTGGGAGGTGATCGAACGGATCGTCGATTCCGCTCGCCGCGGCCCTAGCGCTGGCTTCAGCCAGGGGATGGCGTTCGTGGCAGTTACAGAAGCGGATACCCGCAAACGCATCGCCGAGATAGCCGGGGAGCACTGGTATGTACGGCAAGGCCACGAGCCGTTTATGAGCCGTGCGCCGGTGCATATCGTTATTACCACCAGCGAGGAGGCGTATCACCGCCGCTATAATGAGCCAGATAAAAAGGCGAAGGGTCAGGAGGAAATCGGCTGGCCCATTCCCTACTGGCACACAGACGCCGGCGCCGCGATGATGCTGGTGCTACTGGCTGCGGTGGACGAAGGACTCGGCACGGCGTTCGTAGGCGTACGGGATCCATTAGAATTGCAACGCGAATTGGGGATTCCGGACGAGCATATGCCAATCGGGGTGGTCTTCGTGGGGCATCCCGCTCCAGACAAGAAGAGCGGATCGTTGAAGCGCGGCCGCCGTCCGCTACACGAGGTTCTCCATCGGGAAGGCTGGTAGCCTCAGGTCACGTTGAATCACGGTTACGAATTTATCGTATCGTGTGAATTTTTCGGTAACCGATGCACATGCCAGGCGACATATCGCAGATATGGTCCGCTGCGTGAACCTCTCGTCACGATCAGCGATCCATCGGCATGGTTATCGGCATCGATCTCAACGGTGATGCGCCTGTTGGATGAGAGCATGTATATCAACCCCAGCCACATCGAGAAACACCCCAATGCCGCGGTTGAGCCGAGGCTGGCACGGCGATCAATGCTCATCACCAGGCTGCCGCTATCGCGGAAACCAAATACCCAGCCATCACGCGCAAACGTACGTTGAAGCGTATCCAGCACCTCTTCTGGCTCCAGGCTACTGGTTGATTCGATTCTGAACGGTCTCGAATTCTGATAGTTTGCAAAGGCAATCACACCAACGATTACCAGCACAATCAGCAGCATCAGGTAGGGAATCACCCGATCAGTCCACGAAGTATTTGCCAGGGCCAGCAGGTCGAAAGCGTGCATTCGCTCCCTCAATCCAGTCGTGCGGATGTTCAGAATCTGACATTACTGTACTCCAGCCCGATTTCCATGGGACCGGCAATCCATACGGCGATACACTGACAAGAGCAATTGATTCGCGCCGTTGTTGGAGACTTAGTAATGTCGTTTGAGCCACCGAAAACAGATCGTCCAAACCAGATTCCCGGGTACATTGTTGTGCTCGCTGCATTTGCCGTACTTACCCTGCTCTTCTCAATTGGTATGGGGTTGGTGGCGTTTGGTGTGGTTGATGTCCCCTGGGCCAACGATGACGAACCCGAGAACATCCCGGCCGTTGGCGTTGAGGGCCAGGCGTTGCAGATGAGCGGTTTCACAGTGTTGGACGAACGCGAAGTGGAGGGCAGACCGGAATTCACTGTCAATGTTTCGGTGACGAATACCGATGACGAAGCCCTTACCAACACGACGATGCTGGTGCAGTGCCTTGACGGTGGAAACGTGAGCAACAGCCAACTCATCCTCAACATTGAGCCCGACCAGACGCTTCAATTCGAGCTCGATCTCTACGGGACCGGCGATCCGGCGTGCGCTGAGCCACAAGTGAGTTTCGACGAAGAGGGTGATTAATCGACCTGTCGCAAAGGGGTAAAGAACCACAGGTAAGGAACATAGGCGAGCACCATCATGCCGCAAATGGCAATGGCCCACTGTACGCCAACATAGGTAGCCAAGGCTCCGGCGATGAGTCCCCCGACCGGGGAGAGTCCCCAAATCATGGAGTAGGTCGCGGAGACTCGGCCGCGATACTCGTCGTCCACCACCGTCTGGATCAGCGTGTCATTCATGGTGCTGTAAATGCCGTAAATCAGCCCGACTACCAGGATGAGCCCGAGTGAGTAGAGAACGCTGGACGATAATCCGAACGCGATCAGCGCAAACCCGAAGAGCATAACGCCGATAACTACCACCATGCCGCGGTTGCGCATACCGCTTAATCGCGCAATAACGAGCGTGCCTAACAGCGACCCTACCCCGTTGCCGCTCAGCAGGTAGCCGAGGCCCTCGCTGCCCATCTCCAGCACTTCGCTGGCGAACGCCGGCGCCATGGTGACATAGCTCATGCCGAGCATAATCGGCACGATATCAACAGTCAGCATCGCGCGTATTTGCTTGTGGTCCCAAATATATCGATAGCCATCCAGCAGGCCAGACCAGGGAGATCCGTCTGTCACCGGAGGCGGCGTTTTGCGGTAACGCGGCATTACCAGCAGCATGGCTATATATGGAAGCAGCGCCATCGCATACAGGCCGAAACACCAGGCAACGCCAACCAGGCCGATCAACCAGCCGCCGAGCGATGGCCCAACGACGCGTGCCCCGTTAAACGAAGCCGCGTTTATCGCCACCGCGCTTGAGAGCAGGGGCCGGTCCACAAGCGTTGGTACCAATGCCATGCGGGCGGGCCAGTCGAACGAGGCGGCCGTGCCCATAATCGCGCCAATCACCACCAGGTGCCAGAACTGCACTGTATCGGTCACCATGAGTGCGATAAGCGCGATCATGCCGATGATATAGGTGACCTGGATGGCGATGAGGAGCTTGCGGCGATCGAGCCGATCCAGCAGCGCTGCAGCCACCGGGCCGAAGATGATTTCTGGCGCCACCTGTGCAAAGCTCATCACACCGAGCAGGAACGGATCTCCGGTAAGTTCGTAAACCAGGTATCCCATTGCCGTAGCGCGCACCATCATACCGGTCATTGAGATGGCAAAGGCCGGAATGTATTTTGCGAAGAACGGATCGCGCAGCGCTGCGAACCCGCCGGCAGCACGGGGAAGTTCCTGGGTTGGAGTTGTCAGATCGTCCACTTGCGTACCTGTGGATGAATAGGGCCAGCTGGCATCGTCCCATGCGGCCGATGAGCAACGTGATTGTATCCCGGAGAAGTGATCTGGCCTATACGGGAAATCGCTCACAAAGAAGAGTGTTGCATCGGCGTGGGCATGCGGTGATGGTGCTACAATGTTTGTACGGAAAACCGTGAGTTCAGGGGAGTTTTCGGGACTATGGCATTTGTACTTCGGAGATACGCAAAAACTGGAGAGAAGGTCCTGCAGGGCCGTCACTTTGCACCGGTGACGCCGGGTGCGCTCCAGAGTCCACAACAACCTGGCCAGCTTCCGGATATCAGCACCGTGCCGGAACGTGGCGTGTTGCCGGTTCCGATCCCGGAGGAAGGCCCACGTCGCCCGGCCACGCAGTACAAAACCGCTGAGGATCGATTGGAAGTGTGGGAACGCACGGGCAAGGATGTGCTGGATGGTGACCGCTTCGAGCAGTTCCAAATTTCGCCGCCCAGCCATGAGGAGCAGCGCCACGCGCTGCCATGGAAGCGCAAGCCGGTACGGCCGGTAGAGGGGTATGCCCTCAGCGTGAGCGGAAGCCGCCTGAGCGAGCAACTGGCAGCCCTGGAAGCAAACGCCGAAGCTGCAGAAGCTGCCGAAGAACACGAGTAACCAACCGGCCCGGACGAATATCTTCGCCGGGCCGCGCTGTTTAATGGAGGGCGAGATGCAACCAAACGGCTCCGTACCCACCTTCACAGCAGACGACCTCACGATGGTTGATATCCCGGTTTCGATCTTTGTTGCCGGTTATCAGGCCGATACCAGCAACAGTATCGAAATGAACGCCGCGCCCGGGGAGAGCCCGGTATCCCGCGTGATTCACAAGATGATGGACGAGCCGCTGGATGTTAGCCTGCTCGATCCACACCCGGCCGCACAGATGGCGAGCGCCTACACCCATTTCATTAACCTGGATACGCCCGATCCGCTGTATCGCTACACGATGGGATTACGCGTTGCCGGGCCAAATGAGCTACCGGAAGATGTGGAGTTGGTAGAAGTACCGCCGGGACAGTTCCTGGCGCTGGAAGTGCCGGGTCCGTTTCACACAACCATCCCCGCTGCATGGACATGGCTGCTCAACCAGTTCGCCGATGGCGCACTGCCGTGGAAACGCACCTTCACCGGCGACGTGGAACTCTACGACTTCGGCCCGGAACAAAGCGACAGCCGCTGCGTGATCTACGTGGCGGTGGAAACACTTCAGTAAATTTTGGGATCAGATCGAACAATCAAGAAGCTACCGGTGCCGAAGCACCGGTAGCTTCTTCAGTTTTCACGTCCCAGGTTTTCTCGACTGTGATTATTGCAGGAACTCGAGCCATCATCCAACTAGGAAGTGGCAGAGAGACGATCTCCGAGGCAACCAGCCAAGCAAGCGAGAGCCAAATCGTCCTGAAGATGAGGCCAACCGGCAAATACAGCAGACAGGAATACCAGAGGGGTGCCGATTGACACGCTGCTCTGTGAAATGTATTGCTCCATCTCGCTCTTCGGTTTCCGAGGTCTTACTTGGGTGTCGTAAAGATTGAACCTTCGGTACGCGATTGATGAACCAGAATCGAACCGTCGCAAAAATGATAGAAGCAAGACAGATCAGCACGAGGCTCACGAAGATAATGGAAAGCCACCAGCCGACAAATGCGCGAGCTCCTTGAGTAGACATTCTGAATACCTACTGGTGAATTCAGACTTACGGCGAACTCCAATTGGTTACTAGGCTGGTGTATACCAATAGAGGGCCTTGCCGCGCGATACTGTGTGTTTAAGCCTTACATTTGTAGCGGTCTCCTGAACCTCAATTGCAACTTCTCCAGTTGCATATTCCGTTGGTGAAAGTTCGGCAGATTCTAAAGGTGAGTTCAGAAACGCAAAGGCATCGTCGTAGTCTGCCGCGGTATCCAGATCTTTACCGGCCCAGTCGTATCTACTGTAGTTGTATTTGCTGCTTCCACGCAGATTAGTAATGGTGAAGTTGGCGATGATGTATTTATACCCACCTTTTGCGGCGGACCCGAGTGCATCAGTGTAGCTGTAATAGTAGCTGTTGAGAGTAATGTAGACGCCGTCCACATCTACAGTTTCTCCGGCAACCGCTGGGGCATCATGGCCACCATAACGTTCAGTTTCAACATGGAACCCGTCCGCTAACGCTAATACACCTACCTTATTGGTTTCTGCTTCAGCTGCGGCAGCAGCATATTCGGCGGCGTACTTGGTGTTCGTTTTTTCTTCCTGGGTGGTGACCCAACCTTGTTGGAGAAGTTGCTGATTAAGCAGCCCACCATTTGTGCCGTCGGCATTAAGAAGCCAAACATGGCGCCACAATCGATCTTTACCATCCCTGTCCTCTTCATCACTCTCGAGTAGGAGGGTTCGGCCTGCGACAGCATCAGTAAGAGCCTGTCGTGATTCAATGAATCCGATCTCAGTCTTATTTTCACCGGCCTCCGGTTCTGGAGCGTCGTTACAAATTAATCGAACCACTTCTCGCTCGCCATCGATCACCGCCACAATTTTCTCACCATCCAACGCATAGAGTGGGTTGGCAGATACGGTGTTCGCTGGAGGAGTCAGATCTTCCTGTGCCACAGTAAATCTATTGCCGGATATGGCAAAAGCTCCGAGCAAGGCAAGGCTGGATCCGGAAAATTTACGACGGGAAAGTTTCAAAGCTCTATCTCCTATTTGCTATAAAAACAGTATGCTTCGGCACTATTTGGCAGCTGGCACGAAACGGCACCAAGCTTGTGCTTATTGAATATTTGGAGTGTCCACATTCCAAATATACCATAGTTCGTTACAAGGTGTAAGCCAATAATCGTAAGGTTTCTCCCTACCAACATCGTCAACAAGAGTCCTTGAGCCTCTTTCATCATTTTGGCTGGATTAAACGATTGAGCCGGATAGCATAAACATCTCAATCTCAGCACAGGTGATTGTTACCTTGAGGCATTCCAGCGCGTTTTCGTGGCATGAATGCCCTAACAGGCTAAATAAATAAAGAAGGCACTTCCACATGCAGTATCAGCACGTGTTCCTCGCTATTGTATTCATTATTCTCATTATACTCGCACGATGGGTTACGAGAGTTAAGAGACTCCAATACGGTACAATCAGCAATATGACCACGGTGCGAGATGATTTCGCACGCGATGGCGTCGAGCAATCGACGCTTCGTGCACCAGGCCACAGCCAGTTCGCAAGTCAGGCAAACAACGCCAACCCCGAACCGACTGAGGATACGGTGCTACCAGGTTCGAGCAGTGTTGATCGGCAGGAAGCGGCGACGTCGCCGAATTCCACTCCCGCCGAATCGTATACGGAAGGACAGGCGCAAGTGGCGTACGATGCAGAAG
>CAZGML010000043.1:0-17114 GCA_964526965.1 uncultured Sphaerobacteraceae bacterium | reverse complement strand
ACCACGAATGCACCGGTCGGACAGTGTGTCCGGCCGTTTTTGCGTTAACCCCCCTGCGGAATTCGACCGCATGGTCGAACGCATCCAGATCTTTGATCGGGGTGCTTGCTTCCAGTGGTTCCCCACGGAATCCTTGGGTTCTCTACCGAATCATCACAGCATCATGGGATTCATCTGCCGCACCGAGTATTGCTCTACGTAGGCCATAGACGTGCCCTGGGGAACGATTGCCCTTTCCGAAACTAGGTAATAAAGGCAAACGTAACGATGAGAATTGTGAGACCCGCTATGAAAGCAGCCGCGATCAGAATCAGGATCGCCTTGCCCACTGATACTTTAGTTAGCACCTGCACGGCGACCACATAGGCGACAAACGCCCAGATCGACGCCGCAAAACTTATCAGTCCTCCCAGCGGAAGAGGTGTGAGCAAATACAGGATTGTTGGGGCCATTGCCCATCCGAGCAATCGCAAAGAGCGTTGTAGCGGTATTTCGGAGTGTGGACCAGCCATCCTTTGTCCGATCCACGCGACCGCCGCGCCGATAATCGCCCAACCGACGACTCCAGCGAGCATCCCGCCGATAATCCCTGGTCCATCGCCCGTCGATTGTGCGATGCCATTTGCGACGGATACCGCAAGCACGATCCCCACCGCCTGCGTCATGGCATTGGGATCTGCTGCAATCCGCTCATACGTTGGTCGATCGAGTTTCAATATTCCCAGAACCCTGTCGACAAACGAGTTATGTAGCTCCTGGTCCTGTGCATGAACGCCCATATGACTTCACTTCCTATTAGAGTCGGTTATTATGTTTGCACGATTTGACGATAAAAGGTTACGCACATCAGGTCGGTTGCACAAGGGGGAGCTTTGACCTCGTTGAGCTGACTACGAGATCTGGCAACAGGAGCGGGAGAGATGAAGGGGTGGTTCCATGACGCCGCTGAGCGACAATCCATTCGAATGGAAGAAGCCGAGAACTGCCGCACGGATGCGCGTCCATACGTCACGTCGTCAATCGTTGGTTACGCGAACTAACGAACGGGGCTTACCGCCTCAAGGCTCCAATCAAAATAGTTCCAATTGCTGTACAGGCTGCTGGTTACGTGCGGCTTCCATATCAGTAGTTGGGGTTATTCGCGGGAACGACGCATCGAATACAGCATCGTTTTCCAGGGCTCCGCGGAATCGCTCGATTACATCTTTCAGGCGATCGAGCAGGGCGGTGGCATTGGCATCCCGCTGATAGTTTTCAGCGAATTCGTAGCCACCGGATTCGTGCTCATAAATACCGATGCGCTCCCCGAACTTCCAGGTGCCCGGCGCCGAAGCCAGCAAGCGCTTCAGTTTCACGCGCGAGTTGAGTGTATTTTCACGCGGTCGAACAGTTTGCGTAATCGCTTCGATCGGCAGTGTCTGGTCGCGAATCGCCTCCGCCAACTCGAAGTAGCGGCTCCGCGCACCAGAGAGGTCATTGGTCAAAAGTGCACGCGCAGTATCCGCGATAAACTCGCGGAAGCATGGTTCCAGTGCCCGACTTCTTAGCGCACTCCCGGTGAGGCGCAATGATCCGCTTTCAGTAAGCAATGCATAGGTCTTTTGTTTGAGGCTGAGCATGGCGGCGAAGCTGCCATCGTGCGCGAGGTGTATGCCCTCTGGCAACGTTGCACCAACGCGCTCGATAAATGCTTCCTCAGACTCTTTGTCGCGCACGTTCTTCGGAGGTACGAAGTAGACGCCATCCGTATCGACTTCGATCGGGATAGCCCCGGCATTCTCCAGCTCTTTCACGATGTGCTGGATTAGCCGTTGGCCTTCCAGCGTAATGGTGCGTGCAGCCTCAAAATCGTTGAAATGTCCTCGCCCAAACCCCAGGTAGCCGAAGAACGAGTTGATCAGGATCTTAAAGCCACCCTGAAGCCCATCCCACATCGCGCGATTTTGCTCATTCGGGTCTTGCGAACGTCGTTTTGCATCGAACCGTCGTTCGCGTAAGTCACGAAGCATGATGGGGAAGGCTGCGAGCACATCGTTTCGCGACCGGATCCCCTCTCGCAGCATGATGGACGGATAGAGGCTCTCGACGTCGCATTTCACGACCGGCCGAAAGACGCCGGTATCGAGCACTTCCACATAACCACCCGGAAACGGCTCTGAACTCATCGGCCGCGGGATGCTGTGCAGTGCACAGAGATAGCCGCGGATCATCATCTCATCGATTTTGCGACCCGTGCCCGCCAGCGCGCATTGCTGGTAGTTCATCGGTACCATCTGCGTTTGGTAGAACTCGTTCGGCATTATCAGCCTGCTCAACACGTCCACATCCCGCACGTCGTCGAGTGCGTACCGCGCCAGCCGGTCATGATCACCCTGATTCCACGCTTCACGAATCGCGTCACCGGCGATAAACTCACGGTCCTCACGTTCCAGCCCGAGCTGATTGACAACATCCTTGAGGCCATAACGCGTCAGGTTCCCGGCGATATCGAACCGCTGCACCTGCACCATCGTGTCGATCACATGCCGGCCATGCACATAGGCAACCTGTTGTCGACCCTCGGTGCGAACGGCGGGGTTGCCCTTGTTACGACCCCATTTGAGATCCACGCCGAGTTTCGTGGCCCGGGCGATGATGTAGGGAATGTCGAACGCGTAGATATTGTGCCCCTCAATCACATCAGGGTCGAGCTTCCGCAGCACGTCGTTGAGCTCCTCCAGCAGGTCGGATTCGGAGCCGGTACGGACTAACACCTGCTCGAAGGTGCCCTGTTTGAGCGCAATCATAATGATGCTGGCATCATGTTCGGCGGGGTCGAGGGTCGTCGTCTCGATATCAAGTTGCAACCGACGAATCTGCCCATATGTCATTCCCTGGAACATGGTGGTTCCGGTGCGGTACTGATACTGGGCCGGGAACGTGCCGGGACAGACCGCATCGTTGTTGCGCCGGGCTTCAGCCATACCTGCCTGTCGCCAGCCTGACCATGTCTCGAACGAGGCGAGCGTCGAGAAAGGATGGTCTCCGCGCAGGGGAGTGAGCTCGACATCTGCGCGATGTTCCAGCGCACGTGCATCGCGAACCGCTGCCCATGGCCTGCTCACGTGGCGCTCACTCCAACGCTTCTTCCAGCCGTCGGCAAAGAAGACTTCCACCTCATACGGACCCGCCGGTTCAATCGCGACCACACCCTTCCGATTATCCGCACCATAAAGCAGAATAGATGCATCGGATTCGGCGAATGCCTCGCGGTCGGCGAGTACAAATTGTGGTTGATCAGTCAGCGAGCGTTCGATGTCAGAGTCCTCCATTGTACAGAACGTTTGTTCATATGATACGCCAGCGCACAAGCAGTGATAGAGGCAGGAGGCCAGTAGGGTGAAGAAGACGAGGGCGTTTGCCCAGGTGGATGTGTTTTCGGCGGCACCATTTATGGGGAATCCGGTTGCAGTAGTGCTCGATGGCGAAGGACTCTCTGACGAGGAGATGCAGCGCGTTGCCACGTGGACCAATCTCTCCGAGACAACCTTTGTGCTACCGCCTACGCATCCGGATGCCGATTACCGGCTGCGCATCTTTACACCAGGCGGTGAGCTCCCGTTCGCCGGACATCCCACCCTCGGCTCCGCCCATGCCTGGCTTGAACATGGTGGCAAGCCGAAGGATGAGGGAATAATCCAGCAGGAGACACTTTCCGGCCTGGTGCGCGTAAATCTCTCGGAAGCCGGGCTCGCGTTCGCTGCGCCACCTGTAAAGCGGGACGGACCAATGGAAGAAGCGTATGTCGATGACATCGCCCGGGCGTTCAAGGTCGATCGGGAGCAGATACTGACCCATCAGTGGGTAGACAACGGTCCCGGTTGGGGAGTCGTACAACTCCCATCTGCCGAAGATGTGCTTGCGCTCGAACCCGATCTCTCGCTGATTCCGGATGCGATGATTGGAGCCATCGGCATGTATCCGGAAGGATCGAAACACGCCTACGAAATGCGCACATTCGCTCCGCGGCTGGGCATTAGCGAGGATCCGGTCTGCGGCAGCATGAACGCATCCGTCGGCCAATGGGTTGTGCAAGCTGGTATGGCGCCTTCCAGCTTCATTGTTTCCCAGGGCCAGCGGGTTGGGAGAGCTGGGGAGATACAGATTCGTGCCGATGACCATGGCACGGTGTGGGTAGGTGGCAACACCACTACATGCATTCATGGTGAGATCGCGCTGTGATCCGGCAGATGCTGCGCACGATTTCGGTCCCACTCCGCGAGGTGCTGGTCGACATGGCCTACCCACGCACCTGTGCCATGTGCGGTCAGCGTGGGAAGTGGGTTTGTGACTTGTGCATCAAGGACCATACGCCGTTGGTTCCCGGCATGTGCTGCGACAGGTGCGGGCATCCGATACTCAACACCGGCTGTGAGTGCCGTAATATGCACCCCGCAATTGTGAAAGCCCGGGCGGGGAGCGTCTATGATGGATGGATTGCACGTTCAGTGCAGGCGTTCAAATATGATCGGGAGCGCGATCGCGCCAAAGATCTCGCCGAAACGATGGGGCCAGCGTTAATCGACCTTGGCCCGGTCGATGCCATCATACCGGTGCCGTTACACCCGAATCGGCAGGAGTGGCGTGGCTTCAACCAGGCAGAGTTGCTAGCGCGGCATCTCGGCGAGATACACGACATCCCGGTTGAGCCTGCCCTGGTGCGAGTGAGGGAGACGGAATCGCAAGCCCACAGTAGTCGAGAAGATCGGCTCGCGAACATGGATGGTGCGTTCAGCCTGAATCCGGGCTGGTCACTCGACCGCGGTGCCCACTATGTGTTGTTGGACGACGTTTACACGACCGGAGCCACTATCGGCGCCTGTGCAGAAGTACTGGAAGCGTCCGGGGTAAAGCAGATCTCCGCTGTGGCGGTAGCGTTTGATATTCGGAAACGCGATTTGGAGAAATATCGCAGCCTGATTACTGCTGCCGCCCCGCAATCAGTTCAGCCGTAGTACGTCGTGCCCATTCATCCGCTTCCTTCACCACATCAAGGGTGGAAATCTCCATACCGTCGTGTGCAGCGAGGGTGGATTCGATCACCAGGGGGATATCGAGAAAGCCAATTTGTTGATTGCGAAACGCCTCTACCGCTATCTCATCTGCAGCCGAAAGGACCGTAGGGTAGGTCTGCCCCTGCCTGATCGCCTCGCGCGCCAGGCGCAGACTGGGAAAGACATTTTCCCGTGGGGGCTCAAAGTTCATTGACAATGCGCGTGAGAAATCCATTGGCTCGAATTCGCTCCCGGCGTGTTGAGGCCAGGTGAGTGCATACTGAATCGGCAGCTTCATATCTGGCGGACTCATCTGCGCAATAATGCTGCGGTCGGCGAATTCCACCATTGAGTGGATGTACGATTCGGGATGGACAACCACGTCAATCTTCTCCGCTGGAGTATCGAACAACCAGACTGCCTCGATGAGCTCCAGTCCCTTGTTCATTAGCGTTGCGGAATCGATGGTGATTTTCGCACCCATATCCCAGTTTGGATGCTTCAGCGCTTGCTCCACGGTAACCTGGGCGAGCTCATCTTCCGAGAATGTACGGAACGGTCCGCCACTGGCCGTGAGGATGATGCGACGGAGATCAGCAGCATTTCCACTTTGCAGGCTTTGCCATAGCGCACTGTGTTCGCTATCAATCGGGCGGAGGTTGGTGCCGAGTTCGCACATCGGCATGATCAACTCGCCCGCGCAAACGATGGCTTCCTTGTTCGCCAGTGCCACGATTTTTCCCGCTTGCAGCGCGGCGCTTGTTGCTTCAATAGCATCGTGGCCACTGGTGGCGACGACCACGATGTCAACATCTGGCAACGTGGCGATCTCAATCAGTTCCTCAGTGCCGGGTCGTTTGCCGGTGTGGGCATCGCCACGCACCACGTGCTTTGGTTGAAACTCCGCAACCTGCTGGTCAATAAGCTCAGATCGCAAACCACCGGCCAACCCGACAAGTCGGAGCATCTCCGGCAGGGAGCGCAATACATCCAGTGTTTGTGTGCCAATTGATCCGGTGGATCCAAGCAATGCCACATTCGTAGACATTTGCGCTCCAATCAGGTGAGTAACGGAACCAGGGCAAAGGTGGATAGCAGCACCCAGATGAGTGCGTCGATCCGGTCGAGAAAGCCGCCGTGACCGGGAATTGCTTTGCCGCTATCCTTCACACCCGCGCGGCGCTTGAGTTGCGATTCAAACAGATCACCAACCATACCGAGTGCGCCCAGCACGATGCCAAGGCCCGCTGCAAGGAAGCCGTTCATGGGTAGTCCCATGACTTCCACAACAAGCGCGGCCGTAACGCCGGCTGCGATGAGTCCGCCAGCTGCTCCTTCAACGGTTTTGTTTGGGCTCACGCGTGGAATGAGTTTGGTTCGCCCAAACGGCTTCCCGACCAGATAGGCAAAGGTATCGCTCATCCAGGTGATGAGCAGCGCAAACAGGAACCAGCCGAGCCCCTCGGACGTTTCGCGCGACCCCGGCATGGCGCCGACCAAATCGCGCATCCAATCCACACTGGCGGCTGATTCGGTCTCACGGAGGCTCACAGCAGCGTATGCGGGCAACGTAAGGTATGCAGCGCTACCGATACGAACGGCCCAGTCTGAAATGTTTACCGGGCCAGGTGCGGGAAGTATGACGTAGGTGAGGGGAACCAGGCAGAGGAGAACCACCACCAGCGGCAAGCCCTCGCCGCCTGGCCAGATGACTGCCGAGGCGGTCGCAACCGCGATCATGGCAGTGCCATAGGTTCTGGTGAACGGGTCCTGGTAGTCGATCAGTTTGAGGAGTTCCCCGAATGCCAGCGCGAAGACGATGGCGATGGTGACAGCGAAGAACCATCCACCGAGTATTGATGGAACGATACTGACCAGAACGATTCCAACGGCCGATATCGAACGCGTTTTCATGTCGCTCGAATTTGTGCAGACGTCGCCCCGAAGCGACGCTCCCGATGTGTGTAGTTGCTTATTGCTTCATCGAGATCGTCTTCGGAGAAATCGGGCCAATACTTTGGCGAGAAGAAGAGTTCGCTGTATGCGCCCTGCCAGAGCAGGAAGTTGCTGAGGCGATATTCACCGGATGTGCGGATGATCAGGTCCGGCTCGGGCAAATCAGGCATATAAAGATAGGCGCACACGGTTTCTTCGGTGATTGAATCGGGGTCGATGCCATCGGCGATCATGCGCTTCATGGCGTGGATTAATTCCTGCCTGCCACCGTAATTAAAAGCGATGGTGAGCACGATCCGATCGTTGTTCGCAGTGAGTTCAATTGCTTCCTTGATGGATTCCTGCAGGTGTGGCGCGAGTGGGGTGAGATCGCCGATATGGCGGAGTTGTGCGCCCTGCCGGTGAAGCTCTTCGGTTTCGGAAATCAGAACGCGCCCAAGAATTTCCATGAGGCCGGAAACTTCGTCCTCCGGCCGGCGCCAATTTTCAGTGGAAAAAGCCCAGATGGTGAGATATTGCACGCCGCGTTTTGCGGCATGACGAAGAACACGGCGGATGGTTTCCGTGCCGGCCTCGTGACCTTGCAGCCGATCCAGGCCGCGGGCATTTGCCCAGCGGCCATTGCCGTCCATGATGATAGCAACATGGCTTGGTACTTCATTGGAGTTCACTGAATCGGCTGCTTGATCCATCGACTAGACCTCGAGAACTTCGGCTTCTTTATCCTTGCCGATCTCGTCACTGCGATCGGTGTACTTCTTGGTGAGCGCGTCCAACTGATCACTCGCGCGACGCTCATCGTCTTCGGAGATCTCTTTATCGGCTGTGAGTGCCTTGATTGATTGCATGGCATCGCGACGAATGTTGCGTACGGAGACCTTTGCGTCTTCAACGTAGCTGCTCACCTGTTTCACCATTTGCTTGCGACGCTCCTCGGTGAGCGGCGGAATGCTGAGGCGAATAACAGTTCCATCGTTGTTCGGCGTAATGCCCAGCTCGCTGGACATGAGCGCCTTTTCAATCGATTTCAGGCTACCCTTGTCCCACGGCTGCACCATAATCATGCGGGATTCCGGGACCGATACGCTAGCCACCTGGTTGAGCGGCATCATTGTGCCGTAGGCCTCAACCTGAATGTCATCGACCATTGCCGTGTTCGCACGTCCGGTTCGAATGGATCCGAGGTTGTGAATCAGGGAGTCCATCGATTTACCCATGCGGGTTTCGGTGTCCTTGAGTATAGAAGCAACAGACATGATGCTTTCCTTTCGTTCGTATACTTCTGCAGGTAGAGTACCGCGATTTGGGCTTTTCGTGCTGATTATCCGGCGTGAACGAGAGTTCCTAGCTCTTCGCCCGTCAGCGCTCGCGTAATGGCCTGCTCTGCAGTGATATCAAATACCCGTATTGGCAGGTTGTTATCCCTGCAAAGGGCCATGGCGCTGGCGTCCATAACCTTGAGGTTTTGCTCCAGGGCCTGCTGGTGGGTCACGTTATCGTAACGAAGAGCCTTCGGGTTGGTACGGGGATCGGAATCGTAAACGCCATCGACCTTGTTCTTCGCCATGAGCAGTGTATCTGCGTCCAGCTCGAGGGCGCGCAGTGCGGCGGCAGTGTCGGTGGTGAAGTAGGGGGTACCGTTGCCGGCAACCATAATCACAACCCGGCCCTTTTCCATGTGACGAATTGCGCGGCGGCGAATATATGGCTCGGCGACTTCGTGCATGGCAATGGCGGTGAGAACGCGGCATCCGACTCCGGCTTTCTCAAGCGCATCCTGCAGGGCAAGGCCGTTCATGACGGTCGCCACCATGCCCATGTAATCGGCAGTGGCGCGTTCCATTCCCATCGCGCTTGCGGTCGCTCCGCGCCAAAGGTTGCCGCCACCAACAACAATGCCTATCTGGATGCCCTTGTCGTGAGCGGCTTTTATCTGGGCTGCCATTGCCTGGGCAACGGATGGATCAATGCCGTGCCCGGCGTCTCCCATGAGTGCTTCACCGCTCAGCTTGAGAAGAACCCTGGGTGTGTCGGACGAAGAGGTCATGGGGTGGCTCCTTTGGGAATGGGGAATTGCATGGTCGGGACGCTGGCTTGGCAAACGCCGCCCCGGAAAGGTCCGTTGGGCGGCGTGGCCATGATGTATCGGGTTTACTCTGCGCTGGCGGTTTCGCCGAGTTCGAAGCGGGCGAAGCGCCGAATGACGATATTCTCGCCAAGCTTGGCAACAGCCTCAGTTACCAGGTTGCCGATGGACTGGCTTGGATCCTTGATGAAATCCTGGTCGCTCAAAACCACGTTCTTGGCAGCGGTGTCGCGATCTCCGAACTCACGCTCAAGCTCGGCCCATTCTTCATCAGAAATCTCTTCGCGGCTGACGTAGCGCGGGCTCATAGCTGCAACCTGCATCGCGATGTCGCGGGTGAGGGCCTTGAAGTCCTCGGTGCGGGCCACGAAGTCGGTCTCGCAGCTTACTTCTACCAGTGCCCCGATGCGGCCCTGGGCGTGGATGTATGTGTCCACCAGGCCCTCGGTCGCTGTGCGGTCAGACTTCTTGCCGGCCTTGGCCAAACCCTGCTGTCGCAAGTAGTCTTTCGCCTTTTCGATGTTGCCATCGTTTTCTTCCAGGGCGCGCTTGGCATCCATAATGCCGGCACCAGTGGCTTCGCGGAGTTCCTTGATCGTTGCTGTCGAAATTGCCATGTGTGCTCCTTCACTTCGTTGTGGTTGAACCACTGTAGGTTGTATGGGCCCGCGCATACGGGCCCGGAAACTGATTACTCTTCTGCGGAATCGGCGGCCTTCTCGGCAGCTCCGGCCACTGCGTCATCAGCGGCGATTGCGTCACTGAAATCACCGGATTCGTCGGTGCTCTCGTGCTCGGTCTTGCCATTGATGGCAGCCTGCGCGATGCCCTCTGTGATGATTCGCAGGGAACGGATAGCATCGTCGTTCGCCGGCAGTGGGTAGGTAATTGGTCCTGGATCGCAGTTGGAGTCCACCATGGCGATAGTGGGGATTCCGAGTCGCTCGGCTTCCATGACTGCGAGATGCTCGCGGCGCGGGTCGATAATGAAGATTGCGCCCGGCAGCTGGTTCATATCTCGCATACCACCGAGGCTGCGTTCGAGTTTCTCGAGCTGCAGTTCCTTCTTGGCGGCTTCCTGCTTGGGCAGGTAGTCCCATTCACCGCGCTCCTGCTCGGCCTGAAGGGTCTTCAGGAGGCGGAGGCGGTTCTTGATGGTTACAAAGTTGGTGAGTGTTCCGCCCAGCCAGCGCTTGTTGACGTAGAACTGGCCACTGCGCTCGGCCTGCTCGCGGACGATGTCCTGCGCCTGCTTCTTTGTACCCACGAAGAGAATGTGACCACCCTTGCTGGTGATGTCACTAATCATCTCATGTGCTTCATTGAGCATGGGCACAGTTTGTTGCAGATCCAGAATGTGAATTCCGTTGCGTTCGGTAAAGATGTACGGTTCCATCTTCGGGTTCCAGCGGTTCTTCTGGTGACCAAAGTGGACGCCTGCCTCAAGTAGTGCCTTGAGGCTGACCGGTTCGTTCCGGCGCTTGGTATCGGTAGCCATGTGGCATACCCCTTCTGTGTTTGTGCTTCCGCCGTGGTCATCTTGCGCCGGAACCTGCTGGAACATCCACACAGGCACACCCGGAGCAATCACATCGGCGTGTTTCGTTAGAAAGCCTGCGCGCGGAGGCGGCAGGCCGACAGATATTATAGCACGAGATCAGCGAATCAATGAAGAAAGAGGCCCATATCGGGCCTCTTTCAACTGAGTTCTGGTGTTATTCGCGACTAGGGCACGAGTTCGATGAATTCCTGTACGACGAACCCGCTAGATCCATTGTCGAAGACGACCTCCCACCATACGTAGCCATCGGCTTCTTCAGGTCCGCTGGCAACTACGGCTTCATCGCCCGCGTTGGCGGTGCCCTGGGGGTCTCCCGCGAGACTGGCGGAGCTGCGGATGTTCACGTTGTCCTCGGTGACGCGGATCCGAGAGTCAACGGCAATTTCTCCGGTCGTATCGGCCGGGGGTTCTTCTTCGCTTTCGCCACCCGCGTCGCCTTCGGGTTCAGTATCCGCCGGTTCGTCCGCCTGGTTATCGCCAGCGTCGGCCGGTTCTTCCGGCGCCGTGGGGTTGAACGTCGTTGAATCTGCCGCCGGTGTTGACTGACCCTCGTTCGAAATCGGTATCTCGCCGGCGTTGGTATCGGTCTGGGGCGGTGGGCCGGGCGTGCTGACGGTGTCCGGCTCGGTGTTTACAGCGTTTGGATCGGGCGTTTCAGTGGTAACCAGGCCAATCTCGTCCTCACCGGGATCGTCCACGCTATCCGTGTCGTCGCCGAGAAGGGAAGATGCCCACACCCACAGGAGACCGAGCATCAAAATGATGCCGATAACGGGGAGCGCGATGCGGAGGTAATCGGTCCAGTACCGTTCTTCTGGCTGGACGCTGGCGGATCGGCTGCGACCACCCCTGGCATTGGCGCGACCGGCACTACGGCGAGTGCGGTTACTCTGTGGACGCTGCCCTGTAGGCTCGTCCATCGGAGCATCATCATCGTCGAAGTCGGGATCGTCATCGAAGCCGAAGTCATCGTCGTCGTATCCGCCACCACCGGATCCGGAGCCCGACGAGGCGAACATCATGTGGCCGCCGTTCATGGCCGGTACACCCTGTGGCGCCCCGGCAAAGGCCGGGGTGAAGAGTTTGAGTGGGTTTTCGAATGTCGGCAATTTCACGTTAGGTTGACCTGCATTCACTTGGGGGTCTGGAGTTGCTGGTTCCCAGAAACTGCGTGCCCCTCGGCTGCAATCAAGTTCTTCGCTCTGCACCATTTGACTCTGGGAGGGTGCATAAAGCAATGTATTGCGACACCAGCCGCGCCGCCATTCAGTCGATGGCTCAAAATGCTTGCATGTACCGCAGCTTTTTGCGCCGAGATCGTCCATTAAACTTCGCTACCCCTGGCGGCTTCCGCTTGATTGCTTTTACGGCATGCTCCATGCCACCAGTTAACTGAATTCCCGCGGAGTTACTGCCTTTTAGAACACCATGGTAGCGCATGATGTCCGCCGTTCGCCTGCCCGATAACCCTAATAATGCATAAGCGCCCGGAATCGTGTCGCTTTGGCAGCGGCCGAGACTATTCCTCGGTTGCTTCAGACGAAGAACTCTGTGACTCGGTGTTGCCAAACCGGCGGATAAATGAGCTGGGTCGGGATGGCGGTGATTCGCTCTCCTCGTCCGTCGTGGTTTCCGGCACAGGTGGCATTGTCTCCGACTCTGGAGCTTCCGCGACCAATGTTGAATCCGGGGCCTCTACAGGAACGTTCCTCTCAACCGATCGCGAGCGACGCGGCCGGCCGGAGTTGTTCCCCATCTCCAACTCACCTTCATACGAAGCACCTTCGTGGATAACGAGGCTTTGGGTGGAAATCTCACCTTTTACGCGACCTGTGGGCAGCATCTCCATGCGGCCGCGGCAGTTGATTTCGCCGTCCAGCTCTCCTGCTACCGAGATCGCCTCGGCCTCGACAGATGCTTTTACCGTTGCTCCCTGGGCGATATGAAGTGTGCCCTTGCAAACAATGGTGCCTTTTACCTGCCCCTCAACGCGAAGGTCGCGGGCGGAGTTATAGGTTCCATCAAAGTTTGAATACTGATCGATCACGCTGGTCGATTCAGGCTGCTGCTGCTGTTGCTGGGGTGGCATACCCCGAAAGTTGCCTTGTTCCATTTGCTGTCGGCTGGCCATAGTTTCCTTCCCCGTTTACTCCAGGTTCGTCTGCGGAGCTGTTATCCGCGGTTTCGTCGTGGAACCACGGTGGTGGAGCCGGATCGCTCCTGCCGACCACTGGTGATTTCCTGTTGCTGCATGCTGAGCTTGCCGTTGATGGTGGCGCCTTCGTGCACCACAAAGCTCGGAGCCGTGACATCGGCCTCGATAACGCCTTGCGGAAGAGCTTCGAATCGGCTGTTGGCTTTCACCGTTCCGCTTACCCGCCCCGCCACAATTACACGGCGAGCAGTGAGCGTTGCTTCAACATCGGCGCCCTCGGCGATCCAGATATCTTCCTTGGCTGTGAGCGTGCCTTCGGCGCGTCCGAAAATCTGGATATTGCCGTCAGACTGAATCTCGCCCTTATAAATGGTTCCTTGTGCAACAACGCTGATTTGCGAATCCACCTCGGCCATTTCAGACATCTGCATGGCGTTGGGATCGATGTA
Organism: uncultured Sphaerobacteraceae bacterium; assembly: GCA_964526965.1. Taxonomy (GTDB): domain Bacteria; phylum Chloroflexota; class Chloroflexia; order Thermomicrobiales; family UBA6265; genus UBA6265. Next base: position 3,874 of record CAZGML010000043.1, on the reverse strand, counting down.
TTCTTCAGGTTCTTGTTGCTGGCCCGGAAAAGTACCGAACGAATAACCGCCGGCCTCGCCACGCTCGTATGGTGGTTGGCTCATGTTCTCTCCCTGTGTGCGATCACGCTGATGCTCAGCATCTTCATTTTCAAAATCTTCGGATTCCTCGCCAGCGTCATCGCCTATCTGGTGGCGAAGAGCGCTCATTTGGCGTTGAAACGCGTCGACTTTGTTATCTCGTCGAAAAACCACGTCTCGTCCTCCTCATGGTCCGATTGGAATGCCGACGATCTGTCGGTTTTATGGACCGCGTATTGGCGCATTCATGCGTATCGCGTGTGCGTCACTTTGCTTGTGTAGCATACGACGATCCGGCGAATGATGCTAGTGTATGTACACTCCTGTCATTTGTCGAGTGTTCTCCTGAAATTGCACCGATTTTGTTCTGGTTTACTCAATCCCTTGGCCATAGTGTTGTCGTGTGCGACATCAGTGCCTGGCGTCGTTGATAGCGGCTTTTTCGTAGCCCGTCCATCCTGAGGAAAATCCAAATCGACTTCTTATACGTAGAGCCGGTAGACTATTAAGGCAGGTTGCGATGTCTGCTACGCGTTTTACCACCGCACGGAGTAGACCGTGAAACCAACTTTGACAAAACGACTTCTGAGTCGCCGTACCATGCTGGCCGGCGCTTTCGCGACTGTTGCCGCCGTTCCCGCCGCCGCACTGCCCGCTCGCTATGGTGGGCAGGTTTATCCGGGCGCTGCCGTGGGTAGCCTGAACCTGGGCGGACTTGACCGTGCCGGAGCGATCGCCAAACTGCAGGATCACCTTTCGTCTTACGAGCAGCTCGCTGCCACGCTGCACTTCGAAGAGCAAATCTGGACGGCCACCCTGGCCGAGATCGGCGGGAAGGTGGACTACGAAGCCACCATCGATCGCGCGATGGAACACGGCCGGGAATCGTGGGGAAATCGCTACACCGCCTTCTTCGCAGAAGAGGCGAGCACTCCGATTGATTTGGTCATCGATTGGGATGAAGACAAGGCAGCGGAGTATCTGGAAAAGATCGCCCCGGCTATTGATATTGATGCCAGCAACGCCCAACTCTACCGAGAAGATGGGGAGATTCGCCTGATCGATTCTGAAGAGGGGCGGGCTTTGGATCGCGATGCGGCGCTTGATGCAATCGAATCGGCCATACTGCGTCGTGCCCATGCAGATATCGCACTTTCTACCAACGCAGTTGCACCTGAAGTCTCTACCGAAGAATTAGAACCCTACAAGAACCGGGCGATCCGCCTGATTGGTGAACAGGTGGTGCTGCAGCACGGTGAGCTCAATTATCCGATTTCGGCAGAGCAGCTGGCGCAGGCACTCGTTATCGATGACTCGAATCAGCCCCGGATTGATGCCGAACGGATCGTTGACCGGCTGGATGCAATCGCTGCGGACGTCTACGTCAACCCGCAGAACGTGATGCTCGGTTGGGATGCGGGTCTCTACGTCGTGAAGGAAGACGTGGATGGCCTTGAAATGGACCGAGAAGCCGCTGAGGAACTGATCGCGGAATTGGCAAAGTCCGATGAGCGCTCGGCTGAACTCCCGACGCGACCTGCCAAGGCCGCAGCACGTGCCGATAATTTGGATGAGCTCGGAATCGAATCCCACCTTGCGTATGGCTCTTCCAGCTTTGCGGGGTCATCATGGGAGCGTGCGACAAATGTTGGTGTAGCAGCCAACAACATTTCGTACAAACTTGTGGCTCCGGGTGAAACGTTCGCATACAACACGCTTCAGGGGCCGATCACTGAAGAAGCCGGGTTCGTAGCCGGCTCAATTATCAGCGGAGACTGGACGACGACCGATATCGGTGGTGGCGTCTGCCAGGTGAGCACTACCGTGTTTCGGGCCGCTGCACGAGCGGGCTTCCAATTCAGCGAGTGGAATCCGCACACCTGGCGGCTCGCATTTTACGAAGCCGATGGATCTCCTCCAGGATTTGATGCCGCTATCTATATCCCAACCGGTCCTGGTCAGATGACCCTTGATCTCACGTTCACGAACGTGCTGGATTCCTGGCTCCTCATCATGATGGTGGTTGATGGAACCACCGTGACCGCACATTTGTATGGCAAGGACCCGGGATGGGAAGTGACGTTCGGCAACGTCCGCGTGAGTGAGCCTATCCCCGCCGGCGACCCGGTGGAGAGGGAGAACCCGGCCCTCGCTCGTGGTGAGCGGAAGTGGGTGAGCGGAAGCGCACCCGGTTACACGGTAGCCTTGCCACGCACGGTAAAGGCTGCGGATGGTAGCATCATTTCCGACGGTGAATTCGTCAGCAATTACGTTCCCCAGCCCGAAATTTGGGAAGTCGGGCCGCGGTAACTCCCGCTTCAAAAACAGTATTGAGACCAGCTAATCAGCTAGTCATACACCGGTAGCATGCTGCCGTGTGCGTCGAGTAAATCGTCCACAAGGCTGCGGATTTGTCGTAGATCCAGTTCGGCAGCGGTATGCGGATCCAGCATGGCGGCATGATAAATATGCTCGCGCTTACCGGTGAGGGCGGCTTCCACGGTCAGGTGCTGGACGTTGATGTTGGTTTGCATCAATGCCGCGAGTTGTGGGGGCAGCATCCCTATGCGCGTCGGTTGAACTCCGTTCTTGTCGACCAGGCAGGGAACTTCCACGCATGCATCCTGAGGCAGGTTGCTGATGATTCCCTGATTGCCGACATTGCCGTACACCACACGAGGCTGATCCGTCTCCATGCTGTGGATGATAAGCGTGCCGTATTCACCGGAGTGCACCCGGGTGTCCTTCTCCGCGCGGGATTGCTTGTACTTCTGCTCCAGCACGTCGGCTTCGGCCGGTTTGTGTCGCCGCATCGCCTCGATCTTGCGACCAGCGTAGCCGCGTAACTGACCCTGATGTCGCTCGGTGTAATCCGTCATCGCGTTCGGGTCATCGCTCAGCAATGCCTCGCGCATTGCCGACCAGTCGGCAATCTGCTCCTCGCACCGGGCCGGGTATTCATCGAGCGGCACGTTGTAGTAATCGATCAGGTCCTGGCGGCCCTCTTTGATGAACCACGGTGTGTATTCCGCGAAGTGCTCTGAACTCTCCGTCACGAAGTAGCCGAAGTTCCTGAGCACCTCAAACCTCGTGCGCTCGTATGTCGGCATGGCATCTGTCTCTGCCATCTTCTTCAGGGTAGGATAAAGATCCTCTCCGTTGCGCTCGAACTTCAGATAGAACGCCATGTGGTTGATACCAGCGCAGAGGTAATCGATTTCATCTGCGGGCATATCCAGGATGTGCGCGAGTTCGGCTGCCGTGCCGAAGACGCTGTGGCAAAGACCGACATTGCGGATGCTGGTAGCGCGGTTGAGCGCCATGCAGAGCATCGCCATCGGGTTCGAGTAGTTGAGCAGGAGCGCATTCGACGCCAGTGCTTCCATATCCCTGGCGATATCGAGAACGACCGGAATTGTGCGGAGTCCGCGCATAATGCCGCCGATACCGAGGGTATCGCCGATGGTTTGGCGAAGCCCGTACTTCTTGGGAATCTCAAAATCGATAACCGTGCTGGGTTCGTACCCGCCGACCTGAATCATGTTGATCACGTAATCGGCATCGGCCAATGCGTCGCTGCGGTTGGTGGTCGCATGAATTACGGGGTGTGCGCCTGCCTGATCGGCAACGCGATGGGCGACGATTTCCGAATCGCGTAGCCGCTCCTCATCGATATCCATCAGGTGGATTTCGCTGTTGTGGAGTTCCGGGAACGTGAAGAGATCCTGCAGGAGATTCCGCGAGAAGACCGTACTCCCCGCACCGATGAGCGTGATTTTGGCCATTGTTGGCTCCTCACAGAGGCGATGCTGGA
>CAZGML010000042.1:3269-17529 GCA_964526965.1 uncultured Sphaerobacteraceae bacterium | reverse complement strand
AGGTGCCGTGCGCCCGCAGACACACAAGCGCCCCTCTCATAGGGGCGAAAGATGCTAACCGGTTCATCCCGGCCTGCTGGTTCGTTCGTTACTGAACGACGTCACTGTCGCATCAATCGGACTGGTGACTCTGTCACCAGCGGATGTGTAATGTACCACACCCTTTCGCCAACCGTCAAGAACGTGTTAAACGTCTGCCGTTCGGCGCCGGCCGCCTGAGCGAGCCGGATTGTCGGTGCTTGTCAGCTCCGACGGACATGGAATGTACCATGTCGATTTCCGTTGCGTCAACCACTCGTGTGGAGGTATTTCCGACCCGGAATTTGGTGCCGCGTTTCAGCGGACCGAGGGAATACTACGAGGCGAAGATCACGTTGTCAAGGAAATGTTTACGAAGCCTCGCACCCACTGTGCACGCCCCTCCCTTTCGGGAAACATAAGTCCGTCCTATACTCCGGGTAGCCTCGTCTCTATCTCGAGATAAACCCCTTACGATCCGGAGATCTATACACATGAAACCATTAATAGGATTGACCCCGACCCCCGAGCGGAAAGAAATGGAGCACGGAACCTTCCGGCTTCATACGCTTAATGAGCACTACTCCCAGGCTGTGATCAACGCCGGTGGCATTCCTGTGATGCTGCCATCGAACAATACGGACATCGAATTGCTGCTCGATCGCCTGGATGCCGTGATTGTTACCGGTGGGGGTGATATCGATCCGAAGGAGTTCGGCCAAACCCGGCATGAAAAGACCGAGGAGATTGACGCTGAACGCGATGCCTTTGAGCTCGCGCTCGTACATGCAGCGGTCGCGCGAGATATGCCACTCTTCGGAATATGCCGCGGACTACAGATTCTCAATGTCGCCTACGGTGGCACGTTGCTGCAGGATATCCCTGATCTTGTCGAGAACGCCCAGCAGCATCGGCAGCAGGATGAGAAGGTCGGCCAGGATAAGACCTTCCAGGATGCTTTGCTGGCCGAAGGTGACCATCCGCTGAGATCGATTGTTGGTCAGCAGGAACTGCAAGTGAACTCTTTCCATCACCAGTGCATTGGAATTCTGGCTCCAAATCTGCGCACTATGGCCGAAACGGCAGACGGCGTGATCGAAGCGGTTTATAACCCGGATATGACGTTTGGCGTCGCGGTGCAGTGGCATCCTGAGCTGCTGGCCGACAACCATGACGAACACGCCGCGATTTTTCGGGCATTCGTAGAAGCGGCAAATGCGTATCGAATGCAATCCAGCAACAGAGAGGTTCCAGAGTTCGTATGACCAGTCCAGTAATTGGCGTTACACCTTCCGCGAGCGACAACAAGTTGGGTGTTCGCACCCACAACCTGGCAGTTGATTACACCCAGGCAATCGAGCGAGCCGGCGGTGTGCCGGTAATCCTGCCGCTCCACGTCCAAAACACGGACGCACTGTTAGACATGCTTGATGGAATCGTCTTCTCCGGCGGTGGAGATATCGAAGCATCCCTTTTTAACCAGGAAAATCACGAGACCGTCAGCGGCATTGACAACGAGCGCGATTCCTTCGAGATGAAGATGATGAAATCCGCGTTCGAGCGAGATATACCGGTACTGGCCATTTGCCGTGGTGTGCAGGTAATGAATGTGCAACAGGGCGGCGACCTGATTCAGGACATCCCTTCGCAAACCGACTCCAAAAAAGAGCACCTGCAGCGCAATCAGAACGTGGGTGAACACGAGGCGTTCGATGAAGTCGAGGTTTCAGGTGACAATCCCTTCGCGGAAGCGATGGGCACCGGTACTGTGAAGATCAACTCATTCCATCATCAGGCCCTCGGCGAGGTTGCCGATTCACTGGAAGTTGTGGCGAAATCGGACGATGGAATCATTGAAGCGGTGTACGCACCGAACCAAACGTACGCCGTGGGTACACAGTGGCATCCGGAACGACTGGCGTCTGCGGATGAGAAGAACCAATCCCTCTTCAATGATCTGATTTCAGCAGCGAAGAACTACGCCGACAAGAAGTAACCCCATCTATTCACGTGTAGAAAACTGAAAAGCGGAGCCAAACGAGTTGGCTCCGCTTTTTAATTCCTCTCAAATGGCGGGGCGTCTGGGGTCGCGCACCTTCTGTGCAACTGCTAAACGGCAAGTGAAAAGAGAAAGATGAACGTAACCGTAAGACCAACAGGAAAGAGCAACTCTTTACCTGAACCACTATCGTCAATGAACGCATACCACGCGCCGTAGGCGGTAACCAACGCACTGACGATGGTAATCCAAAGGCGAACCTCCCACGAGAACGATCCGCCGACCAGCCCGATAAGCAACAGAATAATAGCGACACCGATGATTGGCATCGGCATGCCTCCTCTGAAATCAAGACCAAAGGCCAGTCGCTTCGGTAGTGCGACCGAGACCTCAATCGAAGCTCAGGCAACCTTCTTACCGAGCCGTTTCCACGACGTCCCTATATTTTTCTGCCGATATGCCGTAACAGCTTCAAACTAGCATATTGATCACCTAATCTCAACGCCCGCGCCAGGATGAAACGAAAACGGGCGGGGTCGAGAATATCTCGACCCCGCCCGTACAGTGATGTGTTGCGTTTGCGGAAACAGCGACTACGCGTTCATTGCCGGCTGGGCGGGCTTGTCGGCCTCGCCAGGTTCGCCGGAGCGAACGTCGTGGAACTCCTTCGGCATGCTGACAGCGAGCGCGTCTTCCAGCGTATCTGCCAGGACGAAGGTCATTTCTTCGCGAACATCCTCCGGCAGATCGTCGAGATCAACCTCGTTGCGCTTGGGCAAGATGAAGGTCTTGGCTCCGGCGCGAAGTGCACCAAGGGCCTTTTCCTTGATGCCGCCCACCGGCAACACCTGGCCGCGGAGCGTGAACTCACCGGTCATGGCCACGTCGCCTCGCACGGGCACCTCGGTGAGCAGCGAGATGAGCGCGGTTGTAATCGCGACACCTGCTGATGGTCCGTCCTTCGGAATTGCTCCGGCAGGAACGTGTACGTGGATGTCCGTGTCCTTGTAGAAATCTGGGTCGATACCCAGATCCTTGGCACGGGCTCGTACGTAGGAGAACGCTGCCGTGGCAGATTCCTTCATCACATCACCGAGCTGGCCGGTGATATTCATGCCGCCCTTACCGGGCATTCGTGTAGCCTCCACGAACATGATATCGCCACCAAACGCATTCACTCCGACCCCAATAGCGACACCTGGCTGTGATGTGCGCTGCTCCAGCTCTTCGTAGAAGTAGCGGGGGCGTCCGAGGTAATCGCGGATTTCAGCCCGAGTAATGACACTCGGAATCTCAGCGCCTTCGGCGACCTTCGTCGCGATCTTCCGCGCGGCCGTACCGATCTCTCGCTCAAGGTTACGAACACCAGACTCTCGCGTGTACTGCTGGATGATGGCCATGATCGCATCATCCTCCCACTCGATGTCGTAGTTTTCGATACCGTTCGCTTCCATCTGCTTTGGAATGAGGTAGCGCTTGCCGATTTCGAGCTTGTCGTCATCGGTGTAGCTACTGAGCTCGATGATCTCCATGCGGTCTCGCAGCGGTGCCGGAACGGTATCCAACATATTCGCAGTGGCGATGAACATCACCTTGCTGAGGTCGAATGGCACGTCCAGGTAATGATCGCGGAAGTCGGAGTTCTGCTCCGGATCCAGCACCTCCAGCAATGCGGAGGATGGATCACCACGCCAGTCGTTGCCGAGCTTGTCGACCTCGTCCAGCACGAACACCGGGTCGTTGGAGCCGGCGCGACGGATGCCCTGGATAATGCGTCCGGGCATTGCACCGACGTAGGTGCGACGGTGACCGCGGATTTCGCTTTCATCGCGCACGCCGCCGAGACTCATACGTGTAAGTTCACGGCCAAGCGCCCGGGCGATACTCTGGGCCAGGCTGGTCTTACCGACGCCTGGTGGGCCGACGAATACAAGAATCGGCTCACGATGAACAACGTCTTCGCCAGCTTCAGCCGCCTGGTCCATCTTGAGTTTGCGAACAGCGAGGTATTCGAGGATGCGATCCTTGATCTTCTCGAGTCCGTAGTGATCCTCGTCGAGGATTTGGCGCGTCTTCTTGATATCGATCTCGTGCTCGGTTGAGACGTCCCATGGGAGGCTCACGAGCCAATCGAGATAGGTCTTAATAACGCCGTATTCAGCAGCGGCCGGCGGCAACTTGGAGAGACGGTCAAGCTCGCGCTCGGCTTCCCTGCGGGCCTCGTCGGGCATGCCGCTCTTCTCGATCTGCTCTCGCAGTTCGGTAACCTCGGCCTCCTGCTCGTTGCCTTCGCCCAGTTCCTTCTGGATGGCCTTCATCTGCTCGCGCAGGAAGTATTCGCGCTGGCTCTTGCCCATTTCTTCCTGGACGTCTGTCTGGATCTTGCGCCCGAGTTCGAGCACTTCCAGTTCCTTGGTCAGGTAGGCGATGATGAACTTGAGCTTCTCGGAGATCTCCTCCATTTCCAGAACCTGCTGTCGCTCTTCCGGCTCCATGCGAAGGTTGGATGCAATGAGGTACGAGAGATGCACAGGATCATCCAGTGCATTCATCGATGCAATGAGCAGTTCGTCTGGCAGGTGCTGCACAAGGCCAACGGTGCGCTCGAAGAGTTCGTGCGCGTTGCGGGCCAGTGCCTCCAGCTCAACGGAATCGCCAGCGTTTTCGGGTGTACGGCGGACACGAGCCTTAAGGAACGGCTCCTCCTCGACAATTTCGAGGATTTCCATTCGCTCCAGCCCCTGAACGGCGAGACGCATGGTGCCATCTGGCACGCGCATCATCTGGTGGATGGTTGCAACTGAGCCAACGGAAACAATGTCATCCGGACCGGCGTCATCTTGCTCGGCGTCCTTCTGCATCACCATGGCGACCATGCGGTCATCCTGCATGACGGAATCGATGAGGCGAAGAGATCGTTCCTGGGCAGCGGCGAGCGGAACAAGCGTATGCGGAAGAATCACTGTTGCCTTCAGTGGTAGCAGTGGCAGTACTTCCTCTACTGGCTCGGTGTTCACAACCTCGCCTTCGCTCTCGTCACCCTCGTTTTCACCGTCACTCTCGTTCTCGTCAGCTGAATCAGCCGGCTGGAACTCGAGCTCGATGTTGACGTCAGTTGCTTCCGATACACCTTCGGGCTGCTGGTTGGTTTCTTCAGCCTCGTCCCGTTCTTCTTCCTCGGGGAGGTTTTTCTTATCGTCGTAATTCGTCACATTAATTCTCCTTGGCTACTTTTCGTTCTGGGGAATAACGCGCTTTGGGACGATGGTGACCCCTTCGACGCGCTTCAGAGAAACCCGCAGGAAGCCGTTTTCATAGGAGGCTTCGGCAGCATCTGCCTCAACCTGGAACGGCAATCGAATTTCTACTGCGAACGGTCCATAACCGATTCGTGCGATATGGTAGCTACGATGTTGCTCCGAGCACGGATCCGGGCGCTCTCCCTGAATCGTGAGCACATCCCCTTCGAGCACGATGTCGATCTCATCCGGGTTCATTCCGGCAATTTCGGCAACGATCTCCAGTGTGTCTTCCGTCTCGAAAACCTCAACCGGCGGCCGCCATACAGGGCGGCGATTACGATCGGCCGCGGTGCTTGATCCAAGCATGGAGAGGAGCATGGAGTCGATGTCGCTATGTTTTCTTGATTGTGGTCGAGGGCGAACCCGTCGAACGACGATCATGTGGCACTCCTTCTGTTGTTCGTATTCGGATTAATGGCTACTGGTTCCATTCAAGGATTCTGTTCTTCGTAGCACATACAGTAGTATACACGCTGTGACACTTGTATGCCACGGATCATATCAACTTACCATCCGTGAGTTGCATTAGTCTACAACAGTCATAATGCCCAGGGCCACCACTCCCCATGACAGAACTGACGTGAGCAATGGCTTATCTTTCCAAAGCAGAATTTCCGGCGCACCGCCTTCTCCTCGCCGCATGATCAGCAGCAAATATCGAAACACGGCGAACATCACAAAAGGGACGGTGAGCATCATGAGTCCGTTTCGAGGTACTGATTCGGACGTGAAGCTGTAGAAGCTGTAGGCCATGATGGTGCACGCTGCCGTGATAACCAGGAGTTGGTCCAATAGCGGTACGCTGTAACCAGCCAAAACCGCTCGATGCCCAGTCGCTTGCCTGTTCAGGCTCACCAGTTCGCTTCGGCGCTTTCCAAACGCGAGAAAGAGCGCCAATAGCATGGTGCACAGCATGAGCCATGCCGAAACGGGAACTTCCACAGCGGCCGCGCCCGCCACTGCTCGCAACAGGAATCCGGTAGCGATGATGAATGCATCGAGTAGGACCACATTCTTTAATTGCAGTGAGTACACCGTAGTTAACAACGCGTACCCAACCATCACCAGCAACAGCACAGGGTTCACCGCCAGCGAAGTCACCAGCCCGGCGAGCGTGAGCAAGATGGCAATGATCATACTGGTTTGCGCGGAGACTGCTCCAGCGGCTATTGGACGATATCGCTTGGCGGGATGAATGCGGTCCCGGTCGATATCGATGAGATCGTTGATGATGTAGCCCGCGCTGCTTATGGCGCAATACGCGACGAACGCAGCAATGGCGCGCCAGATTGCGTGATCGACCTCTGGATCACCAAACACCAACGCCGCAAAAACAACAGCATTCTTACTCCACTGTGGCACTCGTAAAAGGTGAAACCAGGTTCGCGAATCCGTCATCTACCATATATCCAAAACCTATACACGCCTTAACGGTGCATGTTTCCGTTGACACGCCCGATTGAGTGCAATGATACTTGGCTGAGTAAGGTGTAGAGATGCCTGATCCACGGCACCTCTGGGGAGGATCCATTGAACGTCAAGGCTCAAGACGTGTTTGAGATGATGCAGCCAGACCTCGATCGCGTTGAGGAGGCCCTGGTATCTGCAGCACAAATCGACTATCCCATGGTGAACACCATGCTGGAAGCGATTGTGAGCGGGGGTGGCAAGAGGCTACGCCCCGTGATGCTGCTATTAGCCGCGCGGGCGTTCAATTCGTTTAACGAACGCTCCATTGATGTGGCCGCGGGCATCGAGCTTTTGCACACGGCATCTCTTGTACACGATGACAGTATCGACAAGGCAGCTCTTCGGCGCGGTAACCCCACGTTGAATACTGAGCTGAGTACAGGGGCAGTGATTCTCATTGGAGACTACCTCTTCGCCCAAAGCGCGATTTTGGCTGCGAAACCGGAACATCCCCGCGTGATGGTTATTTTCGCAACGACGCTCGCCGAGATTTGCGACGGGCAAATCCGTGAGACGCTGGAAGCGCATAATCTTGACCAATCCATGAAGGAATACGAGGCTCGCATCTACGGTAAGACGGCTGCCCTCTTTGCCGGCGCGGGCGAAATGGGCGCGCTGCTTGGCGGCGGAAACGACCACCAGGTGAGCGAACTCCGTCAGTTCGGCAGTGACCTGGGTATGGCCTTCCAGGTAATTGACGATGTGCTCGACCTGCGCGAATCCAGCGAAACAATCGGCAAGCCAGCCGGCAACGACCTGCGCCAGGGTGTTGTTACCGTTCCGGTGATGCGCTACAGCGCCTCGTTACCAGAAGATGCACCCCAGCGCGCAACGATCGCCGGGATCGTCGACGGTGAAATCACCGACCAGGCAATCGTCGATGAACTGATCGCCGATATTCGTGGTTCCAACGCGCTGGCAGAGGCCGAACAGGTCGCGCGAGACTATGTGGAAGCAGCCCGCGCACGGCTGGACGTGGTTGAAAACGACGACGTACGCGCCGGATTCGAGCAGCTGCTGGAATTGGCGACGGATCGATCCGTATAAGTCGCGACAGCCTCGCTGTTTGATTTACTCGGAATCGGCGGTTCCTTCGGCGTCGTAAATAAAGGGAATGTTGACGGCATCGCAGAATTTCTGCAGGAACTGCTCTGCCTGTACCGTTCGTGCAACGCGAATATTTCCATCCAGCGAAACGACGGTCTTCCCCCGCTCCTCACCATCAAGCGAGACATCCACGAAATTGGAATCTGTCTCGATCAGCGAATCGTCCAGTGCGACGGCCATCGCCAGCGGATCGTGCAAAAAGAATCCACTGCGAGCGCGTTCCGTGTAGGTGCGCTCGACGATTGCCTTCATCAGCCAGGCTGATCCTTCGGCGTCGTCGGGAATCGCCTCCCACATTTTCTTCGTGATCGCAGCCTTGTGCGTCACATCCAGCCCCACAGCGATGATTTCCTGCCAGTCGGCGGTGAAGATTTGCTGCGCGGCGTGAGGATCGGTGTAGATGTTGTACTCCGCATGCGGAGTGACGTTGCCCGGATTGAAATACGCTCCGCCCATCAACACAAGTCGCCGTACCAATTTGGGCAAGTTCGGTTGTAACGACAGGGCCATGGCAATGTTGGTATACGGCCCTACCGCCACCAGCACAAGCTCACCGGCGAACTCCTCCGCCATTGCGATGATGGCTTCCGGTGCCGTGAGATCGGCTTCTTCAGCCAGCGCTTCGGGTAGCTCGGCGCCACCCAGGCCGTTGTTGCCATGGACGTGCGATGCTTCCACATATTCAGCTACCAGCGGTCGGCTGGCACCGCGAAAGACCGGAACATCCTCAGCGCCGAGCAGGCTCAGCACTTTCAGGGTGTTAGCGGTAGAGAGGTCGATGCCAACATTGCCAGCGACCGTGGATACGCCGACCAAGTCGGCCTCGACGCCCAGGGCATAGGCAATGGCGGCAGCATCATCGACGCCAGTATCAACATCCAGCATTACCGGTAAATTGCTCACGTTATTTCTCCTGCCAGCGCAGCGTTGCGCACGGCGATATAGACATCGTTGACGTTTGTGCCGGTTTGACCGGTGACGACCAGGGCGTCCATCGACTCAAGATACCCGGCCGAATCGCTGATCTTAAGGGCCGCGGAGGCGACGGTTTCATCTGCAATGACTCCTGCATCCACTATCGCACCGGCGGCGCCAGAGTTTCCATCGTCCCCGTCCGAGGCGAGACTGGCAACAGTCCAGTCGTCATCATTTGTGAACTCCATCGCGACCAATAGTGCTGTTTCCGTGTTGCGCCCGCCTAGCCCGTTGCCACGCACGATGCTGGTGGCCTCTCCGCCACCTACGAGCACATCAGAATCCGCTGGCGCATCCCTGCACTCCCTCACGATCTGGTGGGCAAGTTCCTCAACGCTGTCTCGCCAGTTTTCCCAGACTCGCCAGACACGAAGTCCATCTTCGCGGGCTGCCTGTTCGACCGCGGAAACGAGCGTGGCGTTCTCGGCGATGACCCGTCGGTCATCCCGCGAAGTATCGATCGACGGGAACGGCGGTGCATCGTTTGTGAGCGCCAGTTGAACCGACTCGGGTACCTGGTCCTGAATCTTGAAGTCGTCAATTATCTGCCAGGCTCGGCCCCGCGTAGATGGACCGGGCACTGTTGGCCCACTGGCGATCACCGAGTGATCGTTGCCGACCACATCGCTCAACATCAATGTGATGCATTGAGCGTCGCCGATTGCACTGCGGAGCCCACCGCCCTTGATGGCGCTGAGCGCCCTGCGCACGGTGTTCAGGTCGTAAATTTCAGCCCCAGCGTACATCAGTAACTCGGTTGTGACCTGCATATCCATTAGCGAGATACCCTCAATGGGATTCTCCATTAGGGAAGATCCGCCGCCGGAGATCAATGCAATGACCGTATCGTCGCCGGAAAGGCCATTTACGAGGTCAAGGGCAGCTTCGCCGGCCTCCAGGCTATGTTCATTCGGAATCGGATGCCCGGCCGCAATCGCTCTAAAGCCTTCAACTTCCTCATCCAGTTGCCCTTCCTTTGCGACAAGCAAGCCGGAGTCAATGCGATCGCCAAGGGCATCACAGGCAGCTGTGGCCATAGCAACGGCTGCTTTTCCAACAGAGATCACTACGAGCTTGCCGTTGGGCGGTTCCAGATCCTGAAGAGCAGCATGCGTGACAGCGTAGGGATCGACGGCAGCGAGCCCGCCATCAAACCATTTCCGAATGCGATCACGCTTCAGCGGACTCATTCTCCTCCTCCTTTCGGGTGCGGAGTTGATCGAGCGCGCTTTTCAAGTCCGTGGCCAGGGGCGCATCGAACATGCGGTGCTCGCCGGAACCGGGCATGGCGAAGCCGAGGGACGTGGCGTGCAAGAACTGCCTGCCCAGGCCGATCTCGTCAGCGATACGAGCGCTCGTCTTGTTGCCGTAAAGTCCATCTCCCACAACCGGGTGGCCGATGAAGTTGAGATGAACGCGGATTTGATGCGTGCGCCCGGTTTCGATTGAGACGTCCAGCAATGTACTCTCATCGAATCGCTCGATCACGGTGAAATCAGTAATTGCTTCTTTCCCGGACCGTGTGGTCGTCATCTGCTGGCGATTAGCGGGGTTGCGACCAATCGGGGCATCGATCGTTGCGGTGTCTTCGTCAACAACCCCTGCCACGAGTGCGACGTAGCGCTTCTGCACCTTGCGGTCCATCCACTGCTCGGCGAGGGAGGTTTGGGCCCGATCAGATTTCGCCACCACCATAATCCCCGATGTGTCTTTATCCAGCCGGTGGATAATACCGGGCCGGGTTGAACCCTGAATGGAGATCTCGGGTGCGTGATGAAGTACGGCGTTCACCAGGGTGCCACTGGCATGGCCAGCCGCAGGATGCACCACCATACCGGCAGCCTTGTTCACCATCAGGATATCGTCGTTCTCAAAAATGATATCGAGCGGGATATCTTCCGCAACGAGTTCCGTTTCCTCAACCTTGGGTAGTTCAAGCGTGATTGTTTGTCCCGGCGTGACCTTGAAGCTGGGCCTGCGCACGAATCCATCCACCAGTAACGCACCATCGGTGATAAGTTGTTGCAGGTAGGTGCGGCTCAGGTCTGGAAGCTGGCCGGATACGAATTTGTCCAGCCGCATATTTAGGTCGGATCGCTGCGGGTAGAGCTCGATCAGTTCTTTCTGGTCTTCGTCTAAAATCGTCGACTGGTCGTTCATGAGTCTCGTTCCTGTATCGATTGCCCGTGTGCTTCGGTGTTTTCCGCGCGCCACAGCAAGATGAATACGAGCACCGCTCCAATAGTAACGGCGCTATCTGCGATGTTAAATTTCCAAAATCGACCAACCGCGATGTAATCGACCACGTATCCCCGCGTGAATCGATCGATGGCGTTGCCGATTGCCCCGCCAAGGATGAGGGCGATAGATGCCGCTATCCAGAATTCGTCCCGGGCGAACCACACCATCGCCACAATGACGACGGCAGTGATTACGACGGAGAGGATCGCCAGAATCTCTGTACCTTGCTGGAACAATCCAAACGCGGCACCGCGGTTCTCCAGGTATTCGAACGCCAGGAACGAACCGATCAACTCCACCCGGGAGGTTGGTTGGGACGGACCGATCCAATCGACAATCCACTGCTTTACGAACTGATCCAGCAGCGCTACAGCAAGAATAATGGAGCCGAGCCAAAGCAATCGTTGCGACAGATTGGTACTTACCATTGATCCTCCTGGCTACTACTGGTGATTATCGCATGCGAACTATAATGCCGAGTGAATAACGACCTAGCCAGGCGGTAAGGAGCACCATGAGCCAGACAACAACTCCCCTTCGTTTACTGATTGCGGGTGGCGGAACCGGTGGCCACATTTTTCCGGCCGAAGCCGTGTTGCAGGAATTGGCCACGCGCGAGATTCCGGTGGAAGCACTGTGGATCGGCCAGAAAGATGGTCGCGAGGAGGATATTGCCCGAACTCACGGCATTCCCTTCGAGACGGTACAGGTGGGGAAAGCGCGGCAAACAGGTGATCCTAAAGATCGCATCCTCAACATCATTGACAAGGGGCGTGTTCTTGTTGGGATTCCACAGGCCTGGATGAAGGTGCGATCGTTTAGACCCGATGTCATATTCGCCACTGGCGGGTATGTCAGTATGCCGACCGCGTTGGCAGGAGCGAGCTTTGCCCCGGTACTGGTGCATGAGCAAACGGTGCAGATCGGCAGCGCCAACAAACTCGCAAGTCGGCGCGCCCACACGCTCGCGGTGAGCTGGGATCAGGCGATTGAGGATGCCCGCAACAAGGGAGTCACGGCAAACGTGGTCAACACCGGCAACCCGGTGCGTGCTTCGCTGAAAACTGGAGATGCGGCGAAGGCGTTCCATGCATTCGACCTGGATCCGAACCTGCCGCTCCTCTATGTCACTGGCGGCGCGAAGGGCTCCGTACCGGTGAACAGGTTGATCAGCGACTCGCTGCCCACGTTGTTGGAACACATGCAAATAGTGCATCAAACAGGCCGCACTGCAGAGAATCTTGACGCTGACCGGCTTGCGGAACTTCGCGAAACCCTTCCCTCACCGCTGCGTGAGAGATACGTTGTGCGCGACTTTATCCGCGAGGAATTGCCGCACCTGTTGGCGGCCGCCAGCCTGGTAGTTGGTCGATCTGGCGCCGGGACAATCACTGAGCTTGCGACGCTGGGCAAGCCCTCAGTGTTGATACCCCTTGTACCAACGTCCGGCAACGAGCAGGTCCGAAACGCCAACATGCTTGCCGACGCTGGTGCCGCCCTGAGCATCGACCAGGCATCGACAACATCGGCAGAGCTGGCCGATCGTATTGTCGATCTCATCACGGACCAGCCGCGCCTGCAGGAAATGAGTACGGCGGCGAAATCGATTGCCAACCCAAGCGGGGCCGCCAATATCACGGACGAACTGCTCAGGCTAGCCGGGCGCTAGCCTCCGGCTGCATCGATAGCTTCAGACGCGCTCGAAACGGATACCACTTCCAGGCCAAGTTTGCTGCTCGACGGCAGGTTCCCCGACCGCGCCGGGATAACGGCGCGGCGGAACCCGAGTCGTGACGCTTCCTGAATGCGTCGCTCCAGCTGCGTTACAGTGCGCAGTTCCCCTGAGAGCCCGACCTCACCGATACACACCGTTCCAGGATCAACTGGTCGATCCCGCAAGCTACTGGCTATGGCAACGGCAATTGCGAGGTCTGCGGCCGGTTCCTGGATCCGCAAGCCGCCAACCACGTTGGCATAGACATCCTGCGTACCAAGCCCGAGCCCTACCCGCTTCTGCAACACGGCGACAAGCAACTGAAGTCGGTTGTTATCCAGCCCGTTGGCGCTGCGCCTTGGCATGGAGAAATTGCTTGGAGTAGCCAACGCTTGAACTTCTACGAGGATCGGTCGCGAGCCCTCCATGGTGACAGCAACGGTACTACCGGGAGTCCGTTCTGCCCGCTCCTCGAGAAACGCTTCAGAAGGGTTGCGAACCTCCTGCAAGCCCGTAGTGGCCATCTCGAAGACGCCAACCTCATCGGTGGATCCGAACCGGTTCTTCACCGCCCGCAGGATGCGGTACTGGTGAAACCGTTCGCCTTCCAGATAAAGCACGGCGTCGACCATATGCTCCAATACGCGCGGGCCGGCAATTGCGCCTTCCTTCGTGACGTGCCCAACGATGAACGTAGGTACGCCGCTACTCTTGGCCCACTGCATTATGCGGCCGGTACTCTCCCGCACCTGCGAGACACTGCCCGCAGCCGAACCGATCTCGTCGATCATCACGGTCTGGATAGAATCCACCACAAGCAGGTCGGGTCGGACATCCTCGGCGACACCGAGAATCGTGTCCAGATCCGTTTCTGCGAGGAGTTGGACATTGCCCGAGTCGATATCGAGCCGATCGGCACGTAGCTTGATCTGCTGGACACTCTCCTCACCGCTTACATAAACGACCTCGGCTCCCTGGTTGGCGAGTTCCCCGGCAGCCTGAAGAATGAGCGTAGATTTGCCGATGCCGGGATCACCACCGATGAGCACAAGTTCGCCGGGGACGAGACCACCACCAAGCACGCGGTTGAACTCCGAGATGCCCACGCCAATGCGGGATTCGCCTTGCGGCTCGATCGTATTGAGCGAGACCAGGCGGGACTGGGAATCCACGTGTCGAATACCTTTGCTGGCCGATTTGCCCGGTCGCGCTTCAAGGGTTTCGACCATGGTGTTCCACTCACCGCAGCCCGGGCATCTCCCCAGAAAGGCCGGGCTGCTGGCACCACATTGCTGACATATCCAGGTTGTTCGCTTCTTCGCCATCTGCGTTCTCTATACACAGGGGCGGCGCGGAAGCGTACGCGCCGCCCCCACCCTAAAATCGTTATTTTTTATAAAACGGTAACAAAAAAGAGGGTTAATGATCTTGATA
>CAZGML010000042.1:0-3259 GCA_964526965.1 uncultured Sphaerobacteraceae bacterium | reverse complement strand
CCGCGGGGTGTTTGGCACCAAATGTCGCCAATACCCCGTTTTTGAGCTAGTGCGCCATCGGCTTCCTCTATCCACCGGGGCGGCGCTCGCTGATCCGCGCCGCCCCCACCATCAAATCTTGATTTTGTCTAAACCGTGACCAACTCTGAGGATTCAGTCGATTGCTCAACCGGGTTGAGCGTAATCTCATCGCCCTCAGCATCGATCCGAATCACGCTGCCGTGCTGGAACTTCTGCTCCAACATACCTTCGGCCAGCGGATCTTCGATGCGGTTCTGGATCACGCGGCGCAATGGTCGCGCGCCATAGGTATGGTCGTAACCTTCCTTACCGATGAGGTCCTTCGCTTCGATGGTGACATCGAGTTCGATCTCGTGCTCCTGCAATTGCATATGCACGCGCTCCATCTCGAGGTCGACGATCTGGCGAATCTCCGGCTTGGTGAGGCTCTCGAAGACCACACTCGCATCGATTCGGTTCAGGAACTCGGGGCGGAAGGTTTGCTTGAGCCGCTGCATCACCTTGTCGTGCATCAGCGTATGCTCTCGCGTGGCTTCAGCATCTTCGTCTCCGCGGGAAACGAACCCGAGTGTCATATCCTTGCTGATTTCCTCAGCACCAATGTTGCTCGTCATGATGATGATCGTGTTGCGGAAATCGACTCGTCTTCCCTTGGCATCCGCCAGCGATCCATCCTCCATGATCTGCAGGAGCATGTTGAACGCTTCCGGGTGCGCCTTTTCGATCTCGTCGAGCAGGATCACCGAGTACGGCTTGCGGCGTACAGCTTCGGTCAACTGACCACCCTCTTCGTACCCTACATAGCCTGGAGGTGCACCAACCAGCCGTGCAACGGCGTGGCGCTCCATGAACTCGCTCATGTCGATCTTTACGAGATGGTCTTCGCTACCGAAGATGAAATCAGCCAGCATGCGGGCCAGGTAGCTCTTACCAACACCGGTTGGTCCGAGGAAGATGAACGAACCGATTGGTCGGCGCGGATCCTTGATACCGGCGCGAGCGCGTCGGACTGCCTTGGCGATAGTCGAAACCGCTTCGCCCTGGCCGACGATCTTCTCGCCAAGCTCCTTCTCCATGTTGAGGAGACGTTCGCTCTCTTCGCCAGCGATGCGCATCATTGGAATGCCTGTCCACATGGAAATGACTTCGGCAACGTCCTCTTCCGTGACGTACACGGTTTCGGCTTCCTGCGCTTCCTTGCGTTCGCGCTGTTCCTTTTCGATGCGGTCACGCAGGCGGCGCTCCCGATCTCGAAGCTCTGCAGCTTCCTCGAACTCGCGGGCGTTAACGGCGTCCTCAAGCTCGCTCTGCAGCGTGAGGAGCGACGACATCGACTCCTTGATCGCGTTTGGCGTGGTCGATCGCTGCATGCGAACGCGGCTGGCTGCCTCGTCGATGAGGTCGATCGCCTTGTCTGGCATGAATCGATCGGTGACGTATCGCGCCGCAAGGTTGGCTGCTGCGGAGAGCGATTCGTCAGTGATCTTGAGCTTGTGATGCTCTTCGTAGAGTGATCGCACTCCGCGCAGGATCTCTACTGTGTCCTCAATGGAGGGCTCATCGACCTGCACCGGCTGGAAGCGTCGCTCCAGGGCGGCATCACGCTCGATGTATTTGCGGTATTCATCCAGCGTCGTTGCGCCAATGGTCTGCATCTCGCCTCGGGCAAGGGCTGGCTTGAGGATGTTCGCGGCATCTACCGCGCCCTCGGCCGCACCTGCGCCTACAAGCGTGTGCAACTCATCGATGAAGAGAATCGCCCGAGTTTCCTTAACCTCGGCGACGATCTTCTTCAGGCGCTCTTCAAACTCACCGCGATACTTCGTACCTGCCACGAGGGCACCGATATCGAGTGCGACGAGTCGCTTGTCTTGCAATTGTTCGGGCACATCACCGTGGGTGATGCGCTGCGCGAGCCCTTCGACAATGGCCGTCTTTCCGACCCCTGGTTCGCCGATGAGCGCGGGGTTGTTCTTGGTGCGTCGCGAGAGGATCTGCATAACGCGATCGATCTCGCCGCTACGGCCAACGAGTGGGCCCAGGTTATTGGTGCGAGCAGCTTCAGTGAGGTCGAACCCCATTGAATCCAGGAACGGCGTCTTGCTCTGTCCCTGCTGCTGTCCGCCCTTGGATTGGCTAGTGCTTGCCCCGGCCCCAATTGCCTGGGGTGGAGACTGGCTGACGATCTGCATCACCTGCGTGCGAACACGCTCGAGGTTGACGCCAAGGCTTTCCAATACGCCGGCGGCAATACCTTCGCCCTCGCGCACGAGGCCGAGCAGCAGGTGTTCCGTTCCGATGTAGTGGTGATTGAGGCGGCGAGCTTCATCGATTGCCAGTTCCAGCACCTTCTTGGCACGGGGTGTAAGCCCGAGTTCGCTGGTGACAACGCTTTCGCCACGCCCAATGATAAATTCGACTGCTGAGCGAACCTTGCTGAGCTGTACGCCCATGTTCGCCAGTACTTTTGCGGCTACGCCATCGTTCTCTCGCACGAGCCCCAGAAGCAGATGTTCAGTTCCAATGTAGTTATGATTGAACCTCTGTGCTTCTTCCTGGGCGAGCGTGAGGACCTTGCGAGCACGATCCGTGAATTTCTCGAATTGCTCCGCCATGCGGCTCTCCCATCTGTTTCGTCCTGTGTACCATACAGGCTCTGTGCATTTACTGCCGCGATGCCATTACCAACGCGCCACGAACGACTTGCGTTCCGTTTATCTGCAGTTGGTATCTACAATCCTACCCGTTGTTGGCAAGAATGTGAAAGCTGATGTTACATCAATTTGGAAATAACACCATAGGATTGCGGTTAGACGACCGATAAAAATCGGCCTGCCCTTCCAATACTACACTTTGGAAACCTGAAGTCAAGAAACCATCTTTGGTGTGTTCGATTATAGCTAACGGGATAGAAATAGTCATTCTACGGCTGAAGCGAAAACCCTTTGGCTTTTCTGGAGGTAACGAATCGGGGCCGGTGCATTTCTGCACCGGCCCCGATGTTGTTGCTTATGTAGCTGGAAGTGTTGGAACTACTCCTTCTCTTAGGAGTTTTCTTCCGTTTCTTCCTTTTCGCTCTCGGTTTCCGTCTCTGCTTCGGACTCACCGTCTTCAAGCAGATCGGCACCAAGCTTGGCGAATGCAAGCTCCATGGCGCTCATGCCGCTCTCGTCGCCGAAGTTCTGCGGGATTGCCTCTTCGGCAGTCTCGTCCTTCTTGCGAGTTCGGCTTGGGCGCT
>CAZGML010000041.1:13118-18717 GCA_964526965.1 uncultured Sphaerobacteraceae bacterium | reverse complement strand
CAGGCCGAAAATGATCACGAACGGATCCGCGAGTGTGGCGAGACCAAAAACCAGGCGCAAACCAAGATAGCGACGAAGCTCCGGAGTCCGGAGTACTCGTTCGATATCTGTCCAGGCAGGCACGGGCAGTTTTTGATGAAGGTCACGATACCTCACCGGGGCCGTCACCTGGAACCACACGGTACCAAGGCTTGCGATACCAGCCAGGAACAGGAGCATGCCGGCTGTATCTTCAAAGCTGATTTCGGTGTTGCCCAGCGCTCTCCACGCGATGAGGCCACCGAGAAGTCCGGCGATAGCGCCGATAACCTGTCGGCTCCGCGCTGATGTCGGTTGGTCCTGATTGGCAATGAATGAGCGCGGATTACGGCTAACATTGGCTGCAGAGCTGACCTGGTAGAAGAGCAGGGCAATTACGAGCCAAAGAACGACATGGTCATCATGTAGCGAACTGGCTCGCCAGCCGATGATAGCGATAATTGCGGATGCTACCGCCCGCACCATGCTGGCTCCGAGCAGAACAAGCCGGATGTCATCAACCTTCGCAAGGGCAAACGGCATTATTATCGAGCCCAAGGCATACGACATCGCCGATGCCACCGCGATAATGGCAACATCTGCATATGAGCCACCAAATAACCAGACAACTGCGGCAAGGAATGTGAGTGGTTGCAGAACCGCATCGACGATTCGTTGCAACGAGACTTGCGTCCACGAGTGGATTTTGGCGAGTTCTTCAGCTGTGGGCGCTCTGAGTAGATCGTCCTGGTTCCCTGCTTGCTCCACTAACCCTCCTTTGGCGGCGAGTAACACGCACCAAGTATATCCCGCGATGATGCCGATCAACGGGGAGCCGAATCGCGGTATAGTTCCGTAAACAATGGGGGAATTTCGTAGTCTCGGATTCGCATGACTGATCACACAGCAAGAACATCTGAAGATGCCATTCCAGACCTGACCCTCCCCGAGGTTGCCAGGTCGAATCCCATGCAAAAGGCGTCGTATCGCCTGGCGCTTGGCATTCAGACTGTATCGCTGGGGCTGGATATCCTCTCCATCTTTATCGCGTTTTGGATCGCCTATGAGCTCCGGTACACGTATCGTATCGGGGCAATGGTTCCGCCAGGACGCGATACGCTCGAGTTCGGACAGTGGGCCCGACACGCCCTCGTGGCGATCATCTTCACCATCATCGTCTACTTTGCGCGTGGTGTGTATCAGGTAAGCCAAAAGAAGTCATGGAGCGATTACGTTCCGCTCATCGTCACCAGTTTTGGCATCGCCATCGCCGGCGTCATCCTCTTCGCATTCTTTATTCAGTTCTCTCCTTCTCGTGCGATCTACGTTTATGTGATCGTCATCGGTACCTCACTCATGCTTGGACACCGCATGGTTACGAATATGATTCGCACGCGCTTGTTCTCGCGTGGGCTGGGAGTGGATCGGGCGATCATCGTAGGTGAAACCGAGAACGCCCGCAGGCTCGCCCAGTCACTCCTCGGCCAGGCCCGATGGGGCTACCGGTTGGTTGGGTTTATCTCGGACAACACTGATTTACCGCGGATTAATGTGGCGACGGAGAACGGAATCCGTTGGACAGATCGCCTGGGCGACACCGAGTCGCTGGCAAAAGTGGTGGAAGCGGAGCGCATCGATGACGTGTTTATCATCGAAGCCGACCACCAGGCAAATGAAATCGATCAGATGATCGAAAGCTGCCGTTCCATGGGAATCCAATTCCGGGTGGTGCCTGAACTTCTCCAGATCAGCATGGACCGCGTTGATATCGGTGAAATCAACGGCGTTCCGTTGATTGGTGTGCGCGATGCCTCGATCCGCGGCTGGAGTGCGCTCATGAAGCGCGGAGCGGATATCCTGCTATCCAGCCTGCTGCTCCTGGTTCTCTCCATTCCGGCAGGTATCATTGCCCTGCTTATTCGGAGGGATACCAATGGCCCGGTTTTCTACCGTCAGGTAAGGATCGGCCAGTACGGTCGGGCGTTTCACATGTTTAAATTTCGCACCATGGTGACAAATGCCGACGACCTGCGCGACCAGTTGGTGGAGAACACCGGCGGCGATTCCCGGCTCTTTAAGGACCGCGAGGATCCTCGCATCACCAGAACCGGCGTGTGGTTGAGACGATTCAGCATCGATGAGCTTCCGCAAATATGGAATGTTCTCCGGGGCGACATGTCGTTTGTCGGGCCCCGCCCACCGCTTCCACGCGAAGTGGCAGAATATCAAAGTTGGCACCAGCAACGCCTGCTTGTGCGACCCGGTATGACAGGCCTTTGGCAGGTAAGTGGCCGAAGTGATTTGTCGTTCGACCAGATGGTTCGGCTCGATCTCTACTATGCCGAGAACTGGACCCCCTGGCTTGATGTTAAAATCATCCTTCGTACCGTGCCTGCCGTTGTACTCGGACGTGGAGCCTACTAGTGGACATTTGGGATTGGCTAAAGGGGCTGCGCAGATGGTGGTGGATGATCGTTGTATTCCCACTGCTCGCCGCAGCCATAAGCTGGGTGGCCGCGCCCGAACCTGAATACGAGACGCGTTGGACCGTCAACGTTCTCTTCGACGATCCGAGCCAGGCGAATAACCCGGCTTATTTCGACTTCATTTTCCTGGATGACTTTCACCTGCTGATTGAGACCGGTGCGTTGGGCGATGTCATCTACTTGCGATTGCCGGAAGAGGTGCAATCTGAGCTCAGTCGTGACGCCTTCGGCGGAATGGTGGATAGCTCGCGCAAGGCCCATTTCGTTGAAATCGTCGTTTCGGGTGATGATCCAGAGATTGTGCAGATCGTTGCTGAGGCAATAGAAACCAACGCCGAGGAAGTCGCCAATCATTACCTGGTTCCGCCCACGTACCGGCAGGGCGCGGCGCAAATCAACACGCTCGAACCCATCACTGAGCCAGAGCTCAATCCGGAGCCACGCTACGTTCTGGTTGGTTCAGTGACGTTGGGAACCGGTATCGCCGCCGTCGCTGCCACTGGCGTTGCCGAGTGGCTGCGTATTAGCTATCGGGCGAAATACTCCGATAAATAGGGTCGTGCGCGCAATTGATCCATGTCGTATTCGATGACAGTGCGTGGATCGATACCAAGCGTGCGCACGCTTTCAGCGATCATCTGGAGAAGATGCGTGGCAACCCCGGCTGATAGCTCCGTCAACACCAGGGCCTCGGCCCTCAGTACCGTAGCCGCAATCCCTGCATCCACTGATGCTTCGATTACGTCCAGCGCCCGATCGGGTCGGACATCACTCCAGGTCAGTCCGGATTTGAGGCTTTCGACAACCACCCAATATGCGCACTGACTTGCTTCCAGAATTGCGTCTTCGGGTTGTTCGCTATGGACGTGTGTACCGTCGAGTACTCCGGCAAGTTCACCCAACTCATCCTGAATGCGATTGATGACCGATTTTTCCGGTGATTGCAAGATTCTGCTCGTACCTGACTGCTCTGATACATCGTGATCGCGCAGCCATTCATAGGCGCCCCACCACTCGCGGGTAAGTGCTTCCAGGCCATATCCATTGCCATATACGTCTCGTGGGTCGAATAAACGATCCTGATTAATTTCCAGCGAACCATCCTGTTGCACATCGCGGTAGTAGCAGGTGGCGTAACCATCGTGGCAAACGGCGCCGACCTGTTCCACGCGGATGAGCAGTGAGTTGTTATCGCAATTGATCGCAATCGAGCGCACGTGCTGCACGTGACCGCTGGTGCCGCCCTTGTGCCAGAGCTCCTGGCGAGAGCGACTCCAGAAGTGCACCTGGCCGGTGGAGCGGGTGGTCTCAACCGCCTCGGCGTTCATGAAGCCGGTCATCAACACGGCGTCGGACTCGTCGTCCTGAATCACTACAGGAATCAAACCATCTTCAGGCCAGTTGATGGTGAGAGCAGTCATCCACGAGTCTCCAGTCGGGTGTTAATTCCCTGATCCAGCAAGTGCTGCTTCACTTCCCGAATCCTCAGTTTGCCAAAGTGGAAGAGGGAGGCTGCCAGAACAGCATCCGCCTTGCCCCCCAAAATGGCTTCGGAGAAATGCGAAAGCTCGCCGGCGCCACCACTGGCGATGACGGGAATGTTGACAGACTCGTTGATGGCTTGCAGCAGTTCCAGGTCGTAGCCTTCCAATGTGCCGTCACGATCCATACTCGTAAGCAATATCTCGCCAGCACCGCGTCGTTCGCACTCCTGCGCCCATTCAATGGCATCGAGACCAGTCGGGGTATTGCCCCCGTGGGTATACACTTCCCAACCCTCGTTGTCGGCAAATCGGCGCGCATCGATCGCGACCACGATGCACTGTGACCCGAACTGATTCGCGCCTTCGTTGATCAGATCAGGATTGGACACAGCTGCGCTGTTCATACCCACCTTGTCTGCACCAGCCCCGAGCAGGTTGCGCATGTCCTCCACAGAGCGCACTCCGCCGCCGACGGTGAGGGGGATGAATATCTGGTCTGCCGTGCGCCTTACCACGTCGATGATCGTGTCCCGATTCTCCGTGCTCGCCGTGATGTCGAGAAAAACGAGCTCATCAGCGCCTTCATCGTTGTACAGGGCGGCCATCTCCACCGGATCACCAGCGTCGCGAAGGTCCACGAAGTTGACGCCTTTCACAACGCGTCCGTTTTTTACATCCAGGCACGGTATTACTCGTGCCATGAGGGAGTTGGTCATTTGGTGCCGCCTTTGCCGATTTGGATTGCGTCCGCAAGCGCAATGCGCTTGTGATACAGTGCTGCCCCTACGATGACGCCCGTGGCACGGGTGCGTTTAATCGCCCGGATATCATCCAGCGAACTTACGCCGCCAGATGCGATCACGCTTGCCGGAATCGATTGTGTCATGTCCACAAGGGCTGAGATATTCGGTCCTTCCAGCCGGCCGTCCCGCCCGATATCCGTGAATACGATGTGATTCACGCCTGATTCAGCAAAACGAATGCCGGCGTCAATGGCGGAGACAGTCGATTGTTCCTGCCAGCCATGCGTCGCGAGCATGCCATTGCGTGCATCCAGCCCCACCGCAATGCGATCGCCGTGCACCTGCACTGCATCTTTCACCAGTTCGGGATTGGTAACTGCTGCCGAGCCAATGACCATTCGGTCGATACCGAGATTCGCAACTTCATCGAGATCTCGCATGGAGCGCAGGCCACCACCAAGCTGGATTGGGACGCTGACTTCTTTGCGAATGCGAGCGATTGCATCCGCATTTGCGCGAACTCCGTCCCGGGCACCATCCAGATCCACAATGTGGATCCAGTCCGCGCCTTCGGATTGCCAGCGGAGGGCCGCATCAAGCGGATCGGCATCGAAGACGGTTTCGCGATCGTAATCGCCCTCCACCAGCCGAACCGCCTTGCCGCCACGAATGTCGATTGCGGGATAAATGATCATTGTTTCGCTCCGTAGGGTCTAGCTTTGCAGCCACCGCCCGATGAGGTCGATACCTGCCTGCTGGCTTTTCTCGGGGTGGAACTGCATGCCCCAGACGTTGTCCCGAATCACCACGCTGGTGATCGCATCTCCATAGTTCGTAACGCCGGCAATATCTGTTTCGTCATCGGGAT
>CAZGML010000041.1:0-13018 GCA_964526965.1 uncultured Sphaerobacteraceae bacterium | reverse complement strand
TTCTGGTCCGGTTACGCGAACAGCCGACCGCAGCGCGACCGCTGCTGCCTTGAAGATCGCTTCAGCGGCGTGATGACTGTTGCGGGCGCGCAGGAGGTCGATGTGCATGGTCAGCCCGGCATTCATCGCAACCGAGCGCCAGAATTCTTCGACCAGACTCACAGCAAAGTCGACCCCGATCACTGGCTCGGGCATATCGGCGACGAACTCCAGGAACGGTCGGCCGGATACATCAACCACCACACGAGCGAGGGCTTCATCAAGCGGGGCATACGCCGTGCCGTAGCGATCAATACCGGTGCGATCGCCAAGGGCCTGCTTAAGCGCCTGACCGATTGCGATGCCGACATCCTCAACTGTGTGGTGCGGATCCATGGCAGCGTCACCAGTTGCTTTCAATTGGATGTTCCAACGCGCATGTTTGAAGAGCGCATGCACCATGTGATCCAGGAAGAGCACTCCGGTATCGATTTGGATTTCACCCGGCACGAGCGAGAGCGTCAACTCAATGGATGTCTCGCCAGTCGAGCGCCGGATGGAAGCAGTTCGCCCGGTCATACGCCTACCTCTTGCGTGATGACTTCCTCAATAGCGGAGAGGAATGCAGTGTTCTCTTCTGGCAGTCCAATGCTCACGCGCAGGTGCCCGACCAGGCCGAGATCTGGGCTGGGGTAGTGGCGCACGTAGATGCGGCGCTCCTTAAGTGCATCCAGCGCATAGGTCGCGTCGTCTCCTGGCACATCAAACATCACGAAGTTCGTGGTACTTGGATACGCCGTGATGTTTGGAATCTTGTTGAGCGCAGCCGTGACACGCTCACGTTCCTTCACCTGCTCATCGCGGTTGGCGGCAAGGTAGTCCAGATCGTTCAGGCTGGCGATTGCGATCTCCGCGCTCAGCGCCGAAATGTTGGCGAAGGCCGGAACTGCGGCCGGGAGATAATCGGTCATATCTTCGGGGAAGATGGCGTAGCCAACCCGGATTCCCGCCAACCCGGCAAACTTGCTGAGCGTGCGCAGGATGATTACGTTGGAGTATTTGCGCGCAAGTTCGAGGTGATCAACACCGGCGAACTCGGCATAGGCTTCGTCGATCGCAACCGGGCAATCAACGGATGTCACGACTTTCTCGATATCCTCCATCGGTAGCAAATTACCCGTTGGGTTATTGGGGTTACAGATCATCACGAACGCGGTGTTCTCGTTAACTGCTGCGATCACGCCATCCGGGTTGAAGGTGAAATCGGGAGCAGGGCTCAACGGCACGTCGACGATGCGGGCACCATGCAGCGGGAAGAGACTCGCGTAAATCCCAAACGTCGGGTTGGAGATGACGACCTCTTTACCGGGTTCGATGAATAATGTCGCCAGCACCGAGAAAACGTCATCCAGGCCTGCTCCGAGAGCGATCCGCTCGGCCGGGAATCCAACATATTCGCCAATCTGCTTGCGGAGTGGGGCCTGGCTAAAATCCGGATATCGATTTCCCGCGTTGAATTCCCGTATTACCTGCCGGGCCTTGGGTGAAAGCGGGTAGGGCGATTCGTTCAGATTGAGGTAGATGTTTTCTGGATGGTGTTCACGAGCGGCGAGGCGATAGGAACCCGCTGGTGACACCTGAGAGCGAACATAACCAGTAATTGATTTGGACATGATACCGGGCCTTTCCAAAGATACTAAAGGAGCAACTTGTCAAGGTCGGAGACGAGAATCTCGCTTGCGCCGGCGGCGCGAAGCTGTTCAATCTTCTCCCAAAATTCGTCTTCCCGAATAGCTGTGTGAATTGCAACGAATCCCGGATCCGCCAGCGGCACAACGGTTGGCGCCTTTAGCCCGGGGAGTACTGCCCGAATATCATTCAGTGCGGTTTCCGGGGCGTTCATCATGATGTATTTGAACTTGCTTGCGGCATCCACGGCCTTTATTCGCATCAGCAACCTGTCAATGGCATCGCGCTTTGCAGGATCATCCATCGACTTCGGGTTCGCGATCAACACCGCTTCACTTTCCATTATCGTATGGATTGCGCTGAGGTCGTTGAGTTGAAGAGATGATCCGGTTGCGGTGAGCTCCACAATCGCATCGGCAACGCCCAATGCAGGAGCAACCTCCACCGAGCCGCTGATTTTGACGATCTCGGGTGATCCGCCAATGCTCTCGAAATACCGACGTGCGGAATCCGGGAAGCTGGTGGCGATTCGGGAGTGAAGCAGATCCTGCGGGGACTTGATCCCGGAGTCATTTGGTACAGCGACTACGAGTTGGCACCATCCGAACCCGAGCGGGAAGAGTTCGATAACATCTGCGTTTTGTTCGTGAATCAGGTTTCTGCCAACGATTCCAAGGTCGACGGTTTCAAGCTCGACGTAGTCGGCGATATCATCGTCCCGGGCGTACAGAATCGAGAGGGGGAAGTTCCTGGCCTGGCTAAAAAGGCGTTGGCCGTAGCTCTCAAAACTGAGCCCGATCTGTTTCAGCAGCCCGATGGTGTTGTCGGTAAGGCGGCCGGATCGTTGCACCGCGAGCTTGAGGCGTCCACTGCCATTGATCATTGATCGTGCTGAAGTCATGGTTTTGTCCTGCTAACGAAAAGCATCTAAACACGCGAATGGACAGTTTATGTTCGGGCCGGACGCCGCTGCCTTATGCAGCGCCGCCGACCTAACTATGCCGCGTGCGAGCAGGATCGAATTTCGAGGAATCGTTGAAGAGCAGGTCGATACAAATCCAAATCAGTTGGGAGGTCCCGTATAGAAGTAATGGCAATCCGATGATAATGACGACTGCGACGATTTGAATGGTAGTGACGGACATGTCAGTGCCAAATACGAAGAAGACCGCCAGTAGCACGGCAGCCAGTGCAGTGATACCGAGGTTTACAACGTACGAGCCCAGCATGTAACCATCTTCTGGCTCAAAAAGAGAGCCGCATCCGGGGCACTGCTTCTTGAGCGAAAACCAGTTTTCGAATATGCCTCCACTACCGCACAACGGGCACCGCCTTGTGAGTGCTCGGGGTAAACCCGTACCAGCGCGGGCCAGGCCGTTTGAGCTTTGATTCGGTGTTTTTGGGAAAGGGCGGTTCATGAAGTCTCCTGATTACGTAATGCAGCCTACACGCTTTCGATGCGCGCAGTTGCACTGGTATAATGCAACAGTTCACAAGGATTAGACAAACGAAAGCTGCCCGAACGCAGTAATCGTGTTTGGGCTCCATAGAAAAGAGTTTGCGCGTGCTGACAAAGGTCAACAGTTGTGCAGTGGTTGGTCTGGATGGAGTGCTCATTGAGGTAGAAGTCGACCGCAGCGACGGTCAACCTGGCGTGGTTATTGTTGGCCTGCCGGATACCGCAGTTCAGGAGAGCCGTGAGCGGGTTCGGTCGGCGATTCGAAACAGCGGCGGCAAAATGCCGACCGGTCGCATTACCGTCAATCTCGCACCGGCTGATATTCGTAAAGCCGGGCCGACGTACGATTTGCCAATCGCGATCGGAATCCTCATAGCCAGTGGGCAAATTCTCGCCGACGTTGAAGACGCGTTGATCGTTGGCGAACTCTCTCTGGATGGCGACCTGCGCCACACCGCCGGCATCATCAGCATGATGTCGATGGCTTCGGAGCGCGGCCTCAAGCGCGCGTTTGTGCCGGCTATAGACGCTCCAGAGGCCTCCCTCATCGCAGGGGTTGATGTGTACCCCGTTTCGTCGTTATCAGAGCTTGTGGCCCATTTACAGGGCGAAGCCTTGATCCAGCAAATGCAGAGCGACCCAGATGCGTTTGCCTTTGTTGATGACTCGGGAATCGTCGACTTCGCGGATATCAAGGGACAGGAGCATGTGAAGCGAGGTATGGAGGTGGCTGCAGCCGGCGCACATAATTTGATTATGAGCGGGCCACCCGGCTCAGGCAAAACGTTGCTTGCCCGGAGCATGCCAGGCATTTTGCCATCCATGAGTCTGGAGGAATCACTCGAAGCCACACGTATTTACAGTATTCGTGGTCTGTTGCCGCCAGAAGCTCCACTCGTTCGACAGCGTCCCTTTCGCTCTCCACATCACACAACCAGCCATGTTGGCCTTGTTGGCGGTGGAACGATTCCACGTCCGGGGGAAATCAGCCTCGCCCATCGGGGCGTGCTCTTTCTCGACGAGCTGCCGGAGTTCAATGTCCAGGCGCTGGAAGTGTTGCGCCAGCCGCTGGAGGATCACGAAGTCACCATCGCTCGCGCATCGGGCTCAATTGCGTTCCCCGCCAGCGTGGCTCTGGTGGCAGCGATGAACCCGTGCCCCTGTGGATTCTATGGAGACCCGGTGCGGGAATGCCGCTGCTCCCAGCATCAAATCAACCGGTACCAGAAAAAGATCAGTGGCCCACTGCTCGATCGCATCGATATCCACCTGGAAGTGCCGCGTGTCGATTATGAGCAGCTGGCGGACCGTCGGGCAGGGGAGGCCTCTGAAGATATTCGCCGCCGCGTGGAGGCCGCCCGGGAGATTCAGGCGGCACGGTATGCGGGTTCTGGTCTCCAGACAAATGCAGACATGGGGCCGAAGGAAGTGCAGAAGTTCGGCCGCCTCGATGAAAAGGGCGAACAACTCATCCGCACCGCGGTGCGTCAGCTAAGCCTGAGTGCTCGTGCATATCATCGTGTACTCAAGCTCGCCAGAACCATCGCCGATCTCGCCGCCAGCGAGAACATCCAACCACAGCATGTTGCCGAGGCATTGCAGTATCGCCCTCGGCAGGTTGAGGCTTGACCTTTCCCCAGGGGCAGACTGCAAGATGGTTTTGGCGGGAATAGTCCGGATCGTACGAGGGTGAGCAAACATGTCCAAACGACAAATGAGCATTAGCGCGTTTGCGAGACGCTCGTTACTCTCTCCCAAGGCATTGCGCCTCTACGATGACTCGGGGTTGTTGCGGCCAGAGCGAGTCGATTCGGAAACCGGGTATCGGTATTATGAAGAATCCCAGCTCGAGCGTGCGCGAACAATCTCTCTCCTGAGGCGGCTTGACGTACCGTTGGCAACCATTGCGGAGGTGCTTGACGCGTCGCCGGAGGACGCTTCCTTACAGTTGGACGCCTGGTGGAATCGCGCAGAAGACGAGTTTGAGCGCCGCCGTGAGTTGCTACGATTTATTCGCAGCCACGTGTTTGCTGACCCTTCCCTTCAACCGGAGTCAACAGATCTATATCAGGTCGCAATACGAGAAATGCCGGAAACCAGCTACGTCTGCGTATCCGGACATGTCACCGGTCCGAACCTGTCTTCGTTTATTAGCAATTCTTATGACCTGTTGTACGAGCGAGCAAGGGACTATGGTGGCGCGATTGGAGCGGCGACCGTGATTTATCACGGGATAGTAACGATGGATAGCGACGGTCCGGTAGAGGTCTGCCTGCCCATATCCGGCCCTGGTATTGGTAATGACGACACACGTACCGAGTCAGCGCACATGCACGCCTACGTAAGACTGCTGAAGCGCCAGGTAGCGTTCCCGCAAATTTTGCAGGTGTATCACGCGATTCGGTCCTGGATCGATGCGGAAGGCCACGAACTATCCGGACCCCCGCGCGAGATATATCTGGGCCCGTTCGACACCGCAGCAGACGTTGATCCGATTTGTGATATCGCGTTTCCGATTCGCGATGCCAGAGGAGAGCCTCATGAATGAACTGGAATTTTTTAAGCAGCAATCTATGTTCAGCGCACCGGGTCGATTCGCGGCCCTTTGGGATGAAGTTCAACCGACGATTCCCGAAATGAAAGCCACTATCGAGCCACTCATTTTCCACTATCGAGCCCATGGTGATTGGTATGAGAACGGTATAGACGCGGATCGCATCGTGGAAATCGATCTCCGGTACACGGATGCGATGTTGAGCAGAATTGAAGAACTGGACCCGATTGAATCGGGCCAGGTTCGGCCGCCAGCGAAACGAATGATCGGATGCTGCCGGGATTGGGCACTGCTCTTTGTGTCTCTTGCCCGACATCACGGTTTCGCCGCTCGCAGCCGAGTCGGGTTCGCCAACTACTTTGCCGATGGTTGGTGGATTGATCACACTGTTGCTGAGATTTGGGATGAAACCAGGCAGCGCTGGCTCTTGGTCGATGCAGAGCTCCCTGTGGGTTTTCGCCCTGCTTCGGGAGATCCCATTAATCCACTGGATGTGCCACGCGCTCGATTTCTGCCCGGCCTTGATGCATGGCGGCAGACAAGGTCTGGCGCGCTTGATTCCGATTCGTTTGTAGTAGCACCTGAATTGACGGTTCCCGAGCTAAGAGGTGTACCGTACCTGTGGCACAACGTGGTTCACGATCTCGCGGCGCTCAACCGATACGAGATGGTTCTGTGGGATGTGTGGGGAATTGATCTTGACGAGGTCAACGAAATTGGTGCCGCCACGCTGGATCGGGTGGCGGCCGCTTCAACCCTGGACGAATGGCAGCAATATTTTCAGTTATCCGAATTCTCTGTGCCGCAAGAGGTCCTGAGCTACTCACCATATCGACCGCAGGATCCGCAACGTGTGCACCTTGGCCTTGCCGTGTAACCAGTAGCTGAGCTCGAAGTGATTTTACTTACTGGGCGAATCGATCCGCTATTTGCGTTCGTCGCTCGGTGGAAAGGTGCACGATCATCTCACTGGCGGCTTCGATAGATTCGCGCAGGTCATCGGCGAGGACGTCGTCCTTGATGAACTTCAGGTTGGCCTTGACGTTGATTTCGCACACATCGAGCGTGGCACGGGCCAGCACGATAGAGGATTCTGCGTCGCCGAGAACCGTCTTGTTGCCATGGAGAATCACGGATTCGAGCGCATCAACGATCTCGACCGCAACCACCGCAAGTGCAATCGGAACGCGGGTGCTTGCCTCCATCGTTTCGCTTAATCTTGCGCGACGAGCAGCCTTGTCTTCGTCTGTACTCTTGGGCATTGCCAGTGCTTTGAGATATCCGCCGTAGGAGATTTCGTCATCTCGGGAGCATTGCAACGCACGTTCACGAAGCTCAGTCAGTTTTTCCTTGGCGGCCAGGAGCTCATCTGTGGGTTCGCGTGTCAGGCTCGCCATCATTTCCGCGGTGGCGGCCGCCAGTGCTCCGACGATGCCAGCGGCGCTGCCACCGCCTGGCATGGCATCTGTGCCGGCGAGCGCATCCAGGTATTCACCAATGCCTCGTTCCGCAACGCGCTCCTGCATAGTTACACTCCTTCTTCGAGGGATGCCTCCGGCCCGGCAAGGACCTGGATTTCCTCAAGAAATTTGTCTTCATCTATCACGTTCATCGCGTAGAGGCTTTCGTCATCTTTCGGCGAGGATGGAATCTTGAACTCAATCCAGCCTTCGTCTGCACCCCGGCAGAGGAGGTTGGTCATTGCGGTTTCGAACTTGTTATAGCTCATCTCTGGCGCGAGCACCCGGTAGTAGTCTTCACCCATGCCGTTGCGCGTCCACATGATTTTCACCATCTGGCGGTGCTTGGACATGAGCGGGGAGGGAGCGAGTTCATTAGCCATCAGTCCGCGCAGAATCGCGTTGAATTTGCCGATAGCGCGCACCTCGCCGTGACAGATCGGACAAAGGCCCTCTGGTGCATCCTCATGATCGAAGCTTCGGCGGCAGGCGTCGCACCACAAGTAGGAGTTCTGGGTAGCGTTGGCTGACATGCAATCCTCCATGAACGCGAATCAGGAGTCCGAACGTTACCGGACTCCTGATAGTATCGCGTATTTTCGTATCCGTGCGTTGATTAGTCGCGCATGGTGTTTCGTTCGCGCGGCACCGGGTTAGCCTGACCGAGGTTGGCGGCGCTTGGCTGTTCTTCGCCGGTCTTGTCTGCCCAGCGCTGCACAATATGTGTCAGCCAGATACCCAGCAGCATGAATCCGATTGCAAGGAACAGTTCAACTGATTCTGCCAGCGTACCGAACTGGGCCGCGAGATTATGTACAAGCATGGATGCCTCCTCTGTTCGTTAGGGTGCTTCGACCGTGAGTGTTCCGACCATACCTGCTTCGCGGTGACCAGGCACGGAGCAGTAGAACTCGTATTCGCCAGCTTCAGCGTCTTCCGGAATGGTGATTTCCACCGTTTCGCCATTATTTGCGAGCCCGGAATCGAGGCCAAGATCGTCGACCACGATATCGTGTTGGGCGAATCCCTCGTTCGTCAGTGTGATCGTATCGCCTGGCTGTGCCGTGATGCTATCGGTATCGTAGGCATTATCTGTTGCAACAACCTGGTGTTCACCGCCGCTACCAGAATCGGAATCGTCACCGCCATTGGTGTCGGCTGGTTCGCCTTCCGAGCCCTCTTCGCCTTCGGCGGGAACTTCGGCATCGTCTGATTCAGTCACCGGATCTTCTTGCGGCGGAGTTGGGTAGGCAACTGCATCTTCCATATCGCCTGCGCACATATCGGTGCGCTCGGCAGCCGGTGTTGCCTCGCACACATCCAGGCCTGTTTGGTGGACGGAATAGTTGTAGACGTAGTTCCAGTCGCCCTCCATGATCAACCAGACCAGGTTATTGATTTCCTCAACGTTGAGATCGTTACGGAAACTTGGCATCGCTGGAGTCTGATTATAATTTCGATTCAGCTGGCCCTCGCTTGGAGCGCCGTACATGATGCGGAACCGAATCCAGTCTTCGGCGATGCCTTGCTCGACAGGGTCATCACTCTGAAAGATAGCCGGCTTGTCTTCTTTTTCTTCCTGAGTCATCAGAGACTGGTTCAAAGGTGCACCGGTACGGAGCGGATCCCCTTCATCGTTAAGATCACCCATGGTCCCGAGCCCGGCAGGTCCGTGACACTGAAGGCAATAGGTAACGTAGAGGCTACCTGCACGCTCAATTGAGAGACCCTGCTGGTTCTCAGTGACCTCTTCACGTCGATTCGGTTCGTTGGCCGTGTAGACCGTAATGGCTGTGGAGATGGCGATGAGGCCGACTACCACGACCAAAGCCAGTTTTCGAGTTGCTCCCACCCTTGTGCTCTCCTTCAATCACACCGCATGCGCGGCACCTGATGTTCGAATTACGCGACTACGGGTAGGGAGTCGCATCTTCCGGCTCGTAACCAGTTCGGCCCGGTGTTTCCATGACGGTATTCGGGTTCGTGGTGACGGTGATGGAACCATCATCGTTCACCTCAATCGGCATGCGATCCATACGGCGCGTAGCCGGGCCACCAATGCGGGCGCCATTCAGGTTGAAAATAGAACCGTGGCACGGGCACTGGAAGTCGCCAGCAGCAGCATTGTAGGGAACAGTGCAACCGAGATGGACGCACTTCCACCACAGTGCCTGAATGCCGTCTTCGTTCTGGACGATATAGAACTGGCCTGCCTGGTGGCGGAACGGATCGGCTCCCGGCTCGGGGATGTTGTCGGCGCTCACATCGATGTCTCCACCGAACGCACCGGTTTTGTTTGGCCACATAAGCATGCCAAACACACCACCGATCTGGGCCAGCACCACGGCGCTTGCGCCGAGCGCGGCGTTACGCGTGAAGGTGCGGCGGCTCTCTACCTTTTTGGCGGCTGTCTCACCGCGGCCAGTCTGAAGCCGGGAGACCAGGCCAAGGGTGCGCGATGCAACCCAGCCTGTGCCCAATCCGGCGACGGTTTTGAATAACGGATTCATACGATCAACATCCTTGCATTCGCAGCCCTCTCCCGGTGGCCGCATGCGTAACAGGAACTAGTGGTGCACCAACGGGAGGTCCCACGGCCAGGTGAGATCTTGACCCGGGCCCCGGAACGACGTGCCAATGATGGCCAGTAACCAATACGTAACAAAGAAGCCAGTGTACAGGGCGATAATCATCTCTCGCGTAGTTGGCTGGAAAATCTGCTTCACCATGACCATAAGCAGTCCGACGAATATCGCGATGATTGCGGCTGGCATCACGATGCCGGCGAACCACTCGGGCAGGCCGAGGTCGGCGATCACCGCGTTCATCCACAGGCCTGTGCGGCCACTGGCTTCGTCGAGGAGAACCAGACCAATCAGCACAACTGCAGTGAATACTGCGGAGAAGCCGATGATCTTGCGGCCCTTGGAAGATGTTCCCAAAATTCCGACACCTACCGGGCTCCGGTCAATGTAGGGAATGGCGGCAATACCAACGAGGGCGATGGTTGGCACAATGATGCCGGCAAGTGCCGGATCCATGTGCAGCAGCATTTCCTGCAAGTTAAGGAAATACCAGGGGGCTTTGGCCGGGTTTGGAGTCTGGTTCGGGTTTGCCATTTCCGTGAGCGGCGCGTTTACAAGCACACTCAGCAGCACCAGCAGCCCCAGGAAGATCGTGGCTGAAACTGCCTCGACCACCACCAGGGTTGGCCAAACCATGACCTCGTCATCGGCAAGGTCGGTGGGTCGCGCTACCGCGCGACCACGAACCAGCTCGAGAAGTTTACGTTTCTTCTTTTCATCAATCTGCGCCGGTACATTACCTGGCTGCTGTGTCATTTCTGCCATCTGCATTCTCCTCCTCAGTGATTAGATGGGTATCTGGTACCGACTAGAGCGGACCGGAGATACCGCCATCCTTACGAATGCGCCAGAAGTGAACAGCCATCAGGAATGCAGCCACCAGCGGCAGGAAGATCACGTGAAGTGTGTAGAACCGAATCAGCGTGTTCTGGCCAATCTGGAAGTCACCCAGCAGGATGCGGCTGACTTGCGGACCGATGATCGGGGTTGCGCCACCAATCTCGGCGCCCACGGTTACAGCCCAATAGGCCAGCTGGTCCCACGGAAGCAGGTAGCCAGTGAACGAAAGCAGGAAGGTCACTACCAGCAGGAGCACGCCAACAACCCAGTTGAACTCTCTTGGCGGCTTGTATGAGCCGGTGAAAAATACGCGTCCCATATGGAGGAACACGGCAATCACCATACCCTGTGCCGACCAGCGGTGCATGTTACGCATCAACTGGCCAAACGTGACGCTACCTTCAATGTCCTTCATGCTTTGATACGCATGGTCGGCTGCCGGAACGTAGTAGAACATCAGCAGCACGCCGGTCATCACCAGCACCAGGAACATGAAGAACGACAATCCACCCAGGCAGAATGTGTACGTCACCTTGGTGGCGTAGCGCTTAATCTTCACCGGGTGAATGTGCAGGAACACATTGCTGGCGATGATTAGCGCCTGGTTACGTTGCGTATCCGGATATCCGTGGCGCACCACGGATCGCCACAACGCAGAGCCTGTAATGCGGTCTGCCAGCGTTTGTTCGCGCCTCATGCGAAAATCCTCCTCAGAGTTCCGGACTCTCCCACCGAATCTCCCCAACAGCGTTTCGATCACATGGATGGCTTGCGAGGAGTCGTCGCAAACGCGCTTGCCGATGCACACATCGGTAGCACCCACTTTCATCCACGTGGTGCGTTCCTGTATTGTGCTGCCATTGCCGACCGCTGGTCAAGTGCTTTCCGGCAAAAGCATCGCGGTTCGTGTGCACAATCTCGCTACCCAACTGTCTATATCGTTAAATCCGGCCAAAATTGCGCTGTCATGGGAAATTACAGTGCATCCATGGTCATCAACAAACGAAAAGTGAGCAGCAAACGATTGCTTCGCGCTGTGGTCAGACGCCAGCTATGGTTCTGTACTCGTGGATGACCTGGGGCTGCATGGGTGAGTAAGGAAATGCCTGCTCCAAATGGTGATTCGCCGTATCGCTATTTGCCCCGAAACTCAACAATGGCCTGCAAGAGGTGATGAATGACTCTTACAGGCGATCGCTGTTAGAGACTAAATCTCCTTGAATTCGCCGTGTATTTCTTTGGTGTTCGTTTCGTCGTGCTGTCCTGGGCTATCGAGGCGCTCCAGTAAGACCACCCCTACGAGCCCGACGATTGCCAGCGCGACCGGAAAGACGAGCGAAGGCTCCATGGTTGGTAGCGTATTCGTCGCCACTTCGTGCTCGTCCACGGATTGCCACGGCCAAACCCGGCGGAGTGATCCCACCATCACTCCCACGAGGAATGCAATTACGGCAAGCTGGTAGTGCTTCAGGAGCCAGGTCAGCAAACGCACAAACGCGGCGATCCCGACGAGAGCGCCGATACCGAAGACGGCGATGATCAGCAGGTCTCGATCGGACACCGCCTGAATCACGATTTCGTATTGGCCCAGTAAAACCATAATAAGCGAGCCAGAAATACCCGGCAGGATCATTGAAGTAATCGCGATAGCGCCGGTAAAGAATATCGCCAGCGGAGAATCGCTACCTCCTATCGCAGGCAGGCCAACGAGTACAAATGTCAGAATGAACCCGAGCGCAAGAAGTAGAACCCGGCTGGTATTCCAGGTGTCGATGCGCCTGGAAACCACATATGCCGAACCGAGCACCAGGCCAAAGAAGAGCGACCATACCAACGTGGCGTGATTGTCCAGTAAGTAGGAGATGAGCTGTGACAGCCCGAAGATCGCGGCGATCAGCCCGATCCCGAGGGGTACCAGGAATCGGAAGGGGATGACCTCGAGCGCCTGCCTCCACTTTCTGGCTGCCAGCAACTGCGGCAACTCACCTGTCACCACCCTGATCGAATCCAGAAGCTCCTCATAGATGTTGAGGAGGAGGGCAATTGTCCCTCCGGAAACACCCGGCACAAGGTCGGCAGTTCCCATCGTAAGGCCGGTGAGGAACAGCCGGAGCTTGCTCTTTGGTTGATCTTCCGTTTGGGTCGTCATGCGTATAGGCTCTTCATAGGTTAAGTCGGAATGCGAAAACCTGGTTTGGAAAACGTGCGCAGGCAACCACCTGCCTCAAATACGGGGTCAGGTAGTAGGCCAAATGGAATACTACACGAAACCCGATCCACGCCACCCGGAGACCCGTTCAAGGACAACAAAAAACCATCGAGATATAACTCGATGGCTCTATCAACAAAACCATTATGGTGGGCGTAACAGGACTTGAACCTGTGACCTCACGGATGTGAACCGTGCGCTCTGGCCAGCTGAGCTATACGCCCGTCGATCCTGACGGTGGAG
>CAZGML010000040.1:0-21187 GCA_964526965.1 uncultured Sphaerobacteraceae bacterium | reverse complement strand
GGGCCGATGGCCACCATGGCAGCACCGCTGAGCGCCGGAAGATCGATACCGATCATCTCCACAAATCCGGCCACCGAACTGGGTGACGCGAATGTCACCGCTTCCATCTCACCTCCGGCAATGCGGTCCAGGAGGTCGGGATCGACTTCCGTGACTGGCGTGTTTGTGTATCCGGTGAGCACGGAGATGTTCGCTCCGGTGGGGGCCAGTTCATCTGTCAATTCAGAGCGGGCGATATCGCTGAGGACACAGACGACATTCTTGCCATCTATCCCCTGCTCGGCCAGTTCTGCCGCGAGCTGTTTTGCACCCGGTCCCCTGGCAACAAGCTGCGGCTCCTTGCCAACGGCGCGAATCGCATCGGCAGTGCCTTCTCCAACTGCGGCCACGGGAGCATTTACCTCGGCCCAATCGATCGCTGGCACGGCGTGTTTACTGGTAAGCACAAGCCAGTCCATCTGCTCCGGCAGCTTCACCGGCGTGGTCTGGATTTTGATCGTTTGAAGTACGCTGGCATCCGCTCCATGCTCTCGCAACGCCATCGACGCCGAGGCAATGTGCGTAGCGGAACCAGTGACGAGGACCTTGCGGTCTTGCAGCGGATTGGTGATATCCACGCCCGCCCACTTTGGCGCGACGAGGCGCATGATATTATCTGCGGCCTCAAATGCCTGGTCGAATGCCTGTTCGACGGGCCACTCGGCGTACATGCGCTCCAGCCGGGAGCCATCGTCAGAGCCGAGCATGCCCCAGAAGCGCACGGTAGCGAGCCCATGCATGTACTCGACTTCTGCATGAGCGCCGATAGGAGTTGAGCATCCACCTCCTACACCTCGCAGGAAAGCGCGTTCTACCAGAACCGCGGTGCGGATATCCTTATCATCCAGTGATGAAATCAGATCCCAGGCAGGATCAGGATCGATACGGGATTCGATGGCGAGAGTGCCCTGGCCCGGGGCCGGACAACTCACATCCACCGGCAACAGCGCTGTGATGCTATCCTCCCAGCCCATTCGCCGGAGGCCGGCAGCGGCGAGGATAACAGCGTCGAACTCCTCGCTTTCGCCTTTACGCAAGCGCGTATCGATATTGCCGCGTAGTTCGCGGATCTCCGCATCCGGCCGTACTTGCAGGATTTGCGCGGAGCGACGACGGCTGGAGGTGCCGATGATCGGGTTTGCTGGTAGCTCCTCCAACCCCACGCCATGGCGCGAGA
Organism: uncultured Sphaerobacteraceae bacterium; assembly: GCA_964526965.1. GTDB lineage: Bacteria > Chloroflexota > Chloroflexia > Thermomicrobiales > UBA6265 > UBA6265. Next base: position 19,971 of record CAZGML010000040.1, on the reverse strand, counting down.
TGAGCGCATCGCGGGAATCTTCCCGCTGGGGGAAGGCGGCGATCGCTATTCCATGCGGAGCAAGGCTGGGGAGATCCTTGGTCGAGTGGACAGCCACATCAATCTCATTGGCCAGCATCTTATGCTGCAGGGCGGAGGTGAAAACCCCTCGCCCGCCGATTTGACGAAGCGAACTGTGTTTGTCGACATCGCCCTCTGGTTTGACGATGACGAGCTCTGTTTCCTGATCCGGATGCTTTTCAGCGAGAAGCTTCTGAACGGCCTCTGCCTGCCAAAGCGCGAGTGCGCTTCCACGCGTACCTATTCGGATCGGCATTGGATGGCCGGTATCTTGCGAAGATGTGTTTTGCACGAATTTCCTTTTCGGGGATGGCTGCAGTGGGAATAATCAGCCCGACGTTTCCCCGTCATTCTAGGTAAATTCGGTGCGACATTGCAACAAGCGAGAATTGACAGTTCATCGCTAAGCCGTTATAATTGAGAATAATTCACAGGTAGGAATTATTCTCATTTTAATCAGAAAGGGGCCTCTATGAAGGGCTATGACACCAATATCGAAACCCAGACACTCGAGAACGACAACTTCCGCAAGGTGCTCTATACCAGCACGCAGCAGCAACTGGTTGTGATGTCGATTCCGGTCGGCGGTGAGATCGGCCAGGAAGTGCATAACGAAAACGACCAGTTCATTCGCGTCGAAAGCGGCGAGGCTGAGGCGTTGATTGACGGACGCAAGATCAAGCTGGGTGACGATGACGTGATCATCATTCCCCGAGGTGCCGAGCACAACGTCATCAATACATCTTCAGACAAGGACCTCAAGGTCTACACCATTTATTCGCCCCCGCATCACGCTGATGGGACCGTCCACAAGACCAAGGCGGAGGCCGATGCGGATGATGAGCACTTCGATGGCAAGACCAGCGAACCGCTGTCGTAAGCTCCGACGCCCCGGCGGTAGCGCCGCCGGGGCATTCCAATTAAAGAACCGCTTGACGCTTTCTCTACACTTAATAGTGAGGTCGTAAAAGATCAATGGATGCGGCTGGACATCGCTCGTGAATGGCACTGAAACGCACTGATTCGTGCGTAAACCCTGTGCTATAATCAGGTGTCTCGAGCGCAATTGCGCTCACTTTTGCGTGCATTCGCGGCAATGTGATGTGTTTCTGGCGCACAAACGGACACCCTCTCGCAAGTACGGTGTCGGCCATGATTCGATAATGTGCCCGCCAATGCGTAGTTTTACGGCAGGTATATATATGAGCGAACAGACGAAGTACGCCGTCATTGAAACCGGCGGCAAGCAGTATCGCGTCTCGGAAGGTGATCGTATCACCGTCGAGCGCCTTACAGATGATGCCGGCAGCGACGTGACTATTGACCGTGTGCTGCTGATTGGCGGCAACGGCGAAACCAAGATCGGTACGCCAGTGGTAGATGGTGCAACTGTCACCGCAACGGTGGACGAGCACAATCGCGGCAAGAAGATCGAGGTCTTCAAGTACAAGCCCAAGAAGCGATACCGACGCCACACCGGTCACCGACAAGAGCAAACTCGCCTGACCATTACTGGCATCAACGGCTAATCGTCAGTTCTGTTGAGATAGAGAGGACTTTCCACCATGGCACACAAAAAGGGCGGCGGTTCGACACGAAACGGTCGCGATTCAGAATCCAAACGACTTGGCGTAAAGCGCGCCGATGGTGAATTCGTACGACAAGGCACCATCGTTGTGCGCCAGCGCGGTACACAGTTTTGGGTCGGCAACAATGTCGGCATTGGCAAGGATCACACGATCTACGCCAAAATGGACGGCGTTGTTCGATTCGAAACCATTTCCCGCCAGAAGCAGCGCATCAGCGTGTACTCGCCTGATGTCTACCCGATCGGTGGCGCCCCGGAACTCCTGAGCGAGACTCCGGAAACCGCGGCCGCCGACTAGACCCTGGCTCACACCAGTACAACGGAGAATTCATTTATGAAGCCGGGAATCCACCCGAATTACCAGGACACCACAGTAATTTGCAGCTGTGGCAACACATTCCAGACTCGCGGTACAAAGCCGGAGCTGCGAATTGACCTCTGCAATGTTTGCCACCCTTTCTACACGGGCGAGCAGCGCATTGTGGACACTGCCGGTCAGGTTGAGCGCTTCACCAAGCGCATGGAAGCTGCACAGGCTACCGCCGGCAAGAAGAGCAAGAAGCAGCGCCGTGCTGAAGAGCAGGCTGCAATCCGCGCCCAGCAGGAAGCAGAAGCCAAGGCTGCTGCTGACGCTGCCGCTGCCGAAGAGCGCGCCAAACGACGAGCCGAGCGTGAGAAGCGCGAGGCCGAAGAAGCTGCCAAGGCAGAGCGTGAGGCTGCCGCCGCAGAGGCCAAGGCCGCTGCAGATGCGAAGGCTGCTGAGGAAGCCGAGGCCACCGAGGCCGAAGCACCCTCAGAGGAAACCGAGGCTGCAGCAGCCACGGAATCCGGGGAAGCCACAGAGTAACTTCCCTCTTCTGAGAGCAACACGAAGAACCCGCCGGATATCGATCCGGCGGGTTCCTCATTTTTCGTGAATTAGTCGTCCAGGCTGAAGAGTGTCAACGATGCATTGTCGGATTGTGTCGATTGTCTCTGCGGCTGTTCGTCTGGCAGGAAACTGCTCTGCCGTACGGCGTGCTCATCCGCATGGATGAACCGGACATAGCGCATCACCTGCTCCCGACCGTTTTCACTCAGGTCGCGGAAAAGCTGCAGGATACGGCGTTCGTCCTCCGATTCCTTTGGAACCAGCGCCTTGTCGATCAGACCGCTTGCTTTCATCAGATCCGAACGGGATGCCCCGAGTGCCCCGGCGAGCTTGTCCAACGTACTAAGGCTCGGCTCGTTTCCACGGCCACGCTCAATATCGCAAACATAACTACGGCTGAGGTTGGCGGCATCCGCCAATTCGCGTTGACTCATCCCCTGCTGATTTCTGGTTTGACGAACCCACGTGCCGAGCAACGATCCTACTGAAGGGATCGGTGCCGCTGGTTTGGTTGGTTTTGTACGTACCATGGGCGCCACCTCATCATGCAAACAATGTAGTTACATCAAGCATACGACACTTTGGACGCTCCTGCCGTACGAAATGTCCCGATTTCGCCCAAATTCTGACGTTGAACCCGTACGTGCATCCAGAAATGGTATTTCGAATGTCGCACATTCATAATTGACCCAGCAGCGGGAGCGGTCCGCACTCAACCGGGGAATGCCACTCATGAACAAGCGGTACGCGATAATCGGTGACATCGTAGCGGAGAGCTTCGCCGGGGAAATATCACCCGGTCGGAGCGGCGCCATCGCACTTGCCCTGCGCGAGCTGGATGGACAGGTCACCTTGCGCAGTCGCATTGGCAATGATCCCGCCGGAGACGCCATCCGAAACACCATCAAGGCGGCGCGCATCCACCCGAAATTCATCGATCGCGTCGAAGGCACCACATCCTCGCTCACCCGACTTGAGGACGGCACGATACGCGATTGGCAACCAGGCGTGCTCATGGCGAAGGATGCTGTACTCGATATCTATGATCTCTTTGGGCACAATACCCTTATTATCGACCTGAACGACCAAAGCATGCGCCACTTCCTCATCGACTTACCCGCGCATACCGATGGCAAGGTGCGAATGCTCACCACCCTGGGCCACCTTGATCACATGGACCCACGATCGGACGAGCTCGAGATCGCCATGCGCTGCGACACCATTGTCGGAACCGAAGCGCAGTTCGCAAGGCTCACCGGGGAATCAGTTGCCAGCGATGCACTTGGTCTCATTTTTGAGCAGATGCCCCTCACCCATCTCCGCGCCGCAGTGGCAGTGACAAATGATGGAATCGAAATCATTGCTCGCGATACTCGCGTGCTGAAACCGGTACAGGATGGAATTCCAGGATTCCTCCTGCCACAGGTAATTGCCGGCACCGCGTGGGGTATGGCGAACTATGCCGATTGGGATACGACAGGCAACGTCTGCCTGGATCCCTCGGCCATCGAATAAACCATGAAACCAATTCTTCCCACTCCACCAGATCCTCGGGCGCAACTCACCGCCCAGGTGAAAATGCTCGCTGCAAAGAACGGTCTCAGCGTCTCGGCTATCACAACAACCGAGCCGTTCGAAGGCCTTGCTGACTTCATGGAACAACACATCAAGGCCGGTCACGTTGAGGGGATGGATTGGTTCACCGTTGATCGTGCACGTTTTTCATCCGATGTGCGCAACCTTCACGCAACCGCAAAGTCGATTATCAGTTTTGGACTCTCATACTGGAGTGGTCCGGCCGAGAAGCCAGACGATGGCGTGGTCCGCGGCAAAATCAGCCGCTACGCATGGGGGCGGGATTATCACCGCATCATGAAGAAGCGAATGAAGGCACTGCAGGCGGACATGGAAGAGCATCTCGGCGAGGAGCTGGATACGCGCATTCTCGTTGACACCGCTCGCATTGTGGAGCGCGCTGTCGCGGCGCGGGCCGGGCTCGGCTGGTATGGCAAACACAGCAACATCATCGTACCGGGACACGGTAGCTGGGTGATGCTCGGCGAGATGCTGACCGAACTCGACCTCGTGCCAGACGAACCAATCGACAAGAACTGCGGCAGCTGTCGAATATGTATCGATAATTGCCCGACGGGCGCGATCCAGGACGCGTACACCATTCATGCTCCCAGCTGTATCAGCTTCCTCACTATTGAAGAGCGAGGGTCGATTCCGCACGACCTCCGACCACAGATGCAGGACTGGGTTTACGGATGCGATGTCTGTCAGGATGTGTGCCCTTATACCGCGGCTGCGAAACCGGTGGACGAACCAGAGATGATGCCGGCCAGTATCAACAACCAGTTCCCGAGCCTGCACTGGCTCCTGGAAATGACCGATGACGAGTTCGGGGAGAACTACTACGGCACACCCGTACCGCGCACGAAGCGGCGCGGATTGGCTCGCAATGCGGCAATTGCACTGGGGAATGTCGGAACCGAGCGGGATGTGCCGATACTCGCGAAGACCTTGAGTATTCACGACGAACCACTGGTACGAGAACACGCTGCCTGGGCGCTGGGCCGATTGGGTGCACAGACCGAATTGCGCCGCGCCTCCAAACTCGATCAACCAGAGAGTGTGCAGAACGAAATCGAGATGGCGATGAATTCGTCTCCGCGCCTGTAAATCAGAAAGGTTTCTGGCTCCCGAGCAAAGCGACCGTGATTAGGCATGGAACGACCTGATTAGATAGCACAAAACCCCCGGCGAGAATTGATCCTCGCCGGGGTGTTCACGGTTCATCGTAAGAACGAACCTAGGCAACCTTGCCGGATTTGCCCAGACTTCGCTGACAACGCGTGCAGATGTTCAGGCGAACACCAACACCGTTAACGATGATGCGCTTCTTGTGCACGTTCGGGCGATACTCCCGGTTCGTGCGGCGCTTGGAGAAACTCACATTATTTCCAAATGTCTTGGCCTTGCCGCAGACATCACACTTCCCAGCCACGGGCAGCTCCCTTCAAATCTTGTATCTCTTGTCGCAACGGCTCGGGGAATCCAAAACAGGCTCAGCCGAAGACGCGCGGAATTCACAATGTTTGCTGTGCACAGGGCACTGAGGTATCGCCGAACAAGCGGCACTACAACACGGAATCGTAGCACAATTCGGAAGCTGCTCGCCATATAGAACCTGACAACAGAGCCGATCCGTTTCGCCTATAATTCCGCAAAAGTTCACACAAGATCAACATTTCAGGCAGCCTGTGTGTTCGAAAGGAGCGACAACATGTCGGTAATTCCACCAATTGATGAGACACCAACTCCGGCGGGGCGGGTGGAAATCGCAGATGCGGCCATCGTCTCGGTGATTCACGAATCCGTCCTTTCCATTTACGGGGTGGTTGAGCTCGGTCCAAAGTCGTCACAATCCGCATTACGCCGCAGGTTTACGCGGCATGACCCCGCTCGTGGTATCAGCATCGAAAACGTAGGAGACCGACTCAAAATCGACCTGTCGATCGTCGTTGAATACGGGACACCCATATTTACTGTGGCCCAGAACGTCATGCAGACTGTAAAGTTTCAGGTTGAGCGTCTGCTTGATATGACCGTGGAGCGCGTCAATGTCAATGTAGATGGATTGCGCGTGAGCACACCAGATGAGAAGAACGAATGACAACAGCCCCTGTACGAACTGCTGCTGGCCATACAACGTGGAATGGTGAGCAATTACTGGAAGCATTGACGTTCGCTTCCCAACTCCTGAACCATCACCGCGACCGTGTGAACGCCCTCAATGTCTTTCCGATCCCGGATGGCGACACCGGTACCAATATGGCGCTCACCATGAATGGCAGTCTCGAAATCGCCATGAATGAAGACGCAACCGGATCCGTTGGTCACCTGGCGGATCGCTTTGCATACGGCGCACTCATGGCAGCACGGGGCAACAGTGGCGTAATTCTCAGCCAGATATGGCGTGGATTTGCGAACGGACTCGAAGGCGTTAGTGAAATGACCGGGGCCGACCTTCGCAACGCGCTCAACTCGGCGCGGGAGAAGGCCTACGGAGCAGTCATGCGGCCCGTAGAAGGCACCATGCTCACTGTCATCCGTGTGGCAGCTGAGGACGCACAGGAGCAAACCAGTCCCACCAGCAGCATCACCGAGGTGCTGGAAGCTGCGCTTGAAGGCGCCCGGCGCTCCCTCGAGGAGACGCCACAGATGCTCGATATTCTGCGTCAGGCCGGGGTTGTGGACGCCGGTGGGCAGGGAGTGCTCTACCTGCTTGATGGTATGTTTCGATACGCCCTCGGCAACACCACAATCGACGAGGAGAGCTCGATCGAACAAGTCGGCGCGGAAATGGACTTCCTCGACGACATCAGCGAGTTACACGGCGAGGATCCCTTTGGATATTGCACCAACTTCATGGTGTTCGGCGAGGGAATCGATTTCGAGGCTGCCCGAGATACGTTCACCGCAATGGGCCAATCGGTCGTCGCTGTCGGCGATGAATCGGTCGTGAGGGTTCACATTCATACTGAGAATCCTGGTGAGGTGCTGGAATACGCATTGACGCTCGGATATCTTGACCAGATTAAGATCGACAATATGACCCTTCAAACCGAGGAACTCCAAGAACATCGGTCAGCTGGCAAGGACGATTCGGACTCAACCCGCCCTTCCTGGGCGGGATCAGATATCCCTGCCGAAGTGCACGGGGATGTCGGCATCATCGCCGTCGCAGCGGGTAAGGGCCTGGCAAATGCGCTGCTTTCGATGGGTGCAAATCTGATCGTCAAGGGCGGCCAAACCATGAACCCCAGCACAGAGGAGCTACTTCAGGCCGTAGAATCCGTTCCAACCGACCATGTCATCATTCTGCCGAACAACAAGAACATCGTGCTCGCAGCGCAGCAGGTGGCTGACCTCACGAAGAAGTCGCTGCATGTGGTTCCGAGCAAATCCGTGCCGGATGGACTCAGCGCCCTCACTGCCTTCTCGTTCAATGAGGATATTGAAACAAACGTTGCCGACATGACGTCGGCAATGGAAGATGTATCCAGCATCGAAATCACCGTTGCTGTCCGTGATGTAGAGATCAACGGCGTTAACGTGAAGGAAGGCCAGTTAATCGGGTTGTTGAATGGTGACCTGGTAGGCGCCGGCGAGGATCTTGACAAGATCGTGGAGCAATCGCTCGAATCCATAAAGGACGAAGAAGCCGAGTTGCTAACTGTATTCGTTGGCCAGGATGCCGACGAACAACACACAACCAGGCTTCAGGAACTGGTGGGCGAGCTTAATCCGGAAGCGGAAATCGAAGTGGTTGCTGGAGACCAGCCTCACTATCTCTACATCATTGCAGTAGAGTGAATGTAATCTGGCGCATGAACGGCGCTCTCGCATCTATCAGGAGGCTCTGCTTATGAGCACCAACCGCACTGTCGCGATCGTGACCGACAGCACCTGCGATCTTGATGCCAACCTGGCGGAACAGCAGGGCATTACCGTCGTGCCATTGAACGTGCACTTTGGCGAGAACGTGTACCGCGATCAGGTAGATATCTCGACCGATGAATTTATGCAGAAGATGGCAACCTCAAGCGCGCTTCCAACCACGAGCCAGCCTTCTGTTGGGACTTTTGAAGAATCGTTCCGACGGGCTGCGCAGGAACATGGTGTGAGCGAAATCGTTTGCATCTGCATTTCCTCCAAGCTCAGCGGCACGTTTCAGAGTGCGTCGCTCGCCAGTCAGAATTTGGCAGATGAAATCACCGTTGAGGTGGTTGATTCGTTTTCGGCCAGCTATGGTCTCGGGTTTCAGGTCCTTCGCGCTGCGGAACTAGCCGATGAGGGCAAGAGCGCGAGCAAGATCTCCGAGGTACTTCTGAACGAACTCGGGCGCTACCCGACGGTCTTCTTTGTTGAAACGCTGGATCACCTTCGCCGAGGCGGCCGTATTGGCAAGGCCGCCCAAATGGTCGGCACGATTCTGCAACTCAAACCGTTGCTTCGTATTGACGAGGGGCAGATCATCCCCTTCGAGCGCACGCGTACCCGCTCCAAGGCGATCCGCGCGCTGGAGGCATTTGCATCTGAATCTGGACCGGCGGATGACTTCACTGTGCTGTACAACACTACGCCAGCAGAAGCCGAGGAGCTGGCGCAGGCTATTAGCGTCCATACCCCCGGCAAAACGCCAACGCTGGCCAAGGTCAGCCCCGTAATTGCAGCGCACATTGGCCCGGATATTATGGGTGTTGTGGTGAAGGAGCGACTGGGTGACTAAACCTCGCAAAGTTTTTGTAGTAACCGATAGCACCAGCGATATCCCTGCTCATATCCGCCAGGAATTGGGGATAGAAGTTGTGCCCTTGTCGATTAATTTCGAGAACGAGACACTTCTGGATGGCGTCGATATCACGCCGGAGCAGTATGTGGAGCGTTTGCGCTCCGTAGAAAAGCTTCCATCCACGGCACAACCCACCGTAGACCAGTTCCAGAAGGCATACCAAAAGGGCCTCGATGCGGGGTTGGACGTCGTTTGCATTACCATTTCCGCCGGCCTATCCGGCACCTTCAACTCGGCGACCCTTGCTGCCGAACAGCTCGATTCTGAGCGGATTCGCGTGGTCGATTCGCTCTACGCCTCCATGGCGCTCGGCTGGGTGGTCATCGAGGCTGCGCGGTCAGCGCAGGGCGGCGCATCGCTGGACGAAGTTGCGCGAGTCGCCGAGCAAACGCGTGAAAACGTCCATTTCTATGCACTGCTGCAGACTCTCGACTACGTCTACAAGGGTGGTCGCATTGGCAGGGCCAGCCACATGGTGGGTTCTGCCCTCGGCATCAAACCGATTCTTAGCCTGGACGACGGTATTGTGTACCCGGCAGAGCGCGTGCGTACTTGGAAGAAGGCGGTGAAGCGCATGATTGAAACCGCCTCAGCGCAAGGCAAGGCGCTTGATGTCGCCGTGCTGCACACCGATAATCTTCCCGAGGCCCAAAAAGTGGTCGACGAAATGAAGTCTCAATTCCCAGATGCGAATGTCGAAATCGTCTTCGCAGGAACCACCATTGCCACCTACGCCGGGCCAGGAGCCGTTGGCCTGATGATCCGCACAGAATAAAGCCGTGAACCCAACCCGATCCACATCGACACCTCCTCCACAGCGCATCGATTCTGCTATCGATGCGCTCCGTCGTGTCTGGGTGGGTGGCGAAGAGGCTGGTCGGGCACTGGCGCACGCGATGGAGGAACTGCATCTGCTTCGTCCACAAACGCCAAGCATGCAGATGCAACGGAGCGTCGACCAGATGATCGGGGCGCTGAAGACGCTGCCAAAGGAGCATGACGCACGACGCACGACGGTTCAGCGAATCGCGGAATCGCTCAAGGAACTGCGCGGTGAACTCGTTAGCGCAACCCAGCCGGTGGCAGACAAGGGCAAACTCAACACCGCCCTGGGTGAGAAGCGCACCGGCAAGCCAAAAAACTCCTCTGTCGGACCCGTTTCGCCGGATGCATTGCTAACGGCACTCCCCGGTATCGGCTCAAAGAACATCAAGCCGTTCAATGACGGTCTCGGGCTCTATACCGTGCAGGATTTGCTGCAGTATTTGCCGCGCAAACATATCGACTACTCCCAGAGTGTCGATCTGAGTAATCCGCTCATGCTGCAAGGCGACATCGTGCTGCGCGGCAAAATCAGCAACATGCAGGTAATTCGCAGCGGGACACCACGGGTTCAAATCCGACTCGTGACCGATACGGGCTGGATCAAGATCACCTGGTTCAGCACCTACATCCAAAAACAGCTCAAGGAAGGTACGGAGATCGTGGTGGCAGGAACACTGACCCCCGGTCCCGGCGGGCTGCAACTCACCAATCCCGAATGGGAGTTCGCTAACGCCCGAAGCATCCTGAACCAAAAGGCGTTGATCCCTGTGTACCCGCTCACAAAGGGGATTACGCAGAAGACGATGCGCAAGCACACGCGCAACGCGCTGGATGCGATTGAAAATACACTGGTCGATTGGCTCGGAGATGCTCGCCCCTACATCGATGATGAAGTATGGAATTTCCTGCCCGACCTGGGGGAGATGTACGAGCACATCCACTATCCTCCAACGGCGGCGGATTTCAATTTGGCGCGGAAGCGACTCATTTTCCAGAGCCTGCTTCTGCTTCAGCTGGGTATGGTGTTATCTCGCCACCAGGCGAAAGCCGCCGACGGTATAGCTATCGAAGTTGATCCCGCTGAACTGGACGGGTTTATCGAGACCTTGCCGTTCACGCTCACCGGCGCGCAGCGCCGTGTTGTTGCGGAGATGATGGCTGATATCACCACAGATTCCCCGATGACCCGGCTGGTGCAGGGCGACGTCGGCAGCGGCAAAACCGCTGTCGCATCGGTAGGTGCATGGGCTGCATGGCAACACGGGTTGCAAACCGCTGTAATGGCGCCGACTGAACTCCTTGCCGAGCAGCATGTCGAATCGTTCAAGTCACTCTTCGCCGGACTACCGGAGGACAACCGCCCTACCCTGGCGCTCCTCACCGGATCGACCCGGGCGAAGGAGCGGCGGGAGATACTCGCAGGCCTCGAAGCCGGCGACATTGATATCGCCATCGGCACGCATGCACTCTTCACGGAAGACGTGACATTCCAGAAACTCGCCTTTGTCGTGATCGACGAACAGCACCGCTTCGGCGTCAACCAGCGCACGGCGCTCACGCGGAAGGCCGTCGGGTACCAACCGCATCTGTTATCAATGACAGCCACACCAATTCCCCGCACGCTCAACCTGGTACTGCATGGTGATCTCGACGTATCGGTAATTGATGAACGTCCACCAGGTCGTATACCGATCAGCACGTCCAGCTACGTTGGGCCGGACCGTACGAAGGCGTATCAGCTGGTTCGCCATGAGGTGCAGAAGGGTCATCAGGTTTTCGTCATCTGTCCCCTCGTCACTGAATCGGAAACAATAGAGGCTCGCGCCGCCGAGCAAGAGGCCGAACGGCTGCAGAATGAGGTCTTCCCGGACCTAAGGGTGGATGTGCTTCACGGCAAGATGAGCGCGAAGAAGAAGGATGAGATCATGAACCGGTTCCGGGATCGGGAGTTCGACATCCTCGTCTCGACATCTGTCATCGAAGTCGGGATCGACATCCCCAATGCCACCGTTATGATGATCGAAGGCGCTGACCGCTTTGGACTGGCGCAACTGCACCAGTTCCGTGGACGTGTGGGGCGCGGTGGCGAGAAGAGTTACTGCCTGTTGCTGAGCGACGATGTTAGTGCCGAGAATAACGCCCGCCTCCAGACCATGGTCCAGACGGACGACGGCTTTGCGCTCGCCGAGAAGGATCTCGAGTTGCGCGGCCCCGGCGATATGATCGGAACCCGCCAGAGTGGCCTGCCAGAACTCGGATTCCTGGAGCAGGGGTTCGATACGCGCATTCTGGAGCGCGCACGCTCAACGGCGGAACGCCTGGTGGCGCACGATCCCGCCATTAGCGAAGCCAGGTTCCCGCGCCTCAAACCGCAGTTGGTACAGTTCTGGCATCATCGTTCGGCTACTGTCTCACCTGCTTCATAGAAGAGGTTCACTCGTATGCGCATCATCTCCGGATCGGCTCGGGGCCGCCGCCTCAAAGGACCACCGAGTCATGCCACCCGCCCAATGACCGACAAGATTCGCGGCGCGGTGTTCAATTCACTCGCATCTCTTGGTGTTTTCCCCGACCGGGTTGCCGACCTATTCGCCGGTACTGGCGCCATCGGTATCGAGGCATTGAGTCGCGGCGCAACTCATGCCGATTTCGTCGATATGGGACGGGAACCGGTGGCGGTGATCCGTGAGAACCTCCGCACCGTCGGCTTTACGGATAAAGCGCGCGTGCACCAAATGAGCGTGACAACCTTCCTTGAGCGGGCGAAAGAGCCCTTCGACCTGATTGTGCTCGACCCTCCCTACGCTGATCCGGAGATTCTTCCGACAATGGAAAATCTGGAATCGTCAAAATTGGTACAATCTGGCACAATTGTCGTATTGGGGCATTCACCACGTGTTTCCCCGCCGGCTACCATCGGTCGGCTGGAAGCATTGCGGCATCGATGTCACGGAGATACATGCTTCTCGATTTATGAGTGTGTAGAGCCCGAGGCGGATGAGGACAACAAATGAACCTGGCAATATATCCCGGAAGTTTTGATCCGCTCACAAACGGGCATCTTGACGTTGCCCTGCGTGCGGCGCGCCTCTTCGACACACTCATCATCGGCATTTACGAAGGTTCGAACAAACCGAATGCGATGTTCGACATTCCGGAGCGGGTCAAGCTCGCGCGTATGGCTATCGCGGAAAGCGGCCACCCCTTTGCCGAACGGATTTTGGTGGAAAGATTCGACGGGCTCGCCGTTACGTACGCTCGCGAAAAGGGTGCTGCGGCGCTTGTACGAGGCTTGCGCGCAGTTTCGGACTTCGAATATGAGTTCCAGTACGCCCACATGAACGAGCACCTGGCGCCGGAGATCGAAGTTGTATCACTTATGACCAGCGCCAAAATGTCGTTCATCAGCTCCAGCTTCATCCGTGAAGTCGCCGGACTGGGCGGTTCTCTGGAGGGTCTGGTGCCCGAATGCGTGGAACGCGCATTGCGTGAAGCCACGGAGAATTACCCGGGCAACTCACAGACACGTCAGCAGAAAGAGGCAGCAACATGAGTCAACAGCCACGCGTTCGCAACGAGCAAGAAAGCGCACCAGAGTTGGTTTACAACATCGACCAACTCGAGGACATGGTGAGCAACGGCAAACGCGTGCCCATGAGCCACAAGGTGATGGTGGATGAAGATGAGTTCATCCAGCTGCTGGACGAAATTCGCTCATCGATCCCGGTGGAAATCCGGGAGGCCCAACGCCTGCTGAAGGAGCGCGAGCGCCTGATCGGCGAAGCCCAGGAACAAGCCTCACGCATTGTGAACGATGCCCAGCGCCGTGCCAGCGTACTTGTAAGTGATCACACCATTCTGGCGGAAGCAAAACAGCATGCTGAAGAACTTCTGCGCGCGGCCGAAAAACAGCGGCAAGAAGAGCGTGGCCGTATGGAGGTCTACTTCCTCCAACAACTTAACGCCATTCGCAACGCAACCTACGCCACCATGAGCAGCATGGAGGAGACGGTTGAACGATCGCTCAATGCGCTTAAGGAAGCAGAAGACGCGATCGGATCCGATCCGGGCGAAGACGACTAGCCGCTGGAAATCCCAACCAAATAACCGTATAATTTCAAAGCTACGCCGAAACACGTTTTCGGTGTGTCTTCGTGCGTGCGCCGGAGTATACGTAATCGGGCAACGCATGATTGTGATTGGATACCGTGAATACTAAGTCTCTACAAACGATAACCTTGCACGACGATCTTGCTGTAAAAGTTTCGTCACTGCTGATGGAAGATGTCGGCAGCTACCGCACGGTCAAGATTGAACTCGCCAGCTTCCCACTGGATAAGGACCTGATCGCCAGGAATGTGCTCTCCACAATCCGGCTTACACGATTGGACACCAGCATTCTGGCCCAGGGTTCTGCATCCGGTTCTGTGGAAATGGAGTGTGTTCGGTGCCTGAACTCGTATGATCAACCGTTTGAGATCGAGTTTACCGAGCAATTTCGGCAGACAGCTGACATCCTTGAAGGTCGCCGGGCCAATCCGCAGCGGAATGGCGATGAAGACTTGGATGAAAGCGAAGCCGAACTCGCATTCGAAATCAATGAGGCTCACGAACTGGATCTGACCGAATTACTGCGTCAATGGATTGTGCTCGCACTGCCAATGACGCCGAATTGTGGCCCGGATTGCCCGGGTCCGCAGGAAATCGACAACGGTGAAGCTGATTCACCCGTTGATGAACGATTCGCTGCACTTCAACAATTGCTGGATGACGAGGAGCAATAGCGCCTCAAATTCGTGAATCGCCGAGTTGGCGATATACGTAGTAGAACGCCGCTGTGGCGGCAAAACAGGAGTTTTGAAATGGGTGCTCTTCCAAAACAAAAAATCAGCCGCCATCGCCAGGGCAATCGCCGTCGGCATCACTACCTCACTGCACCGCAACTGGTGCCGTGTCGGGAGTGTGGCAGCATGAAGCAGTCCCACCACGTTTGCCCAACCTGTGGCAAGTACCGTGGTCGCCAGGTCATTGAGATCGAAGAGCGCCAGAGCGCGGCTGAGTAGATCACCAATAGCTGTACTGCATGGATTCCAGGCGGGAGATCTATCTCTCCGCCTGTTTCCTGTGTTCGAACCATGCCGGGTACTATGCGACAACGCCCCGGCAACTCCGGTAGAATGAGCCAAACACATGACTGATACGGTCGAGCTGTAACGTTAATCCCCGCCGTATCGATTTCAGCAGGAGTACCACCCAACGATGCCAAACGCCGCAATAACAGGATGGGGCCACGCTGTTCCGGATCGGGTGCTTACCAACGCCGATCTGGAGCGTATGGTTGAAACCAGCGACGAATGGATTGTCTCCCGCACTGGAATTAAGGAACGGCGCATCGTCGGGCAAAACGATTCCACCACGTCCCTCGCCTCACTTGCGGCAGAACGTGCCCTCAAAAAGGCAGGGCTTACTGGCGCAGATATCGATCTCATTATTGTTGCGACAGCCACTGCCGACGACTTCCTCGTTTCCCAAGCAGCATTGGTGCAGGCGGAAATCGAAAGCAAGGCCGCTACATTTGACGTTGGCGCTGCCTGCGCCGGCTTCGTTACCGCACTGAATGTGGGTACCCAGTTCGTGAACAGCGGCGTTTATAGGAATGCCCTTGTGATCGGTGCAGACACACTCACCCGCTACGTCGATTTCACCGACCGAAGTACCAGCATCCTGTTTGGCGATGGTGCCGGGGCAGTTGTCCTCGAAGCGAGCAGCGAGGAGCGTGGTCTCCTCAGCGCAGTTATGGGATCCGATGGCAGTGGCAGCCAGCATCTTTTCGTACCTGGCACCGCCCGGTTTGCGCCGGAATCAGCAGATATCTTCCCGGATTCGCAGCCACACCTGCGCATGAACGGCCAGGCTGTTTTCAAATTCGCAGTCAATGTCATGGGCGATTCGTCGCTGGAGTGCATTGAAAAGGCAGGCATGTCGCTGGATGACGTCGACATGCTCATCCCGCACCAGGCGAATATTCGTATCATCGACGCAGCCGCTCGCAAGCTGGAATTGCCAATGGACAAGGTATGGGTCAACCTGGACCGGTACGGCAATACCTCGGCGGGATCAGTGCCGATTGCGCTCTCCGAGGCGGCCGACGCAGGTGCCCTTAACGAAGGCGACAACATCGTGCTCGTGGCATTCGGTGCCGGCCTTGCATGGGCATCCGCGCTTGTGCGTTGGGGTGTAAACGGTACGAGGCTTGCTGCACAATAGGATCACGTTTCTTTAATCGGAACGATTGTCATAGCAATCAAAACGAACGCACCTTAACAGGAGATGGAGGCAGCAATGGCTGATGGGCAGAATGCACCGGTAGCGGTGATTACCGGCGGCACGCGCGGAATTGGACTGGCGATAGCCGAGCGAATGGTCGCAGAGGGCTACGATTTGCTTCTCACTTACCGCGGTGACCACGACGCAGCTGAAGAGGCGAAGAAGGCCCTTGCCAATTCGAGCCAGCGTGTTGAGGTTGTCTCTGCCGACATCTCTGATCCCGACGGCGCCAAAAGCACCATCGACAAGGCTACCGAGGAATTCGGCAAGGTTGATGTGCTCATCAACAACGCGGGCATCACCCGCGATAACCTGATCATGCGTATGAGCGAAGAGGATTGGGACGCCGTACTCGACACCAACCTGAAGGGCGCCTTCCTCGCCAGCAAGGCAGTTGTCCGGCCAATGCTCCGTCAGCGAGGCGGGCGCATCATCAACATCACAAGCGTTGTTGGCCGTATGGGCAACCCGGGGCAGGCGAACTATGCGGCCGCCAAGGCCGGACTAATCGGGCTCACCAAGACGCTCGCAAAAGAGGTCGGGAGCCGCGGCATCACAGTGAATGCGGTTGCGCCGGGATTCATCGATACGCGCCTGACCGACGTACTATCCGACGATTTGAAACAACAACTACTCGATGCCACTCCGCTGGGACGATTCGGCACCGTGGAAGATGTCGCCAACGCCGTCGCATTCCTTGCGTCGGACCAGGCCTCATACATCACGGGCCAGGTACTCTCGGTAGATGGTGGAATGAGCATGGCATCGTAGCCGGGCTGGCTGCTGACCGGGGAGAACTCGCGTGTTCAAGAAGATACTGATCGCCAACCGTGGAGAAATCGCGCTGCGCATCCTGCGTGCATGTCGCGATCTCAACATACCTGCGGTGGTTGCCTATAGCGAAGCCGATGTCGATTCGCTGCCAGTGCGGCTGGCAGATGAAGCTGTGTGCATTGGCCCTGCAACTGTCGCGCGCAGTTACAACAATATTCCCGCCGTGATTACAGCAGCCCTGGTAACCGGGTGCGATGCCATTCACCCCGGTTACGGATTCCTGGCCGAAAACGCGTACCTTGCCGAGGTTTGCCAGCAGGTGGGCGTCACGTTCATCGGCCCCAGCCCGGAAGTGATCGACAAGATGGGCAACAAGGCCGAGGCTCGCCGGGTAATGCAGGAAGCCGGCGTACCGATGCTGCCGGGCACGCAGGGCATTGTGCCCACTCTTTCCCAGGCGCGAGACGCCGCGCGCGAGATCGGTTACCCGGTTCTGATCAAGGCAGTTGCTGGCGGCGGCGGGCGCGGAATGCGCGTCGCCCACAACGATGCCGAGCTAACCCGTGGTTATCCCATGGCACAAAGCGAAGCGGAAAGCGCGTTCGGCAACGGAGACGTCTACATCGAACGATACCTGGAAAAGCCACGCCACGTGGAAGTGCAGGTACTCGGCGATACACATGGCAATGTCATCGCAGTGGGAGATCGCGATTGCAGCCTGCAGCGGCGACATCAGAAGGTTATCGAGGAAGCGCCCGCGCCAAACCTCTCCGACAAGGTTCGCAAGAACCTGCTCAAGACCGCAGAAAAAGGCGCCAGGGCAGCTGGCTACTGGAGCGCAGGCACGCTCGAATTCCTGCTTGATGCCGAGGGACATTTCTACTTTATGGAAATGAATACCCGCATTCAGGTGGAGCACCCGATTACCGAAGAAGTCACCAGCCTGGATCTGGTGGCGTGGCAGATACGGATCGCTGCTGGTGAGAAGCTCAACCTGAAGGAGGAGGATTACCGCACGCGGGGACACAGTATCGAATGCCGTATCACAGCTGAAGATGCAACGAACCAGTTCCGGCCCAGCAGTGGTGCCATCGAGACGTATGTTGCGCCGGGTGGACCGGGGGTGCGCATGGATTCGCACCTCTTCCCCGGATACACCATTCCGCCGTTTTACGATTCCTTGCTCGGCAAAATCATCACCTGGGGTACCACGCGAGAGCAGGCGGTGGACCGCATGAACCGCGCGCTGGACGAGACGGTGCTAACCGGCGTGAAACATACGATTCCTTTCCATCAGGAAATTATGGCGGACGAGAAGTTTAGGAACGCCGAGGTGCATACCGGGTTCATTCCGGAGTTCCTGGAACGCCATCAGTCGCTTCCGTTTGAAGCCGAGCCAAAACCAGAGGAGGTCATTTCATGACATCAGGCAAACCAACCTCCGATAAGGCAGAAGTCATCACCAGTGTCCCCATTAACGAGGACATGGAGGTGAAAGGCACTGTGCGGATAGCGCCGGCAGTGCTTATCCAGTTGATTGAAACGACCGTGCGCGATATCGATGGTGTGGCCAGGCTCACATCGCGTAAGGGCAAGAAGCGCGACGAAGAACTACCTGGCAAGGCCTTTGACGATGGTCAGGTACGAGTCACCGTTGATGGCGACCAAATCGATGTCGACATTGCAATCATCCTGTCGCCCGGTGCCCGCGTGAATTCAGTAACAGAACGAGTACGTCGTGAAGTTGGCCTCGCGGCCGGTCGCATGCTCGGTATGACCGTGCGATCCGTCGACATATACGTCGACAATTTTGCGATGAGTGAGGCATAGATGTCTGACGAAAAACGAGAGCCCGGCAAAGACGTCGGAAAACAGACGCCCCCCAGGCGCAAACGCGGCAAGGGGAAACGCCGTAACGTGAGTAAAACATTCGGCAAGGGCGCCTATATCGAACGATCAGCGACCCGACACCAGAGTCGCATCCTGGCGATGCAAACGCTCTTTGAGTTCGATACGACAGATCACGAATTGGATGAAATCATTAGCCGCGATTACTTCGATGATGCGGCAGTACCGGAGAGCGCGCTGGAAACCGCGGACGAAGATGAAACCGCCGTGGACGATGTGCCGAAAGAGGTT
This sequence comes from uncultured Sphaerobacteraceae bacterium, assembly GCA_964526965.1. Lineage (GTDB taxonomy): Bacteria > Chloroflexota > Chloroflexia > Thermomicrobiales > UBA6265 > UBA6265. Next base: position 1,026 of record CAZGML010000040.1, on the reverse strand, counting down.
GCATCGCACGCGGAGATGTTGGCGCGGGGCACCGTATCGCAGCTCGCGAACATCGATCCCATCATCGAGAAAGCTGCGCCCGCCTTCCCGATCCCGCAAATTGCTGCTGTAGACAGAAATGTATTGCGGCTGGCGATCTATGAACTTCACTACCAGCCAGATGTGCCGGTAGGTGTCGCCATTAACGAGGCAGTTGAAATCGCCAAACGCTTCGGCGGTGAGAACAGCAGTAAATTCGTAAATGGTGTGCTGGGAACAATCAGCCGTCAGTTACCAGAAGAACGTCAGAAACAGTCATAGGGGCTTGGACGCGTCAGCCCTGTACGTGCGACAACAGGCGGAACGGATCCACTCGCAAAAACGCCGGATTGGTCGACGCTTGCGCCGCTTACGGGTATGCTTTCATTATCGAATCTGACAGGATATAAAATACCTGTGAAATTCGGTTGTATAGTCGTGAAAACACACTGCCTCGCTCGTGGTGAGCATGTGCAGATTGCATCAGGAGGAAGACTCAATGGCAACTACTCTCGAGCGCGTTCAGGCGATCGTAGTGGATCGGCTCGGTGTTGAAGCCGACCAGGTCGTGGAATCCGCCGAATTCATTGGCGATCTCGATGCCGATTCGCTGGACCTCGTCGAGGTCATTATGGCCATGGAGCAGGAATTCGACCTTGAAATCAAGGACGAAGATGCCGAGAAGATCCGCACTGTGGGCGATGCCGTGAACTACATCAACGAGCATTCGGGCTCCTAATCGAGCCTCGTCATTCCGAGCCTGTTGAGGAATGACCGCGTGAAGCGCTCGCCGAAAGGCGCACAGGTATCGGCTTCGCCGGGAGATACTGCGCGCAATCGCGCTCTGAATGACGACTGATCGTGTATAATTGCGGGTGATTGGATCGGAAACGACTCCTGTCACCCGTAACAGTTTTGCGAGCGAACGACCTTGCGGCCCTAGCCCGACAGCGGGCACGTGCCACGAGACCGTGGCAGCCGACGAACCGTGTATCCATCCTGGTCGTC
>CAZGML010000039.1:0-21613 GCA_964526965.1 uncultured Sphaerobacteraceae bacterium | reverse complement strand
CATTTCCCCTGTAATGCCTGTTCTCACGCTGGCTCCAAACGAAACTCCGCCCGATTTTTCAACCACTGGCGGTACACTATAGCCAGTTGCTGATGTGCGTCGCGATGGTGGATAAGCATCCAGGTTTGGATGCAGAAATTGCAACGCATCGACATCAGATCGGCTTACCCGCAGCACTGGTTGGGAACCAGGTACGACAGGAAGGGAATCGGAAGTATGTCTCTCATGCAGAATCGTCCGAAGGTAACCGTTGTTGGTACTGGAATGGTTGGCGGCACCGTCGCCCAGCTTATGGCCCAGCGCGACTACGTTGATATCGTGATGATCGATATCGTTGAGGGTATGCCGCAGGGTAAGGCGCTCGATCTTCGCGAAACCGGCCCGGTGCTTGGGTACGATAGCTACCTCCACGGCACAAATGAATATGCCGACGCCGCTGACTCCGACGTCGTGGTGATTACGTCCGGGATTCCGCGCAAGCCGGGAATGAGCCGGGATGATCTGCTCAAGACAAATCGCGGTATTCTCCAGAGCGTTTCAAACGAAATCGCCAAAGTCGCCCCAAATGCTATCGTCATCGTGGTATCCAACCCTCTCGATGCCATGTGCCACGTCGCACTTGAGACGCTTGGATTCCCACGCGAGCGGGTGATCGGGATGGCGGGTGTTCTCGATAGCGCCCGATTCCGCAGCTTCATCGCCGAGGAACTCGAGGTCTCGGTCGAAGACGTAACTGCCTTTGTACTCGGCGGCCACGGCGACACCATGGTGCCACTGGCACGATACAGCACAGTTGCTGGCATACCTTTGCCAGAGCTCATGGACGAAGCGACGATCTCCCGCATCCAGGAGCGAACCGCGAACGGTGGCGCCGAGGTTGTGGCCCTGCTCAAGACCGGATCAGCCTACTACGCGCCGGCTGCATCTGTCTGCGAGATGATCGATTCGATCCTGCTGGATAAGAAGCGAATCCTCCCGACCAGTGTTTACCTGCAAGGTGAGTACGGCATCAACGATTTGTACGTGGGCGTACCAGTGAAGCTCGGCCGGAACGGACTTGAGCAGATTATCGAGATCAACCTCTCCGACGATGAATCCGCTGCACTGCGCAAGTCCGCCGATGCTGTGAAGGAGCTCGTCGACACCATGGCAGGGTTCGATTCCTAGGTCACAACGCAAATTACGGTACAGTTACGGCGTGAGTTCCAGGCTCACGCCGTTTCTCATTGTTCACACTGCGTGCGTGTAACGGAACTCTCAACAGGTACATCCATAAGCAGGGGTCGCAGCGAATACGTCAGGAAGTAGTGAAACATGAAAATGCTGAAGGGTGGACCGATGGGTGCCGTTGGTACGGTTCGGTCATTCATGAATGTCGTCAAGGATATTGATTTTGACGAAACACGCGACAAGGCTGAGCAGGTGCCATCGATTTTGGTGCTTGCATCGGATGGTGATCGCGTGCAAAAGGCGGCCGACCTGCTGTTTGGTGAGGATGACCGCAATGGCGTCGTGGCTCGTCCATGGCCGGATGCGCAACAGGACTTTGATCCGACCCGTTACGATGTCGTCATCGTTTACGATCCGGATGGTACCGGCCTCTTCGATACCGTGCGGCTCGCCACCGAGAACCGACGCAATACGTCCAACATCTTCTTTCTCTCTGGCAACCTTTCCGAAGGTGCAGATCCCGTGCAGGATGTCAGGTTTGAAATCCTCGAAATGCTGCCGGATATGGCCCCGGCGTTCGGTCGGTTTCACCCGCTCTGGCGCAAGGCTGCGGTCAACGCGATTGTGACGCAGACGGCGCGTGCCAACGCACAGTTCGCGCTGGTTTCCAACATCCCGGCGGTAGTGCCGGTGCTCGGTGGATTCGTGAGTGCGGGCGCCGATTTGATTGTTCTCACGAAGAACCAGTTGATGATGTCCTACAAGATTGCCGCAGCGCACGGTGAGGATCTGGAGAATCAGTTCGCCATCGTCCGCGAGCTGACCCCGGTGGTCGGTGCCGGGTTCTTGTGGCGTACGGCCGGACGCCAGGCGGCGTCGTTCATTCCCTTTGCGGCCGGAACGATTCCGAAGGTCGTCATCGCGTTCGCCGGCACCCTCACTATGGGCAAAGCTGCGGATTTCTACTACCAGTACGGATCCAAGCCAAGCCGTACCCAACTGGACAAGCTCCGCAAGCAGGCCATAAGCCTTGCGTACAAGGTGCCTGCCGTACGTGAGCTGGTTGAGCACGAAGATGCGAAAGAGATCCTGGGAGATAATGGCTCAGGGGAGTTTGGCTCCGCTGCGGAGGAATCCTCGATGATAGAGATAGAGCCGGACAACCCGAAGGAGTCATCCGGCTCATAGTAAAAGTCTGATCTCAAGGCGCGCTAAAGGTCGAACTCTTTGGCGCGCTTATTTAATTCCGTAAGTGAGATGCCAAGAAGCGATGCAGCTTCCTTGCGGTCATCATCGGCTGCGGCAAGGGCTTCCTCAAGGGCTGTTCGCTCGATTTCTTCCAGCAGCTCTGGTAAGTCGGTGCCACGCCGTACGCGCTCACCAACATCGATGAGACGGCGACTATCCATGCCGGCGAAGCGGATGTGCTCTTCGGTGATCACGCCACCCTGCGCCAGCACGGTGGCACGTTGTACAACGTTCTCGAGTTCACGCACGTTGCCTGGCCAGTCGTATTCTTCCAGCTTCTCAAGTGCACCCTGGCTGACTTTGCTCGCTGGTGCCCCTGGCTTGAAGCGATTCTTGTCGACGAAGTGTTCAACCAGCAACGGAATATCGCCTTCCCGGTCGCGCAGCGGCGGCAGGTAGATGGCGATCACGTTGAGTCGGTAATAAAGGTCTTCGCGGAACCGGCCCGCTTCCACTTCCTGCTGCAGAATCTTGTTCGTGGCTGTGATGACCCGCGTATCGATTTTTACTGGCAACGAGCCGCCCACGCGCTCGAACTCACGTTCTTGCAATACGCGCAGGAGCTTCTTTTGGGTGGCGAGGGTCATCTCACCGATTTCATCGAGGAATATCGTGCCCTTGTTTGCCAACTCGAACCGGCCCTTGCGTTGGCCGACGGCTCCGGTGAAGGCGCCTTTCTCGTGTCCAAACAATTCGCTTTCCAGCAGTGTTTCTGGCAGTGCAGCACAGTTGACCTTCACCAACTGACCACCGCTGAAACTACTGGTTTTGTGCAAGATGCTGGCGATCAGCTCTTTGCCTGTGCCTGTCTCGCCCGTGATCAACACCGTTGCATCAGATGCAGCCACGCGCCCGATCTGCTTGTAGACCTCCTGCATTGCAGGGCTGTTGCCGATCAACGGGTCAGCGGGATCACTGCGGCCCACAAGTTCGGTGAGTTCGGCTACCTGGTCGCTCAGGTGGCGATAATCGAAATAGCGCTTCAATACCTGGCTGACGTGATCGAGATCGAATGGCTTGGTGATGTAATCGTAGGCACCGAGGCGCATTGCCTCAATCGCCACGCCAGAGCCGCCGAACGCCGTCATGGCGACAACCGGCTTCTGTTCGTTCTTGCCCTGCTTAAGTTCCTTCAGGATATCCAGGCCACTTCGATCCGGCAGCCGGATGTCCATAAGCACCAGGTCAGGGGTGTTCTCATCGTAATATGCCAGCATCCCAGCGGCATCGCCGACAGCAACCGGCGAGTATCCTTCTTCGGTGAGGAAATCAGTCAGCATTTCACGAGTTGCCGAGTCATCGTCGGCAATTAAAATGGTTTCCATAATGAAAATGATTCCCTAGGTTCACTTGCTCCCATTGCAGCAAAATGCTGCCGATACCAGAGTATAGCCACATTCTCGCATATGCTTGGGTATACCACACTGCCAGCCTGCGGTTTCGGTATGCTGACACAGTATCAGAGTTTGGATTAAACACGGGTGGGGACTGAATGATCACGCGACTAATTCTTGTTGGCATGAGCGGCTCGGGCAAGAGCACTGTTGGTGAAATCGTGGCCAGGCGCCTCGGCTGGAAGTTTGCGGATATGGACGACCTGATCGAAGCAGAGCAAGGTCGCACAATCCCCGATATCTTCGCCCAGGAAGGTGAGGCGTACTTCCGGGAACAAGAAGCAATCTTCCTTGATAAGTCGCTGCGAGATACGAATCTGGTGTTGAGCACCGGCGGCGGAGCGACCTGTAACGAGCAGGCGCAGGAGCGGATTCGAGAATCGAGTGGCACACTCAGCGTCTGGCTCCACGCGGACGCGGATGAGCTTTGGCAACGCGTTCACGGCCACGAAGATGAATCTCGCACCACCGCACGTCCGATGCTCGATGGTGATGATCCCCTGGCCAAAATGAAGTCGTTGATTTCGGAGCGCGAGAAGTACTACAGCGCCGCAGATGTCACTGTTCCAGTTGGCAATCGATCAGCCGATCTCGTCGCGGCGAATCTCCACGAACTGGTTGAACTTGCCAACGGGGTCCCCAGCACGGTTCATCTCGATACTGGCAAGGCGCAATCCAATATCTCCGTGGGAGTTGGAGTGGCTGACACGTTGCCAACCGTGGTGGCCGAGCAATGGCCAGATGCACAAGCCGTGTGGCTTGGTGTGGATACCAACGTTGCTGCGCATCACGCCAACTGGCTAAAGCAGCTCGAAGCCAAGTTAGCTATCCCGCTTTATATATATGAAATTGCATCGGGTGAATCGAGTAAAGCACTGGCGACATACAGCAAGCTACTCGACTGGATGCTGGAAGGCGGGGCGCAACGAGGAGACGTCGCGATTGCCCTCGGTGGCGGTGTGGTTGGCGACCTGATGGGATTCGCGGCTGCCACGGTGTTGCGTGGAATCGGCCTCGTACAAATACCGACCACGTTGCTCTCAATGGTAGATAGCAGCGTGGGCGGCAAAACCGGGATCAATCACACTGCTGGCAAGAATTTGATCGGCGCGTTCTATCAGCCACCCGTCGTGTTGGTGGATCCACGGTTCCTCCAGACTGTTCCGGAACGAGAACTTCGGTCCGGATTCGCCGAAGTTATCAAGCATGGAGTCATTCAGGCATCAGTCCCGAATGAGGAGCCGGGGTTCCTCACTGAGGTGCTCCGCAAGAACACGGATGGTTTGCTCAGCCTGCAGCAGCCACTCACAAGCTGGGTTCTTCGCCGGAACATCCAACTTAAGGCGCATGTAGTGGCCGAAGATGAATTCGAGGGCCACCTTCGCAAGATCCTTAACTTTGGACACACCATTGGTCACGGGATTGAGGCTGCCGGTTATCAACTCCTGCACGGTGAGGCCGTTGCAGTGGGAATAGTGGCCGCGAGCGAGATTGCTGTGCAGCGTGGAGATGTAACCCGCGAGTGGGTGGACGATTTACGTCAACTCATTCAGTCGTACGGTCTGCCGGTGACTGCAAGGGCCAGTCACGATGAGGTTCTGGACAAAATGCGAGCGGACAAAAAGAAGTCTGCTGGCAAACAGAATTGGGTATTGCCAACGGACAATAACGGCGTAAAAATAACCGATAATATAGGTGAAAAAATGATTAATATTGCCCTTGAGTCGGTACTCGCAGGCTTGTAACCTATAAACCATGTGGTATTCTCGGAAGGTTGGCAGGTGGAAATAGCGCCATCTGCAGTGTGCGTGCCCGCTCGGGCACGCGCTTAGCGTGTGGGCTCCAAACCCGGCGTTAAGCCAGCTCCAATTGTCACGGACAGGAGTAGTAACTTAGTGGCTCGATCCTCAAGAGTCGTAGTCAGCGCTTCGATCGCTTACGACTACATCATGCATTTCGATGGTTCCTTTGCCGACCATATTCTTCAGGATAAGGCGCACACGCTGTCCGTCAGCTTCTTGCTTGATTCGTTCAAGCAGCAGCATGGCGGTGTGGCGGGAAACATGGTCTACAACATGGCCATGCTGGGCGTCCCGACTTCCCTGGTAGGCACTGCCGGCCAGGACTTCGGGCCATACCAGGAGAAGCTGAAGAAAATGGGTGTGAATCTCGACCACGTCATCGTGGCCGAAGATGATTTCACCGCGACGGCGTTCATGAACGCCGATAACGTGGGTAATCAGATCGCATCCTTTTATCCAGGCTCGGGAGCCGATGCCCAGAAGATCGATGTGACGGAGATCGCTTCTACAGCGAGCTACGGAATCATCAGCGCGGGTGACCCCGGCGCCATGGTTCAGCACACCGAACAGATGGCGGAGGCAGGAACCAAACTGATCTATGATCCGGCGTTCCAGATCGTAGTACTGGATGGTGAGCAGATCGCCCGCGGTATTCATCTTGCTGATATCGTGATCGGCAACGATTACGAATGGGGAATGATGGCAAAGAAGGTCGGTGCCAGTGAGGATGAGATCGCGGATTCCAAACCGCTTTCAGTCATCACACTTGGGAGCCGTGGTAGCGAAATTCGCGCCAACGGCGAACGACACATCATTCCAATTGCGGAGCCGCGCACCTTCGGCGACCCGACCGGCGGTGGCGACGCGTATCGTGCCGGGCTCGTAGCAGGGCTTTTGATTGGCGCCGACCTTCCAGTGGCCGGCCGAATGGCTGCGCTCACTAGCACACACGCCATCGAATTCCATGGTCCGCAGGAGCATAGCTTCACACCCGAATCCTTCGTTGAACGATTCGATGAAGCGTTCCCGGATTTCGCCGGCTCGGTTTCGGCGGATGCGCTCAACGCATTGTCGTGAGAGCGATTCTCGTAGGTAGTACAAGGAGAGACTAATGACAGACACAAACACACGCGATTTTGATATTAAGGATCCAAGCCTTGCCGCAGCAGGCAAGCGCCGCATCGAGTGGGCTGCTCGCGAGATGCCAGTGCTCAGCGAGATTCGCGAGCGCTACAAGACTGAGCGCCCGTTCGACGGCGTGAAGGTCACTGCATGTGCCCACGTTACGGCTGAGACCGCAAACCTCGTGCTGGCTATGGTCGCCGGTGGTGCAGACACCGTTCTGTGCGCCAGTAACCCGCTCAGCACCCAGGACGATGTTGCCGCGGCTCTCGTTGAAGAAGGTGTTCGCGTCTACGCCATTAAGGGTGAAGACGATGCAACCTACATGCGACACATCCACACTGCTATCCAGCACGAGCCAGATGTCCTGATCGACGACGGTGCAGACGTTGTCACCATCATTCACAAGGACTACCCGGAACTCGCCGACAAGATCTTCGGTGCAACCGAAGAAACTACTACCGGCGTTATCCGCGAGAAGGCCATGGAGAAGGACGGCGTCCTCAAGTTCCCGATTGTTGCGGTGAACGATGCCGACACCAAGCACTTCTTCGATAACCGCTATGGCACCGGCCAGAGCACGCTGGACGGCATTATCCGCGCAACAAACATCCTTCTCGCCGGCAAGACCGTCGTCGTTGGTGGTTACGGCTGGTGCGGTAAGGGAATTGCCATGCGCGCAAGCGGTATGGGCAGCAGGGTCATTGTGACTGAAGTTGACCCGATTCGCGCACTCGAAGCTGCAATGGACGGCTTCGACGTGATGACGATGGAAGAGGCCGTTCCGCACGCTGACATCGTGGTCAGCGCCACCGGCAACATCAATGTCGTCGACAAGCACCACTTCGAAGTGATGAAGGATGGCGCCATGATCGCCAACGCCGGTCACTTCAACAGTGAGCTCAACCTGAAGGCACTTGCCGACATGGCAGGCGAAGGCCGCAAGCAGCTGCGCCCGTTCGTTGAAGAGTTCATGATCGGCGATCGCTCTGTGATCGTCCTTGGCGAAGGCCGACTCATTAACCTCGCCGCGGCCGAAGGCCACCCGCCGAGCGTGATGGACATGAGCTTCGCCAACCAGGCGCTTGGCTCTGCCTACATCGTGCGCGAGCACAAGAACCTCGAGCCGAAGGTCTACAAGATGCCTGAGGAAATCGATAAGGATATCGCTGCCCTCAAGCTGGCGGCCATGGGCATCGAAATCGATGTTCTCACCGCCGAGCAGGAGAAGTACATGAGCTCCTGGGATACCGAAAACTAGTCAGTTAAGGAAAACCAGGCGAACTCGGCCCCCACGGTGGGTATACCGAAAGGAACTCAGGAACATGTCTTCTACATTTGACTCTGCCAAGCACCTTCAGTTCACCTCGGAATCGGTGACTGAAGGGCACCCGGACAAGGTCTGCGACCAGATCTCGGATGCAATTCTCGACGCCATGCTCGAGCAGGATCCAAACTCTCGAGTGGCGTGCGAAACGGCAACCACCACCGGCCTTGTGCTGGTGTTGGGCGAAGCCACCACCGAAGCGTACGTTGACATCCAGTCGACCGTACGCGAGGTGATAAACGACATCGGCTACAACAACGGTGAGTCCGGCTTCGATGCAAGCCAGGCCGGTGTGATTGTGGCCCTCAATGAGCAGAGTGCAGATATCGCTGGTGGTGTGAGTCAGGCGCTCGAAGAGCGAAGCGGCACCGCCGTCGATGCCTTCGATAACACTGGTGCAGGCGACCAGGGCATGATGATTGGCTACGCGAGCAATGAGACTGAAGAGCTCATGCCGCTGCCAATTCACCTCGCTCACAACGTCTCTCGCCAGTTGGCCAATGTTCGCAAGAACGGCGATCTCGATTACCTGCAGCCAGACGGCAAAAGCCAGGTAACGGTGGAATACAGCGAGGGCAAGCCCGTACGCGTGGATACTGTAGTTGTCTCCACCCAGCACCGCGAATCCGCCAAGAACGCCCAGATCGAAGCTGATGTGCGTGAACAGGTGATTCTCCCGGTGGTACCGGAAGAGCTGATTGATGAGAAGACTCGCTTCATCATCAATCCGTCCGGTCGCTTCGTTATCGGTGGACCGATGAGTGACGCCGGCCTCACCGGCCGCAAGATCATCGTTGACACCTATGGCGGAATGGCTCGCCACGGTGGTGGCGCCTTCAGCGGTAAGGACGGCACCAAGGTCGACCGCTCGGCCGCGTACGCTGCCCGCTACGTTGCCAAGAATGTGGTTGCCGCTGGACTCGCAGATCGATTCGAACTGCAGATTTCCTACGCAATTGGTATGAGCCACCCAACCTCGCTCATGTGCGAAACATTCGGCACCGGCAAGGTTTCGGACGAGAAGATTGAAGAGCTGGTTCGCAGCCACTTCGATCTCCGCCCGGGTGCGATCATCAGCCACCTGGACCTGCTCCGCCCGATCTACCGCCAGACCGCTGCTTACGGCCACTTTGGCCGACCAGATCTGGACCTCCCCTGGGAGCGCACTGACAAGGCTGATGTCCTGCGATCGGACGCCGGCCTCAACTAGGACTACACGCAGAGGGGGCCACCGTACACGGTGGCCTCTTTTGTTTTTCGCAAAGCGTCGTACACTAGTCCGCAGTGAGACAGGGGAGTGTTCCCGGGCCAGCCGGGGTGTGAGACCAGATGAAGCTTCTGATAACCATTGTTCAAGCTTATGACTGTGATCGACTGCTGCGAGCGGTGACATCAGCCGGCTTGAGTGCCACGAGAATCAATAGTGTTGGTGGCTTTCTCCGTATGGCAAATTCCACTGTTCTCATGGCTATGGATGAAGAACGTGTGCCCGAAGCCATTGAGCTCATCCGCGAGACTGCCCAACGGCGGGTCGAAGTTGAGCTGGATGCCACCGAAGCCGAGTTCTCCGACTGGTATGCTGCCGGTTTCCACGAAGTGCAGATTGGCGGCGCGGTGATCTTCGTGATGCAAATGGATGCGCTCTACAGGATATACCCGGACACCATGGAGAAGTTCGATAAAATCCCGGCTCGCCAGTAGCGAACCGGGATTTCTGCGTTCGTGAACGTTCTCGAAACTTTGGTTTACAAGGGGTTCGCTACAGGGTCACTCTGCGCACTATACCGAACGTCTTCTTCCAGCATCTGGCCAATCATCAATTGCATCGCCATTACATGGCTGCAGGTATCCAACATCTGGCTGCGGAACGTGTTGCAACTGCATTCCCAACCCGTTGGGGTGAGCGTCACGTGGTATTGGTCATTGTCTCCACTAATAGTGGCTTCGAGCGTGGTGAACTGCACCCTGTGGGGTTCGTTTGCGTAACGGTGAGCTTTCTCGATTTTTCCGATCATGCTGGAGTTCATAGCGTCTGCTCCTGGTGCCTACGGCGCTGGCGCGCCTCGTTACGAACAAATCAGAAGGAATGTGGGAACTAAAAAGACCGCTCGGGGTTATTCCTCGGCGGCCTGACTGCGTCTTAAATTGGCGTACTCTGAATCACTCAATTTCATGATGACCTGCTCCCGGGTGCAAAACCACGCCATTGTGGTCATCCCTTCTGTTGTGCATGCAGTATACCCGAAAGCTCTCCGGTTTCGTCAACACCTGCGAACCAAAACGTGATACGTAAACGCCCGGCCATAAAAAATGGCCGGGCGATCGTAGGCTTGAGTACTGTATCTATCTTATTCTGCGGGCTTCTCTTCGTCCGGATCACGAGCGGCGTCGCTGAGGTAATCGTCGACGTCATCTTCTTCCTCGTCATCCTCGTCGACGTCTTCTTCCTCAATCTCGTCTTCGTCTTCTTCGAGATCCTCGTCCTCTTCCTCACCGAAGATGAACTCATCACGAAGCGAGAGTTGTTCGCGCTCGCGCATGAGGGTGAGGTTCATGAGATCCTGGCGCGGGAACGTCATGGTACCTTCGGATTCCTCGGCATGCGAGGTTTCCCGGATGATGACACGCAGGCTGTTCATGGTTTGGCCAAGTGCATAGATCTCGAATTCATGTTCGATCTCCATCAACTTGGCGATACGGCTGCCGATGGTCTGGTCGACCTGGCCCAGTGAGACATCGTCCATTGTGCGGACGAACACTCGCTCGCCCTCGACCACCAGTTTCAGCTGGTCACCGGGCGATACCTGTGCCAGCACTTCACTCCCGACCGGGTGGGTGAGGTCGTCGATCCAGGTCTTGCCGATTTCCTCGATGAAGACGTTGGCGTTCGGAATGGCCTGTGATCGTGGAGGCGCGACTTCATCTGCACCATCGGCCTGGTAAATGGTTTCCAGGCGCTGCAGGTTTCGGCGTGCAATCATGTTCGCCGGGTCTGCTTTGAGTGCTTCCGAATAGGCCTCGCGGGAATCAGCCAGCTTCCCGAGTTCCATGTAGGCGCGGCCATTGCGGTTCAGCGCTTCGGCGTCTCGTGGGAACCGGTCCAGGATTTCTTCATTAAGCGCAATTGCATCTTCCCAGCGATGCTGGAGACTTGCGTCCAGCGCTTCCTGATTAAGTTGCTTCTTGGTCTTCTGCTTCGGCTGTGAATCGGTCAAACTCTTCATTCCTTTCAAAGCCCGCTCGTTTCGGCGGGGTTACTCAATAATTATCGGGGTTCGGATACGGCTTCACCCAGGAGGTACCACGGGCTGGGCTTCGTGATTTTTACGTCCACCAGTTTGCCGAGCACATCGGTTCGGCCGTCATCATCGAAGTGCACGAGGTTGTTTCCGCGTGTGCGACCTGTCCAGCGACCCTTCTCCTTGCTTTCCACAAGTACTTCGTAGGTCTCGCCGAGTCGCTTTTCGTTGATCTCGGTACAAATGCGCAGCTGCTGTTCTTCCAGCATCTGGTGACGTCGCCATTTTTCTTCTTGCGGAACATCGTCCTCCCAGCGGGAGCTCAGGGTACCCTGGCGTGGCGAATACATCGCCAGGTGCACCTTGTCGCAGCGCGCTTCTTCGAGCATGTCATACGTCTGCATGAACTGCTCTTCAGTCTCACCCGGGAAGCCAACAATGATATCCGTCGCAACAGTTACGCCGGGTACTTTCTCGCGCGTTGTCTGGATTCGCTCCAGCCAGAGGTCGCGGGTGTAGGTGCGGCGCATGCGCTCCAGGATCTCGTTATCTCCGGCCTGTACCGGAAGGTTCATGTGTTCGCAGGCAGATGGAAGGTCAGCAATCGCGTCGATAACATCATCGCCCATGTACTTGGGATGCGATGTCAGGAACCGAAGCCGATCCAACCCCGGAATCTTGTCTACAGCCTCGAGCAGTTCCGAGAGGGAGCTCTTTTGCTCAAGGTCGTATCCGTAAGCGTTCACCGTTTGCCCGAGCAGTGTCACCTCTCGTACACCGCCATCCACGAGTCGCTCAACTTCGGAGACAATGTCGTTGAACGGTCGGCTTGTTTCCTTACCGCGGCGGTACGGCACAATACAATAGCTGCAAACGAAGTTGCATCCATAAATAATTGGCACATATGCGGAGACACCCACTTTGTTACCGCTGAGCTGCGGCTGGTAATAGTGGGGGAGGCTGACGAGGTCATCCTGCAGCAACTCCATCTCTGGCACGACGTCGACCAGCTTGTGGAAATCGCTCGGGTTGAAGAAGAGATCCACGTGTGGGAACCGCTTCTTCAGCTTCTCTTGCTGCCTCGTTACCATGCAGCCGGTGAGCACCAGTGGCATTTCCGGCTTTTGACGCTTGAGTCGGGCGAGATAGTCGAGCCGGCCGGCTACCTTGTCTTCCGCAGCCTGGCGCACCACGCAGGAGTTGAGTACAACGATGTCCGCATCGTTTTCATCCTGTGCCTTGCGGTATCCGACCTCCTGCAGCATCGCCGCGATTTTTTGGCTATCAGCTTCGTTCATCTGGCAACCCATGGTCCAGATAAAGAACTTCTTGCCATTCTCGGGAATGGGATGGTCACTGGTGGGTGCCTGGTTTGGTTCCTGGCCGTGAGGCACTAGTGGTATGACGGTTTTGGATTGCACAGTAACCTCCAATGCGTGCACGCCGTAACGGCCTTGCTGGATAAGGGTTCCAACAAGGCGCTTTAATGACACCTGATTATACGAGACAAGGGTCGCATTTGTCGCGTTTCCTGAACGATATGCGCATTGGCATTGCGGGTTGAGCGTACGGACGCGTCGACGAATCCGGCGGCTATGGGCTACCTTTAGCCATGAGAGACGTTGTTCATGGTACTCATGTTGCCTACCATGCCAGAGCATCACATCCATCTCTCATTCAGGAGGGAACATCCACATGAGGTCGACGAGGCTTCGTAGTTCGCGATCCGCACTACTATCAATAGTTCTGCTTGTTGCTGCGTTGGTTTTCTGGCCCGCAGTAGATGGTCTTAAGCACCAGTCGAGTTCCGCCCAGGGCGTGAGTTGGCTTGGAGCGGAGTCCACAAACTACCTCACGTCGTCATCCGGAATCCCCGTGTGGGTGCCATCCTGGTTGCCGGCGCCTGTGGCCGGAACCACGCCGGAGATTTACGCCGGCGGCGGTAAATACAGCATCTATTTCTACGCAGGCAACTCATTCCTGTACATCACCGGTGTTGCCGGTGCCGGGTTCCCTGCAGGCTCCGAAGCGGATTTGAATGTCGAGCTCTCGGTGAATGCGAGCGTGGCGGGCTATCCGGCCATTCACGACCTCGGTGTTCCGCAAGGATCGGAAACACCGATCTACGACAAGGTGATGTGGATCGCCGACGGTGTGTTGTACACGATAAATGGGAACGGCCTCGATTCAGACTCAATGAGCCTGGCGAACAGCTCGGTTGTATTGCAACCGCAAGCGGCGCCTGCACCAACTCAGCCACCGGCCGTCCCAACGGAGCCTCCAGCTCAGCAGCCACCCGCTGATACCGTTGATCAGAACACTGGCGCGTCCGAGCCGGTATCAAATCCTTCCAGCGTGCAGGGCACGAACAGTTCTGAAACAGGGCAAGCGGATGTGTCATCTTCGAGCACCGGGTCGACTGTTGGTTCAGAAGAGGAACCCGTTGATTCCGCTGTGACTGACGAGCCTGATGAATCCGTCGACACTCAGAACGGCAACGGTTCAAGCGACGATGGTACTGGCGGTGCCTGGTACACGGGAAACAACGTTGACGAGGCACCGTCAGACGGCACTGCTGGTCCACCAGCGCCTCATCTCAGCCCGTCTGATGGAACCGGTGGGGCACCGTAGCAGTCGCAATGGAACTGACGCCTGAGTCGGCAGGAGTTGAACGTTGAAGACCCGGACCACGATAGTTCGCGGTCCGGGTTTGTTTCTGGTTAGGCGGTGGCGAGCTCGGCTCGCTCTTCAGGATGAGATCTCGGCAGGTCAATATTAAATCGCGCACCGCCACCCGGCGCCTCATCAATACTGATCTCACCATCGTGGGCCAGTACCAACTCACGTACGATGTAGAGGCCCAAACCGAGACCAGGCACGGCGCTCTCATTCGCATCGCGCGTGCGATAGAAGGCGTTGAAGAGCGTCTCCCGATCCTGCTCCGGAATGCCACGACCTTCGTCAGCAATCGAGAGGTGTATCCGCTCCTCATCAGCTTCGAGCGTTACCGTAACGGTGCCGCCGTCGGTGTACTTGATTGCGTTGCCAACCAGATTGTCCAACACCTGGATGATTCGGTCCTGGTCCCCCTGTGTTGGCAGTTCAGTTAGGTTGGTTTCAAGCACGACATCGTGTGTCGACTGACTCGTTTGCTTGCTTTCCACAATCGCCGACGTGATTTCCAGCAAGTCGATTTCCTCATACAGCACACTGAGGCGGCCGGCCCGCATGCGGGAGACGTCGAGCAGGTCGTCAACCAGCCGCGTGAGTCGGTCGGTATGAAGTTCAAGCGTCTCCAGCCACTTCACATGTTGATCGTGACCGCCCTCGCGCGCCAGGTCCCGTGAGATCACTTGGGCAAAGCCACGAATCGGTGTCAACGGCGAGCGCAGTTCGTGCGAGACCACAGAGATAAATTCGTCGCGCAGTCGCTCGGCTTCCTTGAGCGGGGATACGTCCTGGAAGACGCAGACTACTGCATCGACCTCGTTCTCCTCGGTGATGAGTGGTGCGGCGCTCGCTACTACAGGTACTTCGCTTCCATCGGAGGTGTGAACCAACAGTTCGACACTGGTGACGGTGGCACCTTCTGTCATCGCCTGCATCATTGGCAGTTCAATTTCCAACTCCGGTGGATCAGGCGTGATGCTGAGCTGGTCGATGCGACGCAGATCTGGCTGTGCGCCCAGGCTGCTAAGCCCGAACAGCTTCTGTGCGGCGGCGTTGCTGGTAACGATCTGACCATGGGGTGGCCGAATCACCATCACCGCTTCTGGCATTGTCTGGATCACGGCCTGCAGGCGTCGGTGGCTATCCTGCACACGACCGAGCTCCTCGACCTGCTGGTCGGCGAGGCGAGCCGTTTCCATAAATGCAATGGTGCGATAGGCCAGCGCCTGCAGGCGAGCCTGGGACGTTTGAGTGAATCGATAGGGCACATAGAGCCCGACCCAGGCAACACCCGCCAGCGCATCCTGTCCATCAAATATGGGCACGCCGAGAACCGACCGCACAAACGGGTTTGTGGCGAGCACGTCGGGTGCATCGTCTACGTCTTTGATATCCGGAATCACCACCGGCCTTCGCTCAGCTGCGACTCGTCCTACAAAGCCGAACTCGATCGGGACGATACGGTTGGGAGTGTCGCCGGGCAGGGACTCTTCGTCCTCTTCCCCGACGTAGGTTGCTGCCTGAACCAATGCCTTGTTGGGTGCATCCACCAGATAAATTGCGCCAGCACCGGCACGGTTAACGCGCGCCATAGCGGTCAGGATCTCTTGCAGAACGCCAACGAAAGCTTCGCTGTCTCCAGCCGGGCGTTGGGCTGCTGCGATCTCGACGGAGTAGAAGGCCGTGTTTGCGGCGCGTAATGCGGTTGCTTCGCCCTTGGCAAAGGCGAGTTCGTATTTCAGGTGCTCGGTCATCATCACCAGTGCCGCGGCGGCAGCTACATAGGCAAAGATCAGCCACGCAGACTCCGCGCTATTCCAGAAGTCGAATTCTCCGCGCCTGCCAATAAAGAGCAGGTCCAGCGCGATCAGGCCGGTGATAGTCGAGGTGAATCCACCGATCCAGTCTGCAGCGTAGGTTGCAAGGAGGATCAGAGCCAGCAGGACCGCGACGAGTATTGCCTCGGGAATACTCCACGGGAGGATGCTCAAGATGAGCATCGGAATGATGATGATCGCGATCGCGAAGACGAGACGCCATGGCTCGATGCGGGCACTACGGAAACTGGTGACTGTATCGCTGCCGATACTTGCCCAGCGTCGGACCTCGACAGCAGAGCGCTGGACCGCACGACCAGCCGCCGAAATCGCATCAACGATTCGGTTCCACGTCTCTGGTGTCATGCGGGCCCTGGCCCACTGTTTGATCCGATTATCTCCCACTGGATTTCCTGCCTATCGTTGCAAATCACCTTTGTGCGCAACGTCCAGACGTGTACTGGTACTTCACTTACAATCTAATAGCCGACCGAATTGGTCGGATAGTATTCTATGGTTAAAAGGCGACTATGTACTCGTCGTCCCACTCGCAACGTTCGCGAGCCTATGCCAGGAGTAACGTATTCTGTGACTGATCTCGACTTTCTCAATTCGCCAGAGTTCGCCAATGAGCCCGTTTACGACATCAATATAATCGGAGCCGGCCCTACCGGTCTCTTTGCTACCTTTTACGCCGGCTTGCGGGGAATGAGCGTACAAATTATCGATTCTCTGGAAGAACCCGGTGGTCAGTGTACGGCCATGTACCCTGAAAAGTATATCTATGATGTTATCGGTTTCCCGAAGGTGCTGGCCAAGGATTTCGCCGCCGCATGCCTAGAACAGGCGATGAAGGCCGATCCCACCATTCGTTTAAGTGAACAGGTGCAAACCATGCACCAGCTTGACGATGGCACCTTTGCCTTGCAAACCAGCAAGGGCGTTCGCCGCAGCCGCGCGGTGATCATCGCGGCCGGCGTTGGCGCCTTCGAGCCGACCCGACTTGGCGCCAGCGGCGTGGAAGAACTGGAAGGCAAGGGCGTTCACTACTTCGCCAAGCACATTGAGGACTTCCGCGACAAGAACGTTGTGATCGTTGGTGGGGGCGATAGCGCTGTCGACTGGGCATTGACGCTCGAACCGATTGCAAAGAGCGTGCGCGTGATTCACCGAAGCAAGTTCCGCGCGCACGAAAGCAGCGTGCAGGAGCTGGAGGAATCCAGTGTCGACCTGCACTACCCACTCTACGAAGTGACACATGTCCACGCCGGCGAGGACGGACATCTTTCTGGCCTGACGTTCGCTCACAAGGATGGCACCACGCAGGATGTCGAAGCGGATGAATTGATCTGTGCGATCGGTTTCAAGGCCGACCCCGGGCCGCTGAAGAGTTGGGGTTTCGAACTGCAGCGGAACAATATCGTTGTCGATATCCAGACGATGCAGACCAACATCCCTGGCATCTTTGCCGCTGGCGACATCGCGACGTATCCGGCCAAGTTCAAGCTGATTGCCAACGGATCCGGCGAAGCCGTGACTGCCGTCAACCACGCGCTCATTCATATCAACCCGGAAGCACGCCTCGATGGCGGCCACAGCACAACCATCATGGAGAAGCGCGAGAAGGCTGCTGCTGCGGCAAGCTAGGCGCCAGGAGTTCTTCGGTTCAGGATGAGAATACCCGGGGTGGTCGGACAGGTTTCCGATCACCCCGGGGTATCTTTGTTTACGCCAATAACGAGGCGCTATTCGGAAGCGGAGTAGCTCCGCTTACTTCTTCGGCGATCCGCCGACACCAGTCTTGCGATTGACTTCGGCCATTTTGGCTTCAGCCATGACTGCTGCCTTCTCGCGACCAATCTCGAGCATGCGGGTTACTTCATCGGGATTTGCCTTGTACTCGTTCAGCTTCTGCTGAATCGGCGCCAGGGATTCCACAACCAGCTCAGTCAGCTCGGCCTTGAATGGGCCATAGCCCTTGCCATCGAAGTGCTGCTCCACTTCCTCCAGCGTTTTGTCCGCGAAGATCGCATAGATCTGCATCAGGTTGGTCACGGCCGGTTTTTCCGGCGATGCGGCCACCCGCGCCTCGGAATCCGTGACTGCGCGTTTGAGCTTGCGTTTGATCACATCCGGCTCATCACTGAGCGCGATGTAGGCGTTGGCATTCTCATCGCTCTTGCTCATCTTCTTCGTGGGGTCCTGCAGGCTCATGATGCGTGCACCGACTTCCTTGATATCGGCCTTCGGCACCACGAATGTCTCGCCATAGCGGCTGTTAAATCGCTCGGCGATATCGCGCGTGAGTTCGATATGCTGGCGCTGGTCATCGCCTACCGGAACGAACTCAGAGTCATACATCAAAATGTCAGCTGCCATCAGGATTGGATAGAAGAAGAGGGAGCTGTTGACGGCCGCGTCATCCTTGCCGACGGTCTTGTCCTTGAACTGTGTCATTCGGCTCAACTCACCGAATTGCGTAACAGTGCTGAGCGTCCAGGTGAGCTCAGTGTGTTGAGGCACATCGGACTGTACAAAGAGCGGCGCAACTTCAGGATCCAGCCCTGTTGCGAACCATGTGGCAGCGAGATTGTGAATGTTCTCCCGCATCTCTTTCGGGTCGGTGAGCGTACTCATGGCATGGAGATCGACGATACAGAAGAGGTTGTCATAGTCGTGCTGCTGCGCAACGAAGTTTCGAAAAGCGCCGAGATAGTTACCAAGAGTGGCGACGCCAGACGGCTGGACGCCGCTGAACACGCGTGGTTTGCGATCTTGAGCTGAGGGAGATGTCATCGACCTGTCACGATCCTTGCTATCAGGCGTTGCCTGCGAACGATATTTCCACAGGAAAGGATAGCAAGAATTGGGGTTTCTGGAGAACGTGGAGAATGCGATTGGATTGGCCAGCCCGGGACATTTCGTAGGGGCGGATCGGTCCGCCCGGGCAGCAGCCGGAAACACGTCGGGCGGACTTCACCACGTTGCGACGTAGTGGTCCGCACCTAGGGTTGAATGCGTGACACCACGCCTAGTCGCAATCCTCACCATTGGTGAGCCATGCTTTTCCAAACTCGCGCATGCAGGTGATGATCGGCATTAACGCCTGACCCTTTTCGGTGAGGTGGTATTCGACCCGTGGCGGGACTTCGGCGAAGCAATGTCGCTCGATGATCTCACTCTCTTCCAGGCGCTTGAGTCGCTCGCTGAGCGTTTTCGGGCTGATGCCTTTGAGGGATCGCTCGAGTTCGCTAAAGCGGAGGGCGCCCTTGCGGAGGTCACGGATGATGAGGGGCGTCCACTTGTTGCTGATCAGATCAGCCGTTTTCGCAACCGGACAGCCAAATTCTTCAGTGGGTGTGATGGTAGCCATACAGTCTCTCTCGGCTAGGAAAATGCATTACTAACCAAATGATAGCATGGATTTCATATGCGATTCCGAAACCGCCGGGATATCCGGGTCACTGCAACGACAGCTCTCGCTCCAGTAACGCCTTCTTTCGTTCCATGCCCCAGCGGTAACCGGTCAACGATCCATCCTTGCCGACAACCCGATGACAGGGGATAAGCACAGCTATCTCATTACTGCCGCACGCTGTAGCCACCGCCCGTGACGCGGTCGGTTGTCCGATCTCTTGGGCAAGTTCGCCATACGTCACTGTAACGCCGGCCGGAATGCGGCGGAGCGCATTCCAAACGCGTATCTGGAATGCCGTTCCGGCAACATCGAGGGGTATATCCCTGGTGTGCCCGGTTTCAACAACCTCGATCGTTTGGCGAACGAGCGAATGGAACTCGGCGTCGGGCTCAAGGATGGTGGTGTTGGAGAATTCCGCCACAAAAGCATCGCGCAACCGGGCTTCATCATCGCCGAACTGAACGCGGAAAATACCACGTCCGGTTGCTGCAACCAGCATGGGCCCAAGCCAGGTGTCTACGACCGTATGCCGAATGGAGTGACCGCGCTCCGTATCGTCCACCAGGTCGGGTTGCGTGAGGAGTTTATCTGGTGTCACCGGACTGAATTTCGACTGAGTAGTCGATTTGGTTCCGATCAGCGGCAACTGCTCCGGAACACGTGATGACCGGACATCATCATCCAGCGTCTGTGGGCGAACGGCTTCTGGTTTATTTGGTGTCGTCATACGCTGCGTCCCGGTTTAGTGTGGAGCTGATATCCAGATTGCGACCTCTTTGCTTTCGTAGCCAGGCAGCAGATGAGGCTTTGCAACGCTACCCATTCATGGCCCTATACTACTTTGACGTTTGATCGGGAGGAATGCAGGAGAATCGCTGGAAATATGGTTCGGATATTCGCATATGCCCTGGCCGCAATTGTTGCAGCCCTGGCTACCTCCACGATTTCGGACGAGTGGTTCTCCTTCGATTCATCCGAGAGTGTTCTCCTCTTTGGTGCAATCATGGGCGTCATCAACGCGTTCATTAAGCCAGTTGTGCGCTTTATCAGCATTCCCCTTACGTGCCTGACCTTTGGCCTCTTTTCACTGCTTATCAACGCAGTTCTCTTCGCGCTGGGTGCGGCACTGGTGCCCGGCATTGAAGTCAGCAATTGGGGCGCCGTTGTTGGTGCAGTTATCTCCAGTCTTGCCGCAGGCCTGATGTTCTCGGTGTTCGATGAGTAAATCACGCGACAACTATCTGCCGGTAACCACCCGGCGAGTTTTCGACGCCCCGCTCACCATGGGTGTAATCAGTGACACCCACATTTTCGCCGGTAGTCGTCGGCAAATCGATGACGGCGTGAAGCGACTCTTCACGCGGGCAGGAGTC
This sequence comes from uncultured Sphaerobacteraceae bacterium, assembly GCA_964526965.1. Lineage (GTDB taxonomy): Bacteria > Chloroflexota > Chloroflexia > Thermomicrobiales > UBA6265 > UBA6265. The sequence continues at coordinate 1,033 of CAZGML010000039.1, read as the reverse complement.
GATCTCCTCGTTCACCTGGGCGATGCAAACACGCGCGATGTGCTCGACGAGCTTGCTGAGCTGGCCCCGATCATCGCCGTGGTCGGGAACAACGACGAAGAGGATCTGCAATACACCCTCCCGCTGACAACGCGCTTTACTGTTGGCGACAAGACGTTCGCAGCTATTCACGGGCATGGAGGTCGATCTGCAAAGAGCGTTGCCATCGAGCGATGGGCAGGCCAGGTCGACTGTGTGCTTTTCGGCCACAGTCATCTCCCGTTGATTGAACAGGAGCAGGGAACCATCCTCTTCAATCCGGGGTCGCCTACCGATCGTCGCTGGCACCCTCACTTCGGTGTTGGCATCGTAAAAGTTGACAGAAATGAGATTCAGCCCGACCTTGTCCTTTTTGGGCATCCGGATCATCTGGACTCGATAAAGTTCGATTAGGAGGAAAAGCGTAAATGGATTCACGACTTACCGAGGGACGCTGGCTGCGCATTCCAGGACCAACACCACTGCATCCGAGCGTCGTAAAGGCGCTTGGTCGCGAGATGGTGCCGCTGCGCGGTGAGGTGATGCAGAACACCATGAAGGCCATTCAGCCGTTGGCTCGAAAGGTCCATGGAACGGAGAAGGGTGAAGTTCTGCTTTGGGCCGGAACCGGTACTGCCGGCTTTGAGGCCAGCATCGTCAATCTCACCAACCCGGGCGACAAGGTTGTTGTGACCTGTGCGGGTGACTTTGGTGAGCGTTACGCCAATGCTGCCGAGAAGTTCGGCCTGGACGTAAAGCGTGTACGCGTAGAGTGGGGCACAGCCGTCACGCCAGATCTTCTTGATGCCGCTATCCAGGAGCACGGCGATGTTGTGGCCGTGATGATCACCCACAACGAAACCAGCACGGGCGTCACGCAGGATGTCGGCGCTCTCGCTGCCGTCGCCAAGAAGCACGACGCATTGGTAGCCGTGGACGCCGTGAGCTCCGCTGGCGCCCTGCCGATCAACATGGATGAGAACCAGCTCGACTGGGTACTGAGCGGCGGCCAGAA
>CAZGML010000038.1:0-24640 GCA_964526965.1 uncultured Sphaerobacteraceae bacterium | reverse complement strand
GTGCGCTGATGGATATACCGACTGGCACTCTCGCGGATGACCCGATGAAGCCCTTGCGTATCACCGCCTGAGAGCTGTTTCTCGAGTGCCTCTGCCACGGCATCATCGATCCCCTTCTCCATATCAGGATCGGTACTGATGACCGTGAATCCACGCGTACCCACCTTCGGTCCAGAGACGATCTTCTTCTGGTCCCAGTTGATACCCACTGCAACGGTAACCACGCCATCATTCGCCATCGTCGCGCGATCGCGTAATGCCGGACCATGGACGATGCCCATGCTGTCGCCTTCAACGATCACGGTACCGACATCGATCTGTCCGCTGATGTACATGCCGTCGTCAGAAATCGTCGTGACATCGCCAATCTCCGCACGATTAACCTTCTCTCGCGGCACGCCCTCTTCCACCGCCATATCACCGTAGAGTGCAAGCATGCGTGGTTCACCGTGTGTGGGAAGCACGTGCTCCGGACGCACAAGCTGGATCATCTCTCGAAGCTCGTCGCGGAATGCATGACCGGAAACATGCACCTGTGCCAATGCCGGATACACCACCTCGGCTCCAGCGTCGAAGAGGTTATCGATGACGCGATACACAGCCGTCTCATTGCCAGGTATCGGCGATGCGGAGATGACGAACGTATCGCCTTCCTTTGCCGACAATCGATTGTGATCGTTCCGGGCAATGCGCGATAGCACGGCCATCGGCTCGCCCTGGCTGCCGGTGACGAGGTAGACCAGTTCCTCATCTGGCACGCCCTCAGCGCGTTTGGCGTGGAGGATCGTTTCATTATGATCTTTGAGATACTGGAGCTCAGTTGCCACCCGGACGTAATTCTCAAGACTCCGCCCCATCGGCACCACGCGCCGACCAGTGCGCGCTGCCTGATCGATGACCTGCTGGAATCGTGAAATCGAGGACGCAAACGTCGCCAGGATAATTCGACCCGGCGCGTTGTCGAAGAGCTCGATCAGCGTTTCGTTTACGGACTCTTCGCTCATCGTGTGGCCTTCGCGCTCAGCGTTGGTGCTATCGGAAATAAGGAGTCGTACTCCGGCATCTCCGTACTTGCGCAGGGTTTCTTTATCCGTCACCTTGCCGTCTGCGGGTGTCGGGTCGAGCTTAAAGTCGCCCGTCACGATGATTACTCCCTGCGGACTCGAAATCGCAAACGCGCAGGAATCTGGGAAGCTGTGAGTAACGCGGATCGGCTCAATCGTGAAGTCGCCTGCTTCGAGTTTGGGATGCTCGTCCGGATCGAAGACGTTGATCTCGACTTTGTCAGCCAGCTTCGCCTCCTGCATCTTGCTGCGGATGAGACCGGCAGTCAGCCTGGTGCAGTAGATGGGCGCGCCGACATCTTCCCAGAGCCATCCGAGTGCGCCGATATGGTCTTCATGCCCGTGCGTGATGTAAATGCCGCGAACCTTGTCCTTCTTACCCTTGAGGTAACCAACATCGGGAAGAATCAGGTCGATACCAGGCTGGTCCATTTCCGGAAACCCAAGGCCGAAGTCGACAACGATGATGTCATTCTCAGTCTCGAACACCATGAGGTTCTTGCCGATTTCTTCAACACCACCGAGAAAGATCACGCGTACATCAGACATGTATGACTGCTCCTGTTCGTTAGAAAAGTGACTGCTGCTTGGCCTCCGACTGTTTGGATTCGGCAGCTTCACGTGCCTTGTCGCGCTCGGCGAGCAAGCGGGGCAGTTTTTGGAAGTCTGCCTCGATTTGCGGGCGCAAGGATCCGTTATGAAGGGCGGCAGCCGGGTGATACATCGGTACAACGAAGCGACCACCGATTTCCTTCGGCTGGCCGTGGATTTTGCTGATGCGCTGGCCCGGGAAGTATCGGGCAAGGGAAAATCGACCGAGCGTCACAATTACATCCGGATCGATGATTTCGATCTGCGCCTCCAGGTAGTGCGCGCAGGCGGCCATTTCGTCTGGCAGCGGGTCGCGGTTTCCCGGCGGGCGATGCTTCACGACGTTGGTAATAAAGACATCCTCGCGGCTTAGCCCGGCTTGCTCAAGCAACTGAGTGAGAAATTTGCCGGAGTTTCCTACGAACGGCTTGCCCTGTGCATCCTCGTGAAAGCCCGGGGCCTCGCCAATTAACAGAATCCGCGCGTCCGGGTTGCCATCTCCTGGTACCGGATTGGTGGCGGCACGGTGCAGTTCACACATGGTGCAGACGGCGATCTGTTCTCGTAATGCATCTAATTTTTCAGCCGATCCCATAACTACTTCCTCTCTTTTGTCGGCAGGTAGTATACGCCTACCCCTTCACTGCTCCCTGCGTAATTCCATCGATCAACTGGCGCTGGAAAATGATGAAGATCAACATGAGCGGCAGGAAGATGATGGTGGCTCCCGCAGCAATCAACGGGATGTTTGACGTCCAGCGATCCTGGAAATACATCAGTCCAACCGGGAGCGTGTGGAATTCCGGACTGACGTTGACTACCAGCGGCAACATAAACTCGTTCCAGGTCCAGATGAAGAACATCAGGCCGACGGTACCAATCATCGGTCGGCTGAGCGGAAACATGACCTGCCACAGGCTCTGCCAACTGTTGGCACCATCCACAATAGATGCCTCCATCACGTCTCTCGGAACACTCACAAACGCCTGTCGCATCAACAGCGTGCCAAAGCTCATACTCATGGCGATCTGCGGCAAAACCAGGCCGATTAGCGAATCCAGCATGCCCAGTTCACGCAGTACGTAATAGAGCGGTACAACCATGGCCTGCAGGGGAATCACCAGCCCCAGCAACAGGTATCCGAATGCGATGTTGGAGCCGCGAAACCGGAACCGCGCAAACGCGTAGCCGGTAAGCGTAGAGAGAAAGATCGACGGGAACACAACCCCAACTGCCACGAACACGCTATTGGCGAAGAACCTGCCGAACCGCCCCTGTACCCATGCCTCTTTGTAGTTTTGCCATTGCGCTTCTTCCGGCAGGGAGAGAATCCCCTGCACCAGTTCTGGCCCGGTTTTCAACGACGCCAGGATGGTAATTGCGAATGGTACAAGTGCCACGGCGGCGCCTACTGTGAGCAGGATGTATGAAACGAGTCGTCTAGTCATCGCGTTCACCAGTGAAGCGCAGGATCAGCATGGACCCGACCAGCGTGATCACGGACAACAGCACCGCAATTGCCGTACCGTATCCCGCCTGATTGGCACCGAACGCGGAATTGATCATATAGAGCGCCATCACCTGGGTTTGGTCGCCAGGTCCACCATCCGTGGTGGTTTTAATAACATCGAAAGCGCGAAGCGCATTGATGAGATTAATGCTGAGAACCACGGAGACTTCACCGCGCAGGCCCGGAAGCGTGACGGTGGTGAACTCCCGCCACTGGCCCGCGCCATCCAGCCGGGCGGCTTCATACAACTCCGTTGGTATCTTTTTGAGGCCGGCAAGGAACACCACGTAACAAAATCCATAGGCGGCCCAGGCCCCGATGAGTCCTACTGTTGGCAACGCCCAGGTGAAGTCACCCAGCCACACGGGCGGGTTTTTCCAACCCAAATCCTTCAGTACACGATTCACCGGGCCAAAAATCGGATTGAGAATCCAGGCCCACACGACGCCAATAAGCACACCCGGCATGACGTACGGCAGGAATAGCCCAGCCTGGAGCCAGCGCGAACCACGCAGTCTCATCTGGTGCACTGTTGCAGCAGGAATCAATCCCAGAATCAACGGCATGATCACAAAAAATGGAATCAGCAGCAGGTTGTTGGTGAAGGCATTGCGGAACGCGGATTCGGTGAATGCTCGCTGATAGTTATCCAGCCCTATATAGGCTGCGGTTCCCCAACTGACGCCATCCCACCTGGTGAAACTTAGGATAATGGTGCCGACTGTGGGTATTGCCATAAAGGCGGTAAATATAAGCAACCCGGGCGCGAGGTAGAGCCAGGGCTCCAGTGAACGTCGCGCCGCGGGCTTTGTCGCCGGGACGGAGATTTTCTCCGCCCCGGTTATACGGGTTTGCATGTATCTACTCGAATGAAGCTGCGTATGATTCCTGAAGCTGGGTCACGAATTCTTCCGGGTTGATCTGGCCAGCCAGAAGCTCCTGCAGGCGGGCCGTGAGGACATCGTAGAAGTCCGGAGTCGCCCAGTCCAGGTAGTGGCCGAGTGCATCTGCCTCGAGCGCATCGTTCCAGTTCTGGTAAAGATCGCCGGAAAGCGTGCCCTCCTCAATCAGGTCAGATGGGATCTCGCCTGCGGGCAGGATACCGGCATCTACGAAGAGCGAGAACGCATCCTCAGTTACGAAGGAATTGATCAACTCAGCAGCAAGGTCAGGATCCTCGGCGTTGGTCGTAATGGAGTACGGAATACCGACACCACCAACATGCAATACCGAGCCACCCTCCTCATGCGGAGGCATCAGGAAGAAGCCGGCCTCATCGCCGAGCCCCTCGGCAACCGCACCGGCAGCCCATGATCCTTGCATGAGCATGGCACTCATGCCGCTGGTGAAGAGCGGAATCGCATCATCGCCGTTAACGCCTTCATAGCCATCCATGAAGAATCCGTTGTCGTTCCACTCGACCATTTTGTTGGCGGCATCGAGCATGGACTGATCTTCAAAGCTGGCATCGCCTCGACGGTAAATGAGGTTATCCAGGTGTTCGCGAGTCCCATATGTGCCCTGGATCTCACCGAAGAGGTGGATCGCCTGCCATCGATCGAGCGTGCCAAAGCCAATTGGCTCCACACCCGCTTCACGCAGGGCGGCATTCAGTTCCTCGAACTCAGTAAACGTCGTCGGCACCGAGAGGCCATGCTCTTCGAATATCGAGCGATTGTAGAAAAAGCCAACGATTTCAGACTCGGCGCTTACACCCCAGAGCTCGCCTTCCCCGAAGGCAGTGCCATCTTCGCTGTAGCTGTTACGGGCGCGAAGGCCTTTCGGCATAATGTCGTTCCAGCCATACTGCTCCACGTATGGTGCCAGGCTTACCAATTGCCCGGCGCGAATCATTGGACCCATCAGCGCTTCGCCGTTGTTTACCTGGGCGACATCCGGGCCCTGGTTGCCCTCAACGGAACGCGGGAGCGTGGTGACCAATTCATCTGTGCTCCAGCCGCGGTGCTCGACGGTGATGTCGTTTGCATCACCAAAATCAGCGGCCAGTGTATCGGCAATATCGCTTCGCGGGGGCGAGTTGAGCGTATCCCAAAATTCGAGATCAGCCTCCTGCGCAGCTACTCCCCGTGCGTGCAACTGTGCACCTGCGGCAAAGCCTGCGGACACAATTCCAGCACGCTTCATGAGTTCTCGGCGATGCATAACCATGGGCCTCGTCCTTTCGGCTATTTAACCTGTGAATGGCAGCATGCCACCCCTTTGTGGTGACATCATAGTGCCACGTTGCTCTATCGGGTTCAATGCAAATTGGCTCTATTGCACAAAGCTATCCAGATTGAACTCACTATGAAACAGCGAATTTCGACGTTGATTCTTCGTCCCCGGAATCCTGTTTGACAGCCTTGCGCACATCCAGCTCGTCGATAGCACTGTCCTTCACGGCAATGACTCGCTTTGCGATGTCCTCCGGATCGTCTATGACCTCATCGTTGTCATCCATTGTGAGCAGAACCATTGCCTCGTTCCCCTCGTTGCGGAAAAGGAATCGTGTCAGGATGCCGGCCTCGTCGACCTCATGGTGATCCCTGGGCATGGGGGGAGTGCTTTTCGACCTGGACAACGATTGTTCGAGGCGTTCAGCAAGGTCCTGTTGCGTATCAGTACCTAACGTATCAAATGTGAACCTGGCCCAAAGGCGTCCCTGTAATATCAGCCATGCCTGGCGCGTATTCTTCTCTTCACCGGGGAGTACGAGAACCAGGTTGTGGAGCGCCTTCGCATCTCGCGTGCGCTGCTGTTCCCCCAGAATAGCTGTCAGGTTGAGGATGTTCTTGCGGATGCGGTCGGCTTTTTCGAAATCGAGGTTTTCAGCAGCCTCTTCCAGTTGCCTGTGCATCTGCTGGTACATGGCATCATCTTCGCCATCAAGAAGTCCCAGTACGGCGTTCACATGCTTCTGGTATTCTTCGCGCTCGACCTTACCCGTGCACGGGCCGAGGCATTGTTTCAACTCCAGTGCCAGGCAGGGGTTGCCATAGCTGCGCGCGTTCTTAAAGCCGCGGGTACAGGTTCGCAAAGGTAACGCTGCATTGATGACATCCACCGTTTTGCGGGCACTGCTTGTACTCGTATACGGCCCAAAGTAGCGGGCTCCATCGTCTTTCACAGTTCGCACCAGGCTCACCCGGGGCCACGGGTTGGCAGTATCCACCTTGATGTACGGATAGTGTTCACTGCGCTTGAGTGCGGTGTTGTAGCGCGGCAGATATCGACGAATGAGCTGACTTTCGAGCAGCAGCGCTTCCAATTCCGAACCGACCACCTCATGGTCGATTTGTGTGACGTTCTCGATAAGGCCATCCATCTTGCGCGTCTTGCCGATCAGTTCGGAGTAATAGCTGTTGACGCGGGTGCGCAGGCTCTTTGCCTTGCCGATATAGATGATTTCGCCACTGGCATCCCGCATGATATACACGCCCGGCTTTTTGGGGAGATTCTGGGCCAGGCTTCGATCGAGCGTCACCCGGGCGCGGCTCACATCCTCCTCGGCCGGAGACATCGGCACAAAGCTGACTGACTTCAGCCGGTCAACGCTTGCGATTCCCTGATGGGCAGCTTCATCCATGAGGCGAACTGCCACCTCCGCTGTGAGCCGGGCATCGCCACCGGCACGGTGAGTGCCACGTGGGTTGAGTCCAACGGCCGCAGCGACATGATCGAGACTAGGTTTGCGCACTTCTCGCAAGAGCCGCATGCCCAAACCCATTGTATCGATGCGCTCGTTGATCAACTTCGGCTTGTCTACCCTACTCAACTCGGCATTGATGAACCCAATATCAAAACCAACGTTGTGGCCGACCAGGACATCGTCGCCAATGAAATCGAGCACGTCTTGTGCAATGTCGCCGAATTCCGGAGCATCTTGCACGTCGCCGTTTCGTATTGTCGTCAGGCGGGTGATGAACTCCGGGATCTTTCGATTGGGGTTGATCAGGCTCTCATAGCTGCGTTCAAGAACGCCGTTTCTGTAGCGCAGCAGCGCGATCTCGATAATGCGGTTACGGCTCGGCTTGAGACCGGTGGTTTCGACATCGAGCGCGACGAAATCGCGCAGCAATAGTTCCGTTGGGGCCGGATGAGGCTCGGTGTTTGGAATAAACCATTCGCCGTTGGCTCGTAGTACTACCCGTTCGTCATTCTCCAGCACGGTTCGCAGCAACGGGCGCCAGATTGCTGCCGATCCCGATGAGCCGAATACGTGTTCGATCAGGATGTCTTCGTTGACCGTTCCGCCCTTTTGTTCCACGAAGGCAACAGCCCGGTCGCACAACGTTGTGTACCGCTGGATTTCTTCTGTGTTGTCAACTGGCTGTTCCATTTTGTCACCGGTCTACACGAACGTTTGTGCTAGTTTATCATTAGCTTCGTGCTACTTCTAATGTGTTGTGAGGGTTGATCAATGACCGATGTTTCAGGTGCGCAGGAACGGATCGAAGAACTTCGCCAGCAGCTGGATACCTGGAGCTATCAGTACTATGTGCTGGATGCTCCCACCGTATCCGACGCCGAGTACGATGAAGCGTTCCAGGAGTTACTCAAACTCGAAGAAGCGCACCCGGAGTTGGTGACACCGGAATCGCCGACGCAGACAGTCGGTGCCTATGAGCCCTCTGAATTCCCTGAGGTGCATCACCCGCGCCCGATGCTCAGCCTCAGCAATGTGTTCAATGAGGAAGAGCTGCGCGCCTGGGATGCGCGCATTCAACGACTCGCCGATGGTCAGACTGTTCAATACACAGTGGAGCCGAAGATCGACGGATTTGCTATCGCCCTTACGTATGTCAACGGACAGCTCAATGTCGCTGCCACGCGTGGCAACGGGCTCGTTGGGGATGACATCACTCCAAATGTGCGGGCGCTAAAGACGATTCCGAAGAAGCTGCGCAAGCCAAAAACGTGGGAGATGCCGGGAACCATCGAGGTTCGCGGCGAGATTTACATGCGTAAATCGGATTTTGAGGCGCTGAACCAGCGTATCGAGGAGTCTGGCGGCAAGGCATTTATGAATCCGCGCAATTCCGCGGCCGGATCCATGCGACAGAAGGATCCGGCTGTCACCGCGCAGCGTCCGCTCCGGATGTTCGCTTACCAAATCGGCTATGTCGAGGATGGCGAGTTGCCGGAGACTCAGTTCGAGACCTTGCAGTTCCTGCGAGAACTTGGCTTCCCGACATCTGAAAATGTGGTTCGGTTCGATACGATTGAAGAAGTCCAGAACGAATTGGAAAGTTGGCTGGAGGTACGGGATACGCTCGATTTCGAGATCGATGGCGTCGTGATCAAGGTGGACAACCTCGACCTGCAGGATCAGCTCGGCTACGTAGCCCGAGAGCCACGCTGGGCCACAGCATTCAAGTTCCCTGCCGTGCAACGCACCACCAGGTTGCTTGATATCCTCATCAATGTCGGACGCACCGGCACGCTGAATCCGTTAGCGGTGCTGGAACCCGTCAATATCGGCGGTGTGATGGTGAGCAGGGCAACCCTCCACAACGAGGACGAGATCGCCCGCAAGGATATTCGCATTGGCGATACGGTTGTGGTGCAACGTGCGGGTGATGTGATTCCCCAAATCGTGAGCGTTATCGAAGAGAAGCGCGATGGTACCCAGGTACCGTACGCGATGCCCGATGAGTGCCCGGTTTGTGGATCACCGGTATTTCGCGAACCGGATCAGGCGATGCGCTATTGCACAAATGCCGCCTGCCCGGCCCAGCGTAAAGAGCGGATTCGTCACTTCGTGAGCCGCGGTGCGATGGATATCGACGGCTTCGGCAGTCAGTTGGCTGATCGTTTTGTGGACGAAGGACTCATCCACGACATCGCCGATATCTACGCAATAACCAAAGATCAATTGATGGAACTGGAAGGCTTTGGGGACAAGAGCGCGGAGCTCTTGCTCTCCAGCATCGAGAAGAGCAAACAGGAGCCACTCTGGCGATTGATTAACGGCCTTGGCATCCGACATATCGGGGAGCGGAATGCACAGATGCTCGCTGAAAAGTTCGGCAGCCTGGAGGCGCTCGCAAACGCCGAGATGGACGACTTCTCCGATATCCCCGGCATCGGCGAGGTACTGGCCAAGAGCGCGCACGACTTCGGCGAGGAAGAGCACAACCGGGAGCTGGTCAAGCGCCTGACCGAATTTGGGCTCACGGTACGAGAAGACCGACCTGAAGAAGCCGGTGATCTGCCACTTGAAGGGTTTACGTTTGTGCTCACCGGCAAGCTGGACAACTACACCAGACCCGAGGCAGAAGCAGCATTGCGCGAGCTCGGAGCTTCCGTAACAGGCAGCGTCTCCAAGAAAACAAGCGCTGTGATTGCCGGGGCGGATGCCGGCAGCAAGGCGACAAAAGCAGAATCGCTCGGTGTACCGCTGCTCGAAGAAAGCGCGATCACCGATTTGCTGAACGGGACGATTCCGGACGAAATTCAGCGATAATTGTTGTGACTGCACAGGTTTATGCTATATTGACGCCACGATCGTACACTGCCTACATACAGGCGTAGGTTTCGAGTGTACCAATCAACGTGGGGATTTTTTATGACTGGCCTGAGCATGGGCTCGATTAATGACGATCCGGTGCAGATCGTGCGCACTATTGCGCGAATCTCCCAGATGTTGGTTGAGCTGCGCGACGAGTATGTGGAGAGCAAGAGCGACGAAGTTCTCGATCAGATCGAACGTCGCCTTGAAGAACTGCAAGAGTTGAAAGATCAACTCCGCACCCGGCGAGAATCCGACGCCGCGTAACGACGTGAGCCGGGCCTACTGGCCCGGCTTTATTGTTGTACCGGGTTTTTCCAGCGGAATTCCCTGCTCGCACAAGGGGCACGAATCGGCATCCCAGGCATCGAACTTCTGCGAGGCAATGGCCATTAAAGGCACTTCACCAAACGTCGTGGCCCCGCCGCTCCGGTCCACCAACACCCCAATCGCTACCACTTCAACAGGATGTTCCTCCAGCGCGGCCAGCGTATCTCGCACGGATCCACCTGTGGTGAGAATGTCGTCGACCACCAGTACACGAGAGCCCGGCTCGAACGTTGTGCCGCGGCGGATCTCCCGTCCGCTGCCGCCATCGCTGGCACGCTCGGCGTAGGCTGCGGCACTCCCAAGTTGACGAGCGGTTTCAAACGCGAGGATGACACCACCCGTGGTGGGGCCAACCACAACATCGATCCGCTCATCCCGAAATCGGTCAGCAAAGAATTCACAGGCCTTGCTCGTCTCGGCCGGATTCCGCAGCAGGTTGAATTTCTCCAGGTACGTATCGCCATGCTTGCCGCTGGCATAGAGGAAATGTCCACGGCGGATTGCACCGATTTCGGAAAGCTGGGTGAGAAGATCGGCCACGTATCAGGCTCCCTTTGACTTGAATCGAGAATTGGCGACACCAACAATATCCATCACGGAATCGCAACCCTGGGCATCAAGCCAGTGTTGCAAGTCATCAATGAGGTTGATTGGTGCTGATGGGTGGCTGAACACCGCTGTCCCCATTTGCACCGCCGTTGCACCGGCCATGAAGAACTCGAGCGCATCGCTGAGACCCATGATCCCGCCCATGCCGATAATCGGGATATCGACCGCTTGTGCGACCTGGTAGACCTGTCGCACTGCTACCGGTTTCACTGCAGGGCCGCTCAGGCCACCGGTCATGTTTGCGAGCTTGCTGGTGCGAGTGACCGGATCAATGCTCATGCCGACCAACGTATTGATCAGGCTGATGGCATCAACTCCCTGTTCCGCAACGGCCGCGGCGATCTCGGCAATATCAACGGCGCCGGGGCTCAGCTTCACAATGATCGGCAACGTGGTTGCCTCTCGTACTGCCTTTGCCACATCGGCGCTCATTTGGGCATCCCACCCAAAGCAGAAACCACCGGCACTGATATTTGGACAACTGATGTTGACCTCGAGTCCTGCAATTCCGGGAACGTCATCGAGCTTCCGCGCCATAATCGCAAAATCCTCAACAGTGTCTGCCGAGAAATTAACGATTGCAGGGACGTCCCACTTCTCCCAGAGCGGTGGGTACTTCTCGATGAACCTGTCGATTCCGGGGTTCTGGAGACCGATGGCGTTCAGCATACCGGCTGGCGTCTCAGTGATTCGCGGCATCGGGTTTCCCTTGCGGGGTTTCATTGTGATGCCCTTGCTGGAGAACGCCCCGAGCCGCTGAATATCGATGACGTGACTGTACTCCTGACCGTAGCCAAAGCAGCCAGACGCAGGTATTACGGGATTACGTAACACCAACTCTCGAGGATTATTGGGAGCGAGATCGACTTGCAAGCTCGCTTTGTTGGCGACTTCTGTGCTCATCCCCACACCACCGTTTCCATATCAAACACGGGGCCATCTACGCAGCTGGCCATCATGCCCCGCCTGGTTTCGACGACGCAGCCGAGGCATGCGCCAACGCCACAGGCCATGGTGCGCTCCACGCTTATCTGTACCTGCGGCCCCTTGCCGAACCGTTCACGCATCACAACATCCCGCAGCGCCGCCATCATCGGCGTGGGTCCGCACGTAAACACCTGGTCAGCCCATTGCAAATATTGCGGTACCAATTCCGTCACAAATCCGTTGTGACCCGCGGTGTCATCCTCCGTGGCAACAACATACTCCACCGCTGGCGGCAACTCGGCTGATTCAAGAAGCTGTTCAGCAGTGCGTGCGCCTAAGAGGTAAGTCACGCTTTTACCCTGACTCACCGCCAGCTCGCTCAGCAATTTCAGGGGAGCTGCGCCAACGCCTCCAGCCACCATTAACAAATGAGAGGTACGTGGCGCGACCTCGAAGTGGTTGCCGAGAATGCCGAGCACGTTCATGACCTGGCCTGGCTTTTGATTCACGATCCACTGGCCTCCCCGACCATACGGGCGCACCAGAATCGTCATGGTATTGTTCGGCGCATCCACACCATAGACCGAATACGGCCGACGAAGCAGCGGGTCAAAAACCATCGGGCCGCTGGGCAGCACGTTAACGAAATGGCCCGGCTTTACCTGTGCGGCAAGTCCATCCGGGGCAGTAAACGTCACCAGGTAAGAATCACCCATAATCGGGCGATTCTCCGTGACCTCCCCTACCCACTCTCGCACCGGTGCCGATGCGCGGCCGATGGTGGCAACCATAGTTCCTCCTAGTACCCAAATACCTCAGTGCGATAGTTCTGAATCGGCTCGACGCTGTACATCGATGCGGCCTTCTGCATTGCTTCGATCATTGTGCGAGCGGTGTCGAGAGATGTGATGCACGGGATTCCGCGCTCCACTGCGGCGCGGCGAATGCTGAGTCCATCCAGGATGTCCTTGTTCGCCTGGCCGGGTGTGTTGATGACGCCATCGACGGTGCCATTCAGAATTACATCCAGCATATCCGGTGAACCGCGGCCAATGCGCTTGGTAGTGAACTGCACCGGCATTCCTGCGCGCTCGATCATCGCTGCAGTGCCCTCTGTTGCGTATAGCTTATAACCCATCGTCGCGAGTGTGGTGATCATGTCCAGCGAATCGCTCTTGTCCTCATCTGCAAGCGAAATCAGCACGGAACCACTCTTGGGCAATGCGAGACCGGCCGCGATAAGCGCTTTGAAGAACGCCGAGTTGAAGCTGCGGTCGATCCCCATCACTTCACCGGTGGATCGCATCTCGGGGCCGAGGTGAACCTCCACTCCTCGCAGCTTTGCCATGCTGAACACCGGCGCTTTCACCGCCGTGAGCGGCTGGCGTGGCCAGAGTCCGCCCTCGTAGCCTTGCTCCTCCAGGCTCTTGCCAAGCATGATGTTGGTTGCCAGCTTCACCATTGGCACGCCGGTGGCTTTGCTCAGGAACGGCACGGTGCGGCTGGAGCGGGGATTAACCTCCAGCACATAAAGATGCCCGGCATGGATCACGTACTGAATGTTGATGAGACCACGAGAGTTAAGGCCAAGCGCAATGCGCGACGTGTAATCGACGATGGTTTCGACTTCAGCGGGATAGAGGTTGATGCCGGGATAGACGGCGAAACTGTCACCCGAGTGCACGCCAGCACGTTCGATATGCTCCATGATGCCCGGAATAAGAACACGCTCGCCATCGCAAATGGCATCGACTTCGACCTCTTTTCCCATGAGGTACTTGTCAATCAGGATCGGGTGCTCCGCGGTCATGTTGGCATGTCGACGAATGTACTGGTGCAAGTCGTCCGGTCCGTACACAACTTCCATCGCCCGACCGCCCAGCACGTAGCTCGGTCGCACCAGGACCGGATAGCCGATGCGACGTGCGATTTCCTCCGCATCAGCGAGCGTGGTAACGGTTGCTCCCTCTGGCATGGGGATACCGAGGCCGCGCAGGAACTCGCCGAACCGGTCGCGGTCCTCTGCGAGGTCAATAGAATCCAGGTCCGACCCGAGAATTGGAGCACCGGCGTCGCTCAGCGGATCAGCCAGGTTGATTGCTGTCTGCCCACCAAATTGCACGATCATCGGCGGATAGTTTTCTGGCTCGTCACCAGCTTCATGACGCATGATCTCTTCGACAGATTCCGCATCGAGCGGTTCGAAGTAAAGTCGGTCAGATGCATCGAAGTCTGTTGAGACTGTTTCCGGGTTGGAGTTGACCATGATTGACTTCAACCCGGCATCTTGCAGCGCACGCGCTGCCTGCACCGAGCAATAATCAAACTCAATACCCTGTCCGATGCGAATCGGTCCGGAACCGACCACCACCGCACGATCACCCTCGATCGGCGCCGCTTCGTTCTCCAGTTCATAGGTGCTGTAGAAGTACGGAGTCTGCGCTTCGAACTCGCCAGCGCATGTATCGACCATTTTGTAGACCGGCGACATGCCGAAGTCGCGACGTTGCTTCCGGACTGCCTCTGGCATTTGATTAGACAGCGCCGCGATTTGACGGTCGCTAAAGCCCATTTGTTTGGCACGCCAGAGCGTTTCCGCATCATGATCGCCGGCGGCAAGCGTGCGCTCCATTTCCACAATGAGGCGGAACTTCTCCAGGAACCACAGGTCGATTGAGCTGAGATCGTGAATCTCTTCGATGGTCAGGCCGCGTCGTAATCCGGCCATGACAGCGAAGATCCGCTCATCGGTTGGATGCTGGATCAGGTTCTTGATCTTCTCAAGGTCATCGCCCCAGTCGGGATCCTCCCATAGCAAATCTTTCGCACTGGTTTCGAGCGAGCGCACGGCCTTCTGAATCGAACCCTCAAAGTTCCGGTCGATAGCCATTACCTCGCCGGTGGCCTTCATTTGGGTGGTGACACTGCGGTCAGCCTTCGGGAACTTGTCGAACGGCCAGCGTGGAATCTTGGTGACGACGTAATCGAGCGATGGCTCGAAGGCCGCTGTTGTTTTGCCGGTGACCACGTTCTTCAGTTCGCTGAGCTTCTTGCCGGCCGCGATCTTGGCCGATATGCGGGCAATTGGGTATCCCGTCGCCTTGGATGCAAGAGCCGAACTGCGGCTTACGCGCGGGTTCACCTCAATGACACCGTATTCGAACGAATCCGGATTCAGCGCGTACTGTACGTTACATCCGCCTTCGATCCCGAGGGATCGAATGATGTTCAGTGCGGAGGTGCGTAGCATCTGGTATTCACGGTCGGAAAGCGTCTGGCTGGGCGCTACTACAATGCTGTCGCCGGTGTGAACGCCCATCGGGTCAATATTTTCCATGTTGCAGATGGTGATACATGTATCATCGCCATCTCGCATCACTTCGTACTCGATTTCTTTCCAGCCAATCAGGCTGCGCTCTAGCAATACCTGCTGAATGGGACTGGCCCGCAGGCCAGAGGTGACGTATCGCTCGAGCTCCTCCATCGTATGGGCAACGCCGCCACCGGTGCCTCCCAGTGTGTAGGCCGGTCGCACCACCATTGGGAGCGGCACCCGGGTTGCAAACGCGCGCGCCTCTTCGAGATTGTGGACGATCTCGCCCTCGATGGCAGGTTCCCCGATCTGCCCGAGCAGGTCCTTGAACAGCTCGCGATCCTCCGCCATCTGGATCGCTTCCAGCGGCGTTCCGAGCAGACGAACTCCATAGTGATCGAGTATGCCGAGCTCACTCACCTTCACGGCGAGGTTGAGACCTGTTTGGCCACCAATGGTCGCCAGCATTCCATCCGGGCGCTCACGCTGAATTACCCGGCGGATGACATCCGGGGTGAGCGGCTCGATGTAAACCGCGTCTGCAACGTCCTCATCGGTCATGATGGTGGCCGGGTTCGAGTTGACGAGAATCGTGCGGATGCCTTCTTCGCGCAGGCTCTGGCAGGCTTGGGTGCCGGCATAATCGAACTCGGCGGCCTGGCCGATCACAATCGGGCCCGAACCGATTACAAGCACACTGGTGGGTTTCTTCGTCGTTTGGTTAGTCTTAGGCACCGATTCCATCTCCCTCGGCAGAGATGCGTGTAATGAACTCATCGAACAACCTGGCGTTATCGTTCGGGCCAGGTGCGGCTTCCGGGTGGAACTGAACGCTCAACGCAGGAATGGTGTTGTGCGAAATACCCTCAACCGATCCGTCGTTCAGGTTACGGAGAGCCACCATCCAGCCATCGTCGGTCGGGATGGTCTCACCGTTGACCTGGTAGCTGTGATTCTGGGCAGTCATGGTCACACGACCGGTTCGCTCATCGATTACTGGCTGATTGCCGCCCCGGTGGCCGAACTTCAGCTTGTCGGTTTCGGCACCGATGGCGCGAGCCAACAACTGATGCCCGAGACAAATACCGAAATACGGGCGCCTGTCGGCGATGATGTTGCGAACAACATTCAAGCCTTCATCGAGTGTGGCCGGGTCACCTGGCCCCGGTGAGACGATGATGCCATCCGGATTGAGCTCCTCAATGCGGCTGTACGGGGTGCTATAGGGCACAACTCGCACTTGAGCGCCTCGCTTCGTGAGGGAATCGACGATGTTCTGCTTCACGCCGCAATCGAGCACAACCACGCGTGGGCCTGTGTTCTCGTCGCCAAACGTGACCTCATCGAATATTTGGACCTCTCCAACCACATTGCGTTCACCCGGCAATGGTGCGGCCTTGGCCCGGGCAATCATCTCGTCATCGCTCAAATCAGCGGCATCACGGATGATGACAGCGCGAAGGTCGCCGACTGAGCGAATATGTCGCGTTACCGCTCGCGTATCCACGCCGGCTATTCCGGGAATGCCGTGGCGCTTCAGGTAGTCATCAATCGTGCCGGTACTGCGCCAGTTGCTCGGAAAAGCTGCCGCCTCCCGGACGACCAGGCCGGAAATCCAGGCCTGACGACTCTGGTCGTCCTCTTTATTGACGCCATAGTTGCCGATGAGGGGATATGTCATACATACGATTTGCCCCCGGAAACTGGGATCGGTGCAGGTTTCCTGGTAGCCGGTCATGGATGTAGTGAATACCACTTCGCCGGCGGCTTCTGCATCCGCTCCAAATCCGATTCCCCGGAAGATGGTGCCATCAGCCAGGGCCAGAGCGGCATTCCATTTTGGTTGGTACTGATTACTCGGCACGATGCTGTACCTCTCCATCTACAACTGTCAGCATGGCGCGTCCTCGTAGCGTTCGTCCCATAAGGGCGGTGTTTTTACTCTTCGTTTTCAACGTTTCCGGTGTTACCTGCCACTCGTAATCCGGATTGATCACCGTTACATTGGCAGGGTTGCCCACTGCCAGGCTCGGCACGTCCATACCGATGATCTTTGCCGGTTCGACCGTCCAGCGTTTGACCAACTCCTCTACGGAGATGTGACCGGCGCGAACGAGCGCATACGTTAAGGGGATGGCGAATTCGAGCCCGCTCATGCCCATCGCCGCTTTCTCGTAATCAGCAGGCTTGTCGCTCTCTGCGTGCGGGGCGTGATCGGTTCCGAAGCAATCGAACCAGCCTTCCTGCAGCGCTTTCAGTAGCTTTTCCGTCTCTGCAACTGGTCTCAGGGGTGGGTTCACCTTCGTGTTAGGATCCGCCGGTTCTGCCCTGGCAACGGAGGGCTCTGTTGTATTGTGCAGTTCCCGATTGCCAGCCACCCATTCGTCACTCATAACCAGATGGTGAGGCATCACTTCGGCAGTGATATGGGCACCGCGTTTGCGTGATTCCTCGATTATCTCGATGCCGCGTCCGGTACTCACGTGGCACACATGAAGCCAACCACCGGTGAGTTCCGCCAGCATACAGTCGCGAGCAATGATGATCTCTTCCGCTGTTGCAGGAATACCAGAAATGCCCAGCTGTTCGGAAACGCTGCCCTCGTGCATAGCGCCGTGGGCGATCGCCTTGTCCTCACAGTGGACGATGACCGGTTTGCCAAGCCGACGGCTTGCCTCAAGCGCCCGGCGCATGATCGCACTATCCGGAGTTGTATCACCGTCGTCGCTCCAGCCGATAGCTCCGGCCGCGATGACTGCGTCGTAATCAACATCTTCCTTCAATTCGCGACCTTTTGTAATCGAGGAAATGGGATAGACGCGGCTTCGCCCGTTGGCGGCAACGTCGTCTGCAAGTGTGTTAATCACCGCGGGTGAATCGAGTGCCGGATTGGTGTTTGGCATGCAGGCAACAGCGGTGAATCCACCTGCCGCAGCGGCGGCGGTTCCGGTAGCAATAGTCTCCTTATGATCCATACCTGGTTGACGCAAGTGAACATGCACATCAATCCAGCCCGGTGTCACCAGGCATCCCTTTGCATTGATGATGTCGGCGTCATTGGCATCCACGTAGGAGATGTCAGCGATTTTTCCGTCGACGATAGCGATATCGCGAATCGTATCCTCGCCACTGGCGGGGTCAATCACACGTCCATTATCGATAATGAGGGCTCGCGACATTAGGCGACTGGTCCTTTCACGACGAATCCGTGAGGGTGAAAAGAAAACCCCGACAGCCGAGTTTCGGCTCGAGGTGTGTACTGATGCAGTATGGTTATTGCATATTGGGTTGGCATCCGAATGTGTAGTCCCTCACGTTAGGCGGGCAAACTAACGAATGTTACCACGATGACTACCGATCTGCATTTTACAGAAGAACAACTGGATCATTTCGAAGAGATCGAGCGCAGGCTTGAGGTGATGTATGGTCCGCGCATGCTCACTCCCAGCGACGATCCCGTATCCAGCCTCGTGGGTACTATCCTCTCGCAGAACACCTCGGATGTGAACACCGATCGTACCTTCGCATCGCTGCGTGAACGGTTCCATACATGGGAAGAAGTGATCGCCGCCGATACCGACGATGTACGAGACGCGATTCGCATGGGCGGGTTGAGCAATATCAAGGCGCCACGCATCCAGGCGGCCTTGCAATCAATTATCGACCGCTGCGGCGATCTCGACCTGGGCTTTTTGCAGGTGATGACGGTCGACGAAGCGATGACCTGGCTGACGGAGCTAAACGGCGTCGGCCCGAAAACAGCCGCCTGCGTTTTGCTCTTCAGCCTCGGTATGCCTGCCATGCCGGTTGATACGCATGTTGCCAGAGTGATGACCCGACTGGGGGTACTCCCCGCAAAAGCCAACACCTTGCTTCAACAGCGATTTCTCGAAGCCTTAATCGGCCCCGATGCCGACAGGGTTTATGCTGTTCATGTTGAGACGATCACGCACGGGCGCCAGGTCTGCAAGGCCCGCCGCCCCCTTTGCGAGGTGTGTGATCTGGCGCCGCTATGTCGCTATTACGAGGAACATTACACATGACCGATTTCGCTACATCCTCTCTTCGCCTTGTCCACCCGGCCGGAAGTGAAACAGAACTCTTCTTCGTCCGTCACGGACAGACTCCTGCAAATGTGAATCACCAATTTGCCGGCGTAACGGACGTTCCACTGGATGATCTCGGTAGGCGCCAGGCCGAACAGGTTGCCTCGCGGTTTCAGTACTATGACATCGATGCCGTGCTCAGCAGTCCGCTACAACGCGCGCACTACACGGCACAACAGATTGGTTCTGTTACCGGGCACGAGCCATTTGTGATGGATGGTCTCAAGGAAATCGACTTCGGCGATGCAGAGATGATGACCGTCGGCGAAGTTCTCTCCACGTTTGACCATCTCATGCCGGCCCTCGGTGATTTGCGCGACACCACATTGCAATGGCCCAATGGCGAAAGCCGGGAAGAATTCCATAAGCGTGTACTGGCGTCAGTAAATGCGATTCTACGCAACTATGTGGACAAGCGTGTAGCCGTCGTTTGCCATGGAGGCGTGATCTCCAGCATTCTGAGCTTTTTGGAGGATGGTCCCCGTAACGATTTCGAGCGTTATCGCATCGTTAATTGCAGCATCACTCACATGAGCGTACGTCCAGATGAGACCGTGATCCATGCCTGGAACGATTACTTCCACCTGGATGTTGCTGAAACCGGACCAATGAAGTTTGATCCGATTGACACTGTGGAGGACCGCAAATGAACAGTCTCACCGTACTCGGCGGCTCGGCCGCTGGAATCGGAACCGGCCAGGGATGCAGTGGCTATCTGCTCGAGATCGACGACTCGAGGATCGTGCTCGACCTCGGCCCCAGTACGCTGATTGAACTCCGGAAGCATGCAGACTATCGAGCGCTGGATGGCATTGTCATCAGCCATCTCCACATGGATCACGTACTTGATCTCTTTATCCTGCGCTTCATGCTCAAACACAACCCGGTAAAACCGGAGCGAAAAACTCCCCTCTATCTTCCACCAAATGGCCTTGCCTTTATGGAGAAGGCTGCTGAGCTGTGGGAAACGGAAGGTGATGACGTCGACTCCTACTTCACCGAAGTCTATGAGATGACCGAGTACGATCCCGAGCAGCCCCTGCAGATCGGCGCCGCAACAATCACTTTCGCGCCCACCGTGCATGTGATTCCGTGCTGGGCCATGCGCGTGCAACCAGCAGAAGGTGACGACCTGATTTACACAGCGGATACGGGATCAGATGCAGATCTGGATGAATTCGTAAAAGATGCTGCAGTGATTATCGCGGATTCCGCAGCAACCAAAGATGCGCCCGATGAAGTCAAACGCACGGTACATTGCGATGCCGAAGCTGTCGCGAAGCTGGCCGCCCGGGCAGAGGCACAGCATCTCGTGCTGAGCCATATGTGGGAAGAACTGGACCCCATGAACAACGCGATGATCGCGCGGGATCACTTCCTCGGTCGCATTTCAGTTGGCCAGCCGGGATTGACAGTCACATGGTAGAGGCAAGCACGACGATCCGCGCCGTTGAGGGCGTCAATATCGGGCACACCACGCTCGCGCCGGCGAAGACTGGTTGCACCGTTATCGTGTTCGATCAGCCCGCGCTTACCGCAGCCGAGGTTCGTGGTGCGGCCCCGGGCACACGCGAGCTGGATTTGCTGCAGCCTGGCCAAACGGTGCAACGAGCAGACGCGATACTGCTTACCGGTGGATCGGCCTTTGGGCTGCGCGCCGCCGATGGCGTCATGACCGCGCTCGCAAACATGCAACGTGGGTTCCCTACCCCGGCAATTCCGGTGCCGATTGTTCCGGCAGCGGTGGTGTTCGATCTCGCCAACGTGCAGCCGGAGATCCCCTCTGCGGATGATGGCGCGCTCGCCCTTCGCACAGCCACGCCGCTTCCCGAGGTTGAAACCGGTCAGGTTGGAGTCGGCACCGGCGCGCAATGGGGCAAGATCACCGGTACACCACGTGATGGAGGATTTTATCTCGCCCAGGCCGAGGTAGCCGGTGGAACGGTTACCGCTGCAGTAGCCATAAATGCGATGGGAGAAATCGATCCCGAACGCGATCCACGCGGGCCAGCGATCGACGCCATGGCCCAGGGCGTGTTCGGGACCAACACCACGCTCATCAGCGTGATTACAGACGTCCCCTGCGGCCACGAGACGCTACAACGCATGTGCGTATCCGCGCACGATGCACTGGCTCGTGTTATCTGGCCAAGCCACACCGTGTCAGATGGCGATGTCGCCTTCGCAAGCACCGTCAGTATGGCGCCGGGGGATCCTGCTCTCACCCTGCCGCTTTGCCTGGCCACCGAGTTGGCAGTAGAAACCGCGCTACGGGCGGCGAAGTAACCACTCATCACGCGTGAGGGCGTACTCCACTTCGCCCTCTTCCGTTCCCGGCAGCGGATCTTCAAAGTCCTCATAGAAGGTTCGAACATAGTTCAGGCCAATGCGCTCCATTACTTTACGTGAGGGGACGTTCACGGCCATCGTGATGGCGACGCAGCGGCTGACGTCGAGGTCATCGAATGCATACCGCACCAGTTCCCTCGCTCCTTCGGTCGCCAATCCCTGACCCCAGAACTCAGGGAAGAGTCGGTAGCCGATTTCAACCTCCAGAGCCTGCCGTGGTTTGGGTTCCAGTTCGAACCAACCGATGCACTCGCCGGACTCACTTATTAAGTGCGCGAGCCACATGCCGCAACCACGGTGCTCGCGCGCGATTCGCATCTGCTCCGGGATGATCTTCGTTTGCACCTCATACAATGGCGGCGGCGTGCGATCGAGATATTTCATCACCCCGGGCGCGTGGTTGAGGGCATTGAGGACGTGCGCGTCGTGAATCTGCACCGGGCGAAACACCAGGCGAGTAGTCGATTGGGGCTGCATAAAGCATCCTCCTCGGCGCTAGAGATAGTAGCGCAACCACCACCAGAATCTGGCCGGCACAGTTTCTCGCCACCCTTCGGGAGGCTCAGGCTGGAGCCCTCGTGCCACCACCGGGTCGCTGAGCTGCGCGCGAGCGTTGTCGGCGACTGCCTCATCTTCGATCAGCAGCGCCAGTTCCAGGTTGCGATAAAGTGCCCACGCATCGTAATTAATCGAGCCGATGATCATTGTGTCTTCCGATATCGTCACTTTGGCATGGAGCACACCAGGGACCTCCCAGATTTCGACGCCTGCATCCATGAGACGCTGGTACTGGGAGTTGAGCGCATATTGCGCGGGGAAGACATTGGAATCCTTGCTGGCGATCAGCCGCACGTCAACGCCACGCAGAGCGGCCTCCTCTATTCGATCGAGCATGCCGGCATCCGTGAAATACGCGTTCATGATATCGAGTTGACCCGTGGCCTCTTCGAGAACCTCGCGCGAAGCCTGTGTGCCTGGCAGGAATCCGGTAGGGAAGTTTTGGAGGACAGTCACCCGTATGTCACCGGGATCCTCTGGCTGCGGGAAATAGGGAGTAAGGTCTTCCGGTAACTCGCCTGAATAGGCATGAAAGCTGGTGATGAAGACCGCCTGCAGTTGCAGCACGATATCGCCCTGCACTCGCGTATAGGCGTCCAGCCAGCCGCCGTCGTAATAGTGATCCTCAAAACCGGCTCCGCCAACCCAGGCGACGCGACCATCGACTACGAACATTTTGCGGTGGTCGGCATGACCGATCTCATCGAGGCGAAAGTTGCGATCTCGATCCGGGAGCTCGCCGGTAGCCTGTATCGCGATGGTGTCGTTGACAACGATCTGGATGCCACCTTCGGCCATTCTCAGGAAGAACTCTTCATTGTCCCCGGTCGCCTTGGATCCCTGGCCATCAACGATCAGCCGCACCTCCACCCCTTCAGCTGACTTCTTAAGCAACAGGTCGGCAAAGGTATCGCCCCAGCCTCCCGGGGTGAACCCAAACATGAGGATGTGCACAGAGTGCTCGGCGGCGTCGATATCATCGTACATCGCCGGATAGAACTCTGTTCCATCAAGGTAGAGTTGAACGTCGCTGGCAGTGCCGGGTGCATACGGGATGGCAGCGTCATCCCGCCGAACGTCACCGCATTTTACGAACTCCTGGGTCATCTCCAATGCCTGGGCGGGAGTGACGGCATCCTCCGGTGGTGGCCAATGGTCGTGCTCGACGATACGCAAAACGTTCCACCAAATCAGCATATACAGCGCCAGCAGCGTGACTCCGACAATGCGGAGAGCTCTTTTGATGCGCGACTTCCGTTTTGACGGAGATTCATCTTTGGTATCGGGTTTAGTCACACGCATCACCAGCTCGTTTGAAACAAGGCTCGTGCAGGAATGCTACCACCTTGTAAACAACAAAACGCCACGAGGTTCCGAACGAATCCGGAATCGTGGCGTTTTGATGCGTGTCGAACAAAAGGCTCGATCTAGCGCTTGGTGTACTGAGGTGCCTTGCGAGCGCGCTTGAGACCGACCTTCTTGCGTTCCTTCATGCGTGCATCACGCGTGAGCATGCCAGCCGACTTCAGAATCGGGCGGAGCTCATCGTCGAAGCGCACAAGGGCGCGGGCGATTCCGTGACGCACAGCGCCGACCTGGCCCGAAACGCCACCACCAACAACGGTGGCAACGACGTCGAAGCGCTCGGTCATCTGCGTGGCACGCAGCGGCGCCTGCAACAGGGTCTGATTCAGGGCGCGACCGCCGAAGTAATCTTCGGCAGTCTTGCCATTCACTGTCATGCTGCCGTTACCCGGATACAAACGCACACGGGCGACGCTGGTCTTACGGCGACCGACGCCATAGTAAAACTGACCCTTTGGGGTCGTGGTTGCTTCGCTCATGGATACTCCCCCTATCGCGTCGCGGTGTCGTCGAGCTCGAGCGCACTCGGGCTCTGAGCTTCGTGCGGATGATTTGGTCCGGCATACACCTTCAGCTTCTTGAGCTGCTGGCGGCCGAGGTTACTACCCGGAAGCATTCCGCGCACTGCGTTTTCGATGATGCGCTCCGGGAACTTCGCTCGCATTTCCTTGAGGCTGGTTGTCTTCAGCCCGCTTGGGTACTGCGAGTGTCGGTAGTAGTTCTTCTGGGTTTCCTTGTTGCCAGTTACACGTACCTTGTCGGCGTTAATCACCACAACAAAATCGCCCGTATCAACGTGCGGCGTGTACGTTGGCTTGTGTTTACCGCGCAGCGTTGCTGCAACGGTGGTAGCCAGTCGGCCGAGCGTAATGTTCTCGGCATCAACCAGGTACCAGTTTCGCTGCTCGAACTCGGCAGCTTTGGCTGAGTAGGTCTTGCGATCCACGATTCGTACTCCCGTTACCATTCCGATGAAATCTGACAGTTTCAGATTTCCGTGCGCCCGCTCACCGGGTCGGGATCCGGACTATCGTTTCCGTATCCCACTCGCCAGAGCATGAGCCCGTGTGGCGGCGCTGTTTGTGGCCCTTGTCGACGATCGGCGGCTTCTATCAACTCGCCGATCCACGCCGGTGGGCGCTTCTTTCGTCCTACTTCGGCAAGTGCGCCTGCAACGGTGCGCACTACCTTGGGCAAGAATCCGTCAGCAATAATCCGGATCTCAGCCCCGTTTCCCTGAGCGGGTGCTAGACCCCACCATGGTTGCACCTGGTAAACAGAGCAATGCATGATGTTCCGCACCGTACCGCGCCTGCCGGGCGCGGGAGCACCTGCTACGCCCTTGCCGTCTCCGGCGAACGACGCGAGGTCTACCTCGCCCGTGAGGTGCGCTGCCCCTTCGGCCAT
>CAZGML010000037.1:0-26606 GCA_964526965.1 uncultured Sphaerobacteraceae bacterium | reverse complement strand
CGACATGGGGAGCCATGCTCTTCAACGCCAAGGACCAAATGCAGTTCAACCCCAAACTGGCGCTGCTGCCAGGTACCATGATCTTCCTCACTGTGCTGTCAATTAACTTCATTGGTGACGGCCTGAGAGACGCATTGGACCCGCGCAAGAAGCAGTAGGAACAGCACCGAATAAACGTTGCGACGCGACCGGAGAGACATCCTCTCCGGTCGTGTTTGCGCCCCGATGCTATCATTTGGGAAGTGATAGATTGCTGCCCCAGCCAGACAGGAGTGACGTATGACTGACCTAAACCCTCTTCTTCGAATGATGCTTGATCGCCGTGCGGCGGTCTTGGGCGGATCCGGTGCAATCGCCGCTATGCACACCGCCGCGAGCGCGCAATCAACGCCCGAACCAAATCCGGACGCCGTGCCCGGTGGCACGCTGCGAGTGGGCGTGCAGGGTGACCCGGTGGAGCTCGATCCTGGCCTGGTGCTCCTGGACGCTGCCGGTCTCGTGATCGACTTCGCATACGAGGGGCTCACTCACGAGGGGCCAGACCTCTCGCCGCAACCTCGCCTCGCCACCGACTGGACTGTTTCCGATGACGGACTCACCTACACCTTCAACCTGCGTCAGGGCGTGAAGTTCCACAACGGACGCGATTTCGTGGCCGACGATGTGAAATACACGATCGATCGCATTATGGATCCGGATACCGGATCGCCGTGGCAGGGTGATACCAACTCGATCGATTCCGTCGAAGTGATTGATGATGCCACCGTGGCGCTTAATCTGAACCGGCCGGATGTCAGCATTCTCAGTGTGCTTGGCCGCCGTGGGTTTACCATCGTGCCGCAGGAGGAAGTGGAGGCACACGGCGATCTCCGCCAGGTGATGGTCGGTACCGGTCCGTTCCGGTTCGTCGAGTTTGTGCCGAACAGCCACCTGACCCTCGAAAAGAACGAGGATTATTGGCTTGAGGGGCGTCCCTACCTGGATGGACTCGAGGTTCAGGTGATTCCGGATGATACCGCTCGTACCACGGCGCTCGTGAGCGATACCGTCGATCTCATTGAATCGACCCCCGCCCAGGATTACGAGACGATTGACGCAGCCGAGAACCTCGATCGTATTGGTGGCGAGAGCGCAAACCTGCGCTGGATCGTGTTCAACCAGCGGCGAGAACCGTGGGATCGGCCTGAAGTTCGACGCGCCATAGCCAAGGGCATCAAGCGCCAGCAGATGATCGATGCGGCTGTGTTCGGTCAGGGCGAGCCAATCGAAGGCGTCTATCCGCCCAGCTTCTGGGCTGGTTGGCCGGAGCCCGCACCTGAAGGAGACATCGAGGCTGCTGCCGCGGAGCTTGCCGAACTCGGCCTGCCGGAAGACCTTAACCCGGGAATCCTCTCGTGGGCCGAATACGATTTCCTCCTCAACACCAGCCTGGTATTCCAGGAGCAGTTGAACCAGATGGGAATCGAATCCGAGATCGATGCCGTGGAAAACGCGACCTATCTCGAGCGCCACTTTGCTGGCGATTTCGACATCGCCGTGATGGGTGCGGGAGGGTACCGCGACCCAAATGACTTCCTCGCCCAGGCCTGGAGCACGGATGGTGCTACCAACGCTGCCGGCTACAGCAACCCGAGAATGGACGAGTTGTTGCTGGAGGCGGTGGCCGAAACGGATCAGGACACCCGTCGCGAGCTTTACCTGGAAATTCAGGAGCTCGGAATCCAGGATCTGCCCTGGCTGATGCTCTACACCTCAGCCACCTACACCGGCCTCAACACCCGCGTAAAGGGGTTCCAGCATTACCTGAGCCAGAGCCTCACCAGCTTGCGAGACGTCTGGCTCGACGAATCTTGATAGTCCATATTGCACGAGAGCCCGGAGTCATCCGGGCTCTCTCTGTCTATCAGGGGTGAGTTGTTCGTGCGATCCACCTATCGCGGGAAACGGGCCTGGAGATCCAGC
The DNA here is from genome assembly GCA_964526965.1 of uncultured Sphaerobacteraceae bacterium. Lineage (GTDB taxonomy): Bacteria > Chloroflexota > Chloroflexia > Thermomicrobiales > UBA6265 > UBA6265. Next base: position 24,644 of record CAZGML010000037.1, on the reverse strand, counting down.
TTCATGACGCCTCGTCTTCGGAATGATCCCCGGCGACATCAATCAAGCCGCTTACCTTCGATGGCGTCATGCGGCAGAGCATTTCGCCCGGCACGCCGTTGCGCTCACCGAATTCTTCGGCACGGTCCTCGCCCATATACTTCCCGCCAATAATGGTTGACCACTGGCGTACCTGTTCGAGATCGTCAATGAGTTCCACCGGACCCTCCAGGCGGACAGAGTTGAACGGCGGCACGCTGTCGTCCAGCGACATCGCAGCGTAGCCGCTTCGCATCAGGTTCTTGCCCTTTACGGTGGTGTCTCCCGTACACCACACGATATCGGCACCATCGGTCGCGATCCAGATCGGCGCTACATGCGGGCGACCATCTTCCCGTACTGTCGCCAGATGGGCGGTCAGTTTCGAGCGTTCAATGAATTCGTAGACCTGTTCAGTCGACATGTGCTTGTACATAGGATGTTCCTGCTTAGCTTCTGGCTGCCCTGCTGGCCCGAGCCATCGGTGTCAGGAATTCCACAGCACGCATCGCGCCATCGATGAGCAATGCCAGCACAACAATGGCCAATACGCCGGCCATTACCCGCTCCGGATTGGCGGTGTTAATGCCCATGAAGATGATTTCACCAAGTCCGCCAGCCGCGGCCCATCCGCCGAGCACAGCCAGCCCGATAATTGTCGTGAGCGTAATCCGCACACCGGCCAGCATCACCGGCAGCGCCATCGGAATCCACACCCGCATCAGTGTTTGCGCCGTGTTCATACCAACCCCGTAACCGGCTTCAATCGTGCTTGCATTCACGCCGGTCAGGCCGGTAATGAAGTTACGCACCAGGAAAACCTGGGCGTAGATCACCAGGAGGATGATGGTGGGACGTACTCCAAGGCCTTGCGACGGAATAAGAAATGCCAGCATTGCGAGGCTTGGAACGGTATAGAGCGTACCCACCAGCCACAGAATCGGCGTTCGCACGGGACCGAAAAGAACGCTGGCTATGCTGAGTCCGGTGGCCAAAGGCAGCGCGATGCCGAGCGCCAAAAAGCAGAGTTGCAAGTGTTCCAGCGTAGCCTGCCAAACGATATCCGGATTGTTGAGCATCCAGTCAAGGTACATGCGCTCACTCCTTTGCCGGAGCAGCTGCACGCTGAATCGATTCGAACGTGAGGGTGCCGATCGGCTCGTCCGACTGGCCATTGGTCACGGCAAGGCGAGACGCGCCCGATTCCGTCATAATGCTGAGAACATCCCGCAGATACATGTGCTGATCGACGCTGGGCATGTCATCCAAATCGCCCTGGAGCGAATCCATTGCATCTCCCGCGGTGATGAGGCTGAATCGGCGCAGCACGTCATCCGCACTCATGAGTTTGGCGACGAACTCGTTCTTTGGTGATTGCATGATTTCAAGCGGTGTCCCGTATTGTTCAATCCGGCCATCCCGCATTACCGCGATTTTGTCGGCAAGTCGCAGTGCTTCATCGATATCATGCGTCACAAAAACGACGGTTTGTGATATTTGCTTGTGAATGCGGGCGAACGCATCCTGCAGCCTGCGTCGGGTGATCGCATCCAGCGCGCCGAACGGCTCGTCCATCAGCATCGTTGGTGGCGATACCGCCAGGGCGCGGGCCAGGCCCACGCGTTGCTGTTCACCACCAGAGAGTTGGGTAGGGTAGCGATCGGCGTAATCCGCATGCGGAAGTCCGACCATATCCAGCAGTTCGCTCACACGCTCGTTGGTTTGGGATTTTGTCCATTTGAGCAGCGATGGTACAACGGAGATATTCGCTGCCACCGACATATGGGGGAAGAGGCCCGTCTGTTGAATCACGTACCCAATCTGCCGCCGCAGCTCTGATGGGCTGCGCGATCGCACATCCTCGCCGTTGATTTCTATTGTGCCGCTGGTTGGCTCGTAAATGCGGTTGATCATCTTGAGCAGCGTTGTTTTGCCGCAGCCGGAGGGGCCGAGCAGTACGACAAACTCGCCCGGCTGAATCTCCAGGTCCACGGCATCAACCGCGGCCGTTGCCGACCGCGGATAACGCTTGACCAGGCTCCGAATGGAGATGGAGCTACCTTTTTCTGCTGTATGCGATGCGTTCGTGATTGTCGGCTCCTGCAGTCAGGTATGGTGGCGTGCGACCGTAATACACGCACCGCAGTTGTTGCTCTTTGGTTAGCCTAACAAACCGTTCTCACTGAGCCAATGAGAAGCGACATCAGCCGGTTCGGCGTTCTCGTCGCCATCTACGCGCCAGTTAAGTTCGGAAAGAACATCATCGGTCAATTGGGTGGTGACGCTATTGAGCAAGTCGGAGATGTCGGCATTCGCTTCCAGCACGTCCATGCGCACCACGGGGGCGAGGTTGTACGGAGGCCAGAGGCCCTGGTCGTCCTCGAGAATTACGAGGTCATGCCCGGCAATTTGGCCGTCGGTGCCGAATGCCAGCACAACTTCCGCCTGGTCATCCAGCAGGGCCTGGTACTTCAGGCCGGGAGCCACTGGTAGCACTTCGATATCCTCGAAGCCTGCGCCGTATACACGCTGGAGGCCAAGAAGGCCATCCTCACGCTCAGGGAAGTCGGCCGGTGCGGAAATAATGTACTGGTCCGCCACTGTGGCGAGATCAGAGATCGTGGTGATGTCGTTCTCCTCGGAGAACTCACGCTTTACCGCGAGTGCCTGCGTATTGTTGGCAGGGCTGCGCTCAAGCCATGTGAGCTCAAACTGGCTCTGGTATTCCTCCTGCACTCGATTGAACACGGTTTCGCTCATGTCGCCGCCGGCACCAGGAGTAGCTTCCGCTGATGCATCATCTTCGCTGACGTCCTCACCGGATTCGGAGGTTTGCACATCCTCAACGGCAATGCCCAGCACTTCGGTGAGCCCGGTGCCGGTGTATTCCGGATAAAGGGAAATATCCCCGCTTTCCAGCGCCTGGTGGGCTACCTGGGTGCCTCCGAGGTTGAGGCTATCTTCCACCGGGTAGCCGGCATCCTCCAGCACCTGCATGTACATGTGCGCAACGATAAACTGCTCCGTGAAATCCTTTGATCCCACAACAATAGTGTCATCCTGCGCAAACGTCAGGCGTGAAAGCGCGGACGTGCCAAGGCCGGCGGCAGCTGCAGACTGAATGAATTTCCTGCGATCGATGTTCATGGATCCTCTCCTGTTCGTACCGTAGAACTCTTATGCCCGTTTTACGGGATTAAATAGTCGTTCTGCTCCGGTGAACAACACATCTGTGGAGAGCACCAACAGAACAATAGGTATACCTCCGGCGAGGAGGTACGTCGTATCGAGCAGCGATATTCCCGTCAGGATGTATTGACCTAACGATTTCGCGCCGACGAATGATGCGAGCGTAGCACTGGCAATGAGTTCGATTGCTGCCAACCGCAAGCCCGCTATGATGACAGGTAGCGCTAATGGCACCTGGATTCGCAAGAATCGTTGTGCAGGATTCATGCCAACTCCGGATGCGGCCTCGAGAATGAATGGATCCACATCCCTCAATCCGGTGTAGGTGTTGGTTACCAGTGCCGGCGCGGCCAGAATCACCAACGCAACGGTCGCGGGCAGGTTGCCAAACCCGAGGAACGGGTAGAACAGAAAGACCAACGCCAACGATGGAATCACGCGGACCGAAGCGAACAACCCAACCAACTGACCGCCGAACCTCGGCAAGTTTGCGAAGAGAGTTCCCAGCGGAAGGTAGATCAGCGCCGCGATGGCCAACGACGAAAAGCTCAGCCGGATATGCGCAAGCACCAGGTCGAAAAATCGATCCGGGTTCCCGGTGATGAAATCGTAGACATCTGTAATCAGGTCCAAAACATTCCCTGTTATCGCGTGGGTACCAGCTTAGCATATGCAAAACATCGGTCTGGGCGAATTACGGGTGGAGGTAGCTCGTTGGGCCCACGCTGAGGTCACCCTCCCGCGGGTCGGTGTCAAACACCAGTGCGGCCTGCTCAACCTCGCCGCCTGCGAGGAAGTCGATAGACACCTCGGCCGTTTGGGGCTCTTCTTCGTCGTCGGTCTTCAACTCGCCTGTAACCGTTGCACCTTCGGCAGTGAGGCCACCGGTATTCGTGATAGTGACGGGAAGATAAAAGCCGGTATCGGTTTCACGAACACCTTCCAAATTCACAGTAACCTCGATTTCAGGATCTGAACTGCCCGTCATAATGCTTGACCATACTGCCAGGCCAACGATGCCCACCAGAATCACGATGCTAATGCCCATCGTGATTCGTTCTGCCCTTGAGTGTTTGGATTCATCTGTACTACTCATATCACCAGTCTTCCGCCTGCTCCGCCAACTGTGGCTGGCAATGCCAACACAACGGTCTGCTTAAACATCTCCTGAAACGGATCATCCAGGGTGAGTCGCTCGAAAACGAGTAGCATGGCAAAGGCCACCACAAGCGAAATCACATACGCCAAAATCGTTTCCGTGAACGGGTGTTGAAATGGCCCCGGTGGCGAGTTGGTATCGAACCCGGAAGCAAAAACGATAATGTATGAAATCAGCAGCGTTACACCTATCAGGGCTACCAGATGCCACAAGGTAATACCCGCAGCGATCATGGGGATCTCATCCGTTACAGCAATAGCGAGCCCGATGAACACACCACCAACTGCAGTAGCGCCGATATCGTTCAGCAGTTCCTGCGCTACTGAGAGCGACTTGCCCTCGCCATCTTCGTCTTCCTCATCACCAAGCTCACGATTTACTCGTCCGGAAAATACTTCCCGCGCGACTGACGCTCCCAGGCTGAGCGGCACTGCCAGCGCGATGATGGTTCTGGCGCTTTGGCCGATTCCATCAGTAACCCTCAGTTGATTGAGCGCGATGAGCAGTGCGGCGGCAGTCACCATCCCTACGGCGAGCGCATCGATCGCCTGGTCTAACGACATGATGAATGAGTGTTGGTTGCGGAACCCGGCAACGTGCGCCAAACCGAGATTTGTGACAAATCCGATCAGGAGTAATAGGAGTAAATAACTGAGGGGAAGCGATTTACCGATCCACCACATCTCCATAGTGAAAACGAGTGGAATACCGAAAATCGCAGACCCCGCAAATGCCCGGATGAAATCTGTAACTTCTTCGGACCAGTCCCTGGATAAGAATGGCTTGGACACATACACCTCCACTACTGCATGCTGTAATGGCAAGAACCGGGCCGCAAACACCAATCTGCGACCCGGGTTGTTCTTGCGTATCTACGCTGTCAGGTCCACCATTGGTGTATCGATTGTGATCCGATGTACGTCGACCGTGGCCCCGAGATGTGTTCGAATCGCTTCGCCCAGCGCTTCTGTAGCGGCCCAAAACGTGTCATCAGTCAGGTTATCGACGGCTTCCAGCACCATAACCGCATCGGTGGTGGATTCGGTCAGCATGCTGCGCTCGGCCTCGCGCCAGTTCCAGCAGCGGCAGATCGCCCCGGCATCGTCCTTGTACACGAGCTCTCCTGGCAGGGCCGGATCATCAGCATCGGAGCCAAGCGGCCGAAATGCCTCGCCACCGTCTGCGAGGGTGAGGCGGACGTTCCCCTGCACGGCCGCCAGGTCCTCTCCGCCAACCGGTACCGCGTACTCGAGGGAAATCGCGTTGTACACATCCACAAGCGGATTGATGCTACCGATCGTGTTGCCCTTACTCACCCGCTTCAGCAACGATTCGATCGATGCTCGCGCCCCCTTCTTCGTTTTGAATTTTTGGAACGCCTCACGCCAGCGTTTGATCACCTCGTTCTCCGTCCATGCCTCATTTGGCACATGGAGGAGCGCGGTTTCATGCGCTTCCTGGAGAGCGTGCGAAATTGCCTCGTTCTCCCGAGGCGAATTATCGAGTTTACTCACTCGCAGTACGCCCAGCCGGGCCGTAGGAAATAGCTCCCAAAAGGAGTCTTCTGCAATAAACGATGGCATCGTCCTCATCCTGTGTTTGTCGTCTCCGGTCAGTCAGGCGCATTACCCCTCTGGCGTAGCGGATTTGCGTGGAAGCAACAGTACACCTTCTTCTTTCAGGAGTAACTGGTGTGCTGCGTCCAGCGCTTTCCCGAGCGCCCGATTCATGAAATGGTGGCCAGATGTGCGAATAGCGCTCCACAGGACTTCCGGATTATCCGGATGCTCGGTAATCAGCCATATCAGCATACCCTCGAGGTCCGGGTCACCGATATGTTCGATTGCCCAGGAAAACACTTCCGGAACTACCTGGAACAGTCTGGAAGGTATGGGTTGGCCCCCCACGACAAGCACCCGGGCAGCGAGCATTGCGAAGTACTTCAATGATCTCGACGGGAGCTTCCCGTATGTGTATCGGGTGATATACCGGTTGAAGTATGGGTTGAGTTCCTCGGGGAAGATTTGGACAGCCGCCCCGGGTGTGTGCGCGACCAGCCGCAGCATATTGGTATCAGCGTAGGTGCGGAAGTAATAGACCAACATGTCTGCAACTTGTGCGAGGTCGTCCGCCCTGGTCAGGGATCGCATCACTGTTTTCGCTCGAAATGGTCGCGGGTCCCGGAACCATGGAGCAATCACCTCCAGCTGGAGGTGTGGATCCAGGTACTTGATGATGCGGCTAACTGTGAGATCAGCCTTGTGTCGGCTGCCCCGGGGCTGGTCGTCGGCGGCCCGGATGAGATCGCTCAGCGCATCGGCAACCGGTACCTGTAAGTCGTTCGGAAACCTCCGATCATATCGACCGCCCAGGTGGTTTTCCAGTTGGTGCAATACGGCCGTTCGGTCTGGCGCAGTCCAGATCTCTCGGATTTGATCCAGCAGCTCGTCTATGGATTTGTGGGCTTCGCCGGCCTTCTGAACTTCCTTGAGAAGCAGGTCCATATAGAATAATCGCGAAGGGTATTCGCGCGATTCACTGCCCGGCAGCGTACCTGCCTGATTATCAAAAAAGGTCATATGCACCTCCACAGATGTGTAGAAGTGACACTGTACCAATAACACCCGGGGTATGCACCTGCAGGCAGTGGCTCATTGCGCTGTTCAATGAGGAACACGCGCCCGTGGGCGCATGCGCTCTCACTTCAGCTGTGGTAATTCGGGAAGCCTATTCCCACTCAATTGTTGCCGGTGGTTTGCTGGTGATGTCGTAAACCACCCTGTTGATGCCGTCGACCTCGTTCACAACGCGATTGCTAATCTTTGCCAGTACCTCATACGGCAGGCGTGACCAGTCTGCTGTCATTGCATCCTGGCTAGATATCGCGCGCACGGCGCAGGTCTTGGCGTAGGAGCGGAAGTCGCCCATCACACCGGTACTCTGTACTGGCAGCAACACCGCGAAGAACTGCCACGGGTTCTCGATATCTGCGGATTCGATTTCCTCACGGACGATCGCATCGGCCCGGCGCAGTATCTTGAGATCTGGCTCGGTGATTTCGCCGAGCAGCCGGACCGCCAGGCCCGGGCCCGGGAATGGCTGCCGCTCCACGATCTCTTCCGGCACGCCCAGTAACCGGCCGACGTCGCGTACCTCGTCCTTAAAGAGCAGGCGGAACGGTTCCAGCAGCTTGAAATCCATGTCTTCCGGCAAGCCACCAACGTTGTGATGTGTCTTGATTTTGACGGCAGCCTTGCTATCGCCATTCTTGCCGGTAGCGCTTTCGATCACATCGGAATAGAGCGTGCCCTGTGCCAGAAACTCGAACGGACCCGCCTTGTTCGCCTCTGCCTCGAACACGCGGATAAACGTCTCGCCGATGATTTTTCGCTTCTCTTCCGGATCGCTCACGCCTTCCAGGTTGGTAAGGAACCGCTCGCTCGCATCTGCGTAGACCAGGTTCGTCTGGAAGTGGCGAGTGAAGGCTTCTTGCACGCTTTCAGCTTCGCCTTCGCGGAGAAGCCCGTTATTCACGAATACCGGTGTGAGCTGGTCGCCTATTGCCCTGTGGATGAGTGCCGCTGCCACGGAGGAATCCACTCCGCCACTTAGTCCCAGAAGCACGCGGCCATCGCCAACCTGTTCGCGGATTTCCTTGATGCTCGCTTCGATAAAGCTCTCGGCGCTCCAGTTTGTTTCACAGCCGGCAATGTTCACCAGGAAGTTCTGGATGATATCGGTGCCGTGCTCGGTGTGATTCACTTCTGGGTGGAACTGGATACCAACGAGTCGGCCGTTCCCCATCGCTGCGATTGGCGAATTGGTGCTCCACGCAAGGATGTCGAAGCCGTGTGGCAGGTCACTAATGTGATCGCCGTGGCTCATCCATACATTCACAACGCCGGGTACATTCTCAAACAGCTTTGCGGCATCGCCGCTTTCTTCCACATTTAGGTCTGCGGGTCCATATTCACGTTGCCTGGCGGGCTCAACCTTGCCGCCCAAGGCATGGGCGATCAGCTGCATGCCATAGCAAATACCGAGCGTCGGCAGGTTCTGCTCCAGCACCCAGTCGGGGAGTTGCGGAGCATCGTCTGCGTAGACGCTGGCAGGTCCGCCACTGAGGATGACGGCCTTTGGGTTGAGCTTCTCCACGTCCTCCCATGAGGCATCGTGAGGGAGCAACTCGCCAAAAACGCCGATCTCTCGTACACGGCGGGTGATGAGCTGGCTGTACTGCGAGCCGAAATCGAGAATGACGGCTGTGTCCACCGGATGATCGGTATCGGCAGCGTCTTGCAAGAGTGAAATCGATTCCTCAACAGCGTGGGTTCTGGGGTCTTCAGCCTGAGTCACATGGGATCCTTTGATGGTCAACAAGAGGGCACCATCGTTTCGAGGTGCGTGTCACGTGTATTGTACCGAAATCGGTTTTAGCCCTGGTTGCGCATGCGCGGGTCAAGAGCATCGCGCAGTCCATCGCCGAGCAGGTTGAACCCGAGCACGGTCAGGCCAATGGCAATGCCAGGGAAGAGCGCCGCCCACGGTGCGATCTGCAGAATCGAGTAGCCGGTGCTCACCATGCTGCCCCAACTTGGGCTGGGTGGTTTGTTCCCCAGGCTCAGGTACGCCAGCGACGCCTCTGCCAGCACAGCGATCGCGAAGTTCAGCGAGGCGTGCACGATCAATGGAGCCGTCACATTTGGGAAAATGTGCCGTCGCAGGATCGTACCCGACGTAGCACCGGCGGAAACTGCGCTCTCCACGAAGGCGGTGTTCTTGATTGAGAGCACCGATCCGCGCACCACGCGCATAAACGCGGGCGCATTGACCACCCCGATCGCGATCATCACATTCACGATACCGTCGCCGAGAGCCGTCATCAGCGCGATTGCCAGCAGAATCGTCGGGAACGCGAACAGCACATCCATCAGCAAGGTGATGATGTTGTCGGCCCAGCCACCGAAGTAACCGGCGATAAGGCCCAGCAGCACACCGATCACCGCGGCGATTCCTACGGAAATCACACCCACCTGGAACGAGATCCGGGCTCCGTACAGCAGCCGCGTGAAAATATCGCGGCCGAACTCATCGGTTCCGAACCAGTACGTTGAAGATGGTGCCTGCCGTGCTGCGGCCGGATTCATCTCCGTTGGCGTGAAACGGGCCAGCTCCGGACCGATCAATGCCACCACCAGGAAGAACCCGATGATGATCACGCCGGTCATCGCCAGGCGTTGCTTCATCAGCACCTGCCACCAGGCGCGTTGTCGCCGTTCTACCTTGTTGAATGCTGCGAGACCTGCCACTCGTGCGGTCGTATCACTCATTGTGAGCGTTCCTTTCTACCGTCGAGGGCGGCTATCGAGTCCGCAGGCGCGGATCGAGTACAGCGTAGAGAACATCAACAATCAGGCTGACCACCACGAAGATCGACGCCAGCACCAGCGTGACACTCTGCACTACCGGATAATCACGATTTTGAATAGCTTCATAGATGTAGCGACCTACACCCGGCAGGGCGAAGATTTGCTCCACAATCACCGTTCCGCCGAGCAGGCTGGCCACCTGGATTCCAGCAACAGTGAGCACCGGGATGCCAGCGTTGGGCAGTACATGGCGCATGACGACCTTCGTTTGCCGTATGCCTTTTGCCCGCGCCGTGCGCACGTAATCCTGATTCAGTGTTTCCAGTACGGAGCTACGCGTAAAGCGCATGATCACCGCCATAAACGGAAGTGCCAGGCTCAGTGAAGGCAAGATCATTAGTTGCAGGTTTTCCAACGGGCTATCGAAAAAGCTCCGGTAGCCCACGTTCGGGAGCCACTTCAACTGGAAGCTAAAGAGCAATACCAAAAGTGTGGCCAGGAAGAAGTTCGGCAGCGAAATGCCGATTAACGAGGTCATGGTCGTGAAATAATCCAACTTGCTGTTACGCCGAATGGCAGCGGTTGTCCCGGCAAAAATGGCAGGAATAGTACCGAGAATGGCGGCAAAGATCGTGAGTTGCGCCGTAACCGGCAGCCGCAGCGCGAGTTCTTGCGTCAGTGGGCGACCAGTGCGCAAGCTCTGGCCGAGATCACCAGTCACGATATGCTGCAGCCATTTGAGGTATTGAACAGGATAGCTTTGATTGAGCCCATAGGCCTCGCGGATATTTTCTATCTGCTCCGGTGTGGATCGCCGATCCGCGCCCAGCAGCACCATTACCGGATCACCGGGAATGAACCGAACAATAATAAATGTGACCAGTGATACCCCCAATAAAATGGGAATCATCAGTAGCACACGCCGGATAATAAATTTCAGCACGAATTAAACTCCACCCCGGGGATCAGCCTATTAATGGGCGCAGGTATAACCACCCTGAACCGCCTACGCATTCTATAGGCGATTCGAGCCTGTTGTAAATGTTATGCCGTGTCATTCCGCACTATTTTACTGCCGGTACCTGGTGGGTCGCTATCTCCAGAGTCAGGAGCTTTCCGCGGCGATCATCGCCGCGCCCACAACGCCGCTGTAATCGCCGAGTGCAGCCTTGACGATCTCAACCTGCTCGCCCGCGTATGGGAGCGATTCCTTGCGGGTCCACTTCTCTGCCTGTTCGAAGAGGAGATCGACCGAATCGATCACACCGCCACCGAGCACTATTCGTTGCGGGTTTACGAAATTTACGGTATTTGCCAGTCCGTAACCGAGGTACTTGCCGGCTTGTTTCACCGAATCGTAAACCACCTTGTCCTTTTTCTTAATCGCTTTCCTGAGTACGCCGCTCTTGATAGCCACAGTCGATTTCGTTGGGTCGAGCTCCGGAATCAACTCCGTCACAATGCTCTCGCGCTCGCGGCGGAGATCAGCCAGGATCGTGTTCGTTATCGCCGTTCGGCTGGCGTAGGCTTCCAGATGTCCTCGGCCGCCACATCCGCAGAGACGACCGTCGGCCACAACCGTGGTGTGCCCGATTTCGCCGGCATTGCCGGCAGCTCCGGCCCGAATCTCACCGCCTTGCACCAGGGCGCCCCCGATACCGGTTCCGATAAAGATGCAGACGAAATCATCGCACCCCTTGCCGGCCCCGAACCGGCTCTCGCCAACCGCTGCAATCTGCACGTCGTTGCGCAGTTCCGCGGGAATCTCGTATCGCTTCTTCAGCAACTTCGCCATCGGGAGGTCCACAACAGACCGGCTCAGGTTGGCAGTACCGATGAGCAGTCCTCGCTGCGCATCGACCTGGCCCGCGATACCGACACCGATTCCGCGGCAGTCGCTCGCCTTGAGTTTGGCGTCTTCGAGGGCTCCATCCACCACCTCGTAGATGCGCTCCATCAACGCATCGCCGCTGTCGAACAGGTTGGTGGGGATCTTGTACTCGCCCTTCACCTTTCCGTTGGTTGTATCAACAACGGCCGCCAGCACTTTCGTTCCGCCAAAATCCACCCCGATTGCGTAGTTGCTACCCATGGTTTGAATATCTCCTACGTTGCCAGCGCATCGAACTGCTGGATCACGTCCCCGAATGCGGATATTGTGTCAGGCGTGCAGGCATCGAGGCCACAAACAAAGTGATGCAGTCCCAGTTCCCGGAATGCATGCAGGTGTTGCGCCTTTTCAGCTACGCTGCCGTCGAAGGCGTTGCCGCGGCGGTTGAGGTGTGGATCCATGGCGATGTTTCCGCCAGCCGTGCGGATGAGCGATTTCGGATCACGTCCTGCCTCCTCGCAGGCGGCATCGACTTTCGCCATCAACTCGGGAATCCTCGAGGTATCGCCGTGCCACACGGTGTTCCATGCGTCGGCGTGTCGGGCAATGATGCCGAGCATCCGGTCGCCGGACGATCCAACCAGGATCGGTGCGCCGTTCTCCCGTGGTCCGCGTGGCTGTATCACTGCGTTGTCGGCCTGGAAGAACTTGCCATCATGCGTGGCGCTGCCATCGCGGAGCATTTGCCGCATGATCTGGATTCCGTCTTCAAAGCGGCTGACACGATGATCCCACGGGTACCCGAACGCATCGTATTCCGGCTTATGCCAGCCAGCACCGAGACCGAGCACGAAACGTCCATCGCTGATTTCATCAATCGCTTCGGTGGTTTTTGCGATCAGCGCCGGATTTCGGAAACCGGTGCAAGCCACCAGCGAGCCGATTTGCACGTCTGGCACCGAAGCCGCGACGCCGGCCATCATGGAAAAGGCTTCCCATACGCCTCGTACGCTGGTGTCATCGTCTTCGAACTGGAAGTGGTCGGCGAACCAAATCGCCTCGAATCCTGCTGCACGCGCAGCTTGTGCCATCTCCACCATGTCGGAGAAACGGGGAGTAGGACCAAAATGGCTCCCTTCGCCCACGGGCATCATCAAGCCCAGACTCATAGGACGGTCAGACTCAAACCATACGGGTTTCGTGATTACGCTCATGGCATACCTCAGGTTCATTCATTGGCGATCATTTATTCATTCACAATACAACAAGGCTCCATCGGCAGGCTGAGTTCTGGCCCAAACATTGCGACGCAGTGCGGCGTCACAGCTTGGCGAAGTACGTGACGTTCCGACGTATGTGGAGGGGTGGGGTCAAATGAAAAGCGGTGCACAAGATAACTCTCGCATGTTCGGACTTGCACCATGGGTGTTTGCACCCGCCGCAATTGCCGTCATCGTGTTCAGTGCCTTCGCGATCATATTGCCAGAGAGTACCGAATCGTTTTTCAAATCGCTTGAGAAGACAGTCGTCAATACGTTCAACTGGTACTACGTACTGATCACTGCGCTATTCGTTGCTTTTGTTGCCTTCGTCGCCTTCAGCCGGCTCGGAGATGTGAAGCTCGGAAAGGATGCTGACGAGCCCGAATTCAGCTTGGGGTCATGGTTCTCATTGCTGTTCGCCGCCGGAATGGGTATCGGGCTTGTCTTCTACGGTGTTGCCGAACCATTAAGCCACTACGTCTCGCCCCGTCCGGGCGTCACAGGGGATTCTTCCCAACTGGCGCAGGCAGCACTCATGCAGACCTATCTCCACTGGGGATTCCATGCCTGGGCAATCTACGTCATTGTAGGAATGGCCCTGGCCTATGCCATTCATCGGCGCAACAGGCCAGTATCAATTCGCTGGGCGCTGGAACCGTTGCTCGGGAAACGGGTGCACGGCGGGTGGGGCAACGTTATTGATGCAGTGGCACTCGCCGGCATCATGTTTGGCGTGGCTACCTCGCTTGGATTCGGCGTCCTGCAAATTAGCGCCGGACTGGATTCCGCGGGTCTCGCATCACCAACGTTATCCACGCAACTCTGGCTCATTGCAGGAATCACGGTAGCGGTCCTTGGGTCTGTGCTTTCCGGCGTCGGTCGAGGCATGAAGTGGCTGTCCTCATTCAACCTGGGTCTCGCTGCGGTAATGCTGGTGTTTATTCTTCTGGCCGGGTCAACCCAGTATATCTTGCGAGAATGGGTGCAATCGATCGGCGCGTATCTCCACAATTTCATCGATCTGAGCTTTACCGTGAGCGCATTCCAGGGCACTGCCGGTGAAGAGTGGCAAGCCCAGTGGACGTCGTTCTACTGGGGATGGTGGATTTCCTGGGCACCCTTCGTCGGTGTCTTTATCGCCCGGGTAAGCCGTGGCCGCACCGTGCGCCAGTTCGCAGCTGGCGTCATGCTCGTTCCAACCATGATCGGCATTTTGTGGTTCGCCGTACTTGGCGGATCTGCATTGTTGTATGAGCATCGCAGTCCAGGCACTATGACGGAGCCAGATGGAACCGTCAATATGGAGGGAGCCTTCTTCCTCTTGCTCGATCAGCTCCCTGGCACGCCAGTATTGCTGACAGGCGCAATAGTGTTGGTCGGTGTTTTCTTTATCACGTCGTCGGATTCCGGAGCGCTTGTAATGGGCATGGTCGCCACTGGCGGTAATCAGGAACCGCCCGCCTGGGTTCGTACATTCTTCACCATCGCAACGTCGATCCTGGCAGCTTCGCTGTTGATGGGAGGTGGACTCACCGCAATGCAAACCGCGGCGATCCTGATCGCCCTGCCGTTCAGTGTGGTGATGTTGCTCATGTGCTGGGCAACCTGGCTTGCTTTCAGCCGGGAAAGCCGGGCATGGGAGCGAGCACAGCGTGCCCAGCTTTTGGATCAAATCGGCACATACTACGACCTTGAGGTGGAGAGCCGCGACGGTGCCAAAATCGACCTTCCGCCATGGTTGGCCCGGCGCCGTCGAAACGCTGCGAGAAAGTCCCGCCAATCGGAGTAGCCTTCTTACTCCTGGGCGTCACAAATGCAGAAGGGGTGACCGGCCGGATCCAGCATTACCGTGAACCCCTTGTTCACTTCCAGCCGTTCCGCACCGAGTTCCCCGGCGCGATGCACGTGTTCCTGCCGATCGCTTGTGTGGAAATCGATATGGATTTGCTGGCCGCGCTCCTGGGTCGGCCAGGTGGGCGGCTGATACCCATCTACCTCCTGGAACGAGAGCCCCACGTCGCCCGGCCGCACGATATCTACCCAGTCCGATTGGCCCCTGATCTCCCCACCAACAAGTCCCTGGTAGAACCTGGCAAGGGCTGGTGAATCGTCACAATCGATGACATATGACTGGATCGTAGGCGCCGCATTTTCTGGCCCCGCAATTAGGCAGAATGGGTGACCTGCGGGATCGAGCAGGATCGGGTAGTGATAGCCGTTACGCCGTTCAGTAAGCCTGGCTCCAAGTTCCTCGGCGCGTTCAATGGCAGCCTCGATATCCGGCACTGTGATGTCGAAATGAACCTGCTGTCCCCGTTCCTGCGTCGGCCAGGTTGGTGCTCGGTAATCCTCGACCTGCTGGAACCAGACCTCAACCATCCCGCCCGGCAGGTAGAAGAAGTCGCCGCGATTTTCCGCGCCGAGGAACTCGGAATAAAAACTCGCCAGGGCAATCGCATCCGGACAATCGACTGCGATACTATCGAAAATCAGTTCAGACATGAGGGGGTCCCTTCTCTTCCACAGGCGCACGTTCTTACGTTGATTTCTCGCCTGATAATGAGAGAGTAGCCAATACCCCTGACGGTTTGTGTCCGCGTTTACCCGATATCGAAACGGGCTATTTGCTCACCAAACCAGCTAACTGCGTCATTTGTGCGTGGCTCCAGGCCGATCACCAGGTGCTTCAGGCCGAGATCACGTACGCCATGGAGATAGCGTTGCACGTCATCATCCGAGGTGTCGGTTGTGAATCGGACACTGCCGGTGCGGATTAAACTCTCCCGCGGCCTGTCGATCTCGTCGCACGCGGCATCCAGCTTGGCGAGCAAGGGAGGGTAGTCATCCACCGATTGTTGCCAGTCGCTGTTCCAGGCGTCGGCGAATTTGGCGACGCTGTGTACCAGCCGGTCGCCATTGCTCCCGATCAGGAGCGGCGCTCCGCCTGGTCGTGGCCCGCGAGGCTGGTTGATTGCTTCTTTTGTTTGCCAGAAGCGTCCTTCGAATGTGGACTCGCCCTCGCGCAGCAGGTCATGAACGATCTGGACACTCTCCTCGAACCGACTGGCGCGATAGCTAAACGGAAATCCGAACTGCTCGTATTCGGCCTTGTTCCAGCCGGCACCCATGCCAAGAATGAAACGACCATTGCTGATTTCATCTATCATTTCGGCCATTTTGGCTACCAGGCCAGGGTTGCGGAATCCGGCGCATGTCACCAACGGACCGATTTGTACATCGGGCACAGCATTTGCGATAGCTGCCATCAACGTCCAGGCTTCCCAGGTGCCGATTGTTTCATCGTCTTGCTGAAAGCTGAGGTGATCCGCAAACCACATTGCTTCAAATCCAACAGCCTGGGCTGTTTGCGCCATCGTTACCACATCGGTAAAGCGCGGAGTTGCCCCGCCCATTGAACCTTCCCGCATGGGAATCATGAGCCCGAAGCTCATTTCTCGCGAAGATTCAAACCAAACAGGAGTGTCGTACATGGAGAGCCTTTCTCGTGATGCGAACGCGTTTATCAGGTTTCCTTGTTAGAAATGAGGATAACAATTGGTGGAATCGGAATCTCGGTCGAACTCCCACCGTACGACATTGATTAGCAGAAAGCTGGCCATCCCGTTCGAAGCCCTTCTCGTCCTGGCGGGCGGGGTCGGCGTCGCGGTCAGCGGGCCAAACCTGTCTGTCTGGCTCCTTCTGGCGTGGGCAGTAGCTGCTTTGGTGTACCTGATAGTGTCGGTAGTCCGCCTGCTCCGGGCCGTGAAATCATCTGAACAGAATCAGATTCTCCTGCCAGGAGATAGTCCGCGCCGGGGAACGTGGGGTAAATCATTCCACCTCGACGTTTTCGTCATCGGGGCGGCAAGCACCCTGGGTGTTGTCTCCGCCATTATCGTCACGCGCAATGCCGACCTCACCGACTTTGCCGGTTTCTCCAGGATGTTATCGGCAGCCAGTCTGATATTGGCGTGGCTGCTCTTGCAGCTTGGGTTCAGCCGACTCTACGCCGACACCTGGCACACGGGGGAAGGTGAACCAGGCCCGGATTTTCCGAAGACGGAAGAGCCAGGCCTGGTCGAGTTCACGTATCATGCATTCGCTATTGGAGCCGGATTCAAGACCTCGGATGTGCAGGTAACAACACCCCACATGCGGGCGTTGGTCACGATTCACTCCGCCACATCGTTTCTCTATAACGCCGTGCTGATAGCCTATGTTGTCTCCATAATGGCCGGCAGTTAATCGATAGCCATTGTTTTCAGGCGCCAGGTACCGAGCCCGAGGGCGACAACGACGATGATCACAATAGTCGTGATGACGCGCGTGGTGTCGGCAGCGCCATCGACAGCGATCCTCGCATCATCCAGCAGGTTGGAGAACATGCTGCGTCCGTAGTGACTGATGCTAAAGCTTCGGATACCTGGCAGGAATCCGCTAAGGGCACCTTCCCAGATCGTGACATAGAACATCCCGAGCAGGAGTGTGCGGCGCACGAAGAGGCTGACCGTGAGAAAAATACTTCCGAACCCGGCAATGCCTACCAGGCTTCCGGCCAGCATCGGCCAAATCATATCCTGCAGCTCGCTGTAGTAGCCCCAGGAGTGCACGGCCCACACAATAACGATGCTTCCCCATACCACAGGTATCGCAACGCCCAAAACCGCAACGAACTTCTCGAACACGATGCGAAATCGGCTCATCGGCTTCAGTGCCAGGATGTACAGCGTCTTGTCGTCGATCTCATCGCCAAACGCTGCCGAACTCAGTACCAGCACCGAAATCGGCATCAGCAGCGTTGCGTACAGGTTCAGGAAAATGAGGTTCGCCATATTGCTGCGCAAACTGCGAACACTCGGCATGTCGCCGACGATATGCGGAATAATCGCGATGGCCAGCGGTATCAGGCAGATCAGGGTAATAACAATCAGTGATCGGCTCTTCAGGAACTGGCGAATTGTGAGTGCTGTTATAGTCACGTGGTTCTCCGTATTTGCCCGATGGCCTACTGGTTCACCAGGTAGCTGAATACCGATTGGAGCGAGTCATCTGTCGTCTGCATTTCAAACAGGTGAATATCGCCGTGCTGTGCCGCTGCGGGCACCATGCGGAAGAACTCACGCACATTTGTTGTTTGCACCAATAGTCGATCCTGACGGTCTATCTGCACGCCGCTCACCATTGGCTGGCTAAAGAGCAACCCGGCCAGTGCACGCGAATCCGACGACACAATGCGGATCTCATGGTCGTGGGAATCGATACGATCGCGAATCGCGTGGTAGTCACCCGCGGCGCCCAGTTTGCCATCGATGATCACCAGGATGTCCTGCGCGAACCGTTCGACTTCTACCAACACGTGGCTACTCACCACAACGGTTTTGCCCTCGCGACCGAGTTGCCGAATCAACTTGATGATCTCTGCCCGTTGCACCGGATCGGTTCCATTAAGCGGCTCGTCCATCAAAATCACATCTGGATCATGCACAAGGGCGCCTGCGATTTTGATACGTTGCCGCATGCCCTTGCTGTAGCCGCCGACCTTGCGGTTGGCGGCATCCTGCATGTTAACGAGGTCAATCGCCTGTTCAGTCGCCGCTTTGGCGTCTTTCATGCCTTGCAGTTTCGCATTGAGGTGCACGTATTCGCGTCCGCTCAGGAACGGGTAGATAATTTCGTGCTCGGCAACCAGGCCGAGTTCGCTGTAGGCGGAGATGTCGGCTCGTGCTGGCTTGCCCATGATCTCTGAGCTTCCGCTGGAGGGAGGCAGCAGGCCCGCCATGATTTTCAGGGCCGTGCTTTTACCGGCGCCGTTTGGCCCGAGGAGTCCGGTAACGCCGGGCCCGATGCTGAAGCTGACATCGCTCAGCGCGACGATATCGCCAAACCAGCGGCTCACTCCATCAAAGCGAATCGAAACGGCATCGCCTTGGCCGGTTACGGCTTTGGGTTGGTTTTCCTGTTCAACAGCCATCGTTTGCTCCCCCTATGCATCGTCCTGCGGGGCGTAACGCCACCGCAGAATAAGGGCAGCCACCAGCGAAATGCCCAACATAATCAGAATTGCCTGGGTCTGGGTTACATCCAGCCGTTCGATAAACGGGTTGCCCCGAACATCGTTGAAGAAGTGGTCGCTCAGCGCGGTCACCACCACGGTCGCATCGAGCAGCAGCAGCCATCGGCTCCAGTCATAGCTTTCCAGCGCGGCTGCCAGTCCGTGGGCAATGCCTGCCAATACCAGGAATCCGATGAGGATGCCGGCAATGGCGATGCCCTTGCGGTTGGTAAACGAGGAGATCATCAGGCCGATGGTGCCATACATGAGCGACGTCAGGAAGCCGAGAATCAATACTTTTCCGAGGTCGCCGATGTTATCCACCATCGCCTGGCGTGTATTTTCCTCAGTGAGTTGATAGCCGAGCCAGAGAATGGCACCTGGCAGGGCGGTCATCGTCATCGCCAACAAGGTCATTGCGACGATTTTTGCAGACACGTAGTCCACGCGGTTGATTGCGCGGCTGAAATAGAGTGGCAGCGTCCGCTCGTGGCGGTCAACACAAATCATTTCCGGTGCGCAAATCGCCACAAAGAGCCCGAGCATGGTGAAGATGAACGTGAAGTAGGAGGTGTACCCACCAATGCCCTGTTCGCCCATCATCTGTTGAACGGCATCCAGGTCACCGATCGATCGCAGCACCGCAGCGATGCCGATGATCACAATGAGTGGGATAGTGGCAGCCACGTAGAGAATGAATGGCATCACCTTCGCCGTCCAGCTCTTGCGGATGCCCATAGCCCGCTTCATGGAGTAACCAATCAGCGAGGTAATGGCGCCGCGCCGCCCGCGGCGTGGCCCATCGTAATGGGCATAGCCACGGTCGAAAACCTCACCGTAGCGGGTATCTGGTTCTTGCGTGAACCCGGGGTTAGCCGACATTTTGCACCTCGCCAACGGAATGGATACTACCGAGATAGAGGTCTTCCAGGCTACGCGAGCGCGACCGTAACTTGCGAATTACTGCCCGCTGCTCCACCGCGACATCGCGGATCAGGTCATACATCCGTTCTTCGTGCACATCCACGATAATCAGCGGCTGGCCGGTGGCGGGGTCTTCGTCTTCCCGCACGTACGCGCCTCGTGCCTGCAGGGTGGCGGCAAAAGCCGACTGGTTTCCATCTACCTGCACTACAACCTCGCCGAGATTGTCGTCATCATGTTTCAGGCTTTGGCTGGCGAGAACGCGTCCCTGGTCGAGGATGACAACGTAATCGCACACCCGCTCGATGTCTTCGAGGATATGCGAGCTGAACATCACGCTAATACCCATGCGGTTATAGATGCGCTCCACGAGCTCCAGCATTTCGTCGCGCCCTTGCGGGTCGAGGCCGGCGGTGGGTTCGTCGAGGAACACCAGCCTGGGATCATGCACAATCGCCTGCGCCAGCTTCACGCGCTGTCGCATACCGGTGCTGAAGCCGTTGATGAGGCGATAGCGCTCTTCTCCAAGCCCCACTTGCTGCAGCACATCGCTGGCGCGCTGGCGAGCCTGTCGCGGTGGCAGGCCGCTCATTTCCGCCATGTGGCCAACGAAATCGGCCGCCGTGGTGCCCATTGGCAATGCATCGGCCTCCGGCATGTAGCCAACGTTCTCGCGGACTTTGATACCGTGTGTTCTGGTGTTGTATCCCACCACGCTGGCGTCGCCACTCGTCGGTTTAATAATGCCGAGCAGGCTGCGGATAAGCGTGGATTTACCGGCGCCGTTGGCACCGAGTAACCCTACAGATGCCTGTGGGATTGAGAGGTTGATGGAATCGAGCGCAGTGAACTTGCCGTATCTCTTGGTGAAGTTCCGCGCTTCTATCACCGGACGGTCTGCGTGAGATTCCGACGTTGTACTCGTGGCATCACTCATCTGTGTTTCATGCCTCGTTTCGTGATGTACATAGTTGAAGCCCCAGTTTCGGGCACAGCAGAAGTGTAGCAGCGACCCAATTGCCGCTTCCTTCCGGTTAACCCGAACTTCCGGGGTGACGAATTCGTTTCACCCGGGTACAAACCCAATCACTATCAAGCCGCAATAAGGTGACTCACGTTAATAGAATGGAACCATGAGAACCCGTTCTTTATCATGAATGGCATTGTGGAACGGAGCGTGTGCTGCGCCATTTATGATTGGTGGCAGTGACGTTCGAATCTCAAACGCCCAAAAAGGTGGTGGCCAATGCCTGCCGAATTCAACGGTAAAACAATCGGGATTATCAATAGTGGCGGGGATTGTGCCGGCATGAACACCGTTATCGCCTCCTCTGTTATTGCCGGCATCCGGGCAGGATACCGGTTTGTCGGCTTCGAACTCGGATGGGAAGGCCTGATCGATCGCAAGTACATCGAACTCGGGTACGACGAGGCGATTCACATCCAGAACCTCGGTGGCACCGTGCTGCGCACCACCAATCGCGGACGATTTGCCGCCAAGGTTGGACACGGAGAGGTCCAGCGGATCGATCCGGATGTGCTCCAGGCGTGTAAGGATTCGATCGATGCACTCGGCATCGATGGGCTGTTGGTTATCGGCGGCGACGGTACGCTCGCGGGCGCCCGGCAACTTGCCGATTACGGCGTGAAAATGATCGGCATTCCCAAGTCGATTGATAACGATCTCTCCACCACGGATGTCACCTTCGGCTTTGCATCGGCGGTGCAGGTGGCGGTGGAAGCCGTCGATCGAATTCAGACCACGGCTTTCAGCCATAACCGCATCTTTTTTGTGGAATGCATGGGCCGTAATGCCGGTTGGCTCAGTTTGTATGCCGGGCTCGCTTCCGGTGCCGATGCCATTCTGTTGCCGGAGTTCCCAACCAGCACGGAGGATATCGTCACGTTCCTGCGGCATCGACGTGCGAGCCATCGCGATTCCACGGTGATCGTTGTGAGTGAGTCGTTTAAAATGGACGGCCAGGCAATAACGCGAGACAGCACGGCCACCAGCGAAGTCATCTATTCCGGAATCTCCGAGCAACTCATTCGGCAGGTCGAAGAGTTGGCGCCAAACGAGTTTGAGATGCGCAACGTGGTTCTTGGCCACACGCAGCGCGGCGGCTCACCATGTGCGCAAGATCGTATTCTCAGCAAACGTTTCGGAACCCGTGCCATTGATGCGTACGATCAAGGAAAATTTGGTCACATGGTTGCCTTGCAGAACGACCAGATTGTGCTGGCACCGATTCGGGACGCCGTTCACAAGCTGAAACTGGTGACCCAGGACCACAAAATCTTCCAGGCTGCGCGTCAAACCGGGATTTTCCTTGGCAACCTGGAAGATTATTTTGAAACCGCTCATCCGGAGTACAGCGGCGAGGATCTTTCCTTCAAGTTCATCATGGATCACTGATCCGTTTCGATGTAATTAGTCGGATATCAGCGTAACCAGGTCGGTCCGCAATGTTGCGGGGTCTGTATCTGGCGTCGGTTCGGTGACGTAGATCTCCCAGAAGGGGAGCGCTGGCTGCTTGCCCGCTGCGATGATTCCCTCCATGAAGGTTCCCCAGGCGTCCGGTAAGCCATCATACGAGCCGATATGACTGTAGCGGGCGATCTGACCGCCCGGAATTGTCTCTGGCTCCAGCACCACGCCAGTATCAGTCGATCGGGCTGAGTCGAGAGGTGTATCCACCGGTAGCCCAACCCCGAAGGTTGCTGTATCCGTCGGTTGCCGATAGTGAAGTGCAAAGCCCGGACCGGTGGGCTGGATCTCCCCGTTTTGCAGCATCGGCATCAGCGCCGAGAAGGTGCTGTCGAAAATCTCCGCCATGTCCGTCATCGGGTGGTCTGTGGCTTTTTGAACGATTGTCGGGATCTCGCCCACCTGCCGGAACTCGACATTGGTGGCTGGTTCATCGTGGAAATAATTTGGTTGCATTCGTTGCTCCAATCCGTGTCGATTTCGAATAGCCTGCACGCGTACGGCCATGAAGCCACTCTACAGAATGCGGGGAGCCTTGGCTTATCAGTTCTTGCCATTGTGAAAACGAGAGCCGCCCCGGACACATATTCGTCCGGGGCGGCTGATCTGAGTCGCTATGTGTTCAGCAGATGCCGCTTACTGATCCAGCCAAACCTTCTTCAGGCTCAAGTTGGAACCGGTCGGGAAGTGCTCGTAGTCCTTCACGAAATCCTTCATGGCCTCGTACTGGCTGGCAATGAAGAGGTTAACCCAGGGCTTGTCAGCCTTGATCAGTTCCTGGATTTCCTTGTAGATCTCGGCGCGAGCTTCCTGATCGGTCTCGGTCATGCCGGCTTCGATCAGTGAGTCCATTTCCTCACTTGCGTACCGTGCTGCGTTGGTCTCCGAAGTGGAGAGGAAGTTGGCCTGGACCACATCGTTCGGGTCCACGTAGGCGCTGGTGCCGGTAACAGAGATGTCGAACTCGCTGGCGAAGTAGTTCGCCAGGTAGGTGGCGTTCTCTTCGAAGCGCAGTTCGCTTTCAATGCCGATTTGCTTCAACTGCTCCTGCAGCACAATGGCGGCGTTGGAGAGGAACGGATACTCGCTCCAGCTGTGCAGTTCGGTGGTGAATCCATCAGGGTAGCCGGCTTCTTCCAGCAGCGCACGAGCTCCTTCGATATCCGGCTCGGGGATATCGCTCTCGTAACCGGCCCAGTAGGTTTCCGGGAAGAGGATATTGGTCGGCTGGCCGGCTCCGAAGATGGCGGCATCGATAATCGGGCCGCGATCGACAACCATGCTGATCGCCTCGCGAACGCGGACATCGGAGAACGGTTCGCGCTCTACGTTGAAGGCGAAGTAGCGGATGTTGGTGTTCTGGTCGCCGGCAATAACGATCGTGTCGTCCCCCTCGAAAATCGGCAGGTCTTGCGCCGGGGCGTACTCGATGAAATCAACGGTTCCACTGGTGAGCGCCGTCGTGCGAGCGGTGTTATCTGGCACGATCTGGAACTCGATACCATCCAGGTAGGGCAGCCCTTCTTCGAAGTAATCGGGGTTGGCTTCCACTACAACCATGCTGTTCGGTACGTATTCAACGAACTTGAACGGACCCGTACCAACCATGGTGTTCATCAGGTCGCCCTCAGCTTCCACCACTTCCGATGGAACGATAGCGAGCGAACTGTTCATCAGCTTGGCCAGGAACGAACTGTCCGGTGAGCTCAGGGTGATGACGACGGTGTAATCATCCACCACCTCGATATTTTCAACGCTCTCGAGGTCCGGCTGGGAAGGCGAAGCCGTTTCCGGATCGAGAATGCGCTCGTAGGTGTACTTCACATCGTCGGCAACGAACTCACGGCCGTTGTGGAAGAGTACGCCCTGGCGCAGTTTGAACGTGTAGGTGAGTGCGTCGTCGGAAATATCCCAGCTTTCGGCCAGGTCTGGCACCGGCTCCAGGCTTGGGTTGGTAGTTACGAGGCAGTTGTACACGTGCTCAATAACGTGCCAGGCGGCGGTCAGGCGGGTCTTGGCAGGATCGAGTTCTGCAGGGTCTGCAGAAAGGCCAACGCGAAGGGTACCGCCTGGTTTGGCGTCCGGATTCGGGGTGGAATCCTGCGCACTGGCCAGCGGCATGGCACCGAGCGCCATCAGGCTGGCGGCGCCCAGGCCGACGGCGGTTCCGCGCTGGATGGCAGAGCGTCGAGAGATTTTACCCTCGCTCACTTTGGCTGCAAGATCGAAAAAGATGTCCTGTTTGGTATCCACGTGGGAGTCTCCAATCCACTGTAAAAGGCCTATCCAGTCCGCCATGATCGCCGTTGTCCAAGGCTCTGGTGTCGACTGTGAGTATATGAGAGAGTGCTT
>CAZGML010000036.1:0-26693 GCA_964526965.1 uncultured Sphaerobacteraceae bacterium | reverse complement strand
GTGCTAACCAGGCAGGGCACCGAGTTGCTGCCGCAACTGCGGTCGGAATTGGACGAGGCGGCAGAGGCCGTTACCGCTCCGCTTTCTTCAACCGATCGCAACAGGCTCGGCGAGCTCATCGACAAGCTCATTGAGCGAGGCAGCGCATGACCTGGCGAAACTGGATGTGGCGTGGTTCGTTTTTCGCATGGTTCCTCGTCATGGTGGCACCGTTGCTCGTGTTGTTGATACCGATCAACTTCGTAGACGATCAAAGTTCCACCGATCGGCTCATTGGCAACGCCGTGATGATCGGCGCGTTCCTGATCCTGGTTCCGCTGTACAACTGGATCAGCATTAAACCGGGTAAGGTGCGGCTGGGATTTTTTCCACTTTACTGGCGCACGCTGGATATCAGCGAGATTCGCTACGCCATTGAGGTTGAGTTCAATCCCATGCAGGATTTTGCGGGATGGGGGATCAAGGGCCTGGCCAAATCTCGCAACGGTATCTTGCTTGGCGGCAACCCGCCTCACGGCATCATGCTGGAAACGCACGACCACCGCCGCTATGTACTCTCGTTTCCGAATACGGGCCCGATTCTGAATGCCCTGCAGATACACGGTGTGACGGTAACGGATACACCGCTGATTGACGACGAGGAGACGGGCGAGTAACGTCCAGGTCGCTCCTCTCCGGGTGTCTTCGCTCTTTACAGGTGTACACTTTCAGCCGGAATTGGTGAGTATTTTTGGAGTTATTAGCCTTGCCCAGCACCTCGACAAACGGACACGCCTTGCTGCAGAAACTCAACCCGCAGCATGCCCAGGTGGTGCGTGTGCTGGCTGAATCGTTTGAAAAGGCCGGCAAGGAACTCTACCTGGTAGGCGGCCCCGTGCGCGACCTGCTGCTCGGAACGCCGCCAACTGACCTCGATTTCACCACTGACGCGATTCCTTCCCAAACGCGCGAGATCGGGGAGGCGGTTCCGGGCTCCTCGATTTACGACATTGGCGAGAAGTACGGCACGATCGGCGTTGTGCTGCCGGTGGGCGAAGAGAGCATCCCGCTTGAGATCACCACGTTTCGTAGTGAAACCTACGAGCCGGGGGATCGTCATCCCGATGTGGAGTTCGGCGAGGACATCACCGCCGACCTGAGTCGACGTGACATTACTGTCAACGCCATTGCCATTGATGTTGAGACCGGTGCGATTATCGATCCCTATTACGGGCGCGCCGATATCGAAATCGCGACGCTCCGTGCGGTTGGCGATCCCGACCATCGCTTCATGGAGGATCCGCTCCGTCTCCTGAGAGTTGCCAGGTTCGTGAGCCAACTCGGCTTCACTGTGGAAATCGACACGTTCAACGCGATGGTTCGGCAGGCACATACGCTTCGAAACATTAGCAAGGAGCGTATGTACAACGAACTCACCCGGCTCCTCACCGGCGATTACCCGGATGCAGGACTGCAGGTACTGCTCGATACCCGGTTGTTCACAGTGGCCATGCCAGAGCTACAAGGACTGGCAAACGAGGCTATGGGTACGCAAGGACCATATCGTGAAAAGGACTTGTGGGAGCATACAAAACGGGTCGTGAAGCAGAGTGTCAACCGCCCCACCGTGCGTTGGGCTGCATTGCTGCACGATGCCGCCAAGCCACAAACGCGATCGGTCGATGACCGTGGTGAGGTGCACTTTCACGGGCACGAACTCGTTGGCGCCCGCCAGGCGCGGAAGCTGTTGCGTAACCTCAAGGCAGACAAGCGAACCGAGCAACACGTCGCCCGGCTGGTGGAACTCCACCAACGCCCGAGCGTCTACGATGCCAGTACATGGACCGATGCCGCAGTGCGCAGGCTCGCACTTGAGGCCGGTGATGTACTCGACGATCTCATTGATCTCGCAGCGGCAGATGTCACGAGTGGCAAGGCGCACAAGCAACGGCGGGCACGCGAGCGCGTGGAGCAACTTCGGCAGCATATCGCCCGGATCGAGGCAGAGCAGGTGATCAGTGAAATTCAGAGCCCGATAGACGGTAACGAACTCATGGCCATGTTCGACCGCCCACCGGGACGCTGGATCGCCGAAGTGAAAGACCACCTGCGCGAGATGGTGATCGAGGGTGACCTCGCTCCAGATGACGTCGAACGCGCCCGCGAAATCGCCCATGAGCTTCTGGCTGAACGCTAGCCTACCTCATTCAAACGTTTCCCAAACATCGGGGCGATGATTGATGGTGCGTCGGTGCAGACCTCTGTGAACCCGCACGCTTTCACCAATCGTACGGTGTCTTCATCGTTGCAGGGCCAGGCCACAGCGCGGTATCCGGCGGCTTTGGCGCGGGCGACGTTGTCCGGCGTTGCGTGGCGCGAGCCAATGCCGATCTTGCCCACCTCGAAATGGTTCGCGAGGTACCAGGTGGGCTCCTTTGAGTAATCACCGATGAACCCACGCTGGATCTCCGGAGCCAGCCGTTGCGCCAATTCCATGACGTACGGTTCGAACGAGGTAATGAACGTCCCCTCGCCGCGATTGGAAGCCCGTATCTGCTCGATCACTGCGGGCACAACGTGGTCCAGGTTCTCCCGTGTATCTTTCTTGATCTCGATTTCCATCCCCGGCATGTCACGCAATGTTTCCAGCGTCTCGCCGAGCGTCGGTACCCGTACTGGCTCTGGCCAGAGTGTGTGAATGCTCCGGGCGTCCAGTTCCTTGATCTCCGCCAGGGTCAGCTTGTTCACTTCGCCAGTACCATCTGTGGTGCGGTCAACCGTGGCATCGTGGATCACAACCAACTCGCCGTCGGCAGTGGTGTGAACGTCCAGCTCAATGGTGGTGATACCGAGTGCCGCCGCATGGCGGAAGCCTTCCAGTGTATTTTCTGGCGCTTCAAACCGCGCCCCACGATGACCAACTATTTCAATCGACATGCTCATCCTCCAATGACCAACGCAGCGTATCCGTTGCCGGGAGTATCCGCCTGCACTGCCTGAAAGTGAACCTCTGTGCATGCACATATGTGCAAATTGGGGTGATTTTACATCTCTATAACCGGTTGATATCAGTTCTTTCATAATTGGCGGGCGAATAGGGCAGATGGTTGGAGAGCACAAGTGTGCGCGGCGCTACGGTGCCGATGTTGGTCGGAATCCCTTCTTCATCCCGGCATCCGGATGTGGATCGGATACTTGTCGGACAGGAACCCGTGACTGATTCAGCAGAGCAGCTCACCGCTGTTGCCCGCATGTATTACCTGGATGGAATGGCGCAATCGGAGATCGCCGATCTCTATCAGATTTCGCGATCCACCATCTCCCGCATGCTGACAACTGCACGTGAGCGAGGCATCGTGCGGATTTCGGTGGATGAGTACGATCCCCGGGATCGCGAGCTGGAAGCCAGGCTGATCTCCACATTCGGGTTGCGTCGGGCAGTTGTCGTGCGGGACGTCGCCGGCTCCGTAACCGCCACGCGCCGTGCATTGGCGCGCTTTGCGGCTCCGGAAGTGTGCTCCTGGTTCACCTCTGGTCGTCGTATTGGCGTTACCGGAGGACGTACGTTGGGGGAACTGGTACGAGCTATTCCGTATCAATCCGGAATGGATGGTATGGGCATCTATCAACTGATGGGTGCCGTGGCAACTACTCCCGGGGCCAACGAACCACAGGAAGTCACCCGCGCCCTCGGCAAGCGATTGAACGGCCGTGTGCATATGTTGCACGTACCGGCGTTCGTAAAGGACCTCGAGGCACGGAAGTCCATGATGCAACACGATCAGGTAGAGGCGATGTGGCGAACCTTCGGCAAGCTGCACCAAGCCATGATCGGCATCGGGAGCGTGAACGATTCCATGTTCGTTGAGCACAAGGTTCTCAACAAACGTGCCCGCAAGGATCTCGAAAAACAGGATGCCATCGCAGAGTTGTGCGGTCGGTTTATAGACGCCGACGGCAACGAGGTAGAGCACCCGCTGCGAGAACGCGTGTTGAGTATCGAGCTCGATGTGTTGCGGACGATCCCGGAAGTGATCGCCGTTACCAGCGGAGCCGATCGCGGAGCGTCACTCCATGCCGTATTGGGAAACGGATTGGCGAACTCTGTTGTGCTCGACCGCGCCTGCGCAGAGGCCGTGCTCGCGTATCGGGAATCACACCGTGACGTTAGCGGTGTCCATCAGTAGTCGATCAGGAGAAACAACAATGTCGCTTATCAATCGTCGCAAGTTTATTGGTGGAGCCGCCGCCGTTGGCGCTGCTTCCACTGTGTTCAGCGTCCCGAATGTTATCCGCGCCCAGAATGCACCGGTGGAAATCGACTTCTATCACATCTGGGGTACGCCTCCGGGCGAGCAGGCTCCCGATGAGGAGCACCCCAGCGTGCGGGTGATTAACCTGTTCAACGAATCGCAGAACGATATTCGCGTTAACTCAATCACCGTCGGCGGTTACATGGAAACCATGCAGACCGTCCAGGCCGAAATGGCCGCGGGCAATGTGCCAGCCCTCATGATCACCCCGTGGGCGTTCCTCTACACAGCGCGAGAGGGACTTGGAATTCAGAACCTCGGCGAGCTGTACGGCGATGGCGTGAACGAGTTTATGGACTTGCTCAGCCCCGATGTGCACCCGCTGGTGACCACTGAGCAAGACGAGATCCTCGGTGTGCCATACGCCTTCTCCACACCGATTTGGTACTACAACGCCGAAGTTATGGAGCAGGCCGGAATCGATCCGGAAGAAGCCTGGGCCACCTGGGAAAGCGTTGCCGAGCATGCCCCGGCTATCCAGGAAGTGCTGGGCGAGGGTAACCCCGTCTTCTCGTTCACCACGAACCTCGACTGGCCGGCCCAGACGCTCATTCAGTCCAACGGTGGCTCGGTGCTGGAAGATGGCGTGCCGGCTATGAACAGCGATGTCTCCATGGAAGCGATGCAAACCATCGCGGATCTGGACGCCGCCGGATTCCATGATCATGCGGCACGCTCCGAGAAGCGCCCGAACTGGATGGCTGGTGTGAGCGCATTCATGCAGGCGTCCGTTGCAAGCCTGCGCGGTATCCAGAACGAGGCGCCATTTGAGTTCGGAACGCTGCCGTTCCCGACCTTTGGCGACCAGGAACGCATCTCATCTGTCGGTGGTTCTTTCATCGGCATGTACGCCCGCGAGCAGGAGCAGCAGGACGCTGCCTGGGAGTACATGAAGTTCTCCCTCAGCGAAGAGGCCTACAGCATTTGGTCGGAAGTTGGATACCTCAACATCACCAACCACGACCTGCCAGTGCTCGAAGGCCAGGAAGCTGCCTACATCCAGTACAACGAGGGACTCACCAGTGAGACCCAATGGCCAAGTGACCGCGGTGCCGAAGCCAGTGGTGTTTGGGATGTGTACTGCGAGCGCATTTGGGCCAACGACGTTTCCGTCGAAGAGGGGACCAATGCCGCTGTCGAAGAAGTAAGCATGATCCTCGGTTTGTAATACGGCTAGCGAAAGCGCATCGTCTCCCGCGGTACAAGCCGCGGAGACGATGCCTTTCAGGTGAGGCGACCTCCGGATGGCAAGCCATCAGACAACTATCGCGCCCACGGCGGAGACTACGCGTGCCGTCTCGACGCCGAAGCGCAAAATATCGCTCTATCGATTGATGGAGAATGCAACCCCCTGGCTCCTGGTAGCACCGCTGCTTATCCTCATTGCGCTCTTTATCTATTGGCCACTCATCTACCAGACGTACCTGTCGTTCTACGACTGGAACTTCGTCCGGCCGGATATGGATTTCGTTGGCCTTGGCAATTACCAGCGATTGCTGGAGGATCCGCGCTTTATCCGCAGCTTGCGGGGTACCGTTATCTACTTCGTAACGCTGGTACCGTTACAGGTCTTCCTGCCATTAGGTATTGCACTGCTGTTGTGGCCTATCCGGAAGTCGCGGGCCCAGGGCTCGTACCGCGTAATGCTTTTCTCGCCGACGGTCATCGCCTATTCGGTGGGTGCCGTTATGTGGATGTGGATATTCAACTCCCACTATGGCGTGTTGAACAAACTGCTGAACGTTGTTGGTATCGACAACATCAGCTGGCTCGGCGACCGCGATTACGCCATCTGGTCCATCATCATCGTAGCTACGTGGAAAACGCTCGGGTTCCATTTGCTGCTTTACATGGCAGCGCTGGAAGCCGTACCCAGCGATGTAGTGGAGGCCGCCCAGCTTGATGGTGCCTCGAACTGGGAGATTATGAAATCGATCCGGTTCCCGCTCATCACACCGACGTTCTTCTTCGTGCTGGTAACCACGGTTATTTCCGTCAATGACGATGTGTTTGGCGCAATTAACTTGCTCACCGAGGGTGGACCGTTCGAAAGCACAACCAACATCATTTACTACCTCTATCAACAAGGATTCCAGTATTTCCAGATCGGTTCGGCTGCAGCGCTGAGCGTAGTGATCTTCGTGGTCACAGTGTTCCTCACGTGGCTCCAGTTCCGGTTTGGCGAGAGGTTTGTCCACTATGGATAGCGTTACCGCGGCCCCACGTGTTCACGACAGATTCGGTAAATACGGTGTGCACATCGTCACCATCGTGCTGTGCTTCATTACCATATTCCCGTTCATTTGGATGATCACGACGTCCTTCAAACCAGCCGAGGAGGTCTTCACGCAGGGGTGGGGGTTCATCATCGACAACCCCACGCTGCAGAACTTCCCGGATGCGTTCAACTTCTTCCCGGTGCGGCAGTGGCTTACCAACAGCTTCGGGATCTCCGTGCTCACTACAGCCGGCAAGATCCTGATCAGTGTGCCAGCCGCCTACGCGTTCTCGCGGCTACAGTTCCGAGGTCGAATCGTTGCTTTCGCCGCTGTGCTGGCAACCATGATCGTTCCCGGCGTGGTCACCATTGTGCCCAACTACGTGATGGTGAGTAACCTGGGCTGGATGGATACCTGGGCAGGCGTTGTGATTCCGTCGCTCCCGGCCACGGCATTCTATGTTTTCCTGCTGCGCCAGAACATGATGACGCTACCGCAGGAACTCGTGGATGCAGGACGCGTGGACGGAGCATCTTCCATCCGCATGTTGGTGGATATCATCATTCCAAACGTCAAGCCGGCTATTGCCGTAGTGACGATCCTGAGCTTCCTCGGTGCGTGGAACCAGTATCTCTGGCCGCTGCTGGTGCTCAAGGATTTCGAGAGCAAAACCCTGGCAACGGGGATGCAGTTCTTTACCGGTAACCAGGAGGCCGCACAGATGTGGGGGCCGATGATGGCAACCGCCGCAATTGCTGCTTTACCGCCACTTATTATCTATGCGATTTTCCAAAAGCAGATCATCAATACGTTCGTCTCCAGCGGAATCAAGGGATAACACTCGCAAAGTTGATACATACAGGTTGGAAACCGTATAGTAATAAGTAGATTCGGGCAGAACACGCCCTCCGATCAGCCCTGGAGTTTCCTGATGCATCTCGATGCGCTCTTTTTGCGCTCCACATCACGAAGAGCACTCCTGACCACAGGTATCATCTGCGCGTATATCCCCGCGGAGATGCCTAGGCGCGCCTGATCGATCCCAACGGTGTGGTCGATCCAGGCCAGCGAACCCTCAGCGTTCCTGACTTCCGAGAAACCGTACCGTGAGGATTATCACTAATGAATCAACTTGCTACTCGTTCCCTGTCCGACCGTTTTGCCGAGCGTACAAACGTATTCGGTGTGAGTATCTGGACCGATATCTTCGGCATGCTCGATCTGCATGACGATCCCGTGTACTTCGGCGATGGTGCCCCGGCGAAAGAGATGTTGCCGATCGAGCGCATGCGCGAGGCCAATCAGAGGGCGTGGGACGAATCGATCGACTCACTCGGCTATGGCGATCAGCAGGGATACGCACCCCTGCGTGAATGGATTGCGCAGCATGTGGCCAGGCGAGGAATCCCGGCAACTGCCGACAACATCGTCGTGACGAGCGGATCCACCCAGGCACTGGATTTCGCCTGCCGGGTAATGTTGGAGCCGGGCGATGCAATTCTCGTCGAGAACCCGACGTTCCTCGGTGCGCTCGAGATCTTCGCCACCTACCAGGTCGATGTGATTGGCGTCGATACCGATGACGACGGCATGCGTATGGACAAGCTGGAAGAGGCCCTGAACGCCAACCCGAATACCAAGGTCATCTACACCATTCCAACGTTCCAGAACCCGTCTGGCAGCACCATGCCAGTGGATCGTCGCCAGCGAATGACCGAGCTCGGCCGCGAGCACAACGTTGCCATTTTCGAAGATGATCCGTACGGAGACCTGCGCTACAGCGGCGAAGAGGTTACCTCAATCCGCCAGATTGATGAGCGAGTTCTGCACTTCGGCTCGTTCAGCAAAACGCTGGCGCCAGGTATTCGTGTTGGCTACGTGATTGCTCCTGATGAGGTCACGAAAATGATTCTCGCCACCCGGGAGGTGGCCGATATCAGCAACGACCGCATAATGATGCGTACAGTTGCCAACGCAGTGGCCGATGATTACCTGATTGATCACATCCAGGAGGCCCGAGACTTCTATCGCAAGCGACGCGACGTGATGTTGGCAGCGCTGGAGCGCGAGATGCCGGAGGGCATCCACTGGAGCAAGCCGGATGGCGGCTTCTTCGTGTGGCTGACTCTTCCGGACAACGTCGATGCGAACGAGCTATTCCGCGTGGCCGCCGAGCATGGCACCATCTTCTTCCCGGGTAAGTGGTTTGACCCGGCCGGGGAGTCGAACAATACCTTCCGCATGAGTTTCAGCACCCTGCCTGAGGATCGCATAGAGCTTGGTGTTCAGCGCCTCGGCCAAGCGTTGCGTCCGCTGATGTAGATCCATTTACCTATACCCGAATTTGTGGACCCGACCTGCGCGTTGCCAAAGGCGACGCGCATTGGGCCGGTTTGGCCGAGTCTACGCCCACCCTCTATTCGCGGTATCCTGTAGCGTACGCGTGCAGGCATCCCGATCTCGCCGTACTTACGCCCGGATGCCCGCCAGACCGCCACGAACATGGCAGGACGAGTGAATGTTTGATACCAGCCGCATCCCAACCGGTCCATTTGATACCTGGTTGTGGTGGCTCTTGATTCTGGTGGTGATCGCGCTGCTCTTCAGCTTGCAAGCGCTTGAAACTGCTGTAGAAGGTGCCTGGCCGCATCAGCGCCGGGATAATGAATATATTCCCGGAGCCCGTGGTGTAAAAGGTGCCTGGGCGTTTGCGGCTATCCTGATCATTCCCGGCGGCGTTGCCCTTATCGGAATCATCAGCGTGCTTATCTGGCGAGAGATCGACTACCCGGATGGCTTCATGCTCGGTGGCTGGCTTCTCGCCCTGGGATGGTTACTCTTTATCCTCTTCGGGCTCAATATCGCCGGGCTCGGCCGCATACTGGGCACCCTGGGTATGTTGGGACCACTCGCGATCGCATTCATCCTCATCGCTGCTGATTTCATCCTGATCGTCACGCTGATCGATATCCTGCCGGATTGGGATGTCACTCGCGAAGCGATCGAGAACGGTATTGAAAGCCTGCTACCATTTATCGAGTTCGACTCCGATTCGTGATCCTTCACGGGGAGGTCTGGTTCGATGTCCGACACACCCCAATCCGAAACAACCAGAGGCCGCATCGCGGAGCTACGATCGCGGCAGCGACGCCGAACCACCTCGCCCAAAGCCACATCGCGAATTCGTCGGAGAATTTTGGAAAAGCCGCTTAACTATCCCGAAATCGATGAGAACGTAGATCACCAGCATCAGGCGGTGGGGGTTGAGCTGCGCCCGGTCTCTGGCCTCTTTGGAAACCAGCACGCTGTTGAGCTGACCGGCAAGGGAGACGACGCATCTCGCAAGGCGAGACGAGTCCGCCGCGAGCGCCGGGGCGAGCCGGATGAATCTTTGCTCAAGAACCCAACGTTCCGGCTCTTCTGGATATCACGGCTCCTTTCCCAGACTGCGCAGGGTGCATTGCTGTACGCGCTCATGATCCTGGTGATTGATTTGAGCGCACGCTCGTTCGCGGTGTCGCTCTTTGTGGCAACGTCGAATATCGCCAGTATGAGCCTTGGCCTCCCTGCCGGTATGGTGGTGGATAACTTCAGCCGCCGCTTCATGTTGACGATGTTGAATGCGTTCCGGTTCGCGTTCATGTTGGCGATGGTCGCCATTGAGCCAAGTCTTGGGGCGGTGTTTGCCTGTACTATCGGCATCTGGATCATTCACCAGTTTTATTCTCCGGCTGAGGCATCGTTGCTGGCCGACCTCGTATCAAAGGAACGCTACACCGAAGCGCAGAGCCTGCATAACCTCGCCCTTACCATTAGCCAGGGTGTGGGTCTGGCGGCGCTGGCTCCATTGGCGCTGCTTGTTGGTGGGGCAGAACTCGTTTTCGTGCTCGCGGGATCGCTCTGGCTGGTGGCTGGCGCCTGCACACTGCTGCTGCCATCTATTCCGGTGCATTCATCCGCCAGTAAGGGCAAGCAACGACGTGGATTCGTGCAAACGCTCACGGCAGGCCTGCAGTTCATTAAGAAGGATCGGCCGACTACAGAAGCCATCTTCCACGATGTGCTGGTGAGCGTCGGCATGAGCGCGCTGGTGGTTATCATCCCGTTCTACCTGGAACGCGTGCTGAACACCAGTAAGGAGAATACGGTGTTCGTTTTCGCGCCGGCGGCGGTCGGGCTTGTGATCGGGCTGCGGTTGGCACCACCGGCTGCACGGGCAATTGGCGAGCGCACGGCTGCTTTCCTGGCGGTGGGCCTTTTCGGTGTGTGTATCTTCGCACTGGGCTTCATCGAGCAAACCTACTGGTTCCTCAACGATGTGCTGCACCTGCCACTGGACCAGGCGACTGATGTGATCCGCATCTCGCCCACGGTCTTCCTGACGATGATCGTCTCCATCCCGGCCGGTATGGCAATGAGCGTGGTGAACGTCGCGGCAAGATCCATCTTGCTGCACCGTACGCCGGGCTACGTGCGCGGACAGGTGATTGCCAGCCAGGGACTTATCGGCAACATTATCGGCCTGGTGCCCACATTGCTGGCAGGCCTCGCAACCGACCTCTTTGGCGTTATCCCCGTGGCTGTCGGCATCGCAGTTCTTATCATTGTTGGTGGGCTGCTGGCGCGACATATCGGCAATATGCCGATCGACGATACGGAAGAACTCTCGATGGCCACGGCCTGAGGTTTTGATATGAAAGTTTTCAATGACCTATACACCCAACCCTGAACACGTCATCGATTCCGAAGCTGCCCTCGTGGAAATCGTCGGCAAGCCGCGACCGCTACTGGCCAATAAAGAGACGCCATACGTCACCCCGCTGGTACAGGAGTTCATCGAGAAGTCGCCATATTTCCTGCTCGCAACCGCGGCGGCGGATGGCCGTGCCGATTGCACCCCACGCGGAGACCCGGCTGGATCGCTCGTTCACTTCATCGATGAAAAGACACTCGTGTTCGCGGATCGGAAGGGGAACCGACGTGTCGATTCCATGCGCAACATCCTCGAAAACCCGGATGTAGGGATGCTCTTCCTGATTCCTGGTACGGATGAAACTGTGCGTGTGAATGGCAAGGCAACCATAAGCAAGGATCCTGAGCTGTGCGAGCGTCTGAGCGTGCAGGGCAAGCCCGCCCTGCTGGTGGTGATCGTCTCAATCGAGACGGTCTTTACTCACTGTGCCCGTTCGATTCTGCGTTCGAAGATCTGGGAGCCAGAAACCTGGCCGGACCCGGATACGATTCCGACGCTGATGGCGATGCTTAATGAGCAGATCGGTGAAGAGCCACCGGATGAGAGCCAGGGCAAGCGCAACGAGGAGTACCGCAAGGTTCTCTATTGATCCCCGATTCGAAATCTTTGGTTCATCGTATGTGAACTGCGGTGCTACTCATCAAGTGGAGTATCGCGTGGGCCGAATACGAAGAGGTGATCCAGCCACGGCTCCGGATCGCCGGACCATGCCAGCGCCTTTACCTGGTCGATGCTGCGCCGGCCGCTGATCACGCGGCCGATCTCCCACCAGCCCATTTCCACTGAGATTTCGGGGTTCTCGCCGCCAATATCCAGTGAGGTGTTCTCCGTGAGCACTCGCAGCGGTGGCACTCCATCCTCCCGCCAGGCCTGGTCGAGCGCGTTGAGGTAAAAGAGCGCCACGGTTCGCGCAACCTGCAAATCACGACCCTGGGTATTGCCGACAGCGTGTTTGATATCGAACTCGTGTGTAACCAGGTCGGCCACGAGCAAGGCTCCATATCGCTCGAAGATGCCCGGTGTGGTGTTAGACCGCACATGCCACTCCGCCGTGAGGTCGCTCAGGCTGCGATCCTTTGCCTGCTCGATGTGGTTGGCTGACCAGTCGTCGGAAGCCGACTCTTCGATCTTCCCCGCAATGAGGTCCTTCAACGTGCCGAGCAGGTGAGCCACCGTATCGCGTACCGTCCAACCCGGGCATGCATGCACGGGCATGTCGGCATTCGAATTGTTTACCAATGAGAGAATCCGCCCCTGGCTTTGTCGATAGAGAACGTGATACGCGGGCATAGTAATCCTTCTTGCGATGGGCATACCGTCACTTCCCTCAAGTATAGGCGGCGGCACGCAGTGTATCCGCCGGGAGCGATCAGCAGCACCTCTGTGCCGTGCTGGCATAGGGGTACTGCTCACGAAAATGATGTTCTCCCATAGCTGCCGGAAAGCCGATGCGATTCGCCGAGTAGAACGTATGTTTGTCTTGCCGGAAAGTCACAGGGTGTCTATAGTCTGTGGTGTACGTACATCTCGTACGTGCGACATGAGCATTGGTGGCCGGAGGAGAGAGCATACCATGACCATCGTTCTTGGGCGTAGACCAACCGCACAACCAACCAACTCGGAACAGCGCCGACAGGAATGGGTGAACCGCTTTAAATCAACCAACATCGAGCCTGAAGAATCCGACACGCTGCCGGGAGTTTCTGCGCCGGCACGTCCCGAAGGTCCATCACCGGTACCGTTGGCAGAAATCCGCGGAGATCATCGCGGAATCTATGCTTCTGCCCGTCGGTATCGATCAGTTGCCCCGAATGGGGTGGTCGGGCTCTACTCTTCACGCATCGATGCCCAGAACGCACGGCGATTGAACAAGGTCGAAACCCGACCGCAGCTCTACACCCGCACGATCGGACGTGGTTGCGATGATCATTACAAAAGTCTCTATCCCAGCAAGAACATCGAGATCACCGCGCCTGAAATAACGATCAACGTGCCGAATCTCAAGACCAGCGCCCGCACGCGCCTGGCTGCTGCCCGATCCGCCGGCAATCCATTCTCCAGGCTCATGGCGCAGCTCTCCGGGCTGACCCTGAAGCACGGTCACCGGCTTGCATATTCCCGTCGCGCCATGCTGGCGTCGCTCGCCGCATTTGTGCTCATGGCCGGTATGGCCACCAGCACACTGGCCGCCCAGCAGCTTCGGTACGAGGTGAAGGAGGGTGATTCGCTCGATTCCATCGCCACAGAGTTCGGCGTGGATTCGGAAGCGATTTATCGCTCCAGCTGGATGCCACACGGCTATGAGGTGATGCCGGGGCAGGTCGTCATTATCCCGGAGCCGGGGCAATCTCCGGATGAAGCAGCGATGATGGCCGCAGAGCGGGAGGGCACCAGCCCGTGGGCGGCAGGAGCGCACCAGGTTGTGTGGGGAGATACGCTTGCCAGCATCGCCTGGGAGTGGGGCGTACCGGTTGATCATTTGATCGCGTTTAATCCGGACCTGGATCCGAACAACCTCATGCCTGGCGACCGGGTGGTGATTCCATGGGAACGCGGTGACGATGTTGTTGGGCCCACTATCACGTCAACAGACGAACCCACGGTTATGTTGCCAGTGCCGAACTTCACGCAGACGAGAAACCTGAGTTGCGAGTTCGCCGCAACACACGCCGCAACGGCCGCCTTTGGGCCGGGCATTTCGGAGCAGACATTTATCGATTCCGTGCCGCTGTCCGCCAATCCGCACAAGGGCTATCGCGGCAATATCGATGGACAGTGGGGGAACACGGATGATTACGGCGTGTATGCCGATGCGCTGGTACCGGTGCTGAACGCGCATGGATACGTCGGCGAATCCTTCTACAGCATGGGTGACACCGATATCCTGAAAGCACACCTGGATGCCGGGAACCCGGTGGTTGTTTGGCTCGGTTTCTGGGGCGATACCCGCGAGCGCCTGAATGATGATGGCGAGTACTCCGTGTTCGCCGGCATGCATGTGGTGACTGCCACCGGCTACGACGAGCAGGGCGTATACGTGATGGACCCGGCCAAGGGCAGTGTGGATCATTACGATTGGCAGACCTTCTCCGATATGTGGAGCGTCGTGGATGGAATGGGCCTGGCCGTTTATCCGCAGTAACCAAACTCGGTGACAGAGACAGCGCCGGTTCGCCATGCAGAACCGGCGCTGTTGCGCGTTACCTCAATCGGGGCCTGCATGACGCCGTCGGGCGTCAGGAATGGTGTCTCCATTCAAATAGATAGATACCCATCAATAGCCCCTCGTAACCTGGTCGCAGCGACTTCTTCTATATTGCTGTGTCGTCCTGATTGTTCGGCTTTTCGATCGTCATCGTGCTACGATATCGCGGTAACGTCCGCTGCCTGCACGCTAATGAAAGCAGTCGCCATGTCGCCTGGTCGCCGAAGCACGTCCGAAACCGCCACCTCACCTGGAATGGATACGCTGGGTGAACTTTTTTCGTCCAGAATACGCGCCAGTGTTCTCGCCTACCTGGTTGCGCGGGAAGAAGGTCGCTTTAGCCTCACAGAACTCAGCCGCGCTCTCGGCCTCTCCGTAAGTTCAATCCAGCACGAGTGCTACAAACTTGAGCGGCTCGGCATACTGAGTGGCCGCCGCGAAGGCGCCAGCCGCCGCTATTGGCTTAATCGCGACAAATCATTTGTTCCCGTGCTCATGTGGCTGGTAATCTCCGTCATTGGGCAACCGACGGTGCTCAGGTTCGCCCTTCACGGCATCGATGGTCTGGAAGGTGCTCTGCTCACCAATACCGATGATGCACCAACACTGACGCTCATCGGCAATCTCGGGCTCGATGAATTGGCCACCGCGCAGGAGCGCGCTGCCAAAATCCTGGAGGTACCAGAATCGGACCTCAACGTCGCTTTCTACGATCCTGCCACCTGGGCCGACTATGTAGACCAACAACATCCGACTGTGGTAGCACTACGCGCGGCAGAGCCAGAAATTCTGGCCGGAACCGATGCACTGCTTAAGGAACGTTAACCCATGCCACGCAGCCAACCAGACACGCTTCTTATTGGACAATCGGGCGGTGCAACCGCTGTTATCAACTCCAGCCTTGCCGGCATTGTTTCGCAGGCCAGGAAAAGCGGCTCCTGGGAGAGAATCCTCGGGCTTTCCCACGGCGTTGAAGGGCTGTTTAATCACACGTTCTTCGACCTTACGGAAGTAGATGACGACAAGCTGAACCGGATCGCCCGCACGCCATCAGCCGCACTCGGAACCGGACGCTTCAAGCTGAAGGACGACGATCTCGCCCGCGCCGTGCTCACCATGCAGACACTCGGCGTGACGGCGTTTATCTACATCGGTGGCAACGATTCCGCCGATACCGCCCATCGCATCGGTCAATTTGCACGCAATATCAACTACGCACTTAATGTTATGAGCGTGCCCAAAACGATCGATAACGATCTGCCGGATACCGATTTCTGCCCCGGCTACCCGAGTATCGCCAAATACCTTGGTAACGCTGTACGCGATGCAACGTACGACACTATTGCCTCGCCGCAGATCAACCCGGTGAAGTTCGTGGAAGTTATGGGTCGTGATGCTGGCTGGGTTGCCGCCTCTGCCACTGCCGGGTTCAGCCCGCGCGAGAGCGATCTGCTCCCGCTGTTGCTCCTGCCCGAACGGGCTCCAGAGTCTACCGACCAGGTGCTGGAAGCCGTCGAGAAGGATGTGGACCAGCGCGGATTCTCCGTTGTGGTAGTGCCGGAAACCATGCGCACCAGGCACGGCAAACACTTCGGCGGCGAGGAGCCGGAGTATGTCGATTCGTTCGGCCATCCGTATTTCCCCAGCACAGGTGCCGCGATGACCCGCCTCGTGCGCGAGAAGCTCGGTCTCCGGGCCCGCTACGACAAACCGGGAACCTCGGCGCGAATGTCTATCTCCATGGCGTCTGAACTCGACCTTGAAATGGCGTGGAAGCTTGGCGCTGCCGCAGTCATCGCCATCGACGATGGTGTGACTGGCAAGATGACAGCGCTGAAGCGCACATCCAGCAACCCGGTTGAGTTCGATATCGACCTTGTGCCGCAACGGAACATCGCGAATCGTGTGCGGCCTCTGGACGAGGATTTCATCGGCCGGGACGGGATGTCTGTTACGCCGAAGTTCCACGAGTACCTGCAGCCGCTGCTGGGTGAGGACCCATTCCCGCAGTACGCCCGCCTCGAGGAGGCCGAGCACATGGTTGGCAGCGAGATCCCTTCGCTCTCCCGTGCTCGCGAGAGCGCCCTGGCCGGTGATGTACGGTCTGGTGATCTTCTCGATTCGGAACCTGAGATCGGCATTGAGGTGAGCGACGGTGCCGATGGCATTGGCATCGACGCCGAGGGCCGGGAATTCGATATTAACATCGGGCAGGATGTTATCGGCAGCGATGGCAACAAGATCGGTGAAGTCGTAGACGTGCTCGAGAACCATCTGGTTTGCGAGAAAGGCTTCTTCAACCCGGAGGATATCTATATCCCCAAGGAAGAAATCAGCTCGTACGATGAATATCATCTCCGCCTGCGTGTGACGCGCGATGAAGTGAATCGCGCCGAGTGGGATGAATATCCCGATAACAGCGGTGATGGATCAACCCCTGCCAACGTCTCGACGCCCTGATATGTCTGTTAAACTGTAGGTCTACGATTCTTTCGTCCTTCTCCCAGAAGGAGCTCCGACCGTGAAGAACCTGCTTGGCCGGCTCCATGCGCGAACAGATGACCAACGGGCGCGTATAGCCATGCTCTGGCGGGTTTCGGTCTTCGGCGAAGACAGTTCCCAACACATCGGTCGCATCTACCAGACGATGACCGACATCCGCGCGGTGCGCGATACCTGGTTGCGACTCAGCGATACCCAGCGTCGTATTGTGCGCTTGCTCGTACCGGAAGGCGCAAAGGCGATGACTATCGCTGAACTGGCAGATGCGCTCGATGAAAGCGAGGAAGACACGCGCAGCGCCGCAGCAGATCTCTTCTTTTGGGGGATGCTCGGCACCGATGGCGATGCCATGGAACTACCAGCGGGCGACCAGCCCCGTATTTTCGTCCCCGGTGAGCTCATGCTGGTGTTCCGGCGGGTGATTGAGGAGCAGGAAGCCGGCGATATCAGCGGTAATTCGCTCCGGCGCCTGCTGGAACTCCGCGACGATGTCGAGCTGGAAACCACCGCGGCAAAGTGGGGACTGCGGGTGATTCCCGGCCTGAAGCGTCGGTCCGATTTAATCTCGGATATCCTCGAAGCGGTCTCCACGCCCGGTCGCATGGATGCGGTAACGGGCCATCTCAAGCAGCCGGCATCCGCGCTTTGGCGGGTCATGCAAAATGCTGAAGGCTCCGAACCGCAGCCGTTTGAAGAGGTGGTTGATCAGGCCGGACTTGCTGTCGCCGAGTCGCCGCTCATGCTCGCTATTGAGCACAGCACTCGCCTCCGCGGTGCCCTGGAAGCGCTGGAGTCGTCCCTGCTGGTCAATCACACCTGGCTTGCCGATGGGTCGCGCGCGCTGTTTATTCCCGACGAATTACGCAACCCTCAGACAATCCCCACCCGCGTTCCGCTCTCTGCGATTCAGCCCCTGCCGGAAGGTTCAGTTTCCCCGCCGGAGCCGAAGCATCCCTTCGCGCTCGCGTGGGATGTGATGACCGTGGTGCGGGAGATCGCCGCCAAGGGTCCGCCCGTGTGGGTGCCAGGGAAGGATCTGCCAACGCATTGGCTCCGCCTGGTGAACAGCCGCCTGTGGTTCCACGGTGAGAGTGAACCACCACCGGGATACGCATCCACACTGCTCTACCTGGCACTTGGTGTTGGCGCGCTGGAGCCCGCCCCGCGCACGCCCGGCATGGAGAAAGCCGCCATCAAGCCGGTGCCAGGTCGCAACGTGCGCTGGTGGCGTGGGCTCAGCTTTGCCGAGCAAACGGAGCGTTTACGCCAACTCTGGCTGGGTGCCGAGACCTGGATCGAAGGTCGCGAGACCGGCGAGATCGAGATTCGCTCCGCTGACTGGGTGCGATTCCGTCACCGCCTGCTCACCTCTGTAGCCCGGCTCGACCCCGACGAGTGGGTGATGGTGCGTGATGCCAGCCTGCGACTCGCCGAGCAGGATTTGAACGTTCTCGGCGATTACTTCGAGGTCGCAACTGGTCG
Source organism: uncultured Sphaerobacteraceae bacterium (assembly GCA_964526965.1). Lineage (GTDB taxonomy): Bacteria > Chloroflexota > Chloroflexia > Thermomicrobiales > UBA6265 > UBA6265. The sequence continues at coordinate 8,240 of CAZGML010000036.1, read as the reverse complement.
GCCCGAGACGCGCAACCGTAAAACAGCCGTAGCGCTGGCGATCGAGGTGGAACTCACCACCGCCTTCACCTGGTTTGGATTCGTGGAAACGCAAATTCTGGACGATACCGGCCTCGCCATGCGGGTGTTACCCGCCGCCGCACGTGCCGCCCGCGAGATCGACGCCATGCCAGACCCCGTCGATCCCGAGGATGGTCCGGTGCTTACGGTCAATCACGAGGGTGTCATTCGTCTCCGCAGGCCAGCACCGGTTCATATCTGGAGCCTGACCGCGTTTGCGGAGAATGAGCAGCTTCATCCGGAAGCCGTCTATCAGTTGCGGCCGCAGTCGGTTGGCGCCGCCCTTGGGGCCGGTTTCGACCTGGACCAGATCACCACCTACCTCGAGCGGCAGAGCCGTGAGGCTATCCCCGATCCGCTCGAGACGAAACTGCGGGAATGGACAGCCGGTTACAAGCGCGTGAAACTGCGGCGCGCCGTATCGCTCGAGCTCGATGTGCAATTGGGCGTGGAGGAATTGCGTAAAGCGCTCGCAGACGAAGGCTTTGAGCTCGTGCAGACAGAGGACAGCCAGGTCATTGCGATGTTGCCGGATACCGGCGACGACGGCGCCGATGCCGAGCAGCAACTCACCAGCATGCTGCGCAAGGCAGGATACGTCGGGCTCTGGATGAAATCGGAAGACGACGTCACCTGAGGGCAACATTGAGGAAGCGCATCCCCGGTGACCATGGCACCATCATTGCATTATCGCCTGCGTAGAAACGCGGAAATCGAGGAGATTTCGAATGCCAAAATACGACGAGACGATCTACGGAACTCCCTGCTGGGTAGACCTGACAAGCACCGATCTCGAAAGAGTGAAGCCGTTCTATGCGGCGCTCTTCAACTGGAGCTTCACCGATACGGGCGAAGATTTCGGCCACTACAATATCATCTCCGTAGGTGAGGATGTTGTTGGTGGGACCATGCAATACAACCCCGAGTTTATGGGCCCGGTGCCGATTGATGCCTGGTCGGTTTATTTCGCAACTGAAAACGTTGAGGATGCTATCGCCAGGGCCGTCGATCTCGGTGGCAAGGGATACACCGAAGCCATGGAAATCGGCGACCAGGGTACATCGGGCGAGGTAACAGACCCGTCTGGTGCGCTCATCGGACTTTGGCAGCCCAACCAGCGTAAAGGGTTCGATCGCTGGGGCGAGCATGGTTTCCCTGGCTGGTTCGAACTTCACACGCGTGATTTCGAGGGTGCCAGCCAATTCTACCCGGCGTTTCTCGGGGTCGAGATCGCAACCGAACCAATGGGCGAGGGGATGCGATACGGAACCCTGAACGTCAATGGCAACGCAACCGCTGGTATCTGGGATATCAAAGGGGTGCTCCCGGAGGAAGCTCCATCCCTCTGGAATGTCTACCTGATTGTGGACGATACGGACGCTGCGGTGGAAACGGCTCGGCAACACGGTGGCGCGGTAATGACGGAGCCGGAAGATTCGCCATACGGGCGCATGTCCACGCTACAGGATCCCGCTGGCGCCTCGTTCATTGTGATTAGCTCGGTATAAACAGGCTGCGCTATTCGCGTTCGGAGCTTTTGTTTGGCAGCTTGTCGCCCAGCAAGGCAATTCCCAGGAAGATAATGTTGCTGACGGCGATCGCGATCAAGATCACCCGCATGGGCATATCGACCATGAAGGCGAAAATCAGCAGCATCAACGCAGCCACCGCGAACCCGAATGTAAACACTATTCGTGCTGCCTGGTTCCCTTCAAAAATCTTCACGCCTGATGCTCCCGGAAAAATCTGAATACGATACAAGGCGGTGGGAAATCACCCACCGCCTTGTTAATACCATGATTGCTGGAAAGCGTCTGAGGATTACTCCTCGTCGCCACCTTCGTCTCCGTCGGCAGCTTCTTCGCCCTCGGCGGCTTCGCCTTCGAGCTCTTCGCCTTCCTCGCCCTCTTCTGGTTCTTCTTCCTCAACCGCGTCAGCAACAATGCTGGCGATAACGGTTTCGGGCTCAGTAATGATTTCAACGTTCTCAATTGGTGGAACGTCTTCAACAGTGAGCGTATCGCCGATTTCTTCCAGGCCAGTTGCATCCAGTGTGATTTCACTGGGCAGGTCACTCGGAAGTGCTTCCACTTCGATCTCGGTGAGAGTCTGCTGCAGCGTAGCGCCGGGAACATCCACGTCACCAGAGAGGTAGACCGAGACGTTCTGGCGCAGTTTCACGTCCATGTTGGGTGCGAAGAAATCGATGTGAAGAATATCCTGGCGAACCGGGTCACGCTGAACTTCGCGGATCAGCACCGGCTGGTTGCCACCCTCCCACTTCAGGCTGAAGATGGTGGAATGGCCATGCGCCATGAAGAATCGATTGAACTCGCGATCATCAACGGAAACACTAACTGTTCCATCAACAACCGGACCGTACACAACACCCGGGATCATGCCCTGGCGCCGTAGTTTTTTGACCTTCTTGCCGTGAACTTCCCGCGGCTCGGCCATCAGAATCAACTCATCTGCCATGAGAAAACTCCTACTTCCTGAAACGCTAGCGGTTGGGGCCCACTACAATTAGGCACACCATAACCACCGCACCACCTTGGTGCGCAACCTCGCAATCATACCATGCCGCCGGGGCTAAAGTACCGGTATCAACGTGAAAACGTAGGAACTGGTCTCTCCGTTTGCCTGGATCGCGTGCATGGTTGGGGCAATTGCCGGCACCCACTTCGGATCCGGCACCCCTGGTACCTGCACCAGATACCAGAGCGATGTTGCCGACGCTCCGTACTGGTCACTTGCTTCCGGGCCTGGCGCAATGTCCAGCAGCTGCAGCCGGGTTCCACCACTCAACAGCACTGAATCCTCATGAATCGGTTGATCCAGCGAACTTCGCAAGAAGAGCGGACTCCAGCTATCCGTTGGCACCATTACCTCGGCACCGGCCGGCACGCCCATCCTGTTGCCCATCACATGCAACGGGTTTCTCCAGCCCATGGCTGAGGGGTGCTCGGGAGCATCGAACGGCCAATACCCGGGGCCGGGAGGGCAGTTGACGCCACAGTTCCATGTGTAGCGCGGGTTCTCGCCATTCACTTCGGGCGTTGTGTAGAAGTTGCGAAGTTCGAAATGGAGGTGACTGTTGGGCCCATCGCGGAACAGCACGGTGCCAATCACATCTCCACGATTCACCTGTTGCCCTACCTCTACGTTCAGCTCATAGTCGAGATGCCCATATTGAGAGTAGAGATCTTCAGCGTGTTGAATGAGCACCACCGGGCCGGGATAATCGTAGCCGGCATACACCACTTCTCCCGCTGCTGTCGCATATACCGGCATGCCGGCGGAGTCGCCTTGCAACGTGTACCAATTTTCGCCCGTGTGCCAGAGCCCGGGGTAATATTCCGCGTTCTCCACCGCGTATCCGTGCATTATATAAATACCGTCACCGGGAACGCGATCCGGAATGCCCATTGGGTACTGAAACTGCCAGTCGTCCACCTGGGATTGGGCAAAGGCAGAGGTGGCCATGAGAGCGAGTGGAGCTCCGAGGAGGGAACGTCGAGATAGCATGTGCGGCTCCTTGCGTTACGAGGCTGGAGTGCGGCGCAGGTTCTCCAGCAACTCGTCGGTAATTGGGATTCCTGCCTGTTGGTATCCGCGGATAAGTGCGCCGAATACCGGGTCGAACTGCGGTTGGGTGATCACGGCCTCTGGCCAAGCACCCAACAGTTTGTCCGCAAACGGCTGCATCACCACGTCACCTGCACGGAACACACCACCGGTGGGATACACAGGTACAGCGTCTTGTGGTTGGTGAATTTGGCGAATGGTTGCCAACACCATATTTGCGAGCAGGTGACCCGCTTCGGAGAGAATCGCCCGCGCAACGTCGTCAGATTCGGCAAGGCGTGCCACGTCTGTCGTGATGTCCGAGACCATGGTGCGCTGGAATTCATCCGCATATAAAAACGTGTGGATGTGCCGAATAGTTGGCAGGTTGTAGTGATTCAGCACGAAGGGGAGCAGGCTTGTTTCTGGTCCGCGGCCATCGGCGGCGGCAGCCGCGGCCTGCAGTGCGCTGATGCCGATCCACCAGGCGCTGCCTTCATCGCCCATCAGGTACCCAAGCCCGCCGGAGCGACCTTCTGCCCCGGCTTCGTTGATGCCGTAGGCAATACTGCCGCTCCCTGCAATCACCATCACACCGGGTTCCCCGGCCGTTGCTCCAGCCAGGTTGGAGGCGGCGTCGTGGTCGATCCAGATATGTTTCGGGTTCGCCATTTCGCGCACTATGCGCTCGAAAGTGGGCTGCGCCTCAAGCTCACGCGGGGCACTTGTGAGCCCCATTCCGATGGAGACGATGTCGCCGGCATCCCTGTTCGACTTCGACAGTGCATCGTTTATCGCGCCATGTATCGCGGCCTGGTTACGCTCGTACCCACGCGTTGCGGTGATGTGATCACACGCCGGCCCCTTGCCGGATGCGAGTACATGCCCGGCATTGTCTGCCAGCACAGCCAGCGTGCTGGTTTGGCCTCCATCCACTCCGATATACAGTGGCTGGCTCATGGTTTCATCAACGGAATCCGCCCTCCGTATCGTTCGATTAGCCTGGCATTGGTCTCATCGCCACCTGGAATGTTCTGACTTACAAACACTGGTGCCTCGTCGCCCAGGTACCGCACAATCTCGACCGTCAGCCAATTAAGTAGCGCACTCCCCAAAAGCGTGCTCACTGCACCGGTTTGGACGTCGCCCACGGGCTCGATCGCATCGCCATACGGCACACGTGTATCAAGCACGTAATCAACAACGTCGAAGAGTGATTTCTGCGACGAGTGACGTGATTCTGCCTGGGCGTAGACTTGCGCCGATCCGAAAGCGACGGGTATCAGTCCACGCCTTTTCGCCTCGATCGCCATATCTATCGGCACCGGGTTGGTGCCAGAATTGCTGATGACCAGGAGAACCTCGCCCGGCTGCAAATCGTAACTGGCAAAAATCGAGTCGACATATCCCTCGATTCGCTCCACCCAGGTCGGGCGACTGGTCCCAAATACGGTCAGATTCACGTCCAGCATCGCATTGACCGGCGCCAGGCCACCCGCCCGGTAGAAGACCTCCTGCGCGAGCAAGCTGCTGTGGCCGCTGCCGAAGACATGCAGCACTCCACCGCTAGCGAGGCTGTCGCCTATCAGTTTCACAACCCGCGGAAGCGAATCCTCGTTGGCTGTGGTCGTTTCGTCGATCAGCCGATGCACGTTGGCGATGTAATCGCTCATGAACCAAGTATCCTTTGTGATTCAGAGATGAAATGCCTGGTTGTTTTCATTGGGTTCGTAATCGCCGTGCCCACCACAACGCAATGTGCACCGAGCTCAAACGCTGCTGCCACCTGTTCCGGATTCCAGTACCGACCCTCTGCGTACACCGGCACGGGTGAATGTGTGGCAAACCACGCAACCAGGTCAAGATCCGGCTCGGATGAATCGGTCGCCGATTCGGCGGTATAACCGCTGAGCGTTGTGCCAATGGCATCGCACCCGGCGGCCAGTGCGCCTTCCAGGTCTTCCCGCGTTGCGCAATCCCCGAAGGCGAGTTTGCCGGCCGCGTGTATTGCTGCCACCGAATTCGCCAGGTTCTCCCCACGCGGACGGGGTCGGTTCGTCGCATCCAGCGCGATCATGGGAGCACCGGTATCGATGATCGCCTGTGTATCCCGCAGGGTAGGGGTGATGCGCACATCGAATCCTTCGTAATCCACTTTAAAAATACCCAGGCAGGGGATGGATGTGGCTTCCATAACCGCCGTGATATCGGCCGGACTTTCAACGCGCGTTCCCACTGCTCCGCCAAGTTCTGCCGCCTGTGCCATGCGGGCCATCATATCCGGACCCCGCAGCGGATTCCCTTCTTCAGCCTGGCACGATACGATCAGGCCGCCGCGTAGTTGTTCGAGCAGCGGGTGCAGAGTCGATGGTTGCTGGGAATCTGGCATGAGACACTCCTCTGATGTCGTCGGTTTTCGATCCCAATGAGGGGACATTTATACGTAGTATGCGCAATTTGGTAATTGTATTGGTGCCATGAATAGCTTGACGGAACCGATGGAACACCAATACCATTTACCAATCCTCTATAAAGGCAACGGTGCCTTGAGAGATTTGAGAGTAGCGCTGCGGCAACCAGTACATATCGGTGACTGCACCGAGTGATTGATGCAGCCCTGTCCGTCAGGGTGTGTGTCCTGGATTGCCGTCAGTAATTCGACCTGGCAGACGCTCCACCGGGTGGGGACGGAGCGACGAAACAGCGGAGGAGCCTTCTGTGGGCCGATATTTAATTCGCCGGGGCATCATCTCGGTGATTACCCTGCTGGCAATTAGTGCCATCATTTACTCAATCCTCTTTCTGGCGCCTGGTGACCCACTTGGTGAGTTGGCAGCCAACCCGAACGTATCGCCAGAAGTACGTCAGCGTATCCGCGCCAGCTACGGCCTGGATGATCCGTTGTATATCCAGTATTTCAAGTGGGCCAAGGCGTACTTCATTGATCTGGACTGGGGCACAAGCTTCGTAAGCCGTACACCGGTGATGGAATATCTCATCCCGCGTGTCTGGACCTCGCTGACCATCACCGGTACAGCGTTCATCCTCGGTTTGCTCATCGCTATCCCGATCGGCGTTGTCTCCGCCATCAAGCAGTACAGCTGGTTCGATAATATCGCCACCACCTTCGCCTTCATTGGCTTCTCGGTGCCGACGTTCTTCTCCGGCCTGCTGCTCATTCTCCTGTTCAGCGTGAACCTGGGGTGGTTACCGTTTATCTACAACTCAAATCCATCATCAATATGGGTAGCAATACAGCAAAGTATTATGCCAATAGTGGTGTTGGCACTCTTCTCCTCAGCGCAGTTAACGCGTTATGTGCGCGCCTCTATGCTGGAGACGATTAACCAGGATTACGTTCGCACCGCCCGGGCCAAGGGTCTGAAAGAACAGGTTGTGATCGTTGGGCACGGTATGCGCAATGCCATGATTCCCGTGGTTACCATCATTGCCCTGCAGATTCCCGGTCTTGTAGGCGGCGCCGTGATTACGGAACAGGTCTTCCTTGTTCCAGGGGTCGGTTCAGCCCTGATCAACGCCATTCGATCCAAGGATATTCCGGTGGTTATGGCCATCACGTTTGGTGTTTCGATATTGGTCGTACTCTTCAACGTTATCGCCGATGTCATCTATGCCTTCCTTGATCCGCGGATCAAGCTCAAGTAGTACGCACCTGCCTGATCAGGTATCCGTTCCGGAGGAGTAACCATGGCTGAAACCACAGCAGATACCAACCAGCAAACACTGGCCAGTATCGATCCAACGAAAGCTACCCAGAAACAGCGCTCGCTATGGGGCGATGCCTGGAACCAGTTCCGCCGCCACAAGCCTGCAATTGCGGGCATGATCGTTCTGGTTATCTTCTTCGTGTTTTGTTATGTCGGGATCATCTTTTGGGACCTGCCGCACAACTCACCGTACGTTTATGAACAGAACGTGCGCATTGGCGGAAGCTCGGAAGTTCTTGACTTCAACACCGGTCAAATGGAAACCCAGTTCCACCCGCTCGGCACCGATGAAATGGGCCAGGATATGCTGGCGCGCATTATGTTCGGTGGGCGCATTTCTCTGGCGGTCGGCCTCATGGCTGCCCTGCTTGCCATCACCGTTGGTACCGCCATTGGTGCGGCTGCCGGGTTCTATGGCGGGTTCATTGATAGCGCCCTGATGCGCATCACCGACCTCTTCATCAGCCTGCCGCCGCTGCCACTGCTGCTGCTCATTACGTTCCTCTTCCGCGATACGTTCAGGAACTGGGCTGATTCAGTCTTTGGCTCACCACACGTTGGTACGTTCTTACTTATCGTTTCGGTGATTTCGTTACTGGCGTGGATGCCAGCCGCACGCCTTGTGCGGGCGAGCTTCATGTCCGTGAAGGAAAAAGAGTTCGTAGAGGCGGCCCGCTCGATCGGCGCCAAGGAGCGCTCGCTGATTCTGAAGCAGATTCTGCCGAACGTGCTCAGCCCAATCATTGTGGCTGCAACCCTCGAGGTCGGCGCTGCAATCATCACCGAGTCGTCGCTCTCGTTCCTCGGCCTCGGGTTTCCGTACGACGTCCCGACATGGGGAGCCATGCTCTTCAACGCCAAGGACCAAATGCAGTTCAACCCCAA
>CAZGML010000035.1:22600-27602 GCA_964526965.1 uncultured Sphaerobacteraceae bacterium | reverse complement strand
TCAGGAAACACCCGGCAGGATTCGAACCTGCGACTTTCAGTTCCGGAAACTGACGCTCTATCCACTGAGCTACGGGTGCGTGACACTTCTATTGTAACGGGTCACTCGTCTGTCGGCATCTGCCAGATCTCAACAGCTACCCCTGCTGGAGTGGAGAAGTGAATCACGTCTTGCACGGGAGACCCCTTGCGAATTTCACGCTCGTGCACGATGCCGGTTTGCTCCAGATGGGCATCAGTCCCGGGGATATCTGTGGTCATGAAGAGCAATTTGAGTCCGATGTTTGATAGAGCAGGAGAGTCAGGAGCTTTGCGGAAGCTGAAGCAGTAGCCTTCCTGGGGATGCGTGAACAATGCGTAGTCGCCGGTGAGTGCGATAGTCGAGAATCCGAAAATACTGGCGTAAAACCCAACTTCTGCCTCGAAATCCGTGACCGCATATTCGAACATCTGTCGGAAAACTACATTCCTGTGATCAAAAGGGATCAACTGATAATCGTGTTTCCCGTCGGAATGAATGAGATGAGCGCCAGCTCGACGAAGGTGTTCGATGATCTCAGTTTCAGCCATGGTCTCTCCCTGATAGTGGTGATGTTCAAGAATGATACGGGGTAAATCGGGCTCCATGCCTTGTCTGCTACCTGTAGCACAGGTGTTCGCATTGTGCAGGCCAACCATGGTATACTTGCAGCAGTTGCGACGAGGTAAGCACATCGTAACTGGCAATGGGGATGTTTGGTTTCGACAGGGTCGGACGCCAGGCCATTGCACGCCGAAGCGCCCGAGGCTTCGTAAAAACGGGCAAAAAAATAGTTGACAACAATCAACTTGCTTACGCTGCTTAAGTCAAAGACCTCTAAGTAGCGCGTCCTACGATCCTCGCTCCGTCGGGATCGATTCAGGGCGCCACCAAGATGGAGTGCTGCGGCCAAGACAGCTGATTCGAGGCCGCGTAAGACAGTTCAGCAACCTGCCCAGAAAGCCGGTCGATGGGCGTTCGGTGCAGGTACAAAACATCGACTAAGCGTGTAGTAGATGTCCGGCTTACGGCTTTGGACGGGGGTTCGACTCCCCCCATCTCCACCACACAGCGCTTCCTGTATCCATGCAGGAGGCGCTTTTTTGTTCACCCCACCATATTCTCAAGTCCTCCTGCCACGGTGGTACACCGGTGGAAGTTATCTTGCGATATCCCCTGAGGACCATCGGAGCGAGCGATGCCCGGTACGATGGGCACCTGTCTCGTAGCGGTCAAGGGGAGAATCAATGCTGAAACAGATAGTAGCGTTCGTGGTGTCATTAATTATCGCGTACATCCCGGGCGCTGTGGGCAACCTTGTGAGTCCGGGGCAGTGGTACGACGATCTCGAAAAACCTCCACTTCAGCCGCCAGGAGCCGTATTCCCCTCTGTATGGATTCCGCTGTACCTCGCGATGGGAGTTGCGCTCTATCTGCTGTGGCGGAGTACCGCTGATGATTCCAGGAAGCAATACGCGTACGTGCTTTTCGGTATCCAGGCCGTGTTGAACGGCGCATGGAGTCTGGTTTTCTTTGGCTTGCAACAGCCGTGGTTGGCGGGTGTGATTATTGTGGCCCTGCTCGCTGTTGTCGTGTACAGCATCAAATTCTTCATGGGCGTCAGCAAATGGGCAGCGTACCTGTTCGTTCCGTACGCGATCTGGGTCGCCTTCGCCACGTACCTGAACCTCGGTGTCGCAATTCTCAACTGACCCAAAAGTATTTCCAGGCAACGCTGAGGCAGCATTCGCAGTTGATAACCGATACGGCTACACGCGCACTGCCGCCACAAATACGCCACTCCACTGAAACAGGAACGCTGCGACAGTGAGCGTGTGGAACACCTCATGAAACCCAAACCACCTTGGTGATGGGTTCGGGCGTTTGAATCCATACACCGCCGCGCCGATGCTATAGAGCAATCCACCAATGGCAACCAGCGTCATGGTGATCCAGCTCGCGCGGAAGAGGTCGGTGAGGTAGAGCAATGCGCTCCAGCCAAGCACCATATACAGCCCCACATAGAGCCAACGAGGTGCTCCCAGCCAGAAGACGCGGAACAACACACCAGCAATAGCGCCAGTCCATACCAGGGCGAGCAGCACTGTAGCCTTGTCGCCCGGCAGAAGCATCAGGCTCAGCGGCGTGTACGTTCCAGCAATGAGCAGGAATATATTGGCGTGATCGATTCGCCGAAATATCGCCTTTACTTGCGGCGACCAACCGATCCGGTGATAGAGTGCACTTACCCCGAATAGCGCCAGGGATGTCACCATGAAGATGATCGCGCCTGTGACTGCAGCAGCTCCCTGCGAAACGGCAATCAGCAGCACGCCAAGCGCGATAGCGACAGGGAACGTGCCGGCATGGATCCAACCGCGCAGTTTTGGCTTAATCTCCGAGAACTGTTCAACGATCTGCTGCGGAATTTCTGTGTTCAAATACTGGTCTCCAAGAATTTACTGTGCGCCGGCGGCATCGAGCAACGATGCGATCCTGGTGAACCCACGGCTCCGGGCGTGATGTAGCGGGGTCAGGCCGTCCTTATCGGGTTTGTCGAGATCCGCGCCGGCGTCGATGAGCAATTTCACGATTTGCACATGGGCGTTTCCACCATCGGAGAGAACGATCGCTTCCAGCAGGCCCGTCCAGCCAAGATCGTTAGCGTGGTCTACGTCTATTCCCGCATCGATCAGGATGCGTACAGTCTCGACGTGACCCCGTTCGCAGGCCGGGATAAGCGCGGTGCCGCCGTACCGATTAGTACTCTCGAGATCCGCACCATTCTCCAGGGTCAACTTCAGGATCTCGTTATAACCACGCGCTCCCGCAAGCAGGTAGGGGCTGTCCTGAATATCATCCTTGGCGTTCACGTCTGCCCCGGCCTCAATGAGCACGCGGGCGATATCGACATTATTGACAGTGACTGCGATGAGCAATGGGGTGCGTCCGTTTTCGTCCCGGTATTCGAGATCGACCCCTGAAGCGACCATATCTCGCACGCGATCATAATCGTTGGCGACGACAGCATCGATTAGCGGCACGTGCATGTTGGGCTCCCTGCTACGTAGGTTGTACTTCACGAATGATACCAGTCAATGCTGGCAACGATATTGGCAAGGTAACCGCATTCGGCTAGTCCGACTGGATTTCCTCAAATTCGTTACACCAGGTGTGGAATCTGATTGCCATAGCACTCCAATCATCGGATACTGTCCACATGAAAACCGGTGATTGGAGTTGATCATGACGAACCCGCCATTAATTGAAGATCTTCTGGCAGTTTGTGGACCCGATGGTGTGAGGCATCGCATGGCCGACCTGATCGTGTTCGAGGCCGATGGGTCGGTCGATGGTGCTGTAGAAACGACGCTTCCACAAGCTGTTGTTCTTCCTACATCAACAGACGAAGTCGCGGGAGTTGTGAAAGTTGCGCGCAAGCACGGAGTTCCGGTTGTTGCGCGTGGTGCTGGCACAGGTCTCAGTGGTGGAGCCGTCACCGTTGAGAGCGGACTCATCATCTCGCTCACCCGCATGGACCGGGTACTGCAGGTGAACCAGCGCGATCGCACGGCGTTGGTCGAACCGGGACTCGTCAATCTCGACCTTTCCACACATGTCAAGGATCAGGAGCTTTTCTTCGCCCCCGATCCATCCAGCCAGAAAGCCAGCACTATAGGCGGCAACATCGCAGAAAACGCCGGTGGTCCCCATTGCCTCAAGTATGGAGTAACCACCAATCACATCCTCGGAGTAGAGGTTGTGCTGCCGAATGGTGATGTGGTTTGGATGGATTCAAACCAGCCCGGTTATGGCGGACTCGATCTCACCGCTGCCATCGTCGGATCGGAAGGTATGTTCGGCATCGTCACCAAGGCATTGGTTAAGCTGACGCCCATTCCGGAATCGATCAGCGTTATGCTGGCAGCGTTCCACAGCATGGATGATGCTGCCCAGGCAGTGACGGAAATCATTGCATCCGGCACCATGCCCGCATCGCTGGAGATCATGGATTCGCTCAGCATGAAGGCAGTGGAAGAGGCGTATCACGCCGGCTACCCCACCGAGGCAGCCGCCGTTTTGTTGGTAGAAGTCGATGGTCATCCACTGGAAGTCGCCGAAATTAGCGCAGAGGTCGAGGCACTGTGTCGTCGTATCGGTGTGGCGCAATATCGGCAGAGTTACGATCCTGTAGAGCAGGCCGCGCTGTGGATGGGACGCAAGATGAGCCTCGCCGCGATGGGCCGATTGGCTCCAAACTACTACCTGCAAGACGCTGTTGTGCCACGGTCGAAGCTGGTGCAGACGCTCGATGAAGTCGATAGATTGGCCAAATCCAGCGGACTGCAGGTAAGTAATGTGTTCCACGCGGGCGATGGCAATCTGCATCCGCTCATTCTGTTCGATCGCCGTGAGAAGGGTCAGATTGAGCGTGTGCTCGAACTCAATCACGATCTTGTGGTCGCCTGCGTCGAGCTCGGTGGCACCCTTAGTGGCGAACATGGGATTGGCAGCGAGAAACGCGATCACATGCCGCTTATCTATAACGAGTCCGATTTGCGCGCAATGGCAGGACTGAAGCGGTCCTTTGATCCGGATGATCATTTCAATCCCGGCAAGGTGCTGCCCGCCGGTACTATGTGCGGCGAAGTAAAGGATCTGCACATGCAACGTATGGCCCAGAAGTACGGGATCGTTGCATTTTAGGGAGCTGTTCTATGGACGCAGTGACTGGCCTAAACATAGCCAATACAGAAAAGGCCGAATCGCCAGAACACGTGTCGGACCTGCTCCGCGAGGCAACCGAAGCTGGCACGCCCGTTCTGCCGGTTGGTGGAGGAACCTGCCTCAGTACAGGTCACCCTGTTGATCACGAGTTCCTCGCGCTTGATCTCTCTGGCCTCAGCGGCATCCTGGATTACAACCCCACTGATATGACAGCCGGGTTTCTGGCCGGTACGCCGGTTCGGGATGTTACCGAAGC
>CAZGML010000035.1:1995-22500 GCA_964526965.1 uncultured Sphaerobacteraceae bacterium | reverse complement strand
CTGATATGACAGCCGGGTTTCTGGCCGGTACGCCGGTTCGGGATGTTACCGAAGCCCTGGCCGAGAACGGTCAGGAACTGCCAGTCGATTTGGCAGATGATGATGCCGGCACCATTGGCGGGCTCGTTGCCACCGGCTTCTCCGGCCCGCGCCGATACGGACAGGGCACGCTCAAGGATCTGCTCATTGGGTGCGAATATGTGCGCGGCGATGGACTTGAAGCAAAGGCCGGGGGCATGACGGTGAAAAATGTAAGTGGATATGAAATCAGCCGCATGCTCCACGGTAGCTGGGGTTCACTGGCTGTGCTGACACGTGTAAATCTTAAGGTTCTCCCCAGGCCAAGGGTGGATCGAACATTAACCTGGAACGATGACAACGCCGCTAATGCATTGGCGCGACAGCAACGGTTGCTCGAGCATTTTCCCGGGGCCGTCGCTATTCAGTCGGTGCAGAAACCGGATCGTTGGGAAACGTCTATACGCTTCTCCGGTCGGGCTGCGGCAGTGGATGATTACGAGAGGCAGGCCACCGGCCTCGAAGGAGAGGCAGCCGTAACCGATGAGTCGGATTCGGTATGGGCACCCGGCGCTGCCAATGCAAGTGCTCCCCAACTGGTGCTGAGCGCTCCGGCTGTGGACATGGCGCAGATCGTGGATGCCCTGGTTTCTGCTGGAGGTATCTCACGTCTGACAGCCTCGTATGGCACCGGCACCGTGCGAGCAGAAATCAGTCAGTCTGCATTTTCGAGATCAACATTTTCTCATCTCGGTTCATCGCTCTGGATGATCGAAGGTGGTGAGGATACATGGAAACACGATGTGCCAGTGTGGGGGCCTGATCGGTCGGATCGCGCGGTGATGAAGTCTATTAAGCAACAGTTCGACCCTGCGAATATTCTCAATCGCGGTCGACTTTTCATTTAGTTCTGGAGGCGTATTGTGGCGACAATTAGTTTGGTTGAAGAGCTCCAGAAACCGGTTCCATTCTCTGGTGATGACGTCCCCGACGACGACCTGCTGCGGGCATGCGTTCACTGCGGAATGTGCTTGCCATCGTGCCCGACATACCGGGAAACAGGCGACGAGGCATCGTCGCCGCGTGGCCGGCTTTGGCTGATGAGTGCGGTCTCCGACGGCAAGCTGAGCCTGCTGGACGAGACGTTTGACGAGCAGATGTACCAGTGCCTCAACTGTCGCGCCTGTGAGGCGGTCTGTCCCAGTGGCGTGCAGTACGGAGCCGTGGTAGAGGCGAGCCGTGCACAGCTCGAGCAGCATCGGCCCCGTCCGTGGTGGCAGAACATGCTCCGAGCCACACTCATGAGTCTTCCGTTTAACGATGTTCGTCGCATGCGTGCCGGTGCCTATGCACTGCGCGTCTATCAAAAAGCAGGAGTCAGCAAGCTGCTCCGAAAAACCGGTGTGTTGCGATTGCTTCGGCTCGAGAATCTCGAGCGTATGGTTCCGGAGCTCGACGAAGCCCCGCTCGCACCCGGCAAGGATTCATGGACTCCAAGGTCCAGTGTTGGAAACGCGCATGTATTTAACGGCTGCGTCATGAGCTCTGTCTTCCCGAATGTGAACCGTGCGACGGGTCGCGTGCTCGCTCACAACGGCTACACCACCGATGTGCCTGCCCGGCAGGGATGCTGTGGTGCAATCTATTCACACACCGGCATGCTGGACGAAGCACGGGAACTTGCGCGCAAGAATATCGATGCCTTTGAGCAGGCTGGCGATGGAGCCGTTGTGGTCAATGCCGCTGGCTGCGGCAGCGCCCTCAAGGATTACGACAGTCTTCTTAAGGATGATCCTGACTATGCGGAACGCGCCAAAGTGTTCGTGCAGCGTGTGAAGGATGTCAACGAACTTCTGGACCAGAAGCCTCTTGTACCGCCAACCCGGGAGGTGAGCGCCAGGGTCACATTCCAGGAACCATGTCACCTCGTGCACGCCCAGCGGATTTCCGTGCAGCCGCGCTCGCTTCTGGCTCAGGTACCGGGTCTGGAAATGGTCGAGATGGAGGAGTCGTCGCTCTGCTGCGGCAGCGCGGGTATCTACAATATCACCCGACCGAAGATGGCCGATTCCCTCGGTGATCGCAAGGCGAAACACGCCATCAATACGAACGCGGATTCTGTGATTACAAGCAATCCCGGCTGCCACATGCAACTCCGGACATCGTTGATCCGCAACGGCTCCGAGCAGCAGGTTGATCACATTGTGACGATTCTCGACGAGGCGTATGGCGGCAAGGAATCCGGAACATATGCCATTGATCAGCAGTAGCTAAATACCTTCGTACGCATCGTCCGCGATGGGGAACCGGATCACTGCGTAGGTGCCGTCATCATCCGAGGTGATGGAGAACTCGCCATGCAGGTCGCTGGTGACCAGTCTGTGTGTGATACGCATACCGAGTCCCTGGCTCTGCGCCGGATCAAATCCTTCCGGAACCTTCTCTCCATCATTGAAGATTTCCACGTGGGCGTGATCGTCGTCTTGCCATGAGCGAATGCGAATGTAGCCGGTCTCCCGATTCGCGAACCCGTGGCTAATCGCATTGGCCGCCAGCTCGTTGATGAGCAGGCTCATGATTGTGGCCTGTCGGCTCGGTATGCGGAGGTCTGACGGTTGGATATCAAATGTAACTTTCAGCGTTGGTGGAATCAGCGTGCTATGGGCATCCTCAGCCACCAGGCGCGCGATCTGGTCGAGCGTGGCTCCGGTGAATCGGCTGGGGTCGCTGAGGAGATCGTGAACGGCGGCAATCGCCTGGATCCGGCTGACTGCCTCGCGAATTTCAACTGCCCACGGTGCACCATCGGCATACCGAATCTGCAAGCTGAGGAGCGCCGCAACCGTTTGCAGGTTGTTTCTTACACGGTGGTGCATCTCCTGCACCAGTGTTTGTTGGGTCTCGAGGCCTTCTCTGGCCCTGGTGTAGAGGTCTGCATTTTCGATTGCAATTGCGGCTGAATCGGCAAACGCCTGGAGCAACCCTACCTGCTCTGACGGAATCGGGGTGCCCGCCTCGACGCGATAAGCGACCGCACCGACGATATCCCGTGCTGTACGCAGCGGCATACAGTAGAGATCGGCGACTCCATCTTCGTATTCCAGCGCCTGGCGTACGGCGGCACCGGAATCAAATACGCGCTGGATCGCCTCGTTACGCTGACGCACATCCTTCAGGGCTCGAATCGTTCCGATGCGAGATTCGATGATCGGCTCTGTCGATCCCGCAAGTCGGCTGGGTCGGAACACCGCAGCCGCTTCAGCGTTGGCGATTTCGAGTCCGTTCTGCGTTATCAGCTCCAGAACATCGTTATGATCCAGCGTTTTCGTGAGTGATCGGGTCACTCGCTGGAGCGTGCCGAGCTCCTCAATTTTCTGATGAAGTCGCTCATCAGTACTCGCGTAGATGCGGGCGTTCTCAATAGCAATCGCAAGCTCGCCTGCTACGGTACGCAGGAATTCGAGTTCTTCCATATCCCACACCCGTGGCTCGATGGAATGGATATCCAGCACACCCACCAGCCGGTTCTGCGCCTGAATCATTGGCACGGCAAGTTGGCTCGCGTAGATATCGTCGCCAATGGCGGGGTGGGGGAGGTAGCTTTCGTGCTCGCGGGCGTTGGTGGCGGAAATCAGGATGCCTTCAACTGCTACTCGTCCCACAATCCCTTGACCAGGCTGTAGCGTTACAGTGCCGACGGCTTCTGGATTAAGACCATTGGTGGCATCCAGCGTGATCAGGCCGGTTGAATCGTCGTAAAGAAAGATCGCACTTGCATCGCTTTTCGTTGCGCTCTTTACAACCTCCACCACGATATCGAGCATTTCGTCGGAGTGCATGTTGCTCGTGGCAGCGCGGTTAATCCGATGCAGCGCGGCCAGGCGCTCATGGCGAGTATCAGCGAAACCCTCGCCCTCGTTTCTGGGCGGCACGGTGACGTTTGCATCGCCAAAGGCCATGGCAACCCTGGCGAGGGCGATGCCAGCGGCTCGTTCGCGGTCAGTTGCCGGAGTGGCGCGACCGAATCGGTCGTACACCGAATTCAGGGCTTGCAGGGCGATGGCGAGGGCATCTGCCAGTGTCACATCTGCCGAGCGAATTCGCGCCCCGAAACGCTCGAAGCTTACGAGCAGGCCATCGCCACCGAGAATTGGCCCGGTTGCGCGCGGATCGAAGCTGGCGGCGAGCTCTGCGCTTAGTTTGTCGCTCAGGCTTTGAAGTGGCACATTCGCTGGCATGGTTTCGTGAATCCTCCCTGCGACCTACAGGTACGCATCGAACCATCCAATTATGTGCGAAAGGCGGGCATTGCGGCGACTCGGCGTGCCGGATCTACTGAGATCATGGGATTCCTCGGGAATCCGAACAAAACCAACCTCACGCTCCAGGTACTTCAGCGCCGTAAACATTTGCTCCGATTGCTCGATAGGGCAGCGCAGGTCGTTCTCCGCGTGAACAATCAGCAGTGGGGTGTTGATGTTGTCGACGTGGCTGATTGGACTGTGCTTGAGCAGGAGATCCGCGTCCTTCCATGGCACTCCGCCGAACTCGAACTCGCCGAAGTTCACACCGATATCGCTGGTGCCAAAGAACGAGTAAAAATTGGAGACACAGCGCTGTGTGACAGCAGCCTTGAATCGGTCATCGTGACTGACGATCCAGTTCGTGAGATACCCGCCGTACGAGCCACCGGTGACGCCGAGCCGATCGGTATCAATCCAGTCGACCTGTTCAATGGCCGCTTCGAGGGAGGCGATCACATCCGGCATGTCGGATACGCCCCAATTGGCGCGAGTGCAGGCGGTGAAGTTCTCACCGTAGCCGGCTGAACCGCGTGGGTTGGAGAATACGACCGCATAGCCTTTCGCCGACATCAATTGCATTTCATGGAAGAAGTCGTATCCATACATTCCGTGTGGCCCGCCATGGATTTGGACGATGGCTGGATACTTCTTGCCCTCTTCCTGGTTGGCTGGCGGCAGGAGCCAGGCCTGGATCTCCCAGCCATCAGGTGCGGTGGCCGTGATGTCAATTGCGTCGACAAGGGTGATCTGTTCCAGCACCTCATCATTCGCATGACTGATCTGGATTTCCTTCCCGCCATCGGCGTTACTGGCATAGAGCTCTTTCGGCCTGTTGATGTAACCGGCGACGTATGCCAACCCGGATTTCGTCACCGCGAAGCCACCAATGCGCCGCTTGCCCGATGTTACCGGCTCCGGTGTCGCCACCCGTCCCGCGGGTTTGAAGCTGAAGATGTGCGTTTCACCGCGTTGGGAGGCGAGCGCAAGTACCTCGTCTTCCGATCGCCAGATTGGCCGACCTTCCGATCCACTGTGGACATCGCTCATGGCGTAATCATTAACACTGGTGTCCCACTTTTCGGAGCGATTCTTTACGTTGCTTCCATCGGCATCCGCAGTCCAGAGGTTGATATTGCGGGTATTTTCCGAGGCATCTTCGTGGCCGAGCCAGGCAATACGGGACCCATCCGGACTCCAGCTTGGCGCCCCGAACGAGACATCGTCGCCGCCGATGTTCTTCACCTCGCCACCGCTGGCGTTGACGACCAGAATCTGCCGCGGACTCAGATATCGTTTGCGATCCTCACGACGGTTACCGGAAAAGGCGATCAGGTCTCCATTCGGTTGCCACTGTGGATCGCTTTCATTCACGGTGCCGAAGGTGAGTTGGGTTTGCTCTCGTGTTTCGGTGTTGGCTTTCCAGATGTGGCTGTACCGTTCGCGGTAGCCAATGCCGTCGAACCGGTAGCTGAGATCGCGAATGATGCGTTCGTCGGCGATTTCACCATTGGTCATAGGTGCTTCGCCGTCTTCAGCGTCACCTTGCGCGCTGAAGGTGATATGCAGGCTATCGGAGCTCCAGCTTCCGATACTCGCGCCGTAGGGGCGATTTGTGACCTGCTGTGCTTCTCCACCATCGAGCCGAATCACCCAAATCTGATTCGGATGCTTTGTGGGCTTTTCGGGTTTGGTCTCCTTCTCCTTCTTTTTTTGATCTCCAGATTCATCCTCGTCCTCGCTATCCGGCTTTTCAGCCGGTATGGCCGGTGGACGATTGGAGGTGAATGCGATGCGCTTGCCATCAGGAGACCAACGCGGGTTCGTATCACGCCAGGTACCGCTGGTGAGCTGGCGAGCTTCGCTACCATCGGCGTTCGCGATCCAGATCGCGCTGGTATAGGTATCATCGTCCTCGTTGATGTTGGTAACCACCCACGCGATGGAGTCGCCAAAGGCTTGCGGATCGTGGACCTGTGCCAGTTTCGCGAGATCGTTGATGGTGATGGGATTCGGTGATGTGCTCATGCTTGCTCCAGGGACTACATTTCCGTTCGCTGTAGGCAGCATACGGCAGGTGCGGGAACCTCTCAATGGTTCCTTTATACTCTCTGGAGCATTGCCCGGCTGGGGCTTATTGTGGTGCCTGTGAAAGTGGCAGACCTGTGAGACAGTATCCTCTCGAGCCCGAAGAGGTAGACAACTCCCAACGAGAACGTACCAGGCGACCTCGGCCCGTGGGCTTTGCTGTCACGGCTGCCTATTGGGTCGCCGGCATTATCGTGCGATTCCGCCAATTACGGCAAAACCGGCGTGACCTCGCGCACCTGATCGAATCTGGCGTGCTGATTGTGCTGGCCATTGTGATGATCACCCTCGCGGCAGTTACAGACATGTACCTGCACCGCGGTGTCGAGAGTGGTGCGGTTATGCCGTACGTGGTGCAGCCGAGCGGACGTGAGCTTTCCACCAACGTGGACATGCGAGGCCTTTCGCAAGAGCAAATCGAAAGCGTGGCGGAGACCCTCGCATCGTCTGGCTACGGCTTTGTTCGACATGAGGTTAGTTGGGCGGACGTCGAAACGACGCAAGGCGAATTCGACTGGTCGGAATACGATCCCATCTTTAATGCGCTCAATGAGAACGACATTGGGGTGATCGCTGTCTTTACCGATTCACCAGAATGGAGCTGGTCAGGCAATGCGCTTCCCAGCAGCGCTCAACCGCCTGCGGATCCGCAAATGTTGGCGCCATTCGCGGAGGAACTCACTTCGCACTATGCTGACACGATCCGATTCGTACAATTCTGGCACATGCCCAACCTGGCCAGCCAGTGGGGAGGAATTCCGGCTACTGGTGAGAGCTTCCGGCCGTATCTCTCCGCATTGTTCTACGCTGCACGTTCAGGAAATGCCGAGGTTCAAATAGTTCTGCCAGAGCTCGCGATGGAATCCGATGTGCCCGAGGGGATGGGTGATCTGGATTTTGTCCAGAGCCTGTATGACGCGGGTACAATTGACATCTTTGACCTGGTTGCCATTCGCCTGGATGGAGGGCAATCTTCGCCAGATGACCGCAGCGTGGAGGAGGACAAACTTAACTTCTCCAGGGCGATCCTCTTTCGCGAACTCATGGTTGAAAACGACGACGCCGAAACCCCCGTATGGGCTACTACGTTTGGCTGGAGTGCCGATGGCGACGATGTGACCCGTGAGCAACAAGCCGAGTATGTGGTGCGTGGACTTGAGCGAGCATGGAGTGAATGGCCATGGATGGGGTTGATGGTGCAATGGAAATTCACCACTCTGCCCGGCGACCCGGAAGCATCCTACGCAACTGCACCAGAGGGACGTCCGACGCCGCTGTTCCGCCGCCTCAATGACCCTGCGCTCATCCGACGCTCGGATATTGCGAATACGGGCTTTACGCCGATGGACGCGGATTCACTCGAATATTCCGGCAATTGGGCGGATCAGCACCTCGAGGGGCGTACCTTCCGCACAACCGGACAGACCGGCGCCAGCGTGACGTTTGAGTTTCAGGGCACCGGGCTCATCGCCTATATTCGCACTGGTCCGTTGTCTGGCGACGTGCGAATCGAATTAGATGGTGAACTGATGGAAGGGGATGGCCCGGACGGCCGGTGGAGCTACTTCGATCAATTCGCCACAAACGATTTGCCCCGGCGTTTATTCTCCAATCTGGAAGATGAAATCCACCTGGTAACAATTACCCTGGTTGAGCCGGGACAGCTTACACTTGGCGGAATGGTTGTCGAGCGTCAGCCTCCGTTTATCTGGCCCATCATCATGGTTACAGCCTCTGGTGTGCTGGTTTTACTGATAGGTTTGCGCTCGTTTATTTATCTTGTCGCCATTCGAGCGGGGCACCTCACCCGATGGGAGAACGTGCACTCGCCCGAGTTGCCTCGCATGCCTGACTGGGTTCCGGAGCGGTATCGATGACCTCGCAACGATCCAGCGAACGATTTCCAATGTTGATCGCCATCACCTGCACGTTGTTCATGCTGGTGATTGGTCTGCTGGTATGGCAAGAGGTAGGCGCGCAGTTGGTGGCCGGGCTGGCCCTGGTTGTCGCAGCCGTTGCAATCAGCGCAATTTCCCCTGCCGCAGGCCTGGCCGCGGTGATAATGGCGCTCCCGACAATGCACCATCTCAACCCAATGCCACGCGGCGAATTCACACTCCTTGAGTTGGCGATTCTCACGAGCACGGTAGGTATTGCGATCAACCAACTTCTGTTGGCATTGCGAAGCGGGTGGAAACAACTGGGCGATATTTTTACGCCCGCGCAAGTTGTGGTTCCAGTGCTGATGTTAATCTCCGCCACAGTGGTTTCGCTCTTAAATCTCGCGTCGCCTGATCACATGACGGAATCCCTGCGGGAGGTACGGACGGTGATCGTGGAGCCGATCCTGTTCCTCGTGGCCGCCAGACTCGTACTTCGCCGACCGCTGTATAGGAGCTGGGTTGGTACTGTGCTGATCCTCACCGGTTCTGTTATCGCCGGGTACGGCATTGCCCAGGTACTAATGGAGACGGGCGGAGTGCAGGCCAGCAACGTGACACGTGCAACCGCTCTTTACTCGCATCCAAACAACCTCGCTATCTTCCTGGAGAGAACGCTGCTGTTTACCGTTGGTGTGGCCATCATTCGCCCGCGTTGGATTCCCTTATGGATTCTCGCAGCGGCTCAGGCTGCCGGATTGCTGCTCACATTCTCTCGCGGAGCACTTCTGGGTGTGATCGTCGGGCTCGCCGTCGTGCTTATCTTCATCGGGGCGTGGCGATGGTTGCTTGGTCTGATGGCTGCCGGGGTCGTCGTTGGTGCCATTGGCCTGTTGCTCTTCCCGGATCGCTTGCTAGACGTTGGTGGTGACGGCTCGGAGCCGACGCGATTCTCTATCTGGCGATCGTCTATCGAAATGATTCGCGAGCACCCCATTTTCGGAGTTGGGCCAGATCAGTTCCTGTACCAGTATCACCGCAGGTTTGTAGAACCCGCCGGTTGGCCGGAGCGATATACATCGCACCCGCATAACATCATTTTGGATACCTGGCTTCGGCTTGGAGCACTGGGCCTCGCATCGTTCATCACGCTTGTTGTCGGCTTGGTGTGGTGGATTCAGACAAAGACCTACTGGATACGACGCGACGCCTTTGCAATTGGTGCAATCGCAGCGTTGTTCGGTGGCCTGGTGCATTCCATGCTGGATAACGGGTTCTTCCTGCCGGACCTCGCAACGATCAGCTTTTTCTTTGTCGCAGTGCTGATCACGGTGCCAGAGGACGAGGTAGAGGCCGTGTCTGACGAGCGGTACGACAATGCTGCGCCTCCGATCGAGCCCGAGAATCCTACCTGGCCCACCTGGCAAGGTCAGTCGCAATGATGAGCACCCTGAGAAACCTGCCGGCAATCATGGTCGGCGTCGCTGCTGCGGCCCTCACACTGCTTGCAATGGTCGGGGTTCACTGGCTCATAACGGCGTTTGCATTGGGGGCGGTCGCGCTGCTCGCGCTGATTCATCCGCCCTCAGTTGCTGCTGCGGTCGTTCTCAGTATTCCTGTGCAGTCGGAGTTCATGCTGCCATTTGTCCGTGGCGAGCTTACGGTGACACAGCTGCTGCTCTTCGGGCTTATCGCCGGGTGGGGCGTAATTTTCTGGCGACGACGCATCTGGCTGGATTCAATTGTCGTCGGATTCCTGTTGGTGCTCGCGGCCTATGCGATCAGCTTCATCGCCGTTGACGATCCTACGTTGTGGTTCCAGGAATCGTATCGCTGGGCTGTGGCGGGTGTGTTCTACGTCATTTGCCGGTCGGTGATTCATGAATGGCGGGATATTCGCCCCGTCATTTGGGCCATGCTCGCCGGAGTTACAGGCGTGTCGATCTTGAGTGCGTGGCAAATGGTGGCGGAATCAGCGCCCGGTCACTTCCTTGTGGGTGGCGCATTACGTGTGTACGCAACATTTGGCACCCCCAACACCCTGGCTGCGTATCTGGAAATGACGGTGCCAATTTTGCTGGCCTGTATCCCGATAGCCTGGTTTGTGAAAGGCGAGTTCAAATTCTCCTATTTCGAGAAGTGGCTTTTGATTGGCGTTTCTCTCATTGGGATCGCAGTGCTGCTGCTCACACAATCCCGTGGTGGATACGTTGGGTTCTTCGGTGCATGCATTCTGTTGTGGTGGCTGTTGCCAAACCGGGCAAGGATCATCAGTGCTGTCGCCGCGGTGCTGTTGATCGGGGGATTCCTTCTCACGGCGCCAGGCCAGTCCCAGCTATCCCGGTTTCTGGAATTGCAGGAGGAAGCGAGTCCGGATGTAATCGAAGTGAATCGCTCCTCTTACGATGTTGGAGCGGGCCGTGGGGCCTTGTGGTCCACTGCGCGGATAATGATCGCCGAGAATCCCCTCACCGGTATCGGCGCTGGAGAGTTTGATGAGAACTATCGCGAGTATGTCCCCAGTTGGATCGACAGGTTTCCGCGCGGGCAGGCTCACAATGTTTGGTTGCAAATGGGAGCCCAGGCAGGTATCTGGGGAATCATCGGCTACGCCGCCTGGTTTGCGGCCAGCGTCTGGAGCGTGATTACAGCCCGTCGCCGAGTCAAGGATCGCCACAGGTACTGGCTGCTCACGGGGGTGCTGGCTGTTTTTGCAGCATATACACTCCACAGTCTGGTCGACTACCTGAACGTGTTGAGCCTGGGCCTGCAGCTCTCGGTGCTCACCGCAATCGCGCTTAACCTGGCGCCAGAGCCATTGACTCGATACCAATCGGAACCGTTGCAGGCGGAATCTTCTACCCGTCCGGAGGTCGCGCCGTGCCCTCAGTAAACAACCACGAGCACAAAGCGACTCCGCAAGAAGCTTCGTCAGACACAAACGGCGAGCAGGCGCCACGCGGATTGGAAAGTTCGCTCTTTACACCGCGGACGATCATCTCGTTCGCCTTTGCGCTCATCGTTCTCTACCTGGTGATTAGTCGTACCGATATCGATTTCGACGAGTCGTTGCGACAAATTCGGCGTGCGAATTACTGGTACTTCGCTGCGGCGCTCTTCATGTACTACGTGACGTTTGTGCTGCGGGGCTGGCGCTGGAAGGGAATGCTTGGTTCTGCCGGGATCAGCGAATCCACCGGTCATCCCATGCCGACCCTCAGCGGCATGTTCCAGATTATGACCCTCTCCTGGTTCGCGAATTCGGTGCTGCCAGCGCGGATGGGTGATGCCTACCGCTGTTACTTGATGAAACGTCGCGCCAATGCATCGTTCGGTATTTCGCTTGGAACCATGCTGGCCGAGCGTCTTATTGACCTGATCGTGCTCGTAGGGATGCTGCTCCTTGCCGGGGCGGTTGTGTATGGAACGCAAACACCAGACCAGGCACAGCAGGCGTTTCTGGCAGGTGGCGGGGTTGTTCTGCTGGTTATTGTGGGAGTTTCCGTGCTGTGGTTGGTGCGGCAGCGCATTGAAAACCTGATGCCGGCACGCATTGTTCAACACTACCAGCGAGTGCGCGATGGCCTCTTTGATTCACTTGGTCAACCGGTGAGACCGGTAGGGGTTTCGATCCTCCTGTGGCTCTGCGATGGTCTACGCGTGTTGTTCGTTGCACTCTCGCTTGGTGAGCATATTCCGTATCACGCAGCAATCATGGTTGCTCTCCTGAGCGCTCTGGTGAGCACAATTCCGATAACCCCGGCGGGTTTGGGATTCGTTGAAGGTATCATGATCTGGGCACTCACCAGCATAGGCGTAGCCAGCTCTACTGCGGCAGCTATCGCGTTGCTGGATCGACTGGTCACCTATGGCAGCCTCCTGATCATTGGCGGCATTGTGTACCTGTGGGTGCTGAGAAAGGATCTGCGGCCAGGCGATGAAAGTACTGGTTGAAGCAAGCGCGGCATACAACCAGGGAGCGGGTATCGGGCGATACAGCCGCAATATCCTGCAGCGCCTGATCCCGATGGCGGCCGATGATGAGTTCAGGCTGCTGCGAGCTCCGGAGGACCGCGCTATCACCAGGTTTGACGCCAGCTCGTGGCCGAACGCGAAGCCAAGAACACTTCCGTTTAGTCGGC
The DNA here is from genome assembly GCA_964526965.1 of uncultured Sphaerobacteraceae bacterium. Taxonomy (GTDB): domain Bacteria; phylum Chloroflexota; class Chloroflexia; order Thermomicrobiales; family UBA6265; genus UBA6265. The sequence goes on along the minus strand of CAZGML010000035.1, from coordinate 10,071 downwards.
GCAACGCTGATCGCTTGTGGTTCCGCGTGCGGGCACCAATTGACGCCAGGCTCTTTGCCGGGTCAGCAGACGTAGTGTATTCGCCGGACTTTACCGCGCCGCCGATGTGGCGGGTACCTCGAATGATCACTGTGCACGACCTCGCATTTCTCACCCATCCAGATCACACCACGGACGCTTTACGACGCTACCTGGAATCCGTCGTGCCGCGACAGGTTGAATCCGCGGACCTCGTGGCTGTGGTTTCGCGTGCCACTGCAGACGATGTCCAGCGCTATTACGGTGTTGCAGACGAGAAGATAGTTTTAGCACGCAACGCAGTAGATGATGCGTTCTACGATGTCGAACCATTGACTGCCGAGCAGAAACAGCAATATGGCCTCCCCAGTCGCTATTTCGTGATGTTGGGAACGATTGAGCCGCGCAAGAACCACGAACTCGTCCTGAATGCGATTGAGCACTCCGGAGTAGGTAGCTCTGTGCCGCTGGTGATCATTGGTCGGCCAGGCTGGGGTCACCAATCGGTAATGGAGACAATTGCGGAATTGCAACGGCGTGGACTGGTTATCCATCGGGATGATATCTCCGATCACCAACTGCCTTCGATCGTCGCTTCAAGTCAGGCGATGGTCTATCCTTCGTGGACGGAAGGGTTCGGTCTCCCGGTTGCGGAAGCAATGGCAACCGGCGTTCCCGTCATCACCAGCACAGCGCCAGCATTGATGGAAGTAGGGGGCGATCACGCGATTTACGTTGATCCCCAAGATGCTGATGGACTTGCATCTCATTTGCGAGATCTGGCGAATACAAGCATCGACAATGGTATGCGCAACGCACGAATCACCTGGACAAGGCAGTTTTCATGGGACTCCTCGACATCTACGGTTTACGACGCAATAAAAAGGATAAGCAAGAAGTAGAAGGATCGAACGAGAAGCCTGAGCCGCTGCCCAAAATCTCCATGAGCGAACTTTGGCCGCCGTCTCCCCGCGTTCGCCTGCTTTATATCGGACTCGGCTTTGCTTTGCTGAACATCATTTTGTTCGTGATCTGGGTTGTTGTGATGGTGGCCGTGCGTTAATAGCGTGGCCGTGAGAACCGGGCCGCATTCCTTGACGTTGCGAATGTTTCGATGCTATATTTACCGGCAGTTGGAGGCGTGGTGTAGTGGCCTAACATGCAGCCCTGTCAAGGCTGAGATCGCGGGTTCGAATCCCGTCGCTTCCGCCAAAGAGATCGACCCGAGGCACATGCCTCGGGTCGTTTGTTTTGAACTCGACTAATCGTGACCGGTATATGCCTGCATGAGGGCCGGTAGGTCGGCGAAGATGTAATCAGGCAGAATCCGAGATTCTGCCACCATCAGCCGATCAGTCAGGCCGGTCAGCACAAGGGCTGTCATCATGCCCGCGCGCTGCGCGGCGAGGATGTCGGTGTCGAGGCGATCTCCCACCATCACAACATCCGAGGGCTCCAGCTCGAGGTGTTTGGCCGCCTTTTGCATCATGAGCGGCTCCGGTTTGCCTACGATCGTTGGCTGTACCCGGCTCGCCACTGCGATTCCCGCGATACACGCTCCTGCGCCCGGCTGGTAGCCGGTTTCGTTCGGCAAGCGATCATCAGCATTGGTTGCGATAAATCGCGCGCCATGCTCAATGGCTTCTACAGCCCGTGCCATCTTGCGGTAGTTGAAATCGAAGTCGAGACCAGCCACTACCACGTTGACGTCATGAACCGGATCATCCTCAGGCAGGATCCGGAAACTGGTGCCTTTCTGCAGGATTTCCGGGATAGAGCTTTGCCCTACGCATAGAATGAGCGCATCGTCGGGGATTTCCGGATCGTCTGTGAGCACATCACGCGTTACCGTTGTGGAGGTTTGAATCTCTTGCTCTTCAACGTGAACGCCGAGGACTTTCAGGCGTTCAACGAACGTGCGTTGCGTGGCGGTGGAGTTGTTCGTGCCGAGCACGAAAGGTACATCCCGCAAACGCAGGGTGTTGAAGAAGTCAGTCACACCGGGAAGTAGCCGGGAGCCGAGATAGACGACACCGTCCATATCGAACACGAATCCTTTCGCGGAACGAAGGCGATCGTAAAGATCAGACGGTTCGGTATGGACGGTGCTCATTTTGTATGCTCCAGCAAACGGCCGAATGCCGGAGCCAATTCTACTTCAGAGCCTTCACCAGTGCGGCGTTAAACGCTTCCAGGTCACTCGGGATACGGCTGCTAATGAGGTTGTCGTCAACTACAACCTGTTCATCCACGTAGTTGCCGCCAGCATTCTTGATATCATCCCGGATCTTGTTGACAGCTGTGATCTTGCGATCCTTCACAACATCGGCCGAGATCAATAGCTGAGGACCATGGCAAATCGAGGCAACCGGTTTGCCTGACTCCACGAACTTACGGGTGAAGTCCACAGCACGGTCATCGATGCGGAGGTTCTCCGGCGATCCACCGCCGGGGATCACCAGCATGTCGTAATCCTCAATCTTCGCCTCATCAAACGTGATGTCGGGCTGCTCTTTGCCGCCCTTCTTGCCGGAGATCGTTTCCTTGTCCAGGCCAATTATCGTGACCTCTGCGCCAGCGGATTTCACTGCATCCACGGGCGAGGTGTGCTCGATATCTTCGTAATTGTTGGCAAGGACGAACGCAACCTTCTTTCCAGAATCAGACATTTGGGGGAAACTCCTAAGTAATACCTATCGAATGTGGAGCGCGGCTCCACACATACAACAGGAGGACTCGCAGGATGAGTGCCAAACCGTCGCTTAGCGAACTCGAAGCATCAGTGCTTGCCCGAATTTCGACTGATAACATTGTCGACTTTCATCGTGGGCTTGTGCAAATCCCGTCTGTAAACCCACCGGGCGATTGTGTGGAAGCAATCGCATATGTGGAAAAGCCGTTTTCCCAGGCAGGTTTCGATATCGAAAGGATCGACGACGGCACGAACCAGCCAAACCTTATCGCCAAGCTCGGGCCCGATAATGCCAAGAAACTGTTGATCAACGCGCACGTTGACGTGGTGCCGATCGGCGAACGCTCCGCCTGGAAGCACGATCCGTTTGGCGCAGAAATCGAAGATGGCAAGATCTATGGCCGCGGCGCCGGCGACGACAAGGCCAGTGTCACTGCGCAGTCTATTGCCGCTCTCGCCTTGCAGGAGGCCGGTGTGCCTCTGAAGGGTCAGCTTATCTACACAGCTGTCTCCGATGAGGAAAACGGGGGACAGCACGGCGCCAAGCTCGTTTCCGAAGCCTATCCCGATCCGGATTGGGCAATTGTTGGCGAGCAGACCCTGAACCGGGTGTGCGTCGGTGAAAAAGGCGGTGCAGGCGTCGAGCTGATCGTAAAGGGTAAGACCGCGCACGGGGCGCTCCCGTGGGAAGGCGCCAACGCCATCGAAGGCATTGCAGAAGTCATCGTGGCACTGCGGCGGGAACTGTGGCCAAAACTCGCTGACCGCACCCACTGGGCGTTCCACCCATCCAGTGGTTCCGTGAACATGATCGAGGGCGGTGTGAAGGCGAACGTGGTGCCGGACCGCGCCAGCATCTACATCGATCGCCGAATTGTTCCCGGCGAAAAGCCTTCCGAAAATCATGCCGAAATTTTGGCGATCGCTGAGGAAGCGATCAAGAATGTCCCTGGCTGCACGGTTGAGCTGAACGCCTTCTATCCTGGTAAGGAAGCAAATACCGCAGATGTGAACGATCCGCTCGTACAGGCCATGATCGGTGCAAACGAACTTATCGGCGCCAGCACCGAGCCAACCGGCTTCAGCATGGGCACGGATGGTCGATTCTGGAATGCCCGTGGCGTACCGACCATCATTTACGGACCTGGCGATCCCAGCCTTGCCCACATTCCCGACGAATGGGTCGGCATTGAGGAAATGGTCGAGGCCACCAAGGCCTATGCCGTTGCAATGGTCCGGTTAATTGGCGATTACGAAGGGAACGACAACTAATGGCTGATCTGAGTGCCGTGTACAAGTACATCGATGAGCACAAGGACGAGTACATTGCCAACCTGCACCGAATGCTGAATCAGCCCAGCATCGCTGCACAGGGCGTTGGTATGTCTGAAATGGCGGCTATGGTCCAAAAGGATCTCGATACGCTCGGGTTTGAGGTCGATCAGTACGATACTCGTGGCGGGTTTCCGGTTGTGTACGGCGAGAAATCTGGTCGCAGCGACAAATCACTGGTCTTCTACGATCACTACGATGTTCAACCCGCGGACCCGCTGGATGAATGGACCAGCGATCCGTGGAGCGGTGAAATTCGTGACGGCAGGATCTACGCGCGAGGCGTGGCCGATACTAAAGGCAATATCGCTGCGCGCTTTGCCGCTATTGATGCATGGCAGAAGGTGCACGGTGAACTTCCGCTCAAGCTGAAATTCATTATTGAGGGCGAGGAGGAGATCGGCTCGCCGCACCTTCAAAACTTCATCGATGACAATCGCGAGCTCTGCCTCGCCGATGCATGCATCTGGGAGTTCGGCGGTCGGGACGTCGACGGTCGTCCGCAAATCCATCTTGGGCTGAAGGGGATCTGCTACGTCGAGTTACGAGCGAGTGGCGCGCGAACCGACTGGCATTCCGCGTCGGCGACCTCTGTTCCCAACCCGGCCTGGCGGCTGGTGTGGGCATTGGCCACGCTCAAGGGTGAGGATGACCGCATCACAATCCCCGGCTTCTACGACAAGGTGAAGGCACCGACTGAAGCCGAGTTGGAGGCGATGCGTAATCTTCCCAACACGGAAAAAGAGCGCCTCGAAGACCTGCAGATCGATGGCTTCATCAACGATCTCACCGGACACGACCTCACTCTAAAGGACCTCTTCGAACCGACGTGCACCATTTCCGGGTTGTTGAGCGGTTACACCGAAGAGGGACAAAAGACCGTTCTCCCGAGTCGTGCCATGGCCAAGATTGACATGCGGCTCGTGGCCGATCAGGATCCACACGAGATCTACGATCTGCTCCGCAAACATCTTGATGACAATGGCTTCACTGATATCGAGAGCGAGCTCATCGGTGCTGGCTACCCGGCGCGCACCAGCCTGGAGGCGCCCATAGCCAGGGTTGTCGCGGAGACGTATGAGGACGTGTTCGGTCAGGCACCTGCGATCTACCCGACGAGCCCGGGCTCTGGTCCCTGGTATCAGCTCTGTGATGCACTTGGCATCGACGCGGCAACTGCCGGGGTCGGGCATGGCAAGAGTCAGGCGCACGCACCGGACGAGAACATTTACGTGGATGATTTCATCCTCGGTATCAAACACATCGTGGCGATCATGGATCGATTCGCTGCCTCGGAGGGATAATCCTGTCGATGACAAGTGAGAAACAAACGATTAAAACGGCGCTTGAGTACGGCGCGAAGTGGGTGGAGTTTCAGCACGAATACAACCCTTATGTGGGCGCCCAGGTTGCGGCGAGGGTAGATGGTGAGCTGGTTCTGAATGAGGCTTTTGGTTACGCCGATCTGAATGCCAAAACACCGCTGACAACAGATCATCTTTTTCGAATCGCATCACATTCCAAAACGTTCACCGGCGTTGCGGTCATGCAACTGGTGGAACAGAAAAAGCTGCGGCTGGACGATACGATTGGCCAGCACATACCGGAGTTGGCCGATAGCGATATCGCAGATGTTACCGTGCGCCAACTGCTCAGTCACACCGGCGGCATCATCCGCGATGGCGATGATTCCGGCTGGTGGACAATGTCAAAGCCATTCCCGAACCGCGAAGAATTGCTGACAGTGGCCAAGAACGTCGGCAAAGTGTTTGATCCACAGGTCGAGTTCAAATACAGCAACATCGGCTTTTCGCTTGTAGGCGTAATTATCGAGGCGGCTTCTGGGCAATCGTATCGGGATTACGTCACTACGCACATTGTTAACAAGCTGGGCCTGAAGAATACGGGCCCGGATTTCGACATGGAGCGAGAAGCGGACCACGCCATTGGCCATACAACTCGTGCTCACGGCAAACGGGTCCAGCTGGATCACATCGACACGTTTGAAGAGAGCGCCGCTACCGGTTTCTATTCAATCGCGTCGGAACTGACGGATTACTTCCAGGCGCACATTCTCGGCGATGATCGCCTCATTACCGATGCGAGTAAACGTGAGATGCAGCAGAAGATCGGCGAGGCAGACGATCGCGGCTGGTATGGCCTCGGGTTGATGATCGACGAAGTCGATGGTCGAACCTATTTCGGCCACAGTGGGGGATACCCCGGTCACATCACCAGGAGCAAGGTCGATCCAGAGCGAAAGCTGAGCCTGAGTGTGTTAACGAACAGTCACGATGGCCCAGCGAGCGATCTCGCCGCCAGCATGCTCAGTTTGGTTAATTTGGCGTTCACGGACGATGCCAAAACGGAGCCGCTCGATCCGGCAGGTTTGGCGAAGTTCGAGGGAAGGTTTGCCACCATCGGGGGCGTGACTGATATCGCGGCCCTGGGCGGACGCCTGTATATGCTCACTCCAACGCTCGGTGATCCTGCCAGCATGGCCGTTGAGTTGGAAGTGACAGGTAGCTCCACGCTCAAGCGCGTTGGCGGCGGCAAGTTCGGCTCGCGGGGTGAGGAGATGACGTTCCACTTCGACAAGAAGGGCAACGTGAAGAAGATCACTGGTGGCCATACCATGGTGCCGATTGACAAGTTTAAGCTGCCGGATCGTGTGAAGCGTCCGGTGCGAGCATAGGGCAGGGGATGTAGTTGGAGCCGGATCGCGAGCGCTCGAGTACCAGCAAGGGTGAAGTCCAATCTCAACGATCGGTGGATTCCGGATTGGTGAGGTCAATCTACTTTGCGCTCATGCTGGTGGTCCTGAGCGTGGTAGCGATCTGGCTGCTTGTAAAACTGCAATCCCTGCTGGTGCTGTTGTTCGTGGCATTGCTAATTGCAACCAGCATGTCGGGACCGGTGAGACGGCTGGAGAAGTGGGGGATCAAGCGAGCGATAGCGATTCTGCTGATGTTCCTGGCGACTGCTACGGTCGTCGTCGGGATGATTTGGTTCACAGTTCCACCGCTCATCGGGCAACTTAGTGAGGCGGTGGATTCCGCGCCAGATCGCTTGGCACCATTCGAGCGTTTGCAGTCACGATTTAATGAGCTCGAGGCCGAATATCCGATTCTGAAAGAAGTGGAAGCCAGGGCGATAGAGTCATCTGGCAATCTGCTTTCATCGCTGACGGAACGTGTAGTTGCCCTACCGGCGTTGCTCACGCTCGCGATCTTCATTGTCACGAGCTTGATGACGCTGTCGTTCCTGATGCTGACATCGTGGTCAACAATCAAATCAGCCTCAATGCGATTGATCCATCCCGATCATCGGGCTATTACCGAGCGGATACTCACATCCACTGGTGAGCGCCTGGGCGCCTATGTGCGTGCGAAGGTAATTATCAGCACTATTGTAGCGATCTGGATGTATGTGGTTCTGATGTTCCTGGGGTCCCAGATCGCGCTGCTAATCGCGATTGTGGCTGGGTTGTTCGAGATTATCCCACGTATCGGGCCGCTCATTGGACGTGCGATTATCGTGATCGCAGTTTTGCCACTTGGGTGGAAGGCGGTGCTTATCGCATTCGCCCTGCACATGCTTATCGACAACATAAAGGGGTCGTGGTTGTCACCGCTGATCGAGGGACACCAGGTGGAAGTGCATCCACTCACGGCTTTCATTGCTGTGCTGGCGGGCGCGATGCTTATGGGCTGGATGGGTGCACTCATCGCAGTCCCTGTGGCGGCGGTTATCCAGGTTTTGGTAGAAGAGGTCTTCATCCCGTGGCGATTGCGCCAATTGGGAGTGGCAGAGTATGTACCTGAAATAGCCAGGGACGATGCTTCGCCGGACGGCTAGCTGTACTTATCATGACGCCACTCGAACACCTGGACCGACGTACCTGGCCGCACCTCGATCTCTTCAGTCGGCGTGAAGCCTTGGCTGATGTAGTACTGGACCAAGCGGCGATCTCCACCTGACCAGCAGTCGACCCGCATGAGATGGACGCCTTCATTGAGCGTCTGCTCTCTGGC
>CAZGML010000035.1:0-1895 GCA_964526965.1 uncultured Sphaerobacteraceae bacterium | reverse complement strand
ACCAGCAGTCGACCCGCATGAGATGGACGCCTTCATTGAGCGTCTGCTCTCTGGCGCGCTGGATGAGTTGGTGGCCGATCTTCATGCCTCTGTGTTGTGGCGAGGCAATCAGCAGCTTGAGGTAGCGCTCTGGTTCACCTGCAGGCGGCACGTACGGCATCGGATGATCAGTTAGCAGGCTTGCACCAACAACCTCGTCACCTAACTCAGCAATAGTGATTGTGCCGCTTGAGAGGAGGTCTCGGACGAACCCGACCTTCTTCTCGTCCGCGGACCAGGGGTCGCTTCCCCACTGGGCCTCGCGTCCGCGCTCCGCCAACCACGCGATGTTGGCGTCAAGAAGCGCAAGTATGGCGTTGATGTCGGATTTAGATCCTTCGCGAAAGCGGATCACTTGGCTTCTCCTGAACCGTGGCATAGTACATCGAAAATGTGAAGAGTGGATAGCGATCGCTACCCACTCATTCAAAAATTCGTAATGTGACCCGACAACGACAGGGATTCGGGTTAGACCCTGGTGCGTGATTCCACGAGATCGAGGCTCTTTGTTTCGATCACCGGATTCACGAGATCCAGGAACTCCTGCACTGTCTTGGCGCCGAGGTCTTCACCGGTACGGAGTCGAACTGCCACGCTATCGGCTTCGGCTTCACGCCCACCGATGACCAACATGTACGGGATCTTCTGGAGCTGCGCCTGGCGAATCTTCGCCTGCATGCGTCCACTGCCGCTGCTCAACTCGGCGCGGATTCCGGCATCCTTCAGTCGCTGTTCCACCTGCTGCGCGAACTCGATCTGGTCATCCGTAATGGGGATGATGCTCGCCTGCACAGGAGCCAGCCAGGCCGGGAACGCACCAGCATAGTGCTCTACTAATCCACCCACGAAGCGCTCCATGGAGCCGAGTAGTGTGCGGTGGATCATCGCCGCGCGATGCTCGGATCCATCTTCGCCGATGTAGCTCACATCAAAGCGTTCCGGAAGGTTGAAGTCGACCTGGATCGTTGGACCCGTCCACTCGCGACCAAGCGCATCAAGCCACTTGATGTCGATCTTGGGGCCGTAGAACGCGCCTTCGCCTTCGTCCATTTTGTAGTCCACGCCCGTCATCTCAAGCGCCTTGCGAAGGGTTTCCGTAGCTTCTGCCCACGTCTCCTCGCCGCCGATGGCCTTTTCCGGACGTGTGCAGAGGTAGGCTTCGTAGCCGTAGCCGAAGATTTCAGCCATGTACTGCGCAAGTTCAATGACGCCAGCCGCTTCCTCAGCGACCTGTTCATGGGTGCAGAAGATGTGGCTATCGTCCTGGGTAAAGCCGCGAACGCGCAGCATTCCGTGGAGCGTGCCGGATCGCTCATAGCGGTACACCGTACCCAGTTCCGCGTACCGAATTGGAAGTTCACGGTAGCTGTGCAGGTTGTGCTTGTAGATCATGATGTGCCCGGGGCAGTTCATCGGCTTCAGGTAATAATCCTGTTCCTCGATGGTCATCGGGCTATACATGTTCTCGGAGTACGTCTCAAGGTGTCCGCTTGTGCGGTAGATCTTCTCGCTGGCAATGTGCGGCGTGTACACGAGATCGTACCCGCGCTTGAGCTGCTCCTCCTGCTCGAACTGTTCGATCAGGTAACGTATCATCGCGCCCTTCGGCTGCCAGAGAATCAGGCCGGGTCCCACTTCCTCATTCACGGAGAAGAGGTCGAGATCCTTGCCGAGTTTGCGATGGTCCCGCTTGGCGGCTTCCTCAAGCCTTTTGAGATAATCGTTGAGCTCTTCCTTCGTGTTCCAGGCCGTGCCGTAAATGCGCTGAAGCATCGGGCGATTTTCATCGCCTCGCCAGTATGCGCCGGCTACGGACTGAAGCTTGAAAGGACCGATCTCTTTGGTGCTCTCCACGT
>CAZGML010000034.1:0-30434 GCA_964526965.1 uncultured Sphaerobacteraceae bacterium | reverse complement strand
CCTGGTTTTTGGTCTCGCCACACTCGCGGATCCGTTCGTGATCATTTTCGGCCTGGCCCAACTCCGCCTCGATCTTTGGTACCTCGGAGCGGCAATGCTCGCTGTGGTATTGGCGCAACTTGTCGGCGGTGCGATTTGGACCTTTTTCGGCGAGATGCCCGGATCACGCAAGGCGATTCAACTCGCCGCTATTCTTCGCTTCGCGGCACTTACGCTCGCGGTCTCTATCCCGTTCATCGGAACATCGAGTTGGTACGAGTCGACTTTCGAAAGTGATGCCCTGGTCTCCTGGCTCTTCGTCGGGGTCTTCTTCCTGATCGGGCTTTCGCAGAACACCTTCTCGCGCAACGAGCAGCATTACGCCATGAATCGTCTGCAGGATGGCAGGCTATTCCCGGCGGTGGATATGGTGCTCAATCTCGCACTTGTATTTACCGCACTCACACCAATCCTGGGCGTGCTCCTGATCGACGCTACCTCGCTGAGGATGACGATCGCGATCGCCGCCGGACTGGCGTTCATCGCGTTTTTAAGTACGGCTTTTCTGGTTGCCAGAAAGCGCCTGCCGCGTCGTCGCCACCTGAAACCCGAGCTGCGCGGGCCCGTAAAACCAACGCCTGATCGATCGCCCCGTACAGGTCGGGTGAAGATCAAACGGATCCGCAAGCGCTAATAGCAGCTTGCGGAAATTAGAGCGCATAGACACGAAAACGAGCCCGGATCAGGTGATCCGGGCCCGTTTCAACTCAGGCCTTGATTCTAATCGTCGATGACAACGGTTCGGCTCTGCTCGCGAACGAACTGACCCGGGTAGTAGACACCAAGGGCGCCCTTGCCAGTTGAGCCGCTACCCTTCCAGCCGCTGAAGGCGTTGCTTCCCGGCCACGCACCCGTAGTAGAGCCGCCAGCGCGGTTAGCATAGAGCACGCCAGATTCGATGTTATCGAAGAAGTAATTGATCTCATCCTCATCTTCACTGAAGATGCCGGCGCAGAGTCCGTACTCAACATCGTTCGATTCCTCGACGCCCTGCTCCAGGGATTCAATTGGCGCCACTGCGAGGAACGGCAGGAAGAGCTCTCGCTTGAAGAGATCGCTATCAAGCGGAAGGTTGTCGACAATGGTAGGAGCCACGAAGTTGCCTTCGGCAAAGTCACCATCGGTCAGCCGTTCACCACCGTAGCGAATGGTTCCACCGTCCTTCTTGGCGATTTCGACGGCTTCCTCGAATCGCTTCACAGCAGCCTTGTCGATTACCGGGCCGATGAATGTTTCCTTGTCGGACGGCTCACCGACGTTCAGCTCGCCTGTACGCTTCACCAGCTTGTCCATGAACTCATCGTAGATCTCTGAATCAACGTATGCACGGGAACAAGCGGAGCACTTTTGACCCGAGTTACCGAACGCCGAGCGTGCGATCCCCTCAACGGCCTTGTCGAGATCTGCATTCTTCGTGACGATCGTCGGGTTCTTTCCGCCCATTTCGATAATGATCGGCTTGGGGTACTTCGTGCTGAAGCTGTTGAACAACTCCATGCCCGTCTCCTTGGAGCCGGTGAAAACCACGCCATCGATGTTCGGATGGTGCACGAGATAGTCACCCACTTCTTCACCGCCACCGGTCACGAACTGCAGTGCCTGGGCGGGAATACCGCCATCCAGCAGCGCACGGGCAAGGAAGTATCCACTCAACGCCGTGGCACTGGCGGGCTTGAAGACAACCGTGTTACCCGTAACCAGTGCAGCTCCGATTGGGCCGGCGGCGAGTGCATGCGGGAAGTTAAACGGAGCCATGATGCCCCAGACGCCATATGGGCGACCAACAGACTTGTTGCGCTCACGCGGGTCTTCACTGCCCATTTGCACGACGTAGGCGTTGTTCTCCAGGTAGACGTCAGCATAGTAATCGAGAAGGTCTGCCCCTTCCTCCACCTCGCCGATGGCCTCGGTGCGGCTCTTGCCTGCCTCATGGATCATGACAGCGCTGATCGTGAACTTGCGCTCGCGAATCTTGTTGGCCGCGGCACGAATAATCTCAACGCGCTCTTCGGGGCTTTTGGCGGCCCACTCCGGCTGGTATGCCTCGGCTACAGCGATCGCTTCATCAACTTCGGCATTCGTCGCCTTCGGGAGTGTCGCGAGTACCTTTGAGGTTTTGGCAGGGGCGACGACATCGAATCGTTCGCTACCCATGCGATCTTCGCCGTTAATGATCATGGGAAGGTCGCGACCAAACTCCTTCTCCACCTCCTCAAGCGCTGCATCAAACTTGCCGTGCATCGCCTCGATTTCGGCGGGTGTGGACATATATGTGATCTTGGGTTCCGTTGTTGCCATGGTGATTCCTTTCTCGTAAATGTTCCAGGAGGTTCGCTTTCAGCCAAAGATTCGCCTGAACCATCCACGCTTTCCACCAAATCCATCCTCGATGAATCCGGTCTTGTTACTATCATGATACGGTCTGCGACCGGAGGTGAAAACGTCCCACATTGAGACGCCAAGCTCTTGCCATTCAACCGGGTTAGGCCATTCTCGCGCTATCATTGCTCCCATTTCGCGGCCGGCGCTGAGCATGGCATCGTATCGCCTCAGGGATCTCGCATCAATGACGCCATTGGCATCCAGCGAGATCATGATGTTGTGCGCACCAATCATGCCTTTGCCACGATCCGGAAGCAACGGCACGAGTTCCATCCCAATTTCACCATGTTCACCGGTGATTCCGATCTCATCGGCCTTTGAACTCTCAAGGAATTCGGTAAGCACTGCACGGGCATCACGACCGGAACGCATGACGTTCTCGATCCGAACTGACACGCTCACACTTACGCCATCGGCCTGTGGGATCACATAATATCGTGCGGGCATATTGCCGGCCGTTCGCCACGAGCCGGTCAGAGGACCATCGATCTCGATCCCTTGCATCATGGTGCGGCCAAAGTGAATCATGTCTTCTGGCGGAAAGTCTTCTCGCAGCCGGGCGGCGATGCCGATCTTTGGGTTCGCGCCCTCTGTAAGAACGATCGCATTGGCACTCAGGCTTTGCTCGCCAGATTCGTCCAACAGCGATGTCATCCCGGTGTCATGAGGAACCGTTCGCGCTTCTTCAAAATCACGCTTGATTTCGACTGATTCGGAGATTTGCTGGATCGCCCAATCTTCCAGCTGGTCCCGCCGAAACACATGATGCGAACCAACAGCCGTCAGCGGAGCCGACGAGATATCGCCAAACGCATCGGACAGGATAGCGGGATCGACGATACCGCCCTCAAGATGCTTGAAGCGCGCCCTACCCGCGCCGGGAAGCATCACAATGTGTAACCCGGCCTGAACCAGACGCCGGGCAATTGCCGCGGCGCCTGGCCCCATGCCGACGATAACGACATCATGATGTTCGCGATTCATTGGCTAGGCCTTGAGCTCCTCAATAAGGGCGGGCACTATCTGATGGAGGTCACCCACGATTCCGAAATCGGCCATCTGGAAAATCGGCGCGCCTTCGTCCTGATTAATCGCGACGATAAATTGCGCGTCCTTCATGCCATACGTGTGCTGCGCCGTACCGCTCAGGCCAACGGCCATATAGAGCTTTGGACGAATCACTACGCCACTGGAACCAACCTGTAGCTCGTGCGGAAGGATCTCCTGAATTACCGCAGCGCCAGATGCGCCAACTGCCGCGTTGAGCGCGTCGGCCAGGGCTTCCAGCTTCTTGACGCCCTCTTCGTCGATGAGACCACGACCGCCGGAGACGACTCGCTCCGCTTCGGTGAGCGCCGGTCGGCTTGAGCTTGCGTCCGCCGCTGTTCCATCGGAATCTGCTGCGAATTCGGCAAAAACGTCTGCCAGGGTGAGTGCCTCGGCAGAGCCGATGTCGCTCGGTTCGATCATGCCGGGTTCCAGTGCAATCATCAATGTCGCATCCGGGTCAGCGCTGATAGATGATTCAGCTCGACCTCCGAGCACATCGCGTGAGACAGAAACACGGTTATCGACCACATCAACACCAGTGCCCCAACTGGCGAGTGGCAGGCCCAATCTGGCTGCCAGGCGCGGAGTCCAGTCCACACCAATTCCCGTACCCGGGGAGATCACAACACGCCACGGGTGGCTCTCGACAATGCCCTGGGCAACGTCTTTCCAGGCCATGTATGGGAATGGTTCTTCTTCCTCAACCTCGTGCCAGGTAACGTTGATGTTTTTATCCAGCGACTCGAGGTACGGTTCCGCTTCTTCGAACATGGACCCAAGCATCGCCAGCGTGAGCGGTTCGCCAAGCTTCTCGGCCAATTCCTTGCCGGCGGTGAACATTTCATGCGTATGCGGGGAGATGATGCCAGCGAACACTTCGCCGAGAATGAGAACACCGTTCTTCTGAGACATAACGAACTACTTTCTAGCCAACCAGGCGGTGTTCTTTCAGCCAATCGGCGAGCTTCTTCGCCGCCTCTTCCGGTTCTTCATCTCGCAACACAATGCGATCACCACCGCGACGCGCCGCCATGGGTGCGGTCCACTGCAAGGGATTCGAAAGGTCTCCGGCTGGCTCGCGTTGATCAATGGTCTTGCGCTTGGCGGCCATCATGCCGCGCAGGGAGGAGTGGCGCTTTGGCTCACCCTCACGGGCAGTCTGCACGAGCAGGATCGGAGTCGGAAGGTTGATCTCATCCGGGAAGCCATCAAGCTCGTATTCGACCTTGAGTTCTTCGCCATCCTGCTCAGCACTCAACACTCCCGACAGGTGCGGCATATCGAGCAGTTCGGCTACCTGCATTCCTACCTGACCGGCGCCGTAATCCTCGGCGAGCTTGCCCGCGATGATCACATCGAAGTTGCCATCGCGCAGCACATCGGCAAGGGAGCGGGCAGTGGCGAGCGAATCGGATTCTTCTTCCTGGACGATATGAATAGCCTCATCAACGCCGGTCGCGAGTGCGGTGACAAGGTCATCCTTCATCGCTTCAGGACCGACACCAACAGCGGTGACCTCGCCCTCGCCAGACTCACGCAGGTCAACGGCGTCGCTGATTGCGTGAAGATCGGCGCGATCCAGTCCTGGCTTCCCTTCCAGCGACGGTTCACCCGTTTCCGGATTGATACGCACACTTCGTACATCCACGGTGTGCTTGATTAGTACCGCGATCTTCATTGGTCGCCATTTCCTCCGTCCTCAAATACCGCTTCACGTTTCTCGACAAAGGCAGTCATGCCCTCGAGTTGGTCGTGTGATTCGAACATCTCCGCGAACGCTTCTCCCTCGCGATTCAGGCCTTCTTCATATCCATATGTTTCAATATCTGCCATCAGTCGTTTGCTCAGTTGCACAGCGGCCGGGCTGTTTTTCGCAATCGAGTTCGCCAGCTTCAATGCGTTATCCATTAACTGGTCTTGCTCATAGACGGCATTGACCAGGCCAATGCGCAGGGCCTCCTCAGCCTTTACGCGGCGGCCGCTCAAAATCAGCTCGCTGGCGATTCCTTTACCGACAACACGTGGAAGCCGTTGCGTACCACCCCACCCCGGGGGGATACCGAGCCCCACTTCTGGTTGGGCGAAGACCGCGTTGTCGCTGCATACCCGTATGTCACATGCGAGTGAGATCTCGCAGCCACCGCCGAGCGCGAATCCGTTAACCACGGCGATAACCGGCTGTGGAGTTGCTTCGATAGCAAGACCAACCGCGTGGCCAAGTTCACCGAACTCCCGCGCTTCGGATTTGCTCATCACGCTCATCTGCTTGATGTTCGCTCCCGCCACGAACGCCTTGTCGCCGGCTCCGGTGAGCAAAACGACACGAACGTCGTTACGTTGGCCAAGATCCTTGAACGTCTGGACCAGGTCCCGCAGGTGGTCCTGATCGAGCGCATTCATTGCTGTCGGGTTGTTTATCGTGACGGTTGCAATTGGCCCGTCGACATGGAGATCAATGCTCATCGGCTTCCTCCAAATTTGCTATTTCGGCAATGTACTGTCGGCTGACGCGCACGTATCGACCAGGGATTCCAGCCAAATGTTGCGCCTGTTGCTCATCCAGTTCATCTCGCTGTTTCGCCGGCATACCTACCATGACCGCGTTTTCCGGTACGTGAGTGCGCTCAGGAATAAGAGCGCCAGCAGCGATCACAGCACCAGCACCGATCTCGGAGTACGACATCAGAATCGCGCCCATACCAACGAGCACGCCATCGTGAACGGTTGTGCCATGCACAAGCGCACTGTGGCCGACGGTAACATCATCGCCGATAACTGTCGGCGCATCCGTGTTCACATGCACCACGGTGCAATCCTGCACGCTGGAGCGCTCACCGATGGTGATCGGAGCGATATCGCCACGAACCACTGTCTGGAACCAGACGCTCGACTTTGAGCCAATGGTGACATTGCCAATTACAACCGCACCGGGCGCTACAAACGCATCGTCCGCTATTGTCGGCCAGGTGCCTTCCCACGGAAGGATGATGGCTCCCGGGAATCGTTGGGCGAAACGGGCGCGACTCATGCGTTAACCCGCAAGATCATCGCATCGCCCTGACCGCCGCCGGAGCAGATACCGATAGCCGCGATTCCACCGCCGCGCCGCTTGAGTTCGGAAATCGCTGTGAGGACGAGTCGTGCACCGCTGGCACCAATGGGGTGACCCAGCGCAACCGCACCGCCGTTGACATTTACTTTCTCTGGCTCAACACCAAGACGCTGTGACGCGATCATCGCGACACTGGCAAACGCCTCGTTGATTTCAAAGATATCGACGTCCTCAACAGTCAGGTTTGCCTTCTCCAGAGCGTTTCGGATCGCCATTTCTGGCGTATAGGCGAGGTACGGAACATCCCACGCTGCCTGGCCCGATGCGAGCACCTCTGCCACAGGCTGGTGACCATTCGCGCTCGCCCACTCGGCATCTGCTACAACGAGCGCAGCGGCGCCGTCGTTAACTCCTGGCGCATTGCCGGCAGTCACCGTGGTATTGGGATCGAATGCAGGCTTGAGCTTCGCGAGTGCTTCCAGGTTCGTCTCGCGCCGTGGTGCCTCGTCGGTATCAACCACGTTGGTTGCCTTTCGAGAAACGACCTCGACAGGGACTATCTCGTCAGCAAAGTGACCATTGTCGATGGCGGCGAGGGCTCGCTCATGAGAGCGCAGTGCCCATGCGTCCTGATCCTCGCGGCTTACCCCAACCTCATCGGCGACGTTTCCACCGTGGATACCCATGTGGACGTTCGCCACAGCGCAGGTAAGGCCATCGTGCACCATCAGGTCAACCAGCGTGCCATCGCCCATGCGGTAACCAGCCCGTGCCTTTGGCAGCGCATAGGGAGCGTTGCTCATGCTCTCCATGCCACCGGCGAGTACGACCGGGCTCTCGCCAAGACGGATCTGCATGTCTGCCAGGCTGATGGCTCGAAGGCCGGATCCGCAGACGCGGTTGATCGTCTCGGAGGTCACGGTCTTGTCCAGGCCGACGCTCATGGAGACCTGGCGGGCCGGATTTTGGCCAACACCTGCCTGCAACACATGGCCCATGATGACGTGCTTCACGTCTTCGGCACCGACTCCGGAGCGGTCAAGCGCCTCCTTCGCTGCGATGGTGCCGAGTTCGACAGAGGTTTTCGATGCGAGGCCGCCTCCCATGCGACCGAACGGAGTTCGTGCTCCTCCCAAAATTACGCTTCCCATAAACAACACTTTCACTTAAGGAACAGAGGCCCGCAGGTGGTATTCCTCGGGCCTCGTTTAATCATCTGATTGACCCCGATCCCGGGATGGTTCTACTCGCCAAACCCTTGCGCTGGTGGCTGCGGCTTGTTGAGCGGCTTGTCAACACGGTATCCGAGCTCGTATTCCGCCTGGACGATCTGGTGGATTTCGCGAGTTCCCTCGTAAATCACCGCGCCACGGGCGTTACGCAGCATGCGCTCGACCGGGTAGTCATCGGCGTATCCGTAGGATCCGTGGATCTGCACAGCGTCGTCGGCACTCTGCAGTGCCACATCGCAGGCGTACCACTTGGCAAGCGAAGTTTCCTTGGTGTTTCGAATACCGTGGTTCTTCAGCTCGGCGGCCTTCATAACCAGAAGTTCACTGGCCTCGCGTCCGGCAACCATCTTGGCGATCATCTGCTGCACCAACTGGTGCTTGCCGATCGGCACACCGAAGGTATGGCGCTCGTTGGCGTACTTGGTGCTTGCATCAAGCGCGGCCTTGGTGAGGCCAACTGCGCCTGCAGCCACGGTGAAGCGGCCCTGGTCGATTGCGCTCATGGCAATCTTAAAGCCTTCGCCTTCCTCTCCGATTCGGTTGGCGGCGGGTACGCGAACGTTATTGAAGCTCATCTCACCGGTATTGCCAGCGCGCACGCCGAGCTTGCCAGTGATGGTGCCCGTGGTGAAGCCCTCCATGCCGCGCTCAACCACGAAGGCGGTCATGCCCTTGTGGCCGGCATCTTTATCGACCGAGGCGAAGACGAGGAAGTTGTCGGCGATATCAGCAAGCGAGATCCACATCTTGGAGCCGTTGAGGATGTAGTCGTCGCCATCCTTCTTGGCGGTGGTGTCGATAGCAGCAGCGTCAGTTCCCGCCCCGGGTTCGGTGAGGCCGAAGGTCGCGATCTTTTCACCTCGAGCCTGCGGGACGAGGAATCGCTTCTTCTGCTCCTCATTCGCCCACTGCAGAAGCGTGAGGCTGTTGAGGCCAATGTGCACACTCAGCACAACGCGCAGGGTGGTGTCGACGTATTCCATCTCTTCGCAGGCGAGCGCGAGACTTACGTAATCGAGCCCGAGTCCACCGTAATCTTCCGGAATCGGAAGCCCGAGAATGCCAGCCTCGCCCATCTTATCGATGATATCGCGAGAATAATTCTGCTTGGTATCCCATTCGCGAATGTGCGGGGCAGCCTCGCGGGCAGCAAACTCGCGGACCATCTCTCGCACTTGCTGCTGTTCTTCCGTGTATTCGAAGTTCATTTCGGATTTTTCACCTTTGCTTGATACAACCAAACCGCCCATATATCGGGGCAAGTATACCAGCCATACCGATTGTTCAGGTCACGTTGGTGTCTTTAGCGGCCGTGGACCTCGCTGGATTTCACCAGCGACCACTACTCGCTCCGAGCCCTCTACAGCCAACCGCAACGCACCATTCTTGGCAAGTCCCATAATTCGCCCTGTTAGCTCCCGATCGGCGTCGATTATCGACACCATTTCACCGTTCTTCCATAAACGTGATTCCAACCGGTCAATCTGATCCTCGCTGAGTTCGGCGCTATGCTCATTCATTACCGTGTTGAGACGGTCGAGCAGATCGCCGAGCAGCGCATCTCGGTCAACAGATTCTGTTGTGTGATTGTTGAGAAACGACATTCCCTGGGTGGGGATTGCAGTCGGGGAGTCGATGTTGATGCCAATGCCGATTATGGCGAGTTGGTTGGTTCCCGACCGGGACTGCATCAGGATGCCCGCGACTTTATTACCGTCGACAAGTACATCGTTCGGCCACTTAATCTGCACCGTAGCTGGAATCCATTCCTGGAACACGTCTGCCAAAATGTCGGCCGTGAGAACCGAAAGTGTACCCAGTTCGTGCAATGGACCTGCAGGTCGAAGAAGCACCGAGAGCAACAGGGCTGAGCCGGGCTCCGTCTCCCATGCCTTCCCTTGACGGCCTCGTCCGGCCAGTTGGTAGTCGGCACGGACAACAGTACCGTGGGCTGCACCAAGTTCAGCCAGCCGAAAGGCTACGTCCTGCGTGCTGTTGACCTCCGGAAAATGCCAGCGGACGCGACCGATCATTCTTTCTCTGATTCAGCGGAAATTCCCTCTGCCTCTTCTTCGGCCTTTTCCTTGTCAGAGTCCGAGCGCAATCGCTGCAACCAGCCGTCGTTCTCCTCTTCGTCCTCCTCCTGGTCGTCCTCGGGTAGTTCCAGACGGGTCACGCGCATCTTACGTACACGGTGACGCTCAACGGAGAGAATTTCCACGTGCACACCCTCGGCTTCGAATGAGTCGCCGGTGACGGCGAGGCGGCCAAGATGTTTGTGCACGAAGCCACCGAGCGTGGTGAAGTCTTCATCCTCTGCGAATTCAACGCCTAGCACTTCCTCCAGGTCTTCCATGGAGAGGCGACCATCCGCATCGACGGTGTTCTCGCCGATACTGACGATGAGATCCTCTTCGAAGTCATACTCGTCCTGAATTTCGCCGACGATCTCTTCGAGGATGTCTTCAATCGTCACGATTCCGGCCGTTCCGCCGTACTCATCGGTCACGATAGCGAGGTGGATCCGCATGCGCTTGAGGTCGGCGAAGAGTTCCGGGAGCTTCTTGCTCTCGGGAATCACGTATGCCGGACGGATCAGATCCAGCAACGGAAGACGATTGGTGTTGACGATAACGAACGGAAGCAGGTCCTTTACGTAGAGGACACCAAGGATGCGGTCCAGGTTCTCCTGGTATACCGGCAGGCGGCTATGCCCACCCTTGATGATGGTGTCGATAACTTCCTGCGCGCTTGCGCGACGTTCGAGCGAAACGATATCCAGCCGCGGGACCATGATATCCCGCACCGTCATCTCCTCGAGGCTGAGGATGCCGTCGATCATGTGGCGCTCAATATCGCCAATAACCCCGTCGTCTGTTTCCAACAGGCGGAGCTGAAGCTCATCTTCAGTGCCGACCGGTGCCTCTTCGGCGGGCTCGCCCGGGAGCACCTTTTGCAGTGCGTTGGAAACGACATCCTGGAACCAGCCAACCGGCGCGGTGATGGCAACGCCAACGCGTCCGAACCCGAACAGACGCATTAATCGCGATTCGCTGATCTCGCGAGAGGTGATCGCATGCGGTACCGCGCGGCCAAACACCATGTAGACGAGCGCGATCATAAGAATGCTGAGCCAACTGAAATCGGTTGTAGTCCAGGCATCGAGGAGCGCCATCAACTGGCTTGCCGCGATTACGGCCGCCAGGATCTCAATAAAGCGCATGGCGTTTGCCATGGACCGGCGCGCGTTGAGATATTTCGAAAGCGTCCGTTGTTTCTTGCCGCCGTTGGACGGTGGAGGATCGCTCGGCAGGAGTTTCTGGTTACTGGTTTGTCCGGCCAGCGTGAGAATAGTGGCGGAGGTTACGAGTACCGCCAACGCTACGATTGCCAGAATAATATGTTGCCAGTCACTGGCGTCCAAATAGTAAGCCCTTTCCTAAAAACTACGTAAAGAGGGCGCTAATGCTCATGCCCTTGTGTGTGCGCATAATCGCTTCGGCGAACAAAGGCGCCACGCTCACAACTGTGAAGTTGCCCGGATGATTCTCTGGGAGAGGAATCGTATCAGTTACGAACATCTCATCGATGTGCGATTCCGAGATCAGTTCAAGCGCATTGCCGGCAAAGATGCCGTGAGTCGCGCAAACATAGATATTTTCAGCTCCGCGACTCTTGAGCAGCTTCGCTGCTTCCACCAGCGTTCCGCCGGTCGAGATCATATCGTCCACGATGACGGCGGTCTTGCCATCAACATCACCCACGATATCCAGCATTTCCGTTTGATCGGCTCCCGGATGTTGCTTGGAGATGATGGCCAGTGAACCCTTCGCACGAGAGCGGAAATCCTGCGCTCGCCCTACCCCGCCAGCGTCTGGGCTGACGACGACGATATCGTCGGAAACCTTGTCGCGGAACGCCCGTGCCAGCAGCGCGGTACCGCGCAAGTGGTCCACAGGAATATCGAAGAACCCTTCGATGGCCGGGGCGTGGATGTCGATGGCCAGCACGCGATCGGCGCCGGCGGTGGTGAGCAGGTTTGCAACCAACTTGGCCGAAATCGGCTCACGACCCGATGTCTTTTTCTCCTGCTTGGCGTACCCGTAGTACGGGATGACGGCAGTGATGCGCGACGCAGAAGCGCGGCGAAGCGCATCGATCATGAGCAGTAGCTCCATGATGTAATCGTTCACCGGCTCGGATGTCGGTTGGATAACGAAAACGTCCGCACCGCGAACATTCTCTTCCAGCTTCACACGGGTTTCACCGTTCTTGAACTTGGTGACGATGGCGCGGCCGAGGTCGGCCTCGAGCTCCTGACAAATGGCGGCTGCCAATGCGGGGTGAGCATTTCCTGTAAAAACCTGCAGTCGCCCTTCCATACCTTACTCCTGGTTAGATGTGCGTTTAGATTTGATCGGCCTGGCGGGTATTCCCACCACGGTATCGCCGGATCGAACATCCTTTGTCACCACGCTTCCTGCGCCAGTGACAGCTTCCGATTCAATTTTGAGGGGAGCCACGAGAATCGAATCACAACCTATGAAGACGTCTTCCCCGATTTCCGTTCGATTCTTCCTGATTCCATCGAAGTTGGCGGTAATGCTTCCCGCACCGATGTTGGTTCGCTCTCCGATGTGCGCATCACCCAGATAGCTGAAATGGCCGCTCTTGGATCCGGGAGCCATAGTGGTGTTCTTGAGTTCCACGAAGTTGCCCAGGTGTACGTTTTCGCCAACATCAGAGCCTACCCGTACGTGCGAGTAAGGCCCGGCATCGGCTCCACTGCGCACTTTGGAACTCTCAATCGTACTGGAGCGAATCGTGACATTGTGGGCGACATCCGTATCAATGAGCACCGCATGAGGCCCAATTGTGCAACCTTCGCCAATAGAAGTGTCGCCCATAAGCACGGTGCCGGGAAGAAGCGTGGTGTCCTTGCCAATAGTGACGGTTTCGTCGATGAAGATCGTTTCCGGCCCTACCATGGTGACGCCGGCTTTCATATGCCGCTTGCGCACCTGTTCGCGCACGATGCCATCTGCAACAGCCTGGTCCAGGCGGGTGTTAATACCAACGCTTACGTCGAACGGGCCTTCTACCGTGTCGATCGGCCATGGCTTGCCCTCATCAGCCTCTTCGGCTGCCATCACGACCAGGTCGGTAAGCAGGTACTCTCCGGTGCCTTCGTCCTTCGGCAGGCGTCGAATAGCGTCCAGCGCCCAATCACGCTGGAGCACCATGATGCCAGAGTTGATTTCGGTTCGTCCCTGGCGTTTCTCCGGCTTGTCGTTTTTGGCTTCGACAATGGCCACAGGGCGGCCGTTCTCCCGATCAATACGGCCGTACGTGGATGCGTCATCCATCTGGCATGTCAAAATTGTGACCAGCCTGCTGCTGGAGACCGCGTGATCCACCAGGCCCTGAACTGTTTCGCCGGTGAGTAGTGGACTATCTCCCAGCAGGCTGACAATGTAATCGACCTCTGGCAGGGCTTCGATCGCGGTAAGAACGGCGTGTGCCGTGCCGGTGGGGACGTCCATCTGCACCGGCTGAAACTCGCCAACCATGTCGAGTCGCTCGGGCATATCCATCACTTCGGGGCTGACAACCACCGCGATGTGGTCGGGGTTCACTGCCTGTGCTGCACGAATAATGCGCTTCACAATCGGCGTTCCGCCAACGGGGTGCAGGTGCTTTGGCGTTTCCGATTTCATGCGTGTTCCGTGCCCCGCCGCCAAAACGGCAACGGCAATGGAGGTTGACTCACGGCTGCTATCAGATTGATATGTCACGTTGGGAATCTCTTCCAATGCTGTGGCGGCGGAACATCCTGGCTCGCGGACCAGGATTCGAACCTGGAATAAAGGCTCCAAAGGCCTCTGTGATACCATTTCACCATCCGCGAATGCGGCCATGGCCAGTTTACCGGGAATCCACTCACGGTGCCAATTGTTCCTGATTTCACTGCATCTATTGTGCCGAGGTGAAGCATGACAAAGCAGGTATCTGCCTCATCTCATCTCCGCGTGAGCATGGCATGTTTTCGCTGGAATGGCGAATCGATAGAGACAATTGTGACCGATGATTCGGCCCTTCCATCCGCTATTCCTGCTGCAACTGAATCACTCGATGAGACAGCCGAACGAATCGTGAGGGAATCGTTTGCGGCCCCGGCCACCTACATCGAACAGCTCTATACCTTCGACAACCTGAAACCGGAAGAACGCGAGACGAACGTCACCTACATCGCGCTCTTCCAGCCAAATGCCGAAAGCAATTACCAGTGGTCGACGCCTGAATCCCTTACGGGGTTACCAAATTTCACTGCCCGGGTTCTTGATTACGCATTCGTGCGCTTGAGGGCCAAACTTGAATACACGAGTATCGCGTTTCACCTCATGCCGCCAGAGTTCACGCTTGCCGGGCTACAGATGGCATATGAATCCATCCTGGGATTACCGTTGGACAAACGCAACTTTCGTCGGCGAATGACGACCAGCGGCATGCTGGAAGAAACTGGTGAAAAGCGCAGGGAGGGCCCGCACCGGCCGGCAGCCTTGTATCGCTTCTCGGGACAGACAGACCGATCCTCCTACCTTACACCGTCATCAACAGCCAGCGCAGGCTGGCAGGAGCCTGATTCATGAGTGAACGTCTCGGACTGGTAGCAGCGTTCAGCAAACCAGAAGCACAGGAACTCGCGATCGCTATCACGGCGTACCTGAATGAGCGAGAGAAGGCCGTTGTTCAGGAACCGGATATCATTGCTGGCGATGACTCGAATGTCGACGCCATCATCGTGCTCGGCGGCGATGGGTTGATGATGCGCATGGCCAACACCTTCCCCGATATTCCGCTCATCGGCATCAACTTCGGTAAGGTCGGATTTCTCGCGATGGTGGAACAATCCGACTGGAAACTGGCGCTCGATCTCTTCCTTGCCGGCGATTACGACCTCGATGAAAGCTCAACACTGCAAGCAACGCTCATCCGGGACGACGAGGAATTTGACCAGGGATGGGCCATCAACGATATCGTGATCCGTGGGGGCAACCGCATGATCGAAGTGGAAGTCTATATCGACGACTACTTCGTCAATCAATATCCCAGCGATGGCCTGATTGTGAGCACACCACGTGGATCCACGGCCTATTGCATGGCGGCCGGCGGACCGATCCTGACACCAGGCGTGAAGGGGTTTGCGGTCGTGCCAATCTCGTCCCACTCGCCAATTCGGACGCCGATGATCGCATCGGAGGATTCGATCATCGAGCTGGTTAGCACCAACACGCATCCGGCCCGGCTGATCCTGGATGGCACCCCAACCGAAACGCTTGGTCAGCATGACGTGGTGCAGGTCACCAAGGGAGAACATCTCTTTCGGTTGGTACGTGTGGAAACGACCAGTTTCTATACAGCTTTCAGGGAGAAGTTCAATTTCCAGACACGACCAAATGCGACACCAAGCCGCATGAACCGCCGCGAGCGACAGCTACGCCTAAAGAAGAACTAATCGTCCTCGCTGTCACTATTCGAGCGACCGGATTGCGATGCTGAGGTCACCGCTGGTACTTCTTCGGTTACCAGTGGCCTGGCTTCGTGGGCCGGCGCCAATGCTTCGGTTTGCTGGCGGGCAGCGGCTTCTGATTTGAGGCGGCTTTCGATCTCGGCAGGATCAACCCAGCCGACCCGTCGCGCTTCTGCGTCGATACTTGCCGTTGGCTGCAGCGGTGGCTGCAGTTCCGCATGGGCATGTGGCTGGTGCTCGTGCTGCTCCACTCCGCAGTAGGGACAAATGTCCCAACGGAGATCGACCAGTCGGCCGCAGTTGTGGCAAGCCTCCCGGAGCTGTGTATTGCAGTGCGGACAGATCTGCCACTCATCGGAAATAAAATGGTTGCAATTGGGGCAGAGTGGAACCTCCTGCAAATCCTGCAGCAGGTATTCTTCCTCAAGTGATTTCTGGTAGGTCTCGTCCAGCGTTTCCTTTGGACGCAACAGCATATAGAGCAGAACACCAGGCACCCAGAAGAAGACGGCCAACAGGGTGGAAAACACCTGTGTAACAACGTTCTTGCTGCGTGCTTCGATGTCTCGATAGGTCCAGACGATGAGGACGAACCAGGTGGCGAGAAGATACGCCCCACCCAGTGCGATGAGCACCTGTAATGACCGGGCTATGATTCCTTCGATTTCCAAACGACAAGCTCCTTAAGCCACGGTTTACTGAAGTTGCACGACCAGCCGCAGCATCGGAAGATATTCTACTCTGTTAGGCGGACAAAGCGTCGGACATTCAGGACAAACACGCTTGCTCCCACGCGGACCGAATTTGAATCGTCTGAAAAATGATCGCTTTCCGGTACCGGCGCAACCGGCATAAGGGGATTTACGAACATTCGGCGGGCCCTGCTGTTCTCGTCCACGATGTTTATCACCTGTGGAACCTTGTTGTCTTCTACGCCAATAAAGAGGGTGACGTTTGGTTCTCGCAGGTAACCGCCGGCGCTTTCAATTTGGGTGACGCCGATATTCGCGTGCAGAAGTTGATCGAGGATTTCATCGACATCCGATCCCTGTACAACTGCAATTACCAGTTTCATTATGCATTCGCGCCTTCACGATTCGGATCCACCGCCGTTGGCCAATCCGAGAGCCGATGCGCGACCGCAACCTGTACAGCAGCCGCTACATCTTCTACAGAAGCTGATGCATCGATAATATCCCACGAGCCGGGTTCGCTGGCCGCGAGCTGTAAATAGGTGTCACGCACTCTGTGGTGAAATTCTAATGGCGCCCGATCCATCCGGTTCATTTGTTCCGCGTCTGCATACCTGCGTCTCAAACCAACTTCGACCGGCAGATCGAGCAGAAGCCTCACATCTGGCAGGAGACCCCCTGTTGCGAACTGCTGAAGCGATTCAAGTTCGTTCATCGGTAACCCTCGCCCACCGCCTTGATACGCGTAGGTGGAATCAACATACCGGTCACAGACGACGGCTGTGTTGCTCTCGAGAGCGGGGATAATCATTTCCCGCACCAACTGTGCACGTGCGGCTGCAAGAAGCAGCGCCTCAGACTCGGCTGCCAGACGTAAATGGTCTGACTGCAAGAGGAGACGGCGGATCGCATCGCCAGCGGCCGTACCGCCAGGTTCGCGAACGCGCATAACATCCCAATTTTTTGACTCAAGCCATGCCGTCAAGCGCTCAGCCTGCAGTGTTTTCCCCGCCCCTTCCGGGCCTTCCAGCACGATGAACGGTGCGCGTTGACTCACTACTGCACTCCAGGCCGATAAATCTCCACATGTCGGAACGGGTCTCGCCCTCGACTACGCGATCCGAGATTATACCGCTCTGCCATCTCGTGCTGCATACGCCGGATAGTGGGTGTTTGCGGGCGCAAGGCCGTAGCCGGCGCCCCCTTCATCACCGCGGAGATCACCTCTTCCGCTTCGGTCATCGCAATGGTGACATCCTGCATCCGCCGCTCTCGCGGGCTGAGCCGGGGTGCCCCGGAGTCGTGTTCTTCATCGTCGATATCGGAATCAACTGACGCCGGGAAAATCGAGCGGAGTACATTCTCCATTTGAGTACCGGTGTTGCTGCGCAACACGTACACTGGCACACCACGCACTTCGGCATCTCGCACAGGCTGAGCCTTGCGACGATATGCGTTCTTCAGCGTCAGGACGATATCCGCATCGCGCTCATCGCGGACGATGGTCGCAGGGACATTCATTCGCCCGATTGAAGCATCGAGCCGATTTCGGCTCACCGCGAATGGGAAGATACGCAGCGGCTTGTCGGCCGTTCCCCTACCCTTTGCCAGGGCACGAACGGGTTCGGCGGCCGGCTTTTGTCCGTTCGAGGCCTCGCGCAAGTCGATTGATTCGGGCGCCGGCTCCTGCACGCGTTGCTTCTTCTTCGCCGGAGGAGCCTCTGCAAAGAGGCTTTCGTCGAAGAGATCGTTGCCGCGCCGCTCGACGACCGGCTGGCGTGCCGGTGGCTGCTTCGATGTCGGATCGCGTCGCTCGTCTTCAGATGAGCTTGATGTGATGGTTCCATCCGCGTTGCGCTTGCGCCGCTCCGATCGCGGCGGTGCGCCGCGCAGGAGCGCGTCAACGGTTGCAGCGACGTCCTTGTGGACGATCACCTCATCACGCTCAACGATTTCAACCATGACGCCAAATGTTGGCGGAGCCTTGCGTTCCAGAATCGATTTCTGTGTACCACGTCGGCGCGCTTCCTCGTCAGATAGCGTTACCGACTGGATTCCACCGATCAGGTCGGTGAGCGTCGGGTTGATCATCAGGTTCTCGAGCGTGTTACCGTGGGCCGTGCCGATGAGCTGTACACCTCGCTCGGCAATGGTTCTCGCAGCCATCGCCTCGAGTTCAGTACCGATCTCATCGATCACCACAATCTGGGGCATGTGGTTCTCCACGGCCTCGATCATCACCTGATCCTGGGCGACCGGGGTGGGCACCTGCATACGCCGCGCGCGACCGATTGCCGGGTGCGGGATATCACCATCGCCGGCAATCTCGTTACTGGTATCCACCACTACAACGCGCTTGCGGAGTTCATCGGCAAGCACACGTGCGGTTTCTCTAAGAAGCGTCGTTTTGCCGACGCCGGGGCGTCCGAGCAAGAGCACGCTTTCACCGCTCTCGATCAGGTCGCTGATGATCGCGATCGTGCCAAACACGGCTCGGCCGATGCGGCATGTAAGGCCGACGATTTCGCCCGATCGGTTTCGAATCGCCGAAATCCTGTGCAGGGTGCGCTCGATGCCAGCGCGATTGTCCTCGCCAAAACTGCCAATTCGTTCTGACACCATGGCGAGATCCTGGCGGGTCACATCAATATCACCCAGCTCGATCTCCTCATTCTGGAAGCGAGCTTCGGGGGGACGGCCGAGATCCATGACGATCTCGACGAGTTGCCCGTATTCAGGATTATCCTGCTGGAGTTCCAGCACCCGCCGTCCGATGGCCTCGGGAAGAATCTCCAGGAGTTCCCCAACGTCATCAATAACGGCATTTTCACTATCTTGTTGTTCTTCGTACAAATTCACATTCATCTCATTTTGTTCATCCGCAGCCACTGGTTCACTGTCTGCGATCTGAGGGTCATTTGTCAGTAGATCGTTTGCGCTATTCATGTAGATCCCTCACGTAAAACGATGGTACCCGGCGAGGGTTTGATTCAGCTGCCTTAAGCAGCTCGAATCCTTCCGCTGTCCGCGCCGGAATCGACGCGGTGGTGTACCGAACCATCATGAGCTGTTCGGTTTCCAGCTCGAATCCGGCGCTGGTGAGCACCGTTGTTAACTCTTGTTGATACCCACGCACCGACACGTAGGTTGGCCTGGCCGATTCATCGCGCAGGGCCGAAAACACAGCGTTTAGCAGTGTCGGGAGCGCCTCCTGCGCCCCTGGCTCGAACATCACATCCAGGCAATGCTGCCTGCGCGACGTTCGGACCCGCACGTATGCAGTCGGTCCATCCGCGGAAGTCATCAGCCAACCACGACGGCTGCGGCCTTCCAGGTCAAGATCCCACTCGTGGCTGGTGAACGCCTCGGCGTTCTGGACATCTCGCGGTGTTGTTTGCAGATACAGCTGATGGATTCCCCATACATCTGACTTCTCCTGCGCACGTACGTAACGGCTCGCCTCGCCTTCCGGGACCACCGGGAGTGCGTATATGTACTCGTGGCTATACGCCGAAAATCCCGCGAATCTCAGGGATCCGGTCATGGCACTATCTACTTCAGATCGCGCCATAATGCGCCTGGCACCCCACATACCTGCTTCGCCAATGGCGTATTCCAGCAACACAACTGGCGCCGGATTTTCGCGCCCGGCGGACTCGGTGGACGCGAAGTATTGCAGCGTCCAGCGCTCGTCGGATTCCCGTTGCTGACACTGAAGGGCAGCTACAAGCGTTTTGGATTCGGAATGGATGGCGACGAAGAGTGGACTACTGGAGTTCTCGCCCGCAAACACCTTGCGCGTTGCCAACTGCAATGTTCGTGGTTGGTCACTGTCGCTCTCCGGGTGGTACAGCTCGTACCGGAATGGGAGTTGGCTGATTGCGTGACTATCCAGGAGACGGTATGACCGTACTTCCAGTCCCGATCGCTCCGTGGCGGCGTTATGCCACTGGCCGTCGGCTGGTTCAAAAGCGCGTGGGCCAAGCCTATCATCCGCAAACATGGATACGCTCTTGGCGTCAGGTCTGTGTTTCGTAGCCATTGTCCTGATTCTATCGGCACGGGCCACAGGACTCAAGTGTATTTACGATTTCCTAATAGTCCTAGTAGACTCGTCGCCCGGCCAGTGCTCGGCCCAGTGTCATTTCGTCGGCATATTCCAGATCACTACCTACTGGCAGGCCGGAGGCCGGCCGTGAA
This sequence comes from uncultured Sphaerobacteraceae bacterium, assembly GCA_964526965.1. GTDB lineage: Bacteria > Chloroflexota > Chloroflexia > Thermomicrobiales > UBA6265 > UBA6265. The sequence goes on along the minus strand of CAZGML010000034.1, from coordinate 10,256 downwards.
ACGTTAACACCGAGCGGAGTCAGTATTCGATGCAAGTATACTGCGGTGGCATCGCCATTCAGATCAAGATTGGTGAAAACAATAACTTCATCTGGCGATTCCTCCTTCACCCGTTCTACCAGCTCGTTTATACGGAGCTTGTCGGGCGTGACACCATCTACCGGTGAGATGGCCCCATGCAGTACGTGGTACTTGCCCCGGTATTCGTTGGTGCGCTCAAGTGCGAGAACATCGAGCGGATCCTGTACGACACAGATTGCGTTTTCTCGACGCGGATCCGAGCAAATTTCGCACGGCACCTGTTCGGTTACGTTGTAGCAATTGGGGCACATCTGAATGCGATCTTTTACTTCCACAATCGCTTCTGCCAGTGCCACTGCATCTTCCCGACTTGCCTTGAGCAAGTGGTAGGCCAACCGACTTGCGGTTTTTGGCCCAACACCAGGGAGCTTTGAAAGTTCCTGGGTGAGCGTCGCCACAGGTTGCGCCACACCTGATCCAAAATTTGAACTCATGCGTACTTCACCTCTGGCTCACCACAAATCCGAACATCTATTCTATTTTACCATCCCTGTCTATAGTTCATGGCCTACCGGAATGGTTGAAGAAAGACGCCCGCCACAGATGAATCTACCTGTAAGCGGGCATAAAAATGTCACGAAATTGCGGGGATTACTAGTCCAGGTCTGGCTGCTCGAAACTGACCAGTACAGGCCGACCCTTGGCACCATCTGCCGGGCCGATAATGCCGTCCTCTTCCATCTGTTCGATAATGCGGGCAGCACGATTGTACCCAATGCGAAGTCGACGCTGCAGCATACTCGCGGACGCTGTACCTTGTGAGCGCACGACATCCAGCGCCTGCTGCATCAATGGTTCTTCCTCGCCGTCGTGATCGTAGCTTCCGCCACCACCGCCTTCGGCCCCCTTGCCATTACTCGGCAAGTTCAGCCACTCGGGATCGTATCCCGGATCTGGTGTGACGGTCTTCCAGTGATCAACAATCGAGCTTACTTCGTCGTCGATAAATGCACCCTGCACCCGGGTCGGCTTGGATTCATCCGGCGGCAGGTAGAGCATGTCTCCACGACCAAGCAACCGCTCGGCACCAGGCAGGTCGAGCACCACCCGGCTATCGGTCATGGACGAGACAGCAAATGCGATTCGTGCCGGCACGTTGGCCTTGATGAGACCGGTGAGCACGTTCACGGATGGTCGCTGCGTCGCAATAATCAGGTGAATGCCGGTTGCACGCGCCATCTGGGTAAGGCGGGCGAGCAATGTTTCAACCTCGTCCGGCGTGGTCATCATGAGGTCTGCGAGCTCATCGATGATTACCACCATATGCGGCAACTTCTCGGCCTCGGGCTCATCCTCTGCCCAGGTTTTGTAGCCGTCCAGGTTACGCACGCCCACTTGCTTGAACAGATCGTACCGACGGTTCATTTCGCGCAGAACCATGCGCAACGCACCAACCACCTTGTCCATTTCGGTCACGACCGGGCACTTCAGGTGCGGCACACCGTTGTAGCCGATGAGCTCCACCATCTTCGGGTCAATCATGACCAGGTTCAGTTCGTCGGGCTGCTTCACGCTAATGAGCGTGCTGATAATGCCATTGATACAAACGGACTTACCGGAGCCCGTGGCACCTGCGATAAGCAAGTGCGGCATCTTGGTGAGATCACCAACGATGTACTGGCCGTTTACGTCTCGACCAAGAGGCAATGGCAGCTTGGCCTCGCTCTTTTGGAACGCTGGCGATTCCAGCACCTCTCGCAACCCGACGGTCGCGATCTGTGGATTCGGAATCTCGATACCAACTCTGGCCATACCCGGGATCGGCGCCTCGACACGAATACTCTGCGCCGCGAGTGCGAGCGCGAGGTCGTTCTGGAGCTGGGTGATACGGCTCACTTTGACGCCGTTGCCTGGCTCCAACGCGAACTGGGTCACCGCCGGGCCGGGATTGATCTCGCGCACAGATGCATTCACTTTAAAGCTCTGAAGCGTCTCCTCGATGATTTCCGATTTGTTTTCCAGCATCTTCGGATCTGGCGTTACCTGCTCATAGTACGGCAGGGATTCGAGGTTTGGCAGTGGAAAGGGCAAACCAGCCTGGGTTGCATCTGTTGGGACGATGGCAGGAGTTGCAGTGGACTCGGCTACCTTTCCCTGCGCAGGCTGTTCAGGCAGATTAATGATGGGAGCGAGCGCCTGTGCCTCTTCCACCGGAATTGGTGCGGCCTTCTTCGGCGCAGGCTTCTTCTTCGGTGCCGTGGCGGCATCGAATGTCATTGTCTTGCTACCAGGTTTCGTTGCTGCTTTTTTTGGCGTTGGCTCTGGCTCCTTTTCGGTTCGCGTTGGCCACAGCCGGCGCACCTCTCGGTCGAAAGAGGCGAGATCATGACCCGAAAGCAGGAAGACCGCCAGGATTCCCAAACCGAACATGAGGAGACCGGTAAAGAGGTTCCCCACCATGCCACCGAGAATATTCGTGGAGATATTGCCAAGCGCGCCGCCGGATCCGGCCTCGGCCAGCAGACCAGTGGCGCCAGTAACGAAGGCAATGCCTCCGAAGTAATGGCGGAACAGGAGCACCGGACCTTCGTTCACCATGAACGCACGTACGGCGATAAGCACACAGAAAATCGGAATTAGGAATGCAGCACTACCAAAGATAGATGCGAGCACACCACCCCACCACTCGAGCAGGGCGCCATCCTGTGCGCCCCGGCCAAGGGACCAGCTACTGAACAACGCCAGCAGTGCGAACACACTACCAAGCACCTCACGCCTGAACCTGTCGCTCATCTCCAGCTGAGGGAATGCACCTTGCACAAACGCCCGAATTCGAAGCACAAGCAACGAAAGCCCGGTCGGTTGGCTGGCCACCTTCTTGTTGCGAGAAGAAGACTTTTTGCGATTGGCGGCGCCCTGAGCGCGGGTTTGTGTCGCCATGCGATACTCCGTTACTGCTAAATCTCCCCAGAAATGCCGCAGCAGGGTTCATTGCTACCTCTTACCCCGCCACTGCGTACGTACAGTATATGCCAACAAGTCACGAGTGTACAGCCTGAACGGACAGTGAAGCCGGAACCCAGCCAATACTCGAGTGTTATTAGCGGGTCGATGAGATAAACCGCACAGACTCTCTGCGATACTGAAGCCAGAGAACACCACTAAGGAGGCGAGAATGAAGATCACACGTGCATCCATCCCTACCCGTAAAGTGGACGCCGAGACGTTTACCGGCGATGTGTATGTAGACACCATTCCTGCAGAGGAGGCCAATCTTGTGGCTGTCGTGGTTCACTTCGCACCCGGAGCGCGGACTGCTTGGCACACGCATCCACTGGGACAGACGCTCTTCATCACCGAAGGCGTCGGTCGGGTTCAGCGCGAAGGTGGCGAAATCGAGGAAGTACGCGCGGGAGACAGCGTATTCTTCGAACCGGGCGAGAACCACTGGCACGGCGCGTCGCCGGATCGGTTTATGGCGCACATCGCTATCGTGCGGGAGCCGGAATCAGAACCAGGCACGCACTGGGGTCGCCTCGTAACGGACGAGGAATACCAGCGCCAGGCTGAAGCTGGCTTGTGACTGAGCCCGAGGTTAGTCGGCGGATGCACCCGGCGTCTCTGTAGTCGCCTGTGGCGCTGGGACAAAGCGGCGACCAACGAACCAGGAAACAGCAGCGAGCATTACCACGCACGCGGCCACGAGCGATCCTGATGCGAAGTCGACTGTGGCAGCGCCGGCAACAGCGTAGATCAATGCAGGCGGCACGGCGCCGATACTGGTGGCTATGAGAAAGCGTCGCCAGCCTAGATTGGTAGTGCCGGCCATGATGGCAACCGTCTCGGCGACGATCGGAATCAGCCGCGAAATGACGACGGCGAGAATGCCGTAGCGAGCGATGAATGCGTTCGCCTGTTCACGCTCCAATGGCGAGATGATTCGGTTCATCCAGCGGACGCCGCGATTACCGATCCACCAGCCGATCAGCGCCCCGCCGACACTGGCTGTAAACGAGAGGGCGAATCCAACCATGATCCCGAAGATGGCACCATGCGTGATCATGATGACACTGGATGGGATTGGCAGGAAAACATCAGCCAACAGCAGTCCACCGCCAATGGAGGCCGCAATCCACCCTCCCTCTCCCATTCGCCCGGAAGGATCAGTGAGAAATGGAATCTGGAGGGCCTCGACAACAAGGAAGCTGGCAATAATGAGGATGGCAATGGTTGTAGCGACGAGCGCGTAGCGTTTCATAAAATCGACTCAGTCCGATTCGAAATATCCAGGCGGGGGAAACCCAAGCGCCCTCGTGTTGACAAATTGATTATACGCGTATTCTCCAGATTAACGATTGGCAGTGGCAGCATCCCTGGAACCAGAACTTGTGGCGATATCGCCTCGGTGTGCAGATCGTACGTTCACCAGCCGGGGGTAACGGAACTACCCTTGACAGTCTCTCGAGAACTGGCCTATACTCACTCCGCTGAGCAAGAGTTCAGCAAGCGCGGAAGTGGCTCAGTGGTAGAGCATCTCCTTGCCAAGGAGAAGGTCGCGGGTTCGAATCCCGTCTTCCGCTCCACGAAATCAGCGGACCAATATGGTCCGCTGTTTTGTCTTAACCAGGCGTCGACATACTCATCGAATATCGGCGTGATCGCGTGTCCCTCATTCAAGTGAAACCGATTCCCACTTCCACGCGTCTCCAGTTCCGAAGGAGTTCGTATGAACAGGCGCGTATTTCTACAATCTGCTGCCGCGGTACCGCTTTTCGGTGTGGGCACTCACTCTGAGGTTCGAGCAAATTTACTGGTGGATCAAGATATCCTGGTCCATATCATTGCGACAGCCCATCCAGGCGAGCTTCTCGCCGAACGTTATCGGCAGGAATGGATGGGTGAACCATTCGAAACGAGAGGCGAATGGTACAAGATGTCCACCGAGACGCGCGTCCTGCCGGATCACCTTGTGAAAATGCCGGGAACACAAACATTTCATACTGCCAGCTTTGGTGAAGCCGGGGAGCATCAGGAATACCTGGTCGGAGCATTCAGGCGAAACAACATCAGCATCATCGTGCGCATACGGGAAGATAACGAACCACTCATGATCCTGATAGCGGAACACATCCTTGCTCAGGATCTGCCGGGGACGTTTGAGACCCTTTGGAACCCGTCTCAACTGAACAACTTCATTCCAACTGCAGACTCTCTTGAACTCCCAATTGAGCCCGCAACGACCTTCTGGCCATAAGGAGTACCCTGCATGGATCGACGCAAATTCCTGTTGACGGCCGCCGTAGTTACTCCAGGTCTCGGTGCAACATCGCTCCGTGAAGAACGGCAGGCGCTCACAATTGGCGGGAGCATCGAAGCCCACGTCATCGTCAGCGCGCATTCACACGAAAAGTCAGCAGAGAGCTTTCGGGACCAGTGGATTGGTCAGCCTTTTGAGGGCCTCGGAGAGTTTTATCGGGATAGTACTGAAATGCGCGAGCTGCCGAACCTGCCATCAGAACTCATCGGCACCTGTACATTCCATACCACCACCATCGGCGTCGCGGCAGCAAAGCGTGACTATCTTGTCGGGGCATTCAGACGAGAGAACCTCGCCTTCATCGTTCGTATCATCGGTGCCCACGACGCAACGATGATGTCAATTGCCGAGCACTTCGCCAACCAACAACTACCCACAGCGTTCGAGATCCTCTGGAACCCAATTCATCTCCGCAAGTTCATTCCAGACGAACACGACCTCAACAGGTCCGTTGAAGAATCGGATAGTTACTGGCCATAAATATCAGCTGCAACGTACACTGGTCAGTGCACTGCGGGCGTGGCGGAACGGCAGACGCTGCGGACTTAAACTCCGTTGGGGAGACCCGTGCGGGTTCGACTCCCGCCGCCCGCTCCAATGAGACTCACCGGACCAAAAAGGTCCGGTGTTTTTGTTTTGCACGGGAATCCTGTTCCGCCACGCCTATGCCCTTAAAACAGCACCAACCCGGCTAATGCCGGGTTGGTGCTCTGCAATTTTGTGTTATCAGGACTGAACCATACAGGCACAGTTCTTAATCACCGGCCGGTTGGGATCCCTCTGGTTCCACTGTGGTGGGCGCAGCCTCCAACGGTGAGTGTCCAAAACGCTTCTTCAGGCCATCCGCAAAGCTGTACATCACCGGAACAACCAGCAGTGTCAGCAGTGTGGAGGTGAACAATCCACCGATTACCACGCGCCCCAGGTCTGCCGCGATGAGCAATCCTTCGGTTAATCCAAGGGACAGGGGTACCAGCGCCAGGATGGCAGCGAACGCTGTCATCAGGATCGGGCGGAGTCGGGTTTGCGCTCCTTCGATCAGCGCATCGTACATGGAGTAGCCGCGCTCCTCGCGGAGCATGATGACGAATTCAACCAATACAATCGCGTTGGTCACCACGATTCCCACCAGCATGAGGATACCGATGAGCGCGCTCAGGCTTAGTGCCGAGCCCGTGACGACGAGCGCTACGATCGCGCCGATAACGGCAAGGGGCAGGCTGAACAGGATCACGAGCGGATCCATCCAGCTCTGGAACAGCAAGGCCATGATGCCGTACACGAGAGCAATGGCGATGACGATTGCGATAGCGAGGTTGGTGAACCCTTCATCGATATCGCCGGCAACGCCTCCGACCATCACTTCGACTCCCTCTGGCACCTCTAGCTCGTTGAGTGACTGTTGGACCTCCGCCGACACGCCGCCCGTATTTTCACTGGTGATATCGGCAGTCACGCTTGCGGCCGGGCTACCGTCAACCCGGGTGATCGAGACCTGGGTTGGAACCTCGACCAAGGTCGCTATCGAATCCAGCCGAACTCCTTCAACGATTTCGAGTGCACCGAGTTCCTCGATGGTTCCGATGTCGCCACCGGAAACCAACAGCCGAACCGGGAACATCCCGCTTTCCAGGTTCACCATGGTGATCGTCTGGCTTGAGGAAAGATTGGAGAGATTCTCGGATATCGCATTCGGGGTAAGGCCATACTCGGCGGCTGCATTTGTATCAACATGAACCTGAATGGAGTTCTGCACTGACGACAGGTTACTTGAGACGTTGGCCGTCTCATCGTTGCTGGCAACGGTTTCTGCAACCTGCTGGGTGAACTCCGGCAGCATCTCCTGACCGCTGTCAGTATCGGCCGCGAGTGTGATCGAAATGCCACCACCGCCGAAGTCTCCGCCCGCGGCGGAAACCGAGATGGACTCACTCTCCGGTATCTCCGACGCAATCAACTCACGGAGCTCGCTGGCGGCCTCCTGCTTGTCGACACCGCCCTCCAGCGAGACAGTAATCGTCGCGCTGTTGGGAGCCGTGCCCGAAATGATGCTGCCGATCGCGGCGAAGTCACTGGACGCGCCGGTGATCACGGTCTGGTAAGTCTCGACATCGAACTCGCCAAGCAACTCCTCAACCGCAATGGCGCTTTCCAGCACGTTTTCAGCAGTTTCGCCCGGCTGGGCATCGATGCTCACGGTAATGGCGTTCTCACCAGCGTCCGGCAAGAAGGCCACCGGGAGCAGCGGCAACAGCGCCAGGCTGCCTACCAGCAGCAGCGTTGAGATTCCGAGCGTTTTCCAGCGATTCTTCAACGACCACTTCAGGATTGGGGTGTAGAAGCGGGCGAGTGCTCCATCTGCGGCACGCTTCTCCTGCTTCTTCACCTTTCCTGCCAGCAGGAAGCGCGACATCATTGGCACTACTGTTACAGCAATGAGGAGTGAAGCTGCCAGGGCAGCTACCACGGCGATCGCAAACGGCAGGAAGAGTTCACCCACGATTCCGCCGGAAAGACCCAGCGGCAGGAAGACCGCACACGTAACGGCAGTCGCACCCAGAATGGCGACGGTTACCTCGCGGGCACCTTCTCTGATCGCCTCGTATGGGCCTGCCCCTTCGGACATATGACGATAGACGTTTTCCAGTACAACGATTGTATCGTCGATAACACGGCCGATAGCGATGGTTAGTCCGGCCAGCGTCATGATGTTGAGCGAATGGTCAAGCAGATCCAGCACGATAATCGCAGCGATAAGCGAGAGAGGAATCGAGACAGCAGTGATCAACGTGGTGCGCCAGTTTCGCAGGAAGAGGAAGACGACAATGACAGCAAGAATACCGCCGATAACGCCTTCCTCAATAACACCATTGACGGAATCCTCAATCACTTCCGACTGATCCAGGAAGATCGAAAGCTCCACCCCTTCGGGCAGTGATTCCTCGATGGTTCCGATCTCGTCCATCACGGCATTGGATACACCGACGGTGTTTGCTGCCTTTTCCTTGGAGACCTGCACGGAGAGGGACGGGCTACCGTCGGTGCGGCTGAAGCCGACCTGTGTGCCTTCGATCAGTTCAACCTCTGCGATCTCGCCGAGGGATACACCGTCTCCTTCCTCGGTCGGGATCGTGATGGCTTCAATCTGGTCGAGATTCGTCAATACCGCCACTGTCTGCAATGGCAAGGTGGCACCGTTACTCTGCAGCTCGCCAGACGGAAGGAAGACGTTATTGGTGGTAAGGCTTTGGGAAACCTGCTCGTAGGAGATTCCCAACTCCAGCATTTGCTGTCGGTCAAGCGTGATGCGAACCTCGTTAATCGCACCACCAACAACCTCGACCGTGGCGACGCCTTCGATATCAGAGAGCGCCGGCACAACCTGTCCCTGTGTGAGTTCAAACAACTCCGGCTGGCTGAGCTCACCTCCCTGGACATCGAAGATCACCACTGGTGTGGCGGAAGGATCAAACGTCAGAACCTGAAACTGGACCGAAGGTGCTAGCGGCACCGCGTTAATCGAGTTCTGTAATTCAGTCTCGATGTCTTCGAGACTGGTGCCAAAATCGAAGTTGTAGAGAATCACGCTCAACCCCGAAACCGTGGTGGATTCCATGGAGTTGAGGCCGGTGATCTCGGATGTCACCGTTTCAATGGGAGCAACAACGGATTCCGCTATTTGCTGCGGCTGTTCGCCGGGACTCTCCACGACGACAACGGCGAGCGGAAATTCAATATCCGGAAGGAGTTCCTGATCGATCGTGGAGGTCGAGTAGGCGCCGAATCCTACCAGCGCCAGAACCGCCACAATGACGACCCACGCTTTCCGATACGATTGCTCGGTGAACCAACTGACAATGCGTTGCATGTGAATGCCTTTTTTAAAATCTGCTGCTGGAAAAGTTTGACCCGGGAACGGGTCGTAAAAATGACGCCTACGTATTGTACGTGCTCGTAGTATTTTTTCCAGTGCAATTTTTCACAAATCAGACAGGTTCAGATATAGCTCTTAATCTGGCCCTGATACCCGCGCAAGTCGTACACTGCACTATGCATTGCGGGCGTGGCGGAATGGCAGACGCTGCGGACTTAAAATCCGCTGGGGCAACCCGTGCGGGTTCGACTCCCGCCGCCCGCACCCTGCTCACCTCACGACAGCAAAACGCAAATGGATTTCGTCCGCGAATGCCTGGGTCGCCAGTCGCTTTAGGTGGACTGTTTGTCCAAGTCCGGCAAAGAGCGAGAACCCATCACCCAGGATCAGGGGCGAAACATGCAACTGAATCTCATCGACGAGCTCGAGCCTGAGCACCTGTCGTGCGATTTTGCCACCGAGCAGGCTCACGTACTTGTCACCTGCCGCATCCCTTGCCATTGAAACAGCATGCTCAAGGTCATCTATGACGAAGTGATAGGTCACATCGTTTTTGGTGACGGGGGCATGTGGGGTATGGGTCATGAGGTAGACGGGTACCTTGAGTCCACCACCGTACGGTTCCTCACCCTCTTCGATGGTTTGCGACCTGTTGGCCCCGGCTACGATTGCGCCGATACTTCCCATCACGTCACGAACGACCTGAAAATCCTCAGCCACCGTCTCGAAATCGAACATCCAATCGACTCCGCCGTTGGAATCGGCCATAAAGCCGTCCATCGTCACAGTCGCGTGTATGAGCACCTTCGCCATGACACTCGCCTCCGCACTCGTGTCCCTACAACCCGGTTCACGTGGTGTTGGCTGATATATGACGTAAGCGCTACTTCAATGTTGCGTTATGTATGAAACAGGTCTGAGGATCAAGCCAAAGGCAGGGAACCTTCTAGTAATCCAGGATCAGAGGCATCACCACCGGGCGGCGTCGAGTGCGCTGATGGATATACCGACTGGCACTCTCGCGGATGACCCGATGAAGCCCTT
>CAZGML010000033.1:0-30631 GCA_964526965.1 uncultured Sphaerobacteraceae bacterium | reverse complement strand
ACGTTCCTGACGCACACTGCAAATGGTTGGGAAGTCGGCGAGGTCGGTGTTGCCGATCATCTCAGTGTACTTGTGTAATCGATCTGATGTGAAAGCAACAGCCCGGCGAAGCTCAGTTTCGCCGGGCTGTTTTTGTGCCAGGTCTAAGTGATCAAGTCAGGCTGTGTTGCCCTCCAGCAATCCATTCTCCATGTCGACTGTTGGGTCGTGCAGTGCGGCCTTCTCAGAATGCGTGAGGTTCGGCAGTTCGTGAATCGCCGGAACCGACGAGAAGAGCGTGAGAAACCCCGCTGCGATCTGGATGACAGCCCCAAGCGCAAGTGCTGGCCCAATTCCCCACACCTGGCCCACGGCGCCGCCGACCAGTGATCCTAGCATCGTGGCGCCCGCAATCAGGGTCATCGTCGAACTGGCGATGCGTCCCATCAATTTCGGTGGAGTTACCGACTGCCGCAGGCTGAAGCGATTGATGTCGTACGCCTGCACGAATATCCAACCAACCAGCGAACCAACCGCGGCCAGTGCAATTCCCCATTGGCTGAATACCACTCCGACTGCGAACAGCATATTGCTCGCGCCCTGGATGAAGGGGCCGATGGTAATGATGCGGCCAAAGCCGTAGCGAGCGGCCAGCGGTGCGGCCAACGTGCTGCCCAGTAGGGCACCGGTTCCACCGATCGCGTACATGATGCCAACACCTCGGGTGGAGAGCTCGAGGTTATTCGACAGAAAGAGCAGGAATACCGCGGCAAATACACCGGAGCCAAGGCTGCTTCCGACCAGTGTTGTGGTGAGCGGCCGCACTACGGGGTTGCGGCCAAGCTCCACGTAGCCTTCCTTGATATTGCGCAGCATCTCCCGCGGACCCGCGTGCATATCCGGCTGGTCCTCCGGTTCCGGTTCCGGCTTCTGAATTTGCTTCATGTACCATGCTGCAAGCAGCATCGAAATTGCCGTAATCGCGAGAACATTTGCATCGGTGAGCCACGCAATCAACGATCCCGCCAGGGCCGGACCCATGATCTGCGCGAGCCCCATGCTGGCCCAAAGCTTGCCGTTCGCATCCGCCATATCCTTGCGATCCACCAAGTTCGGCACCATTGCGTTCCAGGCGGAATCGAAGACGATTCCCAACACTCCCAGCATCACCGAAATGAGCAGGAGCAATGTGAAATTAAGGATGCCGAGTTGCGCTGTCAGCGGAATCGCCATCAGCGTTGCAGCGCGAAGAACGTTCGTCCAGATCATGATCGGGAGACGTTTGCGTTGATCCACCCAGCTGCCGGCAAAAATACCGACAACCATACGTGGGAGTTGTGTACTTGCGGTCAAAAGTCCCATCTGGAACGGGGAAGCACCCAGCGAGACAGCTGCGATAATGGGCAGGGCGATCAAACCCAGCTGGTTACCGAAGTTCGCGATGGTTTCGCCAGTCCAGAAGCGGATGAAATCGGCATTGGACCACAGCGCCGAGCGCCGTCCAATAGCAAGGCGAATCGATTCCACGAGATAAAATCCGTTGTGATAAGAGAGGAGCGATCACGGCGAATCCGTGATTGCTGAGCAGATAGTAGCAGAGCGAAATCGCGAATGGAAGAGGTTTTCGAACGAGTTTTTCTGCCCGTTTTTCGCTTGAAAATGGGTAAATTCCGGCCTGGGTAATTGGCCGGAATTTACCCCTACACGGCGGCGTTTTTAGCGGGCTCAACCCGCTCCGGAGGGAACTCCATCACGCCGGGAACAGGCGAACGCCACACCCAAATCGCGGCCATGCCCATGACGGCGATGCTCACGTACAGTGCCTCATGCACTCCTACTGCTTGCCCGATGACTCCACCGACCAACGAGCCTGCCATGATCGCTGTGGAAATCAGGGTTCCCGACGATGCGCCGATTCGTCCACGCAGGTGATCTGGCGTTACTATCTGGCGAAGCGCGAAGCGGTTCACGTTGAAGACCATCAGGCTCGACCACGCCAGCGCCTCCGAGAGCACGATGGCGGGCAGGGCGATGTCCTGGAAGTAGAACGCCAGCGGTACGGGCAGGTTGCCGAGGCCAAACGCGATACCGCTCCAAAGAATGGAAGGCCCCACACCCAGCGAGGAAGCGATACGGGGAGCGAACGCGGCACCTGCCAACGCGGCCAGTCCGCCGGAGGCGAACACAAGGCCAATGCCCTGGCTGCTGAGGCCCAGTTCGTTCGTCATGAAGAGGATGTAAACGGCATTGAACACACCACCGCCGAACTGAAGCACAATCGCGCTGTTCATCAGCGCGCGCACCACTGGCTCTCGCCACAGTTCAACGAGGCCTTCCCGCACTTCCATCCACATGGTTGTTGCGCTCGTCGAGCGATCAGGCACCATTTCGCGGGCCTCAACACGGAAGAGGAACCATGCCGATGCAGCGAAGGTCACCACGGGTATCCACATCGCGTGGGGACCGCCAATGAACCCGACGATGATTCCGCCCAGGGCCGGGCCAACCACCTGTGCCAATGATGCGCTGCCCATCAGCTTGCTGGTGGCGTCGGTGAGATGGGCGCGCCCGACCAGCCCGGGCAACATCGCTCCCCAGGCCGCATTAAAGAAAACGGATTGTGCTCCTGATATCACGGCAACGGCCAGCAGGACCGCAAACGTCAGGTTTCCGCTCAGCGCCGCCAGCGGAATCATGGAACTCGCTACCATTCTGCCGATATTCGTCACGAGCATAATCGGCAACCGCGGTAGCCGATCGACCCATGCACCAGCGATGAAACCGAGAAGGAGCTGCGGAACCCTGCCAGCCGCTGCCAGGATGCCCATTTCCAACGGACTGGCATCCAGGGTGACGGCGGCGATAATCGGTACCGCGAAAATGCTGATCTGTGCGCCGAACTGGCTGATTGTTTCAGCCGTCCAGACGTTCATAAAGTCAGGCTGGCGAAGCAGGTCGCCCCGTTGCCAGCGAATTCGATTGAACACGAGAAGAAACTCCCGAAAACCGGGGAGTTGGGTGTGACGCCAGACTCCCGCTACTCACATGCGTCAGTGCTGTTCGAGTAGCGGCAGGTCCCGGTAACCGGGAATCATGGAAGAGGTGCCACGTGTGTGGCGCGCGATAATCATGCGCATATTCTAGCAAACTGTTGGCACCGGGATTGCGGGATCGTGAATATAGCAACAGATGACTTTTGCGTGTCCAACGACGGGAGCCATTATGAGAGACCATCCAGCCTATAGCGCCGAAGAGGAGGAAACAGGGCATATACACGAAGGTACTGACCCTGCAATTATCTGGCGTTATACCGCAATTTTGACCGGCGTCTCGCTGGTATTGAATCTTATCCTGTACTTCATTGGTACGGCAGCTGACTGGATCCCGGAAAATCTACCGGACTCTGCTGCAACGTTTGGCCTTGTATCTGTCATTCTGGCATCAGTGATTCCGGTCGTGCTTTTCGGTGCGCTCATGGTCTACCTGGCCAATCATGCGCCCAGGGCATCGCGGCTGTTCACCATCATTCTGCTGGTTGTTCTGGTGTTGGCGGTGATGTTCCCCTTCGTACTGCAAGACATTGACCAATCGTTCCGATTCTTGCTGGTGGCCATGCATATTGTTACGGCGGGGTCGATCTTCGTACTCACCCGCACTGCGCAAAACTAGCCTGTTAGTTCACCATTCCCCCGGTACCGGTCAGGTGCCGGGGGATTTGGTCTTCATTCCCAGGTGGGTTGCGAGATGCAGGTCAACGTTACAATGAATCCCGGAACGCGATTCGACCCGTAGCGTGGGAGCGTGCATGACTATCAGTCTGGAGTTTCTTGGTACCGGAACGTCGAGCGGTGTGCCCATCATCGGGTGTCCGTGTGAGGTTTGTACATCGCCCGATCAGCACGACAAGCGGCTCCGCGCCTCGGCCATGATCCGCACGCAGGGGACACACATCCTCATCGACACCTCGCCAGATCTCCGCCAGCAGCTACTGCGCAACGTGCCATCCCGTATCGATGCCGTGCTCTACACCCACATGCATAGCGATCATACCGCCGGCGTCGATGACATTCGGCCGTACAACTTTCGCCAGGTAGCACGCATTCCCGTCTACCTGCCAGAGAACGCGGTAGAAGATTTCCAGCGCCGTTTTGGCTACACGCTGGAACCAATTCGTAGCCGCTACGGCACCGTTCCGAATCTCGACATGCACGTAATCGATTCATCAAAACCCTTTGAGGTGGAAGGCGTCGAAATTACGCCGATTCCAATCATGCACGGTTTGCTCCCCATTCTTGGCTATCGCATTGGAAACCTGGCTTATCTCACGGATGTGCACACCATACCGGATGAATCGTGGCCGCTGCTCGAGGGCGTGGAGGTGCTGGTCACTACTGCGCTCAAGCAGGCAGAGATCTTCGGCCATATGAACCTGGAGCAGGCGCTGGATTTCATTGAGAAGATCGGGCCGAATCGTGCGTATTTGAGCCATGTCGGGCACGAGCTCGGGCGCGAAAGTGAAATTGCTCCAATGTTGCCAGAGCACGTGACGCTCGCCTATGACGGCCTGGTGATCGAGGCCTCATAGCGGAAAGCCCCGCATTGTATTCGTGGCGTCAGAACTCGTTCCCCGGATAGAGATCCCCGGTCGATCCACCGGGATACTGCAAACGCCTACACTGGTATCATTCAGGCATGAAGATCGCACTTGTTTCGCCATATAGCATGCACAAACCCGGTGGCGTGGCTGAACACGTGGCCCATTTGCGCGAAGAGTTTGTGCGGCTTGGCCACGAAGTGAAAGTAATGGCTCCACGCGGACCCCGAGGCGGCCTGGAAGTGGGCGAGGATTACTATGGCATCGGCCGTAGCATCACCATTCCCGGCAATGGCAGCAAGATGCGCCTCACCTTTGATGTCACCCTCTACGCCGACGTGAAAAAAATCATGAAGCGTGAGCAGTTCGATGTGGTGCATTGCCACGAGCCGCTGATGCCCGTACTGCCCTACATGGTGCTGCTCAACTCCAGTGCGGTGAACGTGGCTACATTCCATGCCTACGCCGAACAGCAGCCCTGGTACCGTGCGTTTCAGCCCTACATGAGCTTCGTGCTGGGGCGGGTTGATGGTCGCATTGCCGTCTCTGAACCAGCACGCGAACTGGTGAACAAGTACTTCGAAGGCGATTATCGCATTATCCCGAACGGCATTGATTTGGCCGAGTACGGATCCCACGTGGAGCGATTTCCGTGGGCGGATGATGGGATAAAGCGCATTCTGTTTGTTGGCCGCTTTGAGGAAAGTCGCAAGGGGTTCAAATACCTGTTGCGCGCATTCCCGTACGTAAAACAGCAATTTCCAAACGCCAGGCTCATCGTTGTTGGTGGGGGACGTCCGGAGAAATACGAAGGGCTAATGGAGCGGCTCGGAATCAGGGATGTCGAATTCAAGGGATTTGTAAGCCAGGAAGACAAGGCACGCTACTATGCCAGTTGTGATGTGATGGCTGTGCCCAGTACGGGTGGCGAGAGCTTTGGGTACACCGTTGTCGAGCCGATGGCCGCTGGCAAGCCGGTGGTGGCGACATCCATTGCCGGGTACGAAAGTGTGATGACCAACGGCGAAAACGGACTCCTGGTACCCCCGCGTGACCCCATGGCATTGGCCCTGGGGCTGGTGCGCGTGCTTTCCGATACCGATCTGCAAAAGCGGCTCGGCAAGCAGGGGCATATTGATGCCCAGCAGTACTCGTGGGATCGCGTAGCCGAAAGCGTACTGGATGAATACGCACGCGCAGCCGAACGCGCCCAGTCAGCCCGGTGGCGCGCAGCCTTCCGTTAACGGCTTGATCACCTCGGCGGCTGGAATTCCGGTAAACTTTCACCGGGAGGCACACATGTGCCAGTGGAGGAGAATCCGGAATGCTATCTGAAGCGATCGGAAGCTGGGTGCGTAGCCGAATGCTGGTAGTCGGCAGTGCGTTTGCCAGTGTTGGTATCACACCAAACATGGCAACGCTTATCGGGCTACTGCTCAACGTCATCGTTGCGATCATTCTCGGATTCGGTCATCCCATCATCGCCGGTGTGTTACTGCTCTTCGCCAGCGCATTCGATATGGTCGATGGTTCCATCGCCCGGGCAACAAATACCATCAGCAAATTTGGCGGATTCTTCGATTCCACCATCGATCGCTACTCCGAAATCGTTGTCTACGTTGGGCTGCTCGTGTGGCTAAACACGACGAGTAATGATCACCTCGGCTCGTTCCTGATCCTTGTGGCGACCTCTGGCGCACTCATGATCAGCTATGCTCGTGCCCGCGCAGAGGCGCTCGGCTACAACGCATCTGTTGGTTTTCTGGCCCGGCCGGAGCGCGTGATCCTGTTGGCCATCTGTCTCATCATCCAGCAGCCGATGTGGGCGCTGTATATCTTGGCCCCGCTCACGCACGTCACCGCAATTTGGCGCATCTATCATGTCTATAAGCTCGCCAGGGCAGAAGGCGAAATACATAGCCACAAACAGGTTCATGAGTGATCTTGATCCACCATTTCCGTTCGACGATGAGATGGTCGAAGAGATCGATGCGGCCGATCCTCAAGCGAATGGTTGCACGGGGTGCGGATGTCTCGGCCCAACCTGGGCGACAATACTCGCAGCAACTGTGATCGCTTTCGCATACGCACTCACGAAAAGGCTTCGATGACCAATTCTCCAACACCGCAGTTCGAACAAGAAGAAATTGAAGCCGAAGGCCTTATTCGGCCGGAAGATATCCGCTCCACGTCGCGATCCTGCCTTGCCATCATCCTGGTTGGAGTGGGCATCATCCTGCTGCTGTGCGTTTTCATTGTGGTGCAGACATGGATTCGCTAGCCTGGTCGCCGGGGTCTGAAAATCTGGTCATCGAGGGCGATAACCTGGAGATACTGCGTCAGCTCCCGGACGAGAGCTTCCCGCTCATCTACGTGGATCCCCCGTTCAATACCGGTAAAAACCAGAAGCGTTATTCCATTTCCACCAAACGTTCCGAAACAGGCACGCGAATCGGGTTCGGTGGCAAAACGTATGAGCAGGTCCGCGGGACAGTGCTTGGGTATAACGATGCCTTCACCGATTACTGGGCATTTCTCGAGCCGCGTTTGGAAGAAGCCTGGCGACTTCTGACCGCCAACGGCACGTTCTACCTCCATCTCGATTACCGTGAAGTGCATTATGCCAAGGTGTTGCTGGATTCGCTATTTGGTCGCGAGTGTTTTCTCAACGAGATCATCTGGGCATATGATTTCGGCGCACGCACGAAAAAGAAATGGCCCAGCAAGCACGACACAATTCTGGTGTACGTGAAGAATCCGGACGATTACATCTTCAACGCCGAGGATGTCGACCGCGAGCCCTATATGGCGCCCGGCCTCGTGACGCCGGAAAAGGCTGCGCGCGGCAAGTTGCCAACCGATGTGTGGTGGCACACCATCGTATCCCCAACGGGGAAAGAGAAAACTGGCTACGCCACGCAGAAGCCAGAGGGGATCCTGCGCAGGATCATCCAGGCGAGCAGTAACCCGGGTGACTGGGTGCTGGATTTCTTCGCCGGTAGCGGCACCACTGGCGCCGTAGCCGAGAAGCTCGGTCGTCGATTCCTGTTGATAGATCAAAACCCGGAAGCTATCGAGATCATGCGATCACGGCTTCCGGGTGCGCGGGTGGTATCCGGTTCGTAGCGGTGGTCCGGTGTGGCCGCCTTCTGGTGCCGAGCGTAGTTGCTACTGCGGGGTTTCCGAATGGGTCTCCCGGACGGCGGCGGTGCTAACTCCGGACTCATCTGCCTCCGGCATTGGTTGCTTCTCGAGAAAGTCCGCACGGAACCAGTATCGGATGTAGGGCGGCATCCAGCGGTTTTCATTCTTGGTGAAATCCACAAGGTAAAGTGCAATACCGTGGGTGCCCTCGGGCTTGATATCGATAATGGTGCCCACAGCGCCATCGCATTTCGCTTCCTGGCTGGTGTGGTACATCATATGGATCCCTTTCACACCGCGCTTGTTCCTGCCTTGCGGCATGACGATCTTCACCACATCGCCGACTTTAAATATCTGGTTCATTACCGTCTCCCAATAATGAGGCTTCCCCACTTCGTATGACTTCCCAGATTATAACGAAGCACACCCAATTCAGCCTGAAATACGGTAATTGCACCGCTTTCTACCGGTTAACCCCCATATGCACTTACCCGCAGGTAAGAAATATCAATGTCCATGTAAATATTTTCAATGTGGGTGTTGACATTATTAATCGGCTCCTCTATTGTATGGACATCGAAGCGGTATGACCCCCACCGATTCGACGGATGTACGGGAGTCGCCCCATTCAGCCGGGGCGACGACCCTCAAGGAGAAACACGAATGGCCGCCACCAAATTCCCAGTCAAAGCCGACTGCCCTACCTGTGGCGATCTGATGCACGTATCACGGCTCGAGTGCGATTCATGCGGTACATCAGTAGAAGGCAACTTCTTCCTGCACAAAATGAACCGCCTGCCAACCCAGTCACTCGCATTTTTGGAGTCGTTCATCAAGAACAAGGGTGTGATCAAGGATATTGAGGTCGATCTCGGCATCAGCTATCCCACAGTCAAGGCCCGGCTCGATGAGGTCGTCAGCCAGCTTGGGTACGCCGGCAGGAGCCGACTCCGCCCAAGCCAGGAGCGAGAGGAGCGACGCAGCATTCTTGAAGAGCTGCACGCCGGCACGATTTCCGCTGAGACGGCTGCCGAACGCCTGGCAGCGTTGAACGAAGGGAGAGAATCATGACCCCTCCCGACGGCACCATGCAGGACGAACGTTTCATGATCCTGCAAATGGTGCAGGATGGCACGATTTCCGCCGACGAAGGCTCTCGACTACTCGAATCAATGGATCGCATTGAGCGGACACAGTCGACCCCGAAGCCGCCCGCACCACCGAAACCATCGAGATCCGTTCATATCGTTATTACCAACGCGAATGGAGACAAGGAGATCGATTTGAACCTGCCGCTGGCGCTTGTGGATATGGGACTCAGCGTCATCAGCCGCTTCTCTGGAGGTCGGCTTGCGGAAGTCCCGAATATTCGCGAGATTGCCCGGTCGGGTTTCACCGGAAAATTGCTGGATATCAATCAGGGTTCCGATCGTATTGAAATCACCATTGAGTAACAGGAAAGGTAAGACCCAATGTCATTTCCGACTGACGACGAGTTCACGCGGAATCTCAACGAACGAATCAAGGAGCTCGAAGACATGACCAACGAATTTGAAGACCAAACAAACAATCTCAATGACGAGGCGAGTAACGGCGAAGAGAACGAGGAGACCACCGAGGTCAACCAGGCGGAACACTCTCGTACTGAAGGCGATACGATCTTCTTTACCGCCAATCTCGATTCAGCCAAACCGTTGAAGATGAACGTCACCAATGGCAATGGCGATCTGGATGTCGTTGGAACGGATATCGATCACGTCGAAATCACGGCCACTCGCCAGAGCGGTGAGAATGTGGATCACAGCCACTGGTTCTTCCAGCAGGTGGATAACGAAATCACCCTGCGCCCGAACTGGCAAGTGGGGAGTCACGTTGGTGATCTTGCCAACAAGCTCAAGACCCAACTGAAGGAAGGATTCAAATCCAGCGAGTGGAGCAGCAAAGATTTTAAGTTCGGCATGGACGTGAATTACGACATTGCTATACGCCTTCCGAAGTCCCTTGCCGAAGGATCACGAGTGAACCTGAAAACCGCCAACGGCGACGGCAAGCTGGAGAACGTGAGTGCCGAGGTTGACTTCAAGACCGCCAATGGTGACCTGCAGGTCGAAAACGTCGGCGGTAATCTCACGATCAACAGCGCCAATGGCGATCTGGTAGCCAAAGAGGTTTCCGGCAACGCGCATGCGTCGACCGCTACCGGCGATGTTCGTCTCGAAAACGTCTCCGGATCGGTGGAGGCCAATACCGCTAATGGCGATGTCACTGTTGACGGTGCCAGCGGATGGCTCGCGGTGCGCACCGCCAACGGCGATGCGCGCGCCGACAACGTCACCATGAAGGGAGGTCGGTTTGCCACCGTCGCCGGCGATATCGCGGTCGATGGCGTGTTGAACAATGCCACGAACTACAGCTTCGATACCGTCACGGGCGATGTGAAAGTGAACCTGCGCGTGCCAGCAGAAGGCGCAACGCTGAACGGCAAGAGCCTCAGCGGCGAGATCGAGGCCACCGGCGAGTGGACCAAGAATGGCAAGCGCGTCTGGATAATCGGCGAGGGCAACGGCCCCACCATAAGCGCCAAATCCGTCAGCAGTGATATCCATATTCACACCGTTATCGACTCGGAAATCACCATGCTGAACGAGCAGCCGTCGGCTGCGGACAGCGCAAAGCAGCAAGACGCGCAGCCCGAGCGGAGCGAAGGTGACATCAATATCAATCTCGATTTCGAGATCGAGCGCGCCAAGGGCTGGATCAGGGACATCGGAACCAAACTCGGTGCCATGCTCAACGAAACAGACACGCAACAGAAGCGCGATAGTTCAACTGCAGTGGTGGAGCCGAAGGCGCCACAATCGCCCGAACCACCAACGGAGCCGGAATCTCCGATGGATGTTGAGCAGAAGGCCGCCACCGCCGAGCGACGGGCCAGACTGCTGGAATCCGTAAAGAACGGCGAAATGACCGTCGATGAGGCTCTGGCCGAGCTGGAGCGAGATGCATAATCTGCCTGACCTGGCCCGGTAATCAGCCGGGCCAGAACCTCAGGGAGTGCCGTATCTCGCGGCCCGAGTTCACATCAATACAACGAGAGTTCGTAGCAATTCACGGGGGCGGATTGCCATCAGCCACGCAAAAGGTGTGGTTTGAGAGGTATCTGTACGATGAACGTGCGATTGATTACGCAGGAAGAGATCTCGACCCGGCAGCAGTTTTTAAGAAGTTCCTACCTGGCAGCGCAGAATGGATTCACCGTTTCCGGATTCCGTCGATTGATGGGCAGCACCTTTATCGCCATCGGTCACAAAATCCACGGACATTGTGAACAGCGTCGCCTGGAGCGTGTCAGAGAAAATCCGCTCAAAGTGGCGCGTGGAATCTAATCATGGCAGCCACGAAAGCCCGTATGGTCGGTGTCTGGTTTAAGCCAGAGCGCCGGCCACTCACAATTCTCCTAACTACCAGTTTCATCTCGCTTGTTAGCAACCAGCTCACATCGTTGGCGGTACCCTGGTTTGTGCTGGTGCTCACCGGCAGCGCCGCGAAAATGGGGCTCGTTGCCGCGGCCACCATGTTGCCAAGTGTCGTCATGATGTTCCTCGGAGGTGCCCTGGCCGACCGCATGAACGAGCGTCGGCTCAGCGCATTTTCGGATATCGTCAGCGGCGTCACGGTGGCGATGGTGCCATTGCTGTTCGCTCTCGATTACCTGAACTTCACCTGGCTTCTTATCCTGATGGTGGCCGGTGCGATATTCGATACTCCCGGCTACAGCGCCCGCAACAAACTGATCCCGATGCTCGCGGAACGTGGGAAGGTCCCGATTGAGCGGGTGACCTCGCTGCAAGGGGTGTTCCAGGCCGTATCAATGATTTTCGGAGCGGTGTTGGCGGGTGTGCTCATCTCATGGCTTGGTGCCACCAATGTCCTCTGGATCAATGCGGCAGCGTTCGCCGTTTCCGCCATCACCATGCTGATGCTTATTCCCGAGATGCATATTCCGCGTGAAGCGGTACCCTCGGTGGTAGAGGATATCCGCGCAGGGCTGCGCTATGTGCGCAAGCATGCGTTGCTTGGATCCCTCATCGTTACCGCCCTCATCATCAATGGATTGTTATCACCATTCCTGGCGGTGCTGATTCCGTATCTCGCCAAAACGGAGTGGGAAAGCGCCACCCGGTTCGGATTGCTGATGAGCGGATTTGGTGCCGGTTCACTCGTGGGCAGCGTTCTGGTAGAACGCCTGACTGAGCGGCTGGGACGGGCAAACGTCGTGCGGATGAGTGTGCTGCTTCTCACCTTGCCGATATTCATTTTTATCGGTATCCCGGGTCTCGCTGTTGCCTGGGTTGGCGGATTCCTGATGGGTATTGGCACCGGGATGGTGAACCCGGTGGTATTCGCGCTGGTGTACCGCATCACCGAGGCCGAAGTACTTGGCCGGGTTCAGGGAGTGATCGGGGCTGGTGCCATGATTGCGTCTCCATTGGGTGTTCTCCTCATTACGCCATTCCTTGAGCAATTCGGCCTGTCAATATCGTTTCTCATTATTGGCAGTAGCATGGTGCTTTTCTCGGTATGGCTCTTCGTGTTCTCCCCGTTCATCCGGGAGGTAGAGGCGGTCTCACGGTCGTTGACTCCTGAGGAAGCGGCAGAAACCGAAGAAACTGAAGCAGAAACTGCCCTGTTTTCCGAAATGCCTTGACATTCCGCTGTGCCAAAGCGTACATTCACCTCGTACTCACAAGGATGTGGGTACGGGGTGGGGTGTCTCCTGGACGCCGATTTCGCGTTTGTGGAACTCAAGCGCACAGCAGCGGAGCATAATACCGCTCTGGAGAACATTAATGACTGGTACGTCGCACATCGTTATAGCGCCTAACTTCGGCCCGGAGAACGTCTCCCGCTCTCCCGCCAGGCCGCTCAGGCGTGTGGTGCGTACCACGCGCTAGCGGCCGCTGCCGGTTAGCGCAACTTCATCAGATATCCCCCACAAGTCAATTCTCACAGCCTGCGTCGATCGGAAGAAGTACGCGGCCACTTCGCTTCAGCGAGCCAGGGAGAGTGCAAGCCTGGTATCAGCGAACAACCGCCGAACGCGTCCGTGAGCAGCCAACCGAAGAAAGCCGGCAACGGCAAGTAGGTTTGGATGGATGGCCTCCATGCGAGCAACAGCCGAGAGATGCGCACCGTTTGCGCAAGAAGGGTGGTACCGCGGGATCCGACGTCTCTCGCCCCTTTGATTGGAAACCACACCGGGTGGTCTCCGATCCGTGTCGTCACGACCAAAAGGGACGAAACCAAATGGAAGAGACAGCCAGTACAACCTTTAGCCCGGCTACACCCAAACTTCATTCCGTACCGAGTGTCAGTCAGAACCTGAACGGTCCAGCCAG
The DNA here is from genome assembly GCA_964526965.1 of uncultured Sphaerobacteraceae bacterium. GTDB lineage: Bacteria > Chloroflexota > Chloroflexia > Thermomicrobiales > UBA6265 > UBA6265. The sequence continues at coordinate 17,515 of CAZGML010000033.1, read as the reverse complement.
CAGCCGTACATCGCTGTTGGGCGGCCCAACCATGCCTGCGCTGCCGACGTTTTCCGTCAGCACCAAACTTCATGGACGGCACGTGCTGGTAGACACGGACCTTACTCCAGAAGAAACGCTCGAGTTGCTCGATACCGCCGCGCGCCTCAAGCGGATGCATCGCGCAGGGGAGCCGCATCATTACCTCACCGGTAAAACGCTCGGCCTTATTTTCCAGCACCCGAGTACACGAACACGCGTGAGTCTCGAGGCAGGTATGGCCCAGCTCGGCGGACAGGCGATCTTCCTCGGTGTGAACGATTTGCAGATGAACCGCGGTGAAACCATCGGCGATACAGCCCAGATTCTCAGCCGCTATGTCGATGCCCTCGTCGCTCGAGTTGCCGATCACAATGATTTGATTGAGCTGGCCTCAAGCGCCACGATCCCGGTCATGAATGGCCTCAGCGATCTCTGCCACCCGCTGCAGGCGTATGCCGATCTCCTCACCATGCAGGAGACCTTTGGTGATCTCAAGGGCCTGAAGCTGGCGTACATGGGCGATGGCAACAACATGCTCAGCAGTCTGATGTTGAGTGGCGCGGCCATGGGCATCTCTGTCTCCGTCGCTGCTCCGGAAGAGTTCGCACCAGATCCGGCAGTCGTTCAGCATGCCCAGTGGCTGGGAAGAGGCACCGGCGCAACCGTCGACGTTTGCACCGATCCGCTGGAAGCCGCCAGGGACGCGAACGTCGTCTACACCGATGTTCACGTCAGCATGGGCCAGGCCGATGCTGCTAACCGCGCGGTGACCCTGGCTCCGTACAAGGTGACGGATGAGGTGATGGAGACCGCCGCCGATAACGCCGTGTTCATGCATTGCCTGCCAATGCACCGCGACGAAGAAGTGGCCGCCAGCGTTGTGGATGGACCAAAGAGCATCGTATTCGACCAGGCCGAGAACCGGCTCCATGTGCACAAGGCGCTTCTCGTGCACACGATGGCGTAGGAGAAGATATGGCGCTGCAGATGAGTCGCATGATCGACTACACCATCAACGAAGAGGAGCACGAATTGCGACTTACCGACAGCCTGCGCGGTCGAAGCATTCTCAGTGATGCCAGCCTCAGCCCTGAAGAGCGCATTGCCATTCTGGATACCGCCGAGGTGCTGAAGCGACTCCGCAAGAATGGCGTCAGCCATCCGTGGTTAGTCGGCAAAACGATGGGGATGATCTTCCAGCACCCAAGTACCCGCACCCGCACAGCCTTCCAGGCAGGTATGGAGCAGCTCGGTGGCCAGGCGATCTTCCTGGGTGCGCAAGACCTGCAACTCAAACGCGGCGAGACCATCGAAGATACAGCCGCTATCTTTAGCCGCTATGTCGACGCCGTGGCAGCACGTATTGCTGACCCACTTGATCTCATCCAATTTGCCCGCGGGGCGTCTGTTCCGGTGTTCAACGCGCTCACCAGTCAGGATCACCCGCTGGAAGCATTGAGTGATGTTTTTGCGCTTCGTGAACATTTCGGCTCGCTGGAGGGGCTCACGTTTGCCTATCTGGGCGACGGGAACAACGTGTGCCATTCGCTCATGTTGGCGATGGCGGCGGCTGGAGTGAATGTGCATATCGCGTGTCCGAAAGAGTTTGGCCCCGATCCGCTGATCGTTCCGCAAGCACAGGCCCTGGCCAGCCAGGCGGGTGCCGAGATTCGCTTCTTCAGTAGCGCGAAGGAGGCCGTGCGTGGGGTAGATGCGGTTTATACGGATATCCATGAAAGCATGGGAGAGCAGGAGAACCCGCGCAAGCTGATGGCGCTTGCGCCATATCGGGTTACAGAGGATTTGATGGAACGCGCAAAACCGGAGGCGGTCTTCATGCACTGCCTGCCGTTGCGCCGCGGACAGGAAGTCGAGCCGGAAGTCGCCGATGGGCCACAGAGCATCATCTTCGACCAGGCTGAAGCGAGGCTTCACGTTCACAAGGCGGTGTTGCTGCAGGTGCTGCATGGCGATCGGAATCCGTTTTCGTCATGAGGAACTGGAAATCCACAGCCGAGCGGTTCGGTTGGGAAGTGAGTTGATTGCGCGCAGGCGCAAGAGGAGAAAGTTCAATGGCTGCAAGTGCTGTTTGCCCGGAATGTGATGCGGAAATCGAAGTAACCGGCGTGGAAGTCGGTGAGATCGTGCCATGCGATGAGTGCGGCGCAGATCTGGAAGTCACCGGAGTGGATCCGGTGAAGCTGGAGCTCGCACCAGAAGAGGGCGAAGACTGGGGCGAGTAGCATCGCCCCGCCGAGGTAGCACCGCATTTTATATGCGGTGATCGCTCGCCGAGGTGGTAGCACCGCATTTAACAAGCGGTGATAGACGTAGGCCCGGGGTGCCGAAGGCGGCCGAGGCTCTGCCGAGCAGCGGAGCGAGCCCCTATCCCCGGGCAAGACAGTTGTAGGGAATCAAAATGACAATGGCAATCGGCGTGCTTTGCACACGCGTACGGGTGGAAGAAAAACGGATCATGGCCGCGCTGGAACGCGCCGGTGTTCTCACCATGCCCGTACCCCCCGCGGCGATGCCCTTGCCTCCTGACCCTACATTGCAAGATGTGCAAAACCTCGTAAACGAGGCGCCTGGCTGCGAGAATGCCGTGCCGCTGGTGATGATCGATCGTGTGCCGAACCGTGCCATCGGTCGCATCATCAACCGGCTGCTGCGACATGCTGGCATCACCATCATCGATGCCGGCGTCGCCAGTCGGCGCAATCGCCTGCAGGTAGCCTCGGTGTGGGATGAGGCCGCTGTGCCTCGTCCGCGCAGCCTGGCTGCGTTTTCTGAAGACACTGCAATGACAGCAGCGAGTCAGCTTGGCTACCCCGCCACAATGTTCCCAATGCTGCACAGTGGTTCTGCTGCCACCCTGCCGGATTCTGATACAGCCGATGCCGTTATCGAGCATCGCGTAGTTCTTGGCACCGATGAAGAAGAAATCGTGATGCTCCAGGCCGGTGCGCTGGTTGGCGATACCGAGTGGTATCGCGTTCACACAGCGGGCTTCGAAGCCGTCGCTTTCGACGGCGGTGTTGTACCACCCACGGATGCCCTGGAGGTCGCTGGCCAGGCAGCCAGCGCGCTCGATGCAGGATCGCTCGCGGTTGATGTCGCGTTTATTAATGAAGAGTGGGTCGCGTGGGATGCAGCCCCGCTGGCAGATTTCCGGAAGGCGACACTTCTCGGAACCTCGACAGTGGAAGATGCGATCGCTGCGCACGCCCTGGCGAAGCTGAATGCAAGAGAACGTGAGGTGCGAGATGTTGCTCTCACACACTGATCGCACAACGCAGGATCAGGCTGATGTCGAGCTTCTCCGTTCACTCGTTGCCATTTCGAGCGTTTCATACGAAGAGCACGATGCCGTTCAGTACCTGCGCGGTGTGATGGCAGCCCGCGGCTTTGAGTTAGTCCCCTCAGAGGTTGGCAACGCTATTGGTCGCATTGGTTCCGGCGACAAACACATTGTGCTGCTTGGGCATATCGACACCGTTCCGGGACATATCCCCGTAGAAATAGTCGACGACGTACTGTGGGGCAGGGGAGCAGTGGATGCCAAGGGACCATTGGCGACCTTTGTCGCCGCGGCAAGCATGGCGGCCGAGAACCTGAACTGCACTGTGACCGTTGTAGGCGCAGTCGGTGAGGAAGTGATCGGCTCGCATGGTGCACAGGAGATCGCGCAATGGGATGCACCGGATTTCTGCATCATCGGTGAGCCGAGCGGTTGGGATGCCGTTTGCCTTGGGTACCGAGGCTCGCTTTCGCTCATTTATCGACTGGTGCGCAGCTCCCGACATACTGCCGGCCCTGGTGACTCCGTCGCGCAAGAAGCTGTGGAGTTTTGGAATGCGCTTCAAAAAGAAGTTGCGGTCTGGAACGAGGGCGCCAAAGGCAACTTCTGGAGCATCGGCGATTCATTGCGCAGCTTCAACACCAGCAGTGATGGCCTGGAAGACAGCGCTGAACTTTCGATTGGCCTGCGCCTCCCGCCAGAGCTCGATGTCGATGCGTTTACCGCCCGGATATATGACATTGCAGGCGACGCTGAAGTCACCATCGATGGCCTGCAGCATGGCTACCGCACCGATAAACGCAGCAAGCTGGTTCCTCCATTTTTACGCAGCATTCGCGCGGAGAATGGTAAGCCGGGCTTCTCGCTCAAGCTGGGAACATCCGATATGAACGTGGTTGGTCCGGAGTGGGGTTGCCCTATCGTGGCGTATGGCCCCGGTGACTCCAGCCTGGACCATACGCCCGATGAGCGGATTGAGATTTCGGAATACTTAAGAGCACGGGACGTCCTGATCCAGGTGCTGCAACAACTGTAGACCCGTCCTGCACCGGCCCAGAGGCCGGAGCATGGGGTGGGTAATGAGGCGAGGCTGACCGGTTGATATATTCGCCTCCAACCCGCCCGATGCGATCTGCGGATCGCAGGACGGTTCTACAGATTCGATCAATACGTACTCCCGGGGTTTATCCCCGGGTCATCCCGGGCACAGGGCCCGGGACTACGACAGGTGGCTCCTTGTGACTCCATTACGCGACAAATCCGGACTTAAACTCGGCATTCTCGTTTCCTGGTTGCGCCAGGAGGAGAAGCTCATTCTCGCGGCAGCACGTGCGCGTGGTATGGAGGTGACACCCATCTTCGATCGCGACCTCGCGCTCAACGTTTCCGCACCTACTGCAGCCGAGAGCGGTGTCGATATCGATGTGCTGCTCGACCGCTCGGTTGCCCACACTCGCGCTGGCTACACCCTTTGGGCGATGAATCGGTGGGGTATCCCCACGCTCAACTCGGCGGAATCCGTCAGCATTTGCGACGATAAGGCCCGCGCCAGCATGGTGCTGGAAGCCGCAGGTATCCCCAGCCCGAAAACGTTTGTAGCGTATTCGGTGGAATCGGCCCTCGAAGCTTGCGAGCAGCTCGGCTACCCGGCAGTGATGAAACCCGTTGCCGGAAGTTGGGGGCGCCTCATAAGCAAAGTGAACGGCCCGGAACAGGCGAAGGCGATCATCGCACAAAAGTCCGAGCACGGGTCAGTGCTGCATCATATTTTCTATATTCAGGAATTTATCGAGAAGCCCGGCCGCGATATCCGCGCCTATGTTGTCGGCGGCGATATTGTGGCGGCCTCGTATCGCACCAGCGATCACTGGATTACCAACGCTGCGCGTGGCGCAGTGAGTGTTCCGTGCCCGGTCACACCGGAAATCGAGGACCTCGCGCTGCGGGCATGCCGGGCCGTGGATGCGCGGTTGGCCGGAGTCGACCTCATTGAGACCGATGAGGGCCTCAAGGTGATCGAGGTGAATACCGGTGGCGAGTTCAAGGGACTCATGACCACAACGGATCGCGACATCGCCGGTGAAATCGTGGAGGAAGCGTTCCGCGTCTATCAGGACGGTCTCATGGCTCCCGCCGTCTAATCAGGAATGCCAGTCGTAAGACTATCGAATACAACCCGCGCCTCGCCGCAAGGGAGGGGCCGGGAATACAAAGAGGAATGAAATGATTACAGCATCAATTATCGGCGCTTCAGGATACGCGGGCGGAGAACTTGTACGCCTGTTGCTCATGCACCCAAACATCGAGCTGACCCAGGTCACCAGTGAACGGCTCGCCGGAAAGTTCGTGAAGACCACACATCCAAACCTTCGCAATATCACGAACCTCAAATTCAAAAAAGCTGCCGATCTCACACCGACCGACATTCTGTTTATGGCGCTGCCGCACGGCGTGAGCATGGAGATGTTGCCCAAGGTGCGAGAGCTCGCGCCTGTTGTGATCGATCTCAGTTCAGATTTCCGTCTCAACAATCCGGGCGATTACGACACCTGGTACGGCCATGAGCACAACGATCTGGATATGCTCGGCAAGTTTGTATACGGCATGCCAGAGATTCACCGTGAGCAGATCGCAACAGCCGACTGGATCGCCTCGCCGGGTTGTATGAGTACCACCTCGATTCTCGGCCTCTATCCACTGTACAAGGCTGGCGTGGTGGATTTGAATCAGCCGGCCATCATTGAGGCCAAAACCGGTAGCTCTGGCTCCGGGGGAGCGCCAAGCCTGGCCAGTCACCACGCCGAGCGTAGCGGCGTAATGCGTTCGTTCAAGCCGACCGGCCACCGCCACAGTGCCGAAGTTATTCAGGAATTGACATTCAACGGTGCAGCACCATCCATTAGCTTCAGCGCTACCAGCATCGAGGCTGTGCGCGGTATTCTTGCCACCAGTCATGTTTTCCTGAACGAAGACCTGGACGATAAGGCCCTGCGCAAGATCTATCGCGAAACGTACAAGGATGAGCCGTTCGTGCGGATCGTGAAGGAAAATGCCGGCGTGCACCGGTACCCGGAACCGAAGCTGCTCAGCGGAAGCAACTGGTGCGATGTCGGGTTCGAACGCGATCCACACAGCAAGCGTGTGGTGGTGCTGGCTGCAACTGATAACCTGATGAAAGGCGCATCCGGCCAGGCCGTACAGGCGATGAATATTCGCATGGGATTCGATGAGCGCACCGGCCTGGAATTTCCTGGCCTGCATCCCATCTGAGTTTGGCGGCAAACAATCCCGGAGAGATCGAATGGCAAATGAGAAACCATCAATCGGTGCCGTCTACATCATCTCCAACCCTGGCCGCTCCATCCATGTCGGAGCCACACAAGACCTCGAATGCCGCGTTTTTGAACACAAGCCGCCGTCGCTGGGTTTGAGCTACGAATTGTTTGGTTGGAGCTCAAGTCGATTTAAGGCCAGGCCGGTATGAGGTGGAGAATTTGGACCGCCTCGCCACGCGAAGCGGGCGGTTTTGAGGGTTCGCGAAGCGAACCTCAGGATTCATCACGCGCCTGGACCATGGCATGGACCCTCGGCTGGACCGAGATGGTCAGTTGGGGAATCCTCTACTATGCGTTCTCCGTCCTGCTGGTTCCAATGCAAAACGACTTCGGTTGGAGCAACGGTGCCATCACCGGTGCCTATTCGCTTGCGCTCCTGATCTCTGGCGTTCTGGCGCCGTCCGTTGGTCGCTACATCGATCGAAACGGTGCCCGAGCCATCATGACGGCGGGTTCGATTCTTGGCACCGTGCTGCTGATAGCCTGGTCGCAGGTCGATAGCCTCCTCACTTTTTATCTCGTCTGGATAGGCATGGGTGTTGCCTTTGCCGGCACGCTATACGACCCTGCCTTTGCTGCCATCGCGCCCTGGTTCCGCAAGAACCGCGGCAAGGCAATGCTGATCATCACCTTTCTTGGCGGATTGGCGTCCACGATCTTCTTCCCGGTTACCGGGTATCTCGAAGAGCAATTGGGATGGCGCGATGCGCTTCTTGTTCTGGCCGGAGTGCTCGCGATCGCAACGATCCTGCCGCACTGGCTGGTGATTCGCCCTCCCGGTCAGTCCCCAGGCGACAGTAGGACTCGGTCGTCATCCTCATGGCCCTCATTGATTCGGTCGACCTGGTTTCGGCGCCTCTCTTCCGCATTCTTCCTGCAATCGTTCACGTCCGCGGGCGTGACCGTGCACATGATCGCGTACCTCATCGACCGTGGCGTGAGTCCAACTACTGCCGCCTGGACTGCGGGATTGATCGGTGCCGCTCAAACGGGAGCGCGAGTGATGGTGACGCTTTTTGAGAACAAGGCTTCAGCGGCAACGCTGACGTCCATCATGTTTGCAACCCAAATGGTTGCCATCATCTTGCTCGTCGCCTGGCCATCAGGACCAGTCACCATTGCGGCCTCGCTCCTGCTCGGTATCGGCAAGGGAGCACTAACGCTGCTGCGACCAGCCATTTTGCTGGAGCACTACAGCGTGCGGGAGTTCGGGGGCGTCAACGGCTCGCTGGCCAGCATTCTGAACGCCGCAACTGCTGCGGCTCCGGTGGTTACCGGCCTTGCAGTTGGCTGGTTCGGTGGATACACGGCGGTCTTCGCAATATTCGCGGTGATGAGTTTGGCCTCCGCCGTCATCTTGTTGGCAACCCGGTACGTGTCGGCGCCAACAATTGCAAATGCACCATAATCAGGAGAAATATCCGCGCCACATCGTGGATAACCAAAGAGAAGGAAATGGGTTTCGGATGATTGTTGTAAAAATCGGTGGTGGAGCCGGTATTGGCGAAGGGGTATACACCCGGTTCGCGAAAGATATCGCTCAACTGAATCAGCAGGTACTGGTAGTACACGGCGGAAACGCCGAGTTCAGCGCCTTGTGCGAACGCCTCGGTTTGCCGGTGCGGAAAATCACGAGCAAATCCGGACGAGTCAGCCGCTACGTCGACGCCGAAACAATGGACGCCATGCTCATGGCCTACAACGGCAAGGTGAACAAACGCGCGGTTGCCGACTTCCGGGCCGAGGGTGTCAACGCCGTCGGGTTGAGTGCAATTGATGGCGGAATCGCGGTAGGTCAACGCAAGGCGCAAATCCGTGGCACAGACATCGATGGCAAAACGAAGGTCTTGCGAGACGACCACGCCGGCTCGGTCAAGGACTTCGACCCATCTGTCATCAATACGTTGATGGATGCTGGCTATGTTGTGCTCGTCTCGCCGCCGGGGTATTCCGATGGCGGAGTGCCGATTAACTTCGATGGCGACAAGCTTGCCCTCGGCCTCGCCGAAGCGATGCACGCGGATTCGTTGCTATTCTTCAGCGATACGCCGGGCCTGTTGGAAGATCGGTACGATGAGAGCACGCTCATTGACCGTGTCGATGTCGCTAATCCTGAGCCGGCCGTGGCCGTTGCGGCCGATCGCATGGTGGTGAAAGTAGAGCAGGCAATCAAGGCTGTAGAAGCTGGCGTGAAACAGGTGATCTTCGCCGATGCCCGCATTGAATCACCCGTTACAGCCGCGCTGGATGGTCGAGGGACCACGATCAGGTAGGCCCGGGGTTTGTCCTCGCGCCCGGGAGGAGGAGCAGATCAATGACCAAAATCCAGGCCGTCGCCTTCGATCAGGGCGAAACGCTTATTAACGAAACGCGATTCTGGTCCTCCGTAGCTGCCTATGCTGGCGTCTCGGATTTCACGCTCTTCGGCGTGCTCGGCGGACTCATCGAACGCCGCGAGAATCACCGCAGCGTGTTCAACATCATGCAAATAGAATCCGTTGATCCTGGAGTCATCGGCTATCAGGTTGAGCACCGTGATCTCTACCCGGATGTGATTCGTACAATCACGCGTCTCAAGCACGATGGCTACATCATCGCCACAGCCGGCAACCAGAGTGCCAGCGTCGAAGGAGAAATGGGAGGTCTCGATCTTCCTGTTGTACTCAACGCCACATCCGCCGGTTGGGGAGTCTCCAAGCCGAATCCAGAGTTCTTCCAGCGACTTGCAGATGAGCTCGAGCTAGAAACCAACGAGATCATGTACGTTGGCGACCGGCTGGATAATGACTATTTTCCCGCCGAGAGCGTGGGCATGCACGCCGTCTTCATTCGTCGGGGACCGTGGGGCTATCTGCACAGCACCTGGCCGGAGATGGCGAAGGTGAAGCACCAAATCTCGGATCTCGGCCAGATTCCGAAATTGATTAAGGAAATCGAAGGAGACACGTAATGGAGGGCTATAACGTCGAGTCGCTTCCAATTCAGGGGTACGAGGCGCCTGTGCCAAATCGCTACTGGAGCAATGGCAGCAACACGTTAATGATCATGTTGCCAGGCCTCGGCTACACAAACGACATGCCGATCATGTTCTATTTGCATCATATGGCGCTCGACCGCGGCTACGATGTGTTGCAGGTCAATTACGATTACCGTTCCGTCCCGCGCGAGACATCCGCACAGGAGTGGTCTGCTCGTATGCTGGCCGATGTGCAACCGGCCATCGATGCGGCCGTGGCGAAGGGGAACTACGCGAACATCATCCTGGCGGGCAAATCGATCGGCACCCGGGTGATGGCCACCCTGCTGGCCAACGGATTCGACAAGGCCACCGGCTACATTTGGCTGACACCGCTCTTCGTCGCGGAACCGGTGAAAGAGGCCGCCATGAACAACGGTCCGTCCATCGCCATCTTCGGAGATGCTGATTATGCCGTCGCCAACGTAGACCTTGCACCAATCGCCCAGGCAGGCGTGCGCATTGTTGTGCTGCCGGGAGGTGACCACAGCATGATGATCGACGGCCCCGTGCCCGAATCCGTCGCGGAACTTGCACAGGCAATGAAGGAACTGGACGCGTGGCTTGGCCAGTCCATTACAACCGGAGATACTCAATGACCCTCAACCTGGAACATATCGTCGCTTCCGATTCGGCCCAAATCCCGCTCTACCCAAAGCGTGAAATCGCGTTGGTGCGGGGTGAAGGCAACTATCTGTTCGATTCCATGGGCAACCGTTACCTGGATGCCATGAGCAACTACGGGGTCGCCAGCCTCGGACACGCGCATCCGGAATTTACCGCGGCGATGGTTGATCAGCTTGGCAAGCTCACTACCACGCACCAGAGCTTCTATAACGATGCCCGTAGCATGTTCCTGGATGAAATCGCCAGCATCGCACCAGAGGGTGTCGGACGATCCTTCCTCGGCAACTCTGGTACTGAGGCGATTGAGGCCGGCCTCAAATTCGCGCGGACGGCAACCGGTCGCAGCGGAATCGTTGCTGCCAGACGCGGATATCACGGTCGCACGCTCGGGGCCCTTACCGCCACGGCAGACAAGAAGTACCGCGCACCGTTCGAAGAGATTCTCGGGCAGGATGTTACGCACGTTGCCTTCAACAATCTCGAAGCCCTGGAGGGCGCCGTAAACAATGAGACTGCGGCTATTGTGCTGGAGCCGGTACAGGGTGAAGGTGGAATTCACCCCGCTGAACTCGACTACCTGCAGCGCGCCCGCGACCTCGCCGATACGTTCGGCGCGGTGCTCTTCTTCGATGAGGTTCAAAGCGGATTCCGCACTGGCGCACCGTTTTACAGTGCGGCAAACGGCATTAAGCCAGATATCCTCGCCACAGCCAAGGCCATCGCCAACGGGCTCCCGGTTGGAGTCACGCTCGCGACGGATGCGGTTGCCGATTCCGTTCCCGCTGGTGCGCACGGCAGCACCTTTGGTGGTAACCCGCTCATCGCACGTGGAGGCGCAGAAACCTTACGCATCATGCGAGAGCAGAATCTGTATGAGAACGCCACCAATGTTGGTAAGTACGTAATTGCGGAAATCGAGAAGCTGGAAAGCAGCCGTATTCGGTCGATCCGTGGTACCGGGCTCATGTTCGGAATCGAACTGAAGATGAAAGCCGGGCCGGTGCTGAAGAAACTGCAGGAACGTGGAGTTCTCGCGCTCATGGCCGGCTCGCTTGTGTTGCGATTCCTGCCACCGATGACCTGGACCACCAAAGAAGCGGACGAACTCGTTGCCGCGCTCTCCGATGTGCTCGATGCGTAATACCCGCCTCTCCCGTCGCTCGCTCATCGCAGCAGCGATCGGTGGAGCCGGTGCAGCCCGGGGCTTGTCCGCACAAACGCCGGAGGCAACCCCCGGGGCACGGATTCGCATTCCAAAGCTGCGGATCGGGGTTGGTTCCAGCCCGGAAATTGTTCCACCAACATCCGCAACGGGCATGGATGCGATGTGGTTGTCGTCGCTTATGTACGATGCACCCCTGCGCTGGAATGAAGATGGTGATGTTATCCCCGGAGTGTTTGCGGCTACAACCGCTTCGCACACAGCCGAGCTGAATTTGCGTCCCCGCGCGAATGCGATGTTCAGCGATGGTTCGCCGGTAACCGGCCGACACGCTGCTGAGTCGCTGATCGCCATTCGCAATTCACGGCATGGATGGCGGCTGCAGTCTGTATCCGGCATCGACGGACTCATGGATTCCACGCTGCAGGTCACGCTGGATCGTGCAGATGCAGCACTGATCGCCAATCTCTGTCATCCATTGTTTGGGCTGGAGGCCGCTGGCAATGGCACGGGACCGTTTGTTCCGACAAGTTCCAGTTCTGATGCAACTACGTACTCCCGTAACTCGCTGTTCTGGCAATCGACCCGACCTCATATTGATAAGCTCGAAGTTGTACATATCCCGGACGACACCCAGCGCTCTACCGCCATGGCGACAGGTGAGATCGACGTATTGCCAAACGTTCCGTTGCTCGATGTGCCCATGCTCGAGAACGAGCCGACGGTCTACCTCATCGGCGGCCCGACGAATCGGCTGTGCCACCTGCAGTTGCGGCTCTCTGAGCCAGTTCTTGCCAACCGGCGGGTGCGGCAGATTCTTTCCGGCGCCATTGATCGTGCCGGCCTCGTATCTGTAGCGACAGCCGACCAGGCCGAGCCCACCAGCACGCTCTTTCCCGGCGATGAGTGGACGGAAGACGTCGAGGAAGTGGATGAAATCACGTCGGACGAGGTTCGTGAGGAATTGCAAGCACTCGGTGTGCCTTCCGACTTGCGCCTGCATCTGCTGGCAGACAATGCGGATGCCACCCTGGCCAACACCGCAGTTGTGCTGCAGGAGCAACTCGCGGAGTGTGGCATTTCGCTCAGCATCACCTTGCTGGAGCAGGGCGAGCTTGAAACCGCCATGGAGGTGGGTGGATACGATCTGCTCGTAAGCTACTCGGAGCCGTGGCGCGACCCGCACGAACTGGTTTGGCCGCTGCTTTCGTCGCTTGGTCCGCTCAACTGGAGCGGCTACGACAGCGTGGAAGTTGATACGCTTCTGCGAGCGGCGAACACTGTTTCCGACCCCGAATTTCGCAAGGGACGGTACACACGACTGGAGGGGCTCATCCAGCGTGACGTGCCTTGCATCCCGCTCTTTCGACCCTACGCATGGGATGCTGTGCACGTCGACTACCCGGGCTATCAGCAATTACCACCCGCAACCTCTCGGGGCCTGATGACGTTGTTGCCGACAGATGGCGCCTGACTATGGCATGATTTCGGGCAAAGGTGACCGTTATCGTTCGGCCTGCCGTTTAACCTGGAGGATGAATCGTGAAGAACTTGCTGAAGGTGCCAGCGCTCCTGCTGGCAATCGTGCTTTCCATGGGATCCGTCGTGGCCACTGCCGCGCAGGATGCCAGCCCGGAAGGAAGCCCCGAGGGTGATTACGGATCACCGGTAGAGGCGCTCGAATGCTGGAGCGACGAACCCGATTCGTCTGAGGCCGGCTACCCGCAGTATCCCGGCGTGCCCGAGATGCTGATCGATACCACCAGCGCCTACTACGCGGAAATCGAAACCAATCGTGGCACCATCGTGGTGCAGTTGTACGCCGATGTTGCACCGGTTACGGTGAACAACTTCGTTTGCCTCGCGACAAATGACTATTACGATGGGGTTATCTTTCATCGAGTCATCCGCGATTTCATGATTCAAACGGGCGATCCCACGGGAACCGGTCGTGGTGGACCAGGCTACACATTTAACGACGAGCTTCCGGGCGAGGAGCTGAACTACGTCGAGGGCAGTGTGGCCATGGCCAACAGCGGTCCCAATACCAACGGCAGCCAGTTCTTCATCAGCACGGGCAATAACACCGGAACCCTTGAGAAGAACTACTCGATCTTCGGACAGGTAGTTGAAGGTCAGGACGTGGTGAACACGATTTCCGAAGTGCCTGTGAGCATGAACCAGCAGGGCGAGCAGAGCGTGCCGGCTGCCACGATGACCATCCTGGATGTAACGATTTACGAGGGATAGATCCACCTCGGAATCCGGCTAACGCGCTACATCGATACTCGATGTGGCGCGTTTCGCTGTCTGCCACTGGTTTCGGCGGTACCATTGCTATCAGGATTCGAAGTTAGTTCAGGTGGATCATGAAACCGATAGCAATTTCTCCCGATCAAATAGATAACCAACACATCGGTATGATGATTACGCGCGATCAACCCACAGATGGCAAAACATTCCGCAAGGGACACCAGATCGCCGCTGAAGACCTCGCAGATCTCGCCAGTTCTACCCAACTGATTCACACCGTCATGCTGGAAGAAGGTGATATTTCGGAAGCTGAAGCGGTGCCACGCATTGCCGAGACAGTGCGAAACGAGCACACCACGCTTCAGCCGAAGGTGCAGGGGCGAATCAATATTCGCAGTTCTGAACGCGGTTTGTTGAGGATCGATACCGAGGCGTTGCTCGAGCTTAATCGCGACCCGGATATCGGCGTCTTTACCCACTACGATTCGGTGGCGGTGAACGCCGATACCATGATCGCCGGAGTCAAAATCGCCCCCGTCGCCATGGAATCGGCCAGGCTGAATGCAGCGCTGGCGAATATCTCCAGTCCGATCGTGAGCCTCCTGCCTTTCAAGCCACTCAAGGTTGTGTGTGTTGTCATCGAGGGGCTGCAAGGGCGCGTACGCGATCGGTTTGAGCAGACACTGCAGGAGAAGATGGATTGGTACGGAGCCGACCTCCACAAGATCATCTGGCTGGAAGAGGATTCTGATCTGCTTGCGAACGCGATTCAGACAGAAGCCGAAACCGCCGACCTGGTCCTGACTGCCGGCAGCCACATGATGGATCCGCTCGATCCAATTCTGGTAGCGCTGGATAAATCCGGTGCAGAGCTTGTCCGGCTTGGGGCGCCCGCCCATCCGGGCAGTATGGTGTGGGTGGCGTGGCACGAGCCAACCGAAACACCCATCCTCTCGCTTGCCAGTTGCAGCATGTTCAGCCGATCCACCGTTGCCGATTTAATGATGCCCCATATCTTCGCCGGTGAACGCATTACCAACGAAACGCTGGCAGTGCTTGGCCACGGTGGCCTGCTCGACCGCGGCATGGATTGGCGCTTCCCGCCATACCGGGAAGAAAAATGATCGACGCGCCAGCCCTCGATACGTACCAGCAAGCGGTGGTCAATTCCGATGCTCGCTCCATATTGGTGGTAGCGCCGGCCGGGAGCGGTAAAACCGAGACGCTCACGCTGCGCGTGCAACAACGCATATCCGAAGGCGTGCCGGCCAACCGCATCCTGCTGCTCACGTTCGACAACAACGCGCGTGATGCGATTCTTCGTCGACTGCAGCGCCTCAATGTGCCAGGCGGCGTGCGTGTGAGCACGCTCAATGCATTCGGGTTCCACCTGCTCAATACCCGCTTCGCAGATGAGCGGCGCAGGATCATCCAGGATGTTTACTTTCCGCAATCAAAGGCGCTCAACGATCTGGTCCAGGAATACGGGCATTCCGTATTCACCGAGATGCTCAGCAAGATCAAGAACGAGGCGATGGATGTGCGGACCATCGATCAGGCCGAGCTCGCCAACTGGTGCTCCCAAAACAGGGTGCATTTGCTACGGAACCTCGAGGACGACCCGATTCTGGACGACATGACCGACGCCCGGTTTGGACGGGAACTCGCCCGCGAGATGCAATACTACGAGCGCTTTCTGCAAGAGCGTAACGGCATCGATTTCGATGACCAGAAGCTGCGACCGCTCATTCGTTTGCAGCAGGAGCCGAAGTCACTGGAATGGCTGCAAGGCCAATTCGACGATGTCATCGTCGATGAGTTCCAGGACATCAACCGCCTCGATGCGATGCTGATCGACCTGATCGCAGCGAAGAGCAATCTCCTCATTACAGGAGATGATGACCAGGCGATCTACGGGTTTCGCGGTGCCACTGCGGACTTTCTCATCAACCCGAAAACGCAGTTTCATCGGGAGTTCGAGAAATTCGAACTGGCAATCAACTATCGCTGTCCACCGAGGATTCTCAACGTTGCCGGCAACGTGATCGGTTACAACCAGAAGCGCATATCAAAATCGCCCCGGGCGTTCAAGCAACAGCCTGGCGACATCGATGTTCATGGCGCCGTCGACACTGACGCAGAAACGACCTGGATCGCAAAACGCATGAAGTCGCTGTTGGCGCAGGCGCCACTAACGGCTGCAGTGTTGGCACGCCGACGAGCACAGTTGGTAGGGATTCAGTCGGCGTTCATCGAGCATGGCACCCCGTACAAGATCCGCCAGTCGGAGGATGTGCGGATTAGTTGGAGCCTGGCGCGTCGCGCCCTGAAGGTGGCACCACTCAGTCTGCGAGGAATGCCGGATGAGGAGACGAGAGCCGAAATCGTGCGAATTTTCGCCGAAGCCCGGGCTCTCCAACTCCGACGCCGGGATACGCTCGTACGTCTTGCCAGGCAGGACGATCTTTCATTCCCCGGGCCGGAACTGTTGCAGCAACTCTATGACCGCGAGCAGCGGGATCTAATCGAAGGTATCAAGGCGCTCACCGGAGAGATGCCTCTCTCATCGCGGATTCGCTCTCTCGATACGCTCCTCAATACGGAATTACGTACGTTCATGGTCGGCGGTAAAGATGCCTCGCGCGAACGGTCTGACAGCGAGAAGTCTCGCCTGAGTGGCCTCGTCGATTTGGCAGCCGGTATGTCGCAGGCAGCGCTTATTGAGAGGATCGATGAACTGCTGGAGCCGCAGCGCGATGCACTCCGCTCCAACGCTCCTGCCGTCGAGCTTTCTACGTGTCATGGTGCGAAGGGTCGGGAGTGGCAGCTCGTGTGTATTCCGCATTGCAATCAGGGAGTCTTCCCGGATTCTCGTAGTGATACCGGCATTCACCTCGAGGCCGAGCGCAAGCTCTTCTATGTCTCTATGACGCGTGCCAGCGAGCACCTGCTCCTGACGTGGTCCGAAGAACGCACTGGCGGATCACGCGGCGAGCCGAGCGATTTTCTCATTGAGGCGAATCTCGAGAAGCCGCGTGAGAAGTCGAGGTCAAATGGTGCGGTCACCTGGAAACTCAACCAGGATACAGGTGCCATGACGATGCAGACGCGGCGGAACCTTGGCCCGGATGGCAACTGGACAATGAAGGCGCCACCGAAGAAAATCACAGGCCCACCACCGCGCCACATCACCTTGGTAACCCCGCGTGGACGCTCGATGCAGGATGCGAATAACGTCGATGCATCGCAGATGCTCGCCGAGGCTATCAACGTGCAGCATATTGATCGAGAGATCGCCTTCGATTCGATGACGTTACGCTATGCCCGAACTGATGCGGCAGCGACGGTTCCAATTCAGGTGGAATTGGCGCTTCGTGGCATGCCTTTCGCAATTGATGAGCAAGTCCACTTTGTGGAATCGGAGCTTTATCAGGAGGCTCGTCGCGCCTGGGAAGCCGATGCACCGGCCGATGTCGAGAAACGCGATGCACCACTCATCGACGCATTGGCATCCATGCTCGAACGTCTAACCGACTCCGACGATAGCTGGGTCTGGCTGGATCGCCTGGATTCGCTTGAGGCAGATGATATCGGGCGAGATGAGGCCGGAGTGCAGTTCGTTCCGCAGTAGTGGGGCTACAATCAGTGGAGAAGTACTGCATCGAGAAAGGCCGCGCTATGTCCAGCAATCGTTTGCCCACCCTCACGAGCACACCCGTCGCTCAGCACGCCGGCTCACGGGTCATGCGCTACGAGATCACACACCCGAACGGCATGCGCGTTGGGTTGCTGAACTACGG
>CAZGML010000032.1:11178-30852 GCA_964526965.1 uncultured Sphaerobacteraceae bacterium | reverse complement strand
GACCACCAGTTAACCGGATCGCCCCACCACACATCCTTGATGAGATTAATCACCTGGGTCATCGGCAGCCACTCGGTCCAGGAACGAAGCGTTGCAGGCAGAATCTCACGGGGCAAACCCGCGCCTGCAAGGAATATCTGTGGGAAGTAAACGATGTTTCCAACTACCTGTGCTGTGCGCGATGTCTTGAAATAGCTGCCGATCAGGTATCCCATCGCGGCCAGACTAAGGAAACACACGACGAGGATCAGCAGCAGGAGCGGCAGGTTCACGGGCGTCAGCAGATCGTACACCACCTTGCCCGCCACAAACAGGGCCAGCAGGCCGATGAGCGTCACGATCAGGTAGATGAGTGTATGCGCCCCGATGATTGCCAGTGGATTGATAGGAGTAGCGCGCAAGCGCCGGAAGATTCCCTGGGTGCGGTACTCCGAAATCACGATTGGGATCGTCATAAATGTGGTGGTGCCGATAATCAGTCCGGTATAGCCCGGCACGGAAATATCGACCGAGCCGCGACCATCAAACCCGTTAGCTGGATCGTTGCCGAAAATGGCACCGAATACGAACAGCAGCATGAGCGGAAAGGCGAGGGTGAAGAACACGGCCGCCGGCTCGCGCAAAAACAGCTTGAACTCGGTCAAGGTGAGTGTGAGGAAGCCTCGCATGGTTACGCCTCCTCCATGCCGTTGTGCCCGGTGAGGGCCAGGAACATATCCTCGAGCGAGGTCGATTCCGTACTGAGATCGATCGGATCGATCCCCATCTCCCGAAGTGCATTGGCCACATCGGCCATCAGGTATTCTCCACCTTCAACTGTGACGCGATCATCTCTGGTTTCAACACGTCCAAATCGAGAGAGGATATCTGGGTCGAACCCGGGCGCCGTAAACGAAACCACCCGAGTTTTGTCGCTGTTACTGGTCAGCTCTTCTGGCGTACCTGTGGCGGCGATCTCGCCGTCGACCACCAGCGCGATTCGGTCGGCGAGGTATTCGGCCTCTTCCATAAAGTGGGTGACAAGAAGCACTGTCGTGCCACCCTGACGAATCTGCTTCACGAGTTCCCAGCTTTGGCGCCGGGCGTTAGGATCGAGGCCGGTCGTAAGTTCATCGAGTACCACAAACTGGGGCGTATTCAGCAGCGCCAGACAGATGAATAACCTCTGTTTCTGGCCACCGCTCAATTTCTCGAAGCGACTATCCAGCTTGCTACCAATTCCCCATTCCTCAGCCAGAACACGCCAATCGCGCGGATTCTTGTAAAAGCTGGAATAGAGCTCCAGCGCTTCCTTCACCTTCAGCATGCCCGGAAGCTTTGCCTCCTGGAACTGTACTCCCAGGATCTCTCGCAAGCGGCGCTCTTCCCGCATCGGATCAAGCCCGAGCGTGCGGACGGTGCCAGATGTCGGTGCGAACATGCCGCATATCATGTTGACGATGGTGGTTTTGCCAGCACCATTGGGACCAATGATGCCGAAAATCTCGCCTGGCTGAATCTCCAGCGAGACGTCGTTTACAGCGGTGAGGTCTCCAAATCGCTTGGTGACGTTCTCCAAAACCACTGACGGTGTACGTGTCATTCGTGTGCCTCCATTACTCGTAATCAACGTGATGTAATGGTGGCAGGGGAGGGGACCCTGCGGAAACGGGCGGGTGGATGATTTACGTATCAACCATTCGGTTGATTCACAGGGCGCGCGGTGCTAGCGCCGCTTCTTCTTGTCATCCTTCTTGCGGCCGAGGTTACCGAATAGCATGCTCCGCATCATGCCTCCGGATGTTCGCTCTCCCTCTTCCTCAGGGGACATCTCGGCCGAGCGCGGCTTCACCGATTCCGCCTGGGCACGCAGTTCCTGCGCTTCGTTGAAGAACTCACCGACCTGCTCCCGCAGCTCTTCTTCGTCTTCAATCTGCAGGGTTTCCTTGAACTCCTCGAGCGTGCCGATCAACGAATCGATCCAGCGCGTGATGGATTCCTTGTTGGTGATCGTGATGTCCCGATGCATCTCCGGGCTGCCAAGTGCGAGGCGAGACGTATCCCGGAATCCGCTGCTGGCAATGGTCTTCATATCGCGCCAGCCCTGCACCGATGTGGCGGTCTTTACGAGCGATGCGGCCAGCACGAACGGCAGGTGGCTCACACCGGCAACGTAGGAGTCGTGCTCCTCTGGCTCGACGAAGAACGGCTCCGCGTTTGTCGCCGCGATAAGGCCCATCACGTTTTTGATTGCGTTCTCACTTGCAGTGGGAGAGGGGCAGACAATCCAACTGGCACCGCTGAACAGGTCCGCATCGGCGGCTTCAATGCTCTCGGATGCGCCGGCCATCGGGTGACCGCCCACAAAGCTCACATGGGATGGCAGTACCTTGGCCCATTCCATAACATCGGCCTTGGTTGAGCCGGTGTCAGTGACAATGGCGTTGAACTTCAGATGTTCACCAATATCCTCAAATACCCGTTTCATCGCGCCAACAGGCGTAGCAACAATCACAACATCGGCGTTTTCAAGCGTGTCCGGCAGGCTCCACGATGTATCATCCACGGCCTTGATATTCTTGGCAGTCGTTTGGTGATCCATGTCGGTATCGAAGCCGATAATCCTCAGGGCATTGTCGTTCTGGGCGCTCCAGCGCTTGAGCGCAAGCCCGATTGAGCCGCCGATAAGCCCGAGTCCGATGATGGTGATCTGCTGCATGAAGCTGGTGTCTCCTAGGGTACGTATTCGGTGATATCGAGTTCGCGAACCCAACCCTCGGTGCCATCTTCGGTCTGGAAGAGCATCCATACCTGGCCGGGTTCCATCATATCTCGGGCGGGATCCTGTGTTTCCTGCTGCTCGCCTGTGAACATCAGCGGGGTAGCTGCGGGCAGGGCGACGATTGCATCGCCACTATCCACGCCGGGGCCTGGGCGAAGGTTCACCGGCCCGCCATCCAGGATCTGGTAATCGGGAGTGAATCCACCCGAATCCTCGTCTTCTATTTCCTCGATTTGATTGTCGCCGCCCTCATCGGGAGGTGGATCCTCGTCCGCTTCATCGTCGGGTGGAGGTGCCTCTTCCTCCTCGCCTTCGCCCTCATCCTCTGTTTCCTCTGGCACAGCAGTCGGCTCGGGAGCTTCAGCCACCGGCTCTTCTGTGGGAATCGGGGTAGGTACCTCAATATCCCCGCGACCAACAAAGTCGGCCACCACGGGTTCGAGTCGAGCATATATCATCGTGAAAGAAGCCACGCACACTACAAGCGTGAGCAGCATGGAGAACCCAATCATCAAGCCAGAGCGGCGGGACCGCTGGCGTAGGCGTTGGTTCAATCCGGGATCGGTCATTCAGCATTCTCGCGTCAAGTCGATGGCAGGCCTGGAGTGCGAAACCAGCTCCGGATCGCCCGCGTATGGGGTTAGTTATATCACGAGTTGGAATAGTGACCGGACACTATTGCAGTTGCGCTGCACTGTATAGATAGCGTTGGCACCGACCCCGAAATCATGGTACTCTCGCTTTGGTCGACGGGGTGTGGCGCAGCCCGGTAGCGCGCAGCGTTCGGGACGCTGAGGTCGGAGGTTCGAATCCTCTCACCCCGACCATAAAGAACGAAACGGTGAGGCAGTTCCTGCTTCACCGTTTGTGTTTAATCCGAATCTGCGGTTCTGACCTTCTCGATCATTGCCCGAATCTCGCGCTTCACGAGTTCCGGTTGGGTGAGCGGCGTGAAGTGGGCCGAATCTTCAGCCTCCACCAATCTCCCCCTGTGGAGTGCAGCTGCGGTTTCACGATGAGCCTCCACCATGCCCGGCCGATATTCTCGCGTCCTGAACGTCGGGTCGGTGTCGGATACCACCGTCACCTCAATGCCTTCGAGCAGATCTTCCTCCTGCTTCAGGAGCGCCAGCCCGGGCACGATATGCTTCAGCTCTTTTGCGGCGTTGCGAGCGCCTTTCAGGGCCAGGTCACGCCAGAGTATCTCCCGGCGGCAATCACCCGGCATGTCCTTCAGCAATCGCCAGGCGGCCAGGCGCAAGCCGATTACATGCATCAGCCACATTACAAATGTCTTCGCCCACCAGGAATCCTTTTCCCGAACCTCGGTGAAGTAGGCCGGGTGGCGCTCGTCGGTCTGGTCCAGTAATACAATGCCCTGGATAGACGAGCTGCGCCTGGCGGCAACTCGCCGCACAATCGGCCCGCCCCAGCTGTATCCAACTAAAATGAGAGGCCCCTCGAAATGCTGGAGGAACTGCTCGAGATCATCCGCCACGCGATCAAGTGTGCGGTCGTGGTCATCGGGGTCGCTTTTGCCGATACTGGCCCGATCATACGCAACTACACGCGTTTCCCTGGCGATTTCCGGCTGCACCATGCCCCAAATGGCGCTGGAGAATCCCATGCCGGATTCGAGCACAATCGTCGGAACGCCACGACCCTGGCTTCGATAGTGGAGTGCGCGCCCATCGGGTAGCGTGATGAACCTCGACTCGCCCATTGTGTGCTCTGCCAAGGCTGGGCCTAGCCGGACTTCTTCGGTGTGCGCGTATCGCGGAAGTAGGGGCTTAATGCCGGTACAAATGAGCGCTTGCGTTCCATAAGTTCCTGGTAACGATCCATGAGCTCAGCCATGGTTTCCGCATCGCCCTCCTTGCGGGCGTAGCTGATCTCGGCGTTAAGCTGGTTCACCAGGTGTTGATGTCGCTCTCGCTGCACACGAGCTGCTGCCTGTTCGGTTTCGGTAAGTACCTGTCCACCGAGCACGCGTGGGCGTGGGCCCAGGCTTTCGAGCAATGCCTCCGCGTGATCGGCCAGCGAATCTGGCAATCCCACCACGATTTGCATGCCTTGCAACTCGTTTGTCTCCGGACTCTTGAGCACAGCCAGGATCTCGCGGTTGCGCGGATCCTGAAAGTCCTCCGGCTTGAGGTGATCCAGAACGGAATAATTCAGCTGGTGGTGATAGATGAGCAAACCGATGAGGTAGTCCTCGGTGCTTCTCCGCACGGGCTTGTCCGATTTCGGGGCCTGTTCGCCACGCACCCGTGATGGTCGCCGGGACATCCGCAGGTCGCGGCGTGCCTCCGATATCGCGCTCTCCGGCAAGTCCAGCTTCCGCGCCAGCATGCGGGCGTAGTGATTCTCCCGAATCGCATCCGGCAATTGACTGAGCAAGGGCAGCACCTGCTTTACTGCCTCGGATTTCGCAGTCGGGTCGTTTACATCAACTTCACGTGTCACCACATCTATTACGAAGTCCATAAACGGTACTGCCCGCGATATGATGCGCGGCCAGCTGTCCGGCTCGTTGTGGATGATATCGTCCGGATCCTTGCCGCCTTCCAGCTGGACAATACGGATATCCGCCTTGAGTTTGCGCTCGAACTGCAGCACGCGGTTTGCCGACAATTTCGGCACCACGTCTGCATCCAGGCTCTCGGTCATGGTCTGCAGGCCACGCAGTGTCGCCATCTGTCCGGCTGCGTCCGCATCCAGCGCGAGCACGATCTGGGGATTGCCTCGCTTGATCTGATCGACTTGCGCATCCGTTAGCGCCGTACCCATGCTGGCCACCACGTTCTTGTACCCGGCAGAGTGGGTGGCAATGGCATCCATATAGCCCTCAACGATCACCACCTGTTCGGCTTCGCGGATCGCATCCTTGGCGAGGTCGAGACCATAGAGCAGTGTGCTCTTGTCGAAGATTTGCGTTTGCGCCGTGTTGAGGTATTTCGGCTGGGCATCGCCCAGGGCGCGTCCACCAAAGCCGACGATGTTGCCATCGCGGTTCCGAATCGGGAACATAAGGCGGCCACGGAACCTGTCGTAGTAACCACCGCCGTCACGCTCGCTGGCGAGTCCTGCGGCGGCAACCTCCTCGGCGGGGTAGTTGCGACTCGCCATGAAGTTAAGGAGCGCGTCCCAGCTATCAACAGCGTAGCCAAGCTTCCAGGTCTGCACGGATTCGGGGGAAAGCCCGCGATCCTCCAACACTTCTCGACCCGGTGCGCCTTGCGATGCGTTCGTGAGAATGTGGTTGAACCACATCGCGGCAAGTTCATTGATTTCTATGAGCCGCTTTCGCTTTTCCTCTTCCTCGGGCGGCTTCGGGGCAGATGTCCCGACCTTTACGCCCGCTCGCTGGCCGAGATCCTTCAGTGCGTCCCGAAACTCGACGTTTTCCATCTCCATATAGAAGTTGAAGATATCGCCGCTCTTGGCGCATCCAAAGCAGTGATAACTTTGCGTGTTTGGAAAGACGATGAATGATGGCGTCTTTTCGTTATGAAACGGGCACAGCCCCTTGTAGCTGCTGCCAGTCTTCTTCAATGAGGGGACGTACGAATGGATGAGATCGACGATTTCAAGTCGATCCCGGATTTCAGCAACTGGATCGTTGGCCATCAGCTCACCTCCAGAGGCTTGTGCAGGTATTCGTACAGATCAATGGCAAAGCGGTCCGTCATTGAGGCTACATAGTCGGCAACCCGACGCTCAAGAGGATCGTTGTTGCGCGCAACAGCGTAGAGCTCCGGCATTTCGTGCGGATGCTTGCAGTAATAGTCGAAATGGGTCCGTACGATTTCCTGCATCTTCAGTGTGCGGGGGAGTTTGTTGATCGGGTCGTACACGGCTTCGTAAAGGAAGTCCCGCAATACGTCAGCAGCGCTGCGAATCTCGTCGCTCATACGAATACTGCCATCGGGACTGGTCACGTCTGATTGTTCAATCACGTCAGTCACCAGCGTGTTGATGCGTTCGCTATGGCGTTCGCCCAGCGCTTGTTTTACCTCGGTCGGAATATCGTTCTCGCCGATGATCTCAGCCCGAATTGCATCATCCAGGTCGTGGTTCATGTAGGCGATGCCATCGCTAAGCTTGAGGACTTCGCCTTCCAGCGAATCCGGATCGAGCTTGTGGCTCTGCATTATCGATGTCCGGCCCTTGGAGTGGCGCAGTATTCCGTTCCGCACCGGCTCTGTCAGGTTGAGGCCGTTGCCATCGTTCTCCAGGTACTCGACCACGCGTAGGCTCTGCTCGTTGTGACGAAACCCGGGTAGCACCTCGGCCAGCGCCCGTTCTCCGGCGTGTCCAAATGGCGTGTGGCCGAGATCGTGGCCCATACCAATCGCCTCAATCAGGTCCTCGTTGAGTAACAGCGCCCGCCCGATGGTGCGGGCGACCTGGGTCACTTCCAGTGTGTGGGTCAACCGTGTACGGTAGTGATCCCCCTGTGGCCGGATGAAGACCTGGGTTTTGTGCATCAGGCGGCGAAAGCTCTTCGTGTGGATGATGCGATCGCGATCGCGCTGGAACTCCGTTCGCATGTCGCTGGATTCCTCAACCCGCGCACGCTCGGCACCGGCGCTTCGAACCGCACGAGCGGTGAGCGTGGAATCCTCTATGCGTTCAAGTTGTTCGCGAACGGTCGTCATAACGTGTCCTAGGAAATAATATCCATATTGGCCATCGATGCCATGAGGCGCTTGGTACCGTGGGCGGCGTTCTTGAACGCCACGGCGACTTCCTTGTCATTGTCGCGCCGCTCCGTAACGGATTCCACCGTACCTTCACCGAACTTGGGATGGAAGACGATATTACCTTCCTTGAAATCCGGGATTTGCGGGACCGGTTTCTCAACTCGTTTGGGTACCGGGGCATCTCCCCACGGCTGCTGCGCGCGCTCGGTGAACGAGCCCGATGCAGCCCGGCTATACTCACGCGGCCGGCTGCTGGTGCGATGCGCCTCTCGTGTCATGCGGCGCATGGATTCCGTTGGAATCGGCTCCACGAATCGGCTCACCTCACTGTGTCGGAACTGCCCGTGTGTCACACGGCTTTGGGCATACGTGATGTACAACAGTTTCATCGCACGCGTTACGCCAACGTAGAAGAGCCGGCGTTCCTCTTCCAAAGCGGTGGTATCGAACGCCTCTGCCTCGATCGCTCGATAGATTGGCAGTAGACCCTCTTCCGCACCGGCAATAAACACCACAGGGAATTCCAGCCCCTTGGCGGAGTGGAGCGTGATCAGCGTCACGCTGCCACTATTGTCGTCGTTCATGGTGTCTGCATCGGAAATCAGGGCAACCTGCTCCAGGTATTGCGCCAGGGCTTCCTGCGGATCGACGAGGTCGTACCGCTCCAGGTCGGTTCGAAGCTCCTGCACGTTGGCCCAGCGCTGCAAGTCTTCTTCTGTACCGGAATCGAACTGCTTTCGTACTTCCAGTACCTCGACAATAGAGTCGAAGAGTTCAGCCAGCGTGGAATCCCGCTTACGCTCGCGCAGAATGTCAAATGCGGTGCCGATACGAGCCGCCGCCTTTGCACCGGAACCGGTGAAGTGGGGCAGGGGGCCGTCTTCCTTGTTTGCAATTGAAGGAACCTGGGTCAACAGTGCATCCAGCATCGGGCGCGAATGCTCGGTTGCCCACTGGGTAGCCACTTCGAACGCCGCCGGACCAAACCCCTTGCCTACGGGCAGGTTGTCCACTACGCGCAGAAGGCTGACGTTATCGCTTGGGTTGTAGAGCAATCGGAGTACCGCCATGATATCGCGCACTTCGCGGCGCTCGTAGAACCGCACACCGCCGACGATCTGGTACCGGAACTCGCTCGTACGGAACGCTTCCTCCAGCACGCGGCTTTGCGCAGTGGTGCGGTACATCACCGCGATCTGCTCCGGCAGCACCTTGCCCATACTCACCAGGCGCCGAATCTCGCTCACAATCCAGCTTGCTTCATGCTGCTGGTCGGCGAGTTCTCGCAGTTGAATCTGCTCACCCTCGTCGTTACTCGTGGTCATCTTGCGGTCGATGCGCTCGGTGTTTTGGCTAATCACCCGATCTGCCGCTTGCACAATGCGATGCGTGGAGCGGTAGTTCACCTCCAGGTGAATTTCCGTCGTGTTGGGGTAATCCTCCTGGAAATTGAGGATGTTGGTGATATCAGCCTGGCGCCATCCGTAGATGGACTGGTCCGGATCGCCCACCACGAAGAGGTTACCGTGATATTCGGCTAACGCGCTTACCATAACGTACTGCACGCGGTTGGTATCCTGATATTCATCCACCAGGATGTATTTGTACTGATGCTGGTATCGCGCCAGGGTCGATGGATCCTGGTCAAAGAGCCGGATCGGCAGACCAAGCAGGTCGTCAAAATCCACCGCATTGGCCGCCCGCAGGAGCTTCTCGTACTCGGTGTAGACGCGGGCGACGATCTCCTCGTCGTACGATGTCGCCTCGACACCAACATCTGCAGCGGTCTTCAGCGAGCTCTTTGCAGCCGAGATGCGGTTGAGCATGCGCCGCGGAGTGACCTGTTTTGGATCGAGATTCGCGTTCTTGACTGCCGTTTTGGCGAGCTCCATTTGGTCGCCACTGTCGTAAATCACGAAGTTCGGCTGGAGCTGGAGCTGCTCCGCTACTCGTCCCGGATTCTGCCGCAGGATACGAACACCAAGCGAGTGGAACGTACCCATGGTAAGGCCGTCGGTTGCATCCTCGCCGATCAGGCTGTCGATGCGCTCTCGCATTTCGCGGGCAGCCTTGTTCGTAAATGTCACCGCCAGGATTTCCGAAGGGTGAGCTCCCAGGTGTTGGATCAGGTACGCAATCCGATGAGTGAGCACACGCGTTTTGCCAGAGCCAGGGCCGGCAACCACCAACACCGGGCCCTCCGTTGTTGTTACGGCTTTCTGCTGTTGATCATTCAATCCTGTAAGAAGGTCGGTAACAGTCTGGGACATGTGGGGGATACATCCTGTTTGAACGTGGTCGGGTGAGAGACTCCCGCAGTTGGGTTCGGGAGATATGTGATGTATCCAGAATAGCACCAAGCGGCACATCACCGCCGTTAGCGTTTGGGCGCGATTCTCCTCGCCAGCTTGTTTCATGTACGCACGCCAAAACGCTCTCCGTTATATAGAAGGAGCGGATTCGCATTAGCCGATAGCATCAGGCAGAATTGGTGTTGCGTCGATAAACACCTTTTCTACGTAGAGAGCCTTCGCCACCATTTTGCATATACATTCTGTTAATTGATAGAAGTGGTGTAATGTAGTAAGATTGACCTTAACCGAACGACGTGGGATTCGGCGCGGGCCCACAGCCTGCGCTTTCTGTTGTTCGAAGGAACTCAAGATTTTTCCCTTGGGGCCGTCCCACAAGTCGGCTCCTTTTTGTTTGTCGATTACATAGTCAAGGAGGTGTACAGAGATGAAAAGCGATCTCTATACCGCCATCGCCCAAATTGCGGCCGAGCGTGGAATACCACGAGACGCAGTATTGAGCTCGGTCCAGTCCGCTCTTACAACTGTTTACAAGCGGAACTCTGGGCGAGAAGAAGACGCCACGGTTGAGCTGGATTCATCCACTGGCGAAATGCAGGTGGTCGTCCGCAAGACCGTCGTCGAGGTGGTGGAGGATCCAGATCTCGAGATCTCCCAGGAAGACGCGAAGAAGTACACCTCCGCTCCCATCCTCGGTGAGGTCGTCAAAATTATCAGCACGCCAGAGAACTTCGGGCGCATTGCTGCCCAAACCGTAAAGCAGGTTGTGCACGGCAAGATTCGCGATTTCGAACGCGAAACCATCTACCGTGAATACCACGACAAGCAGGGCGAAGTTCTCAGTGGCATTGTTCAGCGTGCCGATAGCCGTGCCGTTGTCATTGAACTCGGCAAGGCCGAAGCCGTAATGCCCGCCCGCGAGCAGGTTCCAACGGAGCGCTACCGGGCTGGCCAGCGCATAAAGGTGCTGCTGAAGGAAGTAAGCGAAAATCCTCGTGGCCCACAGCTTATTGTGAGCCGCGCCGATGGGTTGCTTATCCGCCGCCTGTTCGAACAGGAAGTGCCAGAAATCCAGAGTGGTGCCGTCGAGATCATGTCGATTGCCCGTGAACCCGGACTCCGGTCCAAGGTGGCTGTAGCCGCCCGGCAGGATCAGGTCGACCCGGTTGGTTCGTGCGTTGGCGTGCGCGGGGTTCGAATTCAGAACATCGTGAACGAGCTCTACGGCGAAAAGATCGACGTTATCGAGTGGTCACCGGATATGTCCGTCTTCATTGCAAACGCGTTGAGCCCGGCCAAGCCGACCAACGTGACGCTTGTTGAGGACGATGAATCCCGAACCGCCACCGTGATCGTCCCGAACGATCAGATGTCGCTCGCCATCGGTAAGGAGGGCCAAAACGCCCGCCTGGCGTTCAAGCTCACCGATTGGAAGATCGATATTAAGGGACCCGAAAGCCTGCTCAAGAGCGAAGGCTTCTTCCAGTCCGCCAGCGAAGATGGTGGCTACGCGCCCGACTTCGGCTGGATGGGTCGCCAGCCGCGTGCTGTGCAGGCCGATGGCACCATCAACGTCAACGACGTGGTGTATGGTCCGCTGGATGAAGACCTGCAGCGCCGCCAGGTGGATGTGGATATCGTTGATGGAGTGGTCGAGGTCTATTACGATCGAGAACTCCGCCACCGGTTCGACCAGGCATCTGGAGAGGCACTTGACCTCGATGAAGAACTTGCATCCGAGGGTATGTGGGAAAATCAGAATGCATAAAGGAGGGCTGAATGAGTATGCCTTCCACAGGTACACGAAATAAGAAGA
Source organism: uncultured Sphaerobacteraceae bacterium (assembly GCA_964526965.1). GTDB lineage: Bacteria > Chloroflexota > Chloroflexia > Thermomicrobiales > UBA6265 > UBA6265. Next base: position 19,257 of record CAZGML010000032.1, on the reverse strand, counting down.
ACCGGCGACGGCAAAAGCACATCCCAAAGCGGATGTGCGCCGTCTGCCGCGAAGCAAACGAAAAACGCACGCTTACTCGCGTTGTGCGCACCAGTGAAAATAGTTTCGAGGTAGATCCTACTGGTCGCGCGAATGGAAGAGGGGCCTACATTTGTGATAAGTCCTCCTGTTGGGAGACAGCGGTCAAGGGGCAACCTTTGGCCCGCGCGCTGCGCGTGACTCCCGATGAGGAATCGGTACAGAAGCTACGAGAATTTGCCGCTGGTTTGAATCTGGAATCAGGTACCAACAACACAACGGTAGGTTCAGAGGAGAAAGCATAATGACAGACACAAAAGCACGCGGCGCACGCCGCGCAACCCGATCTCGTCGCGGTGAACGAGGCGGGGCACGCACCGTGACCGTCAAGCGCACTGCTCCTGTTGAGCGAGAACCCGTTGAATTGCCACCAGTAATGACGGTTTCTGAACTCGGAGACACGCTTGAAGCCAACCCGGTCGATGTGATCAAGGAGCTGATGAAGGAAGGCATTATGGCCAACCTCAACCAGCAGATCGATTACTCCACCGCAGCCAAAATTGCAGAAGAGCTCGGGTGGGAAACTACCCTTGTGGAGAACGAAGCTACGCAGCACGTCTCCTTCACGGATCGGCAGCAGCTCAGCACGGAAGATCCGGACGCGATTAACCGTCCGCCGGTCATTACCATCATGGGTCACGTCGACCACGGTAAGACCAGCCTGCTGGATGCCATTCGATCTACGAACGTCACCACCGGTGAGGCTGGTGGAATCACCCAGCACATCGGTGCGTACCAGATCGAGAAGCAGGGACGCAAGATTTCCTTCCTGGATACACCGGGTCACGAGGCGTTTACCGCCATGCGTGCTCGAGGTGCACAGGTAACTGACATCGCGATCCTGGTGGTGGCTGCAGACGACGGCGTAATGCCGACAACCCGCGAAGCAGTCGCCCACATCAAGAGCGCAGACGTTCCGATGGTTGTTGCCATCAACAAGATCGACCTTGAAGGGGCGAACCCGGAGCGTGTGAAGCAACAGCTTTCCGAGTTGGAAGTACTCCCCGAGGAGTGGGGTGGCGACGTTCCATTCGTGGAAGTCTCCGCCAAGTCTCGCCTTGGCCTGGACGATCTGCTCGAGGTTCTGCTTCTGGTTGCAGACGTACATGAGCTCAAGGCGAATCCGCACAAGCCTGCAGAAGGCGCAGTTGTGGAAGCGCGCGTGGATGGAGGACGCGGTACCGTTGCGACATTGCTCGTGCAGAACGGAACGCTCAACCTTCGCGACGCCATTGTTGCCGGCACCGAATGGGGCCGCATAAAGAACATGTTTGATGACCGCGGCAAGCGCGTTCGCAAGGCCGGCCCCAGCACTCCTGTTGAAGTGATGGGTCTGAGCGGCGTGCCCGAAGCCGGTGACAGCTTTGTTGCCTTTGAGGACGAGAAGGCTGCCCGCCAACTCGCAGAGCAACGCCAGGCGGAAGCACGTCTCGCAAACCTGAACGACAATCGCCCCGTCAGCCTGACGGAGTTGTATGACCAGGTGCAGGAAGGCAAGACGGCCGAACTGCGCGTCATCCTGAAGGCAGACGTGCAGGGATCCCTGGGTGCAATCCAGGCCTCTCTGCTCAAGCTCAACGAAGAAATGGAAGAAGGTGTCATGCTTTCAATCGCGCTTTCAGCAACTGGCAAGATCTCGGACTCCGATATCTCGCTGGCTGAAACCACGGGCGCGATCGTGGTGGGCTTCAACGTTCGCCCGGACGCCGCAGCCAAGCGCGCTGCTGACGCTGCCGGCGTAGATGTGCGGTACTACACCGTCATCTATGAGCTGCTGGACGACGTCAAGAAGGCCATGACCGGTATGCTCGAGCCCGTCTACGAAGACGTGACGGACGGCTATGCCGAAGTTCGCGACACCTTCAAGCTTCCGAACAACGATGTTGTTGCCGGGCTTTACGTGCTCGATGGCAAGGTCACTCGCAACTCGCGCGCTCGCGTGCTCCGTGACGGTGTCGTGCTGCACGAGGGATCCATTTCCTCGCTCAAGCGCTTCAAGGACGACGTCCGCGAGGTTCAGCAAGGTTACGAATGCGGAATGGGGCTCGATGGATTCAACGACCTTCAGGTCGGCGACCAGATTGAGTTCCTGCACCGCGAAGAGGTTGCCCGGGCCTAAACGCCCGGCGCAGCCGACATTTTCGGAGAAGTGGCACCATGACTCGACGAACTGAACAGGTTGGCGAGATGCTGCGGGCCGAGCTGGATGACATCATCCGCAAGGAAGTGAAAGACCCGCGGATCGGGTTCTTCAGCATCACGCGGGTTGAGGTGCCTACGGATCTCCGCAGTGCTCGCGTGTACGTGAGCGTGCTGGGATCCGACGATGAGCGCCAGAAAACGGTGGGTGCGCTTCGCCAGGCGGCGGGCTTTGTCCGCTTCCACCTGAAGCCACGGCTGCGCATGCGCCAGATTCCTGAGCTGGATTTCCGCGACGACCGATCAATGGAATACGCGCAGGAGATCTCTGAAGTACTCGCCGAGGTACGTTCTCGCGACGAAGAACTTCGTCGCCAGGCAGAACAAAACGCCGCCGAGCAGGACGGCGAAGGGCAGGGCAAAACATGACCAAGCCCTGGAAGCTTGATCCGGAAACCGCATCGGCGGCGTTCGAGCTCGTGCGAGATAGCACCTGCGTTTTGATGCCAACGCACCAGAACGTGGATGCTGATTCGCTTTCGTCTGTGCTGGCGCTGAAAATGGCGCTGGCACAGTTCGATATTCGCGCCGAAGTGTTGGTCACCGATGGCGAGATTCCCCATTCGCTCGAGTTCCTGCCGGGTGTTGAGGACGCGCTGCGCTACGGAGTAGACGAACTGCCTGAGTATGACGTCCTGCTTCTCGCTGATCATAGCGATCGGAGTCGGGCTGGCGCGTTTTATCGCGATGATCCGTCCCGCACCGATGGATCTATTCCGATCCTCAACATCGATCATCATGTCACCAACGACGAGTTCGGCCTGGTGAATATCGTGCAACCCACAGCCGCTTCGACCACAGAAGTGCTGACCGATGTGCTTGCCATGTGGGGCACCGTACTCGATAAATCTATTTCCCAATGCCTGCTGGCAGGCATCTACGGGGATACACTCGGCCTCCGCACTGAAAGCACTACAGCTCGTACTATGCGCACATCAGCCGACCTGGTTGATAGTGGCGGAAACCCGGTACCGATCGTCAACAACCTCTTCCGGCTCAAGCCGAAATCCTCGGTCATGCTTTGGCGCGCTGCGCTTCGAGGCGTTAGCTGGACAGGAGACCTGATCTGGACCGAACTCACCAGGAAGATGTTCGAGGAGGTCGGCGCTCGTCAGAGCGAAGCCGAAGGCATGGTTAACTTCCTTGTTGGTACCGAAGGTTCACGTGCGGCTGCAATTCTTTATGAGACAGATACCGGCTGGCGTGTCTCCATGCGCTCAATGACTGATCGTGTAGATGTCGCCAAAATCGCCGCCCAATTCGGCGGTGGTGGGCACCCCCGTGCTGCCGGAGTCGCGTTCGATGGCGGTGAAAAAGAGAAGATCGCCTTCCTCGAACAAGTGGCCGAGATGATCAAACCTGAGCCGGACGACGATCCCCCCACACTTGTATCGGATGTTGTTATTGACTAATGGCGAAACGAGCTACTCGCGGTAAATACCACGGTTACGTTGTGGTCGAGAAACCCGCCGGTGTCACCAGTCATGATGTTGTAGGTGCTGTGCGCCGGATGACCGGAGAGCGACGGGTCGGCCACGCTGGCACGCTCGATCCCGCGGCAGTTGGGGTGTTGCCTATCGCCGTCGGACTCGCCACCAGAACAGTGGAGTACCTCTCGGAATCAAACAAGGGCTACCTCGCTGAACTCACGTTTGGCGTCACGACTGATTCTCTCGATGGTGATGGGACCGTCTCGGAAATCAATGATGTCAGCTCTCTCACGCTCGAGCAGCTGGAGCAGGTTCTCCCGGAGTTCCGCGGCGATATTCTGCAGGTTCCACCAATGCACTCCGCGATAAAGATTGATGGCCGCCCCTTATACGAGCGCGCCCGTCGGGGTGAGGAAATCGAGCTCGACGCTCGAGCCGTCACAATCCATCAGCTCGAGGTGGTGAGTTGGGAACATCCCGTACTGGAGATATTCGTTTACTGTTCCAAAGGCACATATGTGCGCTCCCTGGCGCGGGATATCGGCGAAGCCGTTGGCACCGGGGCGTATATGAGCAACCTGGTTCGCGTGAGTACGGGTCCGTTTACGCTCGAAGATGCCTGGAACCTCAATGAGCTGCCCGAGTTGATAGAGCAGGGGTTCTGGGAGGATGTGGCAGCGCACCCGGACGCCGCCTTGCACAACCGGCCTGCGATCATCCTCAGTGAAGAGCAGGCCACCAGATGGCGAAACGGCACAACGATCCCTGCAGATGTGCCAGCAGGGCTGGTTCGCGTGTACGATGTGTTGGGAAATTGGTTGGGTGTCGGGTCCGGGAACCCCGCGGACGGTACAGTGAAACCAGATAAAGTGGTGACTGAGATTTGAGCGCGCGCGTCTATAACTATCCCAACGAACCAGAACCCGCACCGAGCGTTATTACGATTGGTGCGTTTGATGGTGTGCATCGCGGACATCAGCACCTGCTGAAGCAGGCGAAAGAGTCAGCTCGCGAAAAAGACGCACGAGTCATCGCCATCACCTTCGAACCGCTACCGATACAGATATTTCGGCCGAACGCATTTCCGGGCCGAATCCTGACCAACCAGCGCCGGCGTGAATTGCTGCAGCATTTTGGCGCGGATGTCATTGTCGAACTCCCGTTCGACCGTGAGCTTGCAAAGCAATCGGCAGCCGACTTTGTCGATCAGATGAAGCAGGCTGGCCCTGTTCTCGAACTATGGGTCGGGGAGGATTTCGCCCTCGGCCACGGACGGGAGGGGACTCCTGATCGCTTGCGAGAACTCTTGTCGGACCACGGCACCGAGGTGCACGCTATCCCGCGAATATCATGGGAACGACGGGAGGTAAGCAGCAGTGCCGTACGCGATCTCATCGCCAAAGGCTCAGCCAAGGAAGCCTCTATTGTGCTCGGCCACCGGTTCCAGGTAGCGGGCACCGTCGTGCAATCGTCACAGGTGGGCCGGAAAATCGGATTCCCCACCGCGAACGTGATGCCACCCAGGGGCGTTGTTCCCTTGCACGATGGCATTTATGCCAGCTATGCGACGTTGAACGGCGAGAATACGCTCCGCCCTGCAATGACCTACATCGGAACGCGGCCCGCGGTAAATACGGGCGAGCGCATGATCGAAACGCACCTGTTGGATTTCGATGGCGATTTGTACGGATCGCAGCTCACGACGTGGTTCGTTTCGCACATTCGGCCGGATTCTGATTTCGAGAGCGTCGAGGCCCTGATCGAGCAACTCGGCCGTGACGAGGGGGCGACTCGCACGATTTTGCAGATGGATCAGGAGGACCGCCTCTATGTCCCTGCGGAGGCGCCTTTGGTTGAAATTCCGCATGGATACCGCGTATAATTGAAATGTGTACCGGTAAATCAGTGCGTGGCGCACAACCGGTAGGTTTTATTGTGCGCACCATGTGACTAGCGTAACAGGAGGATGGCTATTTCCAAACAAGTGCAAACGCGCGTTAACGAGCGGATTCGTATACGCGAGGTACGGCTTATCGATGAAGAGGGCAACCAGGTCGGCGTAATCCCAACGCGAGAGGCGTTGGAGATGGCACGTGATCGTGGGCTAGACCTTGTTGAGGTTGCGCCGAATGCATCGCCGCCCGTTTGCCGCCTGATGGACTATGGTAAATACCGGTTCGAACAGAGCAAGAAAGAGCGCGATTCTCGCAGGAATCAGCACGTTTCCAAGCTCAAGGAAGTTCGTATCGAGCCCAAGATTGGTGAGCACGATTTGGAAACCAAAGGGCGAGCAGCCGAACGGTTTCTGAAGTCCGGTGACAAAGTAAAGATTAATGTGCTGTTCCGCGGGCGTTCAATCACGCATCCGGAGCTGGGACGAGAACTGCTGGATAAGCTGGCAGCCCAGTTGGAGGATAGCGGGGTAATTGAGCAAGCCCCCCGTATGGAAGGCCGAAACATGACGATGACGATGGCGCCAATCCGCCAGAAGGGTGATTCGTCCCAGAAAGAGGTAACAAGTGGCTAACAAAGGTAAGAAGAAGTCAAAGCTGAAAACACATAAGGGTGCAGCACGACGATTCAAGATCACTGGCTCGGGCAAGATTATGCACGCCAAGGGTATGAAGAGTCACCGTCGCCGCAAGAAATCTCCACGCGTGAAGCGCCAGTTTGACCGCATGCTGGTCATGGACGACTCCACCGTGAAGCGAGCGAAGCGTTTGCTGCCGAACGGTCTTAAGTAATCTTCCGTTCGAATGATTTCCGAGTAAGAGGTTTGAAGAACAATGGCTCGAGTTAAGAAAGGCGTTAGCGCCCATCAGCGCCACAAGAAGGTGTTGTCTCAGGTAAAGGGCCACCGTGGCACCAATAATCGGCTCTACAAACGTGCGAACGAAAGCCTGATGCGAAGTTGGGCGTATGCCTACCGCGATCGCCGCAACCGCAAGCGCGATATGCGACGGCTGTGGATTCAGCGCATCAACGCTGCGGCCCGCATGAACGGCCTGCAGTACAGCCGCCTCATTCACGGGCTCAATCTCGCGGGTGTTGAAGTCGACCGCAAGATGATGGCTGACCTGGCTGTGAAGGACGAACAGGCCTTCGCTGCGCTTGTCGAAACCGCCAAGCAGCAGCTGCCAAACTAAATTAGAACTGCATGATGCATCGATCGCCGTCGGAATCCGACGTGCTCACCAGCATGACGAACCCGGTGATCAAGCGCATACGCTCGCTCCAGAAGCGGAAATTCCGCCAACAGGAGCGAGCGTTTGTTGTTGAAGGCGTACGGGCGGTCGAAGATGTGCTAACAGCCGGAGTAGAGCCCCTCAGCGTCATTCTGCGCGACGATTCCACGTTTCAGGTGCCAGACACCGTTGATACGGTTACGCGCCGTGTGAGCGCAAGCGTGTTCGAATCGCTCACCGATGTCGCCCATCCCCAGGGCGTACTCGCCGTTGTATCAATGCTGGAGCCACAGCCGCTGCCAGACGTCTCCACAGAGCCGTTCGTTGTCGTGCTGGATGGTGTGCGGGATCCTGGAAATATGGGCACGCTTTTTCGCTCTGCGGCTGGTGCCGGGGTGGATTACCTCATAATCGGCCCCGAGTGCGTGGACCCCTATCATCCCAAGGCCGTGCGCGCAGGCATGGGAGCTCACCTGCGTTTGCCCTTTAAACAGTTGGAAATCGATGAAATTTCCAGGTATTTGGAAGAATTCCCCCTTGTAGCCCTTGCGGATGCGGGTGGAAACGCGCTATATGATAGTGTGACTTGGCACGTGGCATCAGCGTTGATTATCGGAGGCGAGGCATTTGGCGCGTCCTCAGATAGTCGCGAGGTGGCAAATGTCATTGTCTCGATACCGTTAGCCAACGGTGTGGAGAGTCTCAATGCAGGCGTGGCAGGGTCCTTGCTCATGTTTGAAGCAGCGAGGCAGCGACGGGTTTCCCGTTCCTCCTGATCGCGCCAAGTATGGTAACTTTGGCCAGTTCCGCGTAAGATGCGGTAATCTGACCAGAAGACGAGGGCAATTGCCCGCAAAAGACCCGGCACCGGAGCCCCGCCTCCCGTCGGGAAGAGGAGACCGAAATGCGAAAACAAGATCTTGTCCGAGCTGTTGCCGAAGCAACCTCCCAGAGTGAGGCCGCCAGCACCAAGGCGGTGAACGCGGTATTTTCCTCCATCGAGGAAGCGCTCTCCAAGGGCGACGAGGTAACCGTCAGCGGTTTTGGCTCCTTCAAGGTAGTGGAGCGGGCTGCTCGCCAGGGTCGCAACCCACAGACCGGTGAGGAAATGACCATCAAGGCCCGCAAGAGCCCGGTCTTCCGTCCCGGCACCCAGCTGAAGCGCGCCGTCGAGTAAATCGATTGCG
>CAZGML010000032.1:9011-11078 GCA_964526965.1 uncultured Sphaerobacteraceae bacterium | reverse complement strand
ACCACATCCACACGTCCGTTCAGAGCATCCGGCCCCTCGATGTTTCCAATGAAGTTGATGCTTTCCAACTGCTTCAGCATTGGGTGAACGGTTTGCACCAGGGCATTGCCCTTGGAATCCTCTTCACCGTTCGCCATGAGACCAATGCGCGGGTTCTCAATGCCGAGCACCACGCGCGCATAAACATCGGCCATCATCGTTTGTTGCACCATATTCAACGGTTTGGGATCGGTCACAGCACCCAGGTCAACCACGGTGGTGATTCCGCCTGTGGCGTTGGGAACTCCGCCGGTAATCGCCGGTCGATCGATCCCGTTAATCCGACCCAGAATCATGAGTGCCGCGGCCATCATGGCGCCACTGTTGCCGGCACTTACCGCGGCGTCCGCTGATCCATCTTTCACGTGCTGTAACGCCACCGAAATGGGATTGTCCTTCTTGCGGCGAACGGCCTGGGCTGGGTGATCGTGCATGTCGATCGATTCGGTGGTGTTCACTACCTGGATGTCGAGCCCGGAGGTATCGATCCTGGCCAGCTCGGTATTGATAACGGCCTCGTCCCCGGTGAGAAGCAGTGCGCAGTTGTGGGCACGAGCGCCAGCAACTGCACCGGGAACCGTTACCGACGGACCATGATCGCCACCCATAGCGTCGACTGCAATTCGCATGCTGAAGAACTCCTCACCAACCTGAGAGGGAGCAGCATTCACTGCTCCCTGCATGTCATTCGCCTACAGCTTATATGTCCAGGTTCTGTACGTACTGGGCATGGGTCTGAATGAACTTCTTGCGCGGAGGAACCGCAGCACCCATCAGCATATCGAAGGTTTCGTCCGCCTTCGCGGCGTCCTCGATCGTCACCTGCAGGAGTGTGCGCATCTCGGGATCCATGGTGGTTTCCCAGAGTTGTTCCGGGTTCATCTCACCCAGTCCCTTATAGCGCTGCACTTCATACCTGGTGCCAGCTGCGTTCAACTCTTCGGTTCGTCGATCAAGTGCTGCATCGTCGAAGATCCATTCTTCCTTGCGGCCAGCGCGGATTTTGTAGAGCGGCGGCTGGCCGATGTAGACGTGGCCATTCTCTACAAGCGGGTAGAGGTTGCGATAGAAGAACGTAAGCAGCAATGTGCGGATGTGTGCACCGTCCACATCGGCATCCGTCATGATGATGATGCGATGGTAGCGGAGCTTGTCCAGATCGAACTGGTCGCCAATTGACGTGCCAAGAGCGGTTACCAGTGTGCGAATCGCCTGGTTCTGGAGCATCTTGTCCAGCCGGGCCTTCTCAACGTTCAAGATCTTGCCCCAAAGTGGCAGGATCGCCTGGAACCGACGGTCGCGTCCCTGCTTGGCCGAACCACCCGCGGAGTCACCCTCCACGATGTAGAGTTCAGATTTCGCAGGATCACGCTCGGTGCAGTCGGCGAGCTTGCCCGGCAGGCTGAAGTTATCGAGCCCACCTTTTCGCTGCACCAGTTCACGAGCCTTGCGCGCAGCCTCACGTGCACGGGCAGCGGTCAGGCATTTCTCTACAACCCGGCGAGCCTGGCTCGGGTTCTCTTCCATCCAGGCACCCAGCGCGTCATTCACCACGGCTTGCACAGCTCCGGCCATCTCTGGTGAGCCAAGCTTGCCTTTGGTTTGTCCCTCAAACTGCGGATCCTCCATCTTCACGGAGATGATGGCAGTCAGGCCCTCACGCACATCGTCACCACTCAGGGCTTCGTCACCCTTCATGTGGCCGTTACGGCGCGCATAGTCGTTGATGGTGCGGGTGAGTGCGCTCTTGAATCCGCTCAGGTGGGTACCACCATCGGCGGTGTTGATGTTGTTGACGTAGGTCTGAGTGACTTCGCTGAACGAGTCGTTGTATTGCAACGCCACTTCTACCAGGCCGGCAGGGGTGTCCTTTTCCACGTAGAACGGCTTTTCCGTCACCGTCTGGCGGTTGCGGTTGAGGTGGCGAACGTAGGAGACGATACCTCCCTCGAAGAGGAAAGACATTTCCTTGTCCTCGCGCTCATCGATCAGCGTGAGCTTGAGCCCGCGTGTGAGGTATGCCCACTC
>CAZGML010000032.1:0-8911 GCA_964526965.1 uncultured Sphaerobacteraceae bacterium | reverse complement strand
TTGCCGCCGGCGTGGAGGGTGGTCATGATGACTTCGAGCGCTGAACGCTTCTCTTTGGTGTGCTCATCCACCGGAATGCCACGGCCGTTATCAACGATCGTCACCACGTCATCCTTACCGATGGTGCAGGTGATGTGATCACAATACCCGGCGAGGGCTTCGTCGACTGAGTTGTCGATGATTTCTCGAACCATGTGGTGCAAGCCGCGCTGGTCTGTTGAACCGATGTACATACCTGGTCGCTTGCGGACGGCTTCCATGCCCTCCAGGACCTGAATGTTACTGGCGGAATAGCCAGATGATGTGTTTGCCACGATACTTTTCTCCCTTTGAGCAGCTACGAGGATGCCTACGAACGCATCGGGGTATTCCTTGTGCCTGCCTGCTCAGTACGCACAAGGCGGAAACGGTCTGTGTAGTAGAAAATGCTGGCGGCTGTCAGCACGGTGCCAATGAAGGCACTGCCAACGAGCGCGACAATGGTGCCGGGGGCCGAACTTGCGATCTCGCTCCACAGCCTCAATGTCGCCAGCATCACGAAAATACAGGTCAGCGCAAACCGGGCTGTTTGACCGAAATATGCCTTGGTAACAGCGAAGCTCATGCGAAACCCGTTGATTGGGGACGTACGATGTACCAACATCGCATCCACCGTGAATAACGAATAAATACCCAGCAGGCCCCCAACCACGAGGATTGCAAATGATGCCAGGAATGCTATGCCCGCTCCAAAAACTGGAAGCAGCAAGCTGAGAAGTGCTAACGGAATCAACGCAATCGCACCAGCCAGCACCAGCAGCAGGATGTAGAGGACGAAGTTGACCCAACCCCGAGCCATTTCCTGCGCGATGCCTGTCGGGCGCGTCCCGCGAATCTCCCGCACAATCGGTACCCGAAACACAATGAGCGCCACAGAACTCAGTGCCAGCACGCCAATCAACACGAGCGGTACTACCATGGTTGAGTCCGGCTTGATCGTATTGACGATTCCGTTTTGCCACGGCTCATACAGATCCGCCCGTGGTATGCCGAATCCTTCCGGCGCTACAAAGAGCATGAGCATGCCCATAATCGTATCCAGCGACATTCCTGTGAGCATCGTCGGTACGAATGCTCCCAGGTAGTCGGAAATCATGATCTGGTCGCCGTACTGCTCAAGCTGATCGATGATCTCCCGCGATCCCTCGACATTCGTGCTTTCCATCAGGCGTATCAGGTTATCGAGTACAGGACCCATCGTCACCTTCAGGAAGAGCCAGAGGATCAGGTCGATCACGATTGGAACGAGAATCAGCCATGGGCGCTGAATCACAAACGTCGCAGCGTCGGAAATGGTGTCGATCACTCCCGCGGCCGTTCCTTCCGGTGTTCTTCGCTCCGGCGCACGGGGCGTGTTCGCTGTCATCCGAGACCAATCCTGTCCAGGCCACCTTCATCGAAACCGAGATGATGACCGATCTCGTGCAGCAGCGTAATGCGTATTTGCTCTTCCATTTCCCTGGTGGAGCGAGTGTGTCGTGAAATCGGACCTGCGAACAGCGTGATATGATCCGGCATCATCAGGCCGCCACCAGTTCGCTCAATCATGGGTACACCCTGATACAGCCCAAACAAGTCGCCCCCACCAGATGTGAGTTCCGCTCGTTGCCGGGCGGTTGGTTCGTCTTGTACGACGATTGCGACGTTGTTGAGTGAAGCCTGAATCTGGTAGGGCAGCGTGCGCGAAACGCGCTGAACCATGCGGTGAAATCGCAGGTGGCGGGCTCGTCGCGCCACAGTACGCGGGTCTCGATTCATATAGCTATTCTACCAAATTTCGCCGCCATTTTCCCGTATTTGGGCGTAAATCCGCCCAGAACGTACGCGGCTGAACGACGATAGCGGTGTATGGTTAATTGATTGCGAAATCGCGCAGGTATCGACTACAGGAATCGCCACATGTGGAATCCCAGAACCTATCACGATGAAGACTTTGGACTAGGCGAAGGGGAGAGCTTCGAACCAAAGGACTACGAGGATGAAATCGAGGGGGCTCCTACCAACGAACCACATATCATGACCCTGCTCGGGCCGATATTGCCAGAGGAAAACGGCATCTGCCTGCCACATGTCCATCTCATGTGCGATCCCCCTGGTGCGGATGAAGATCATCGACTTATCGACGCGGAGAGCGCGGAGTCGGAGGTAGAAGCCTTCGTTACCATGAACGGTCGTAGCCTGGTTGAGTGTTCCACACGAGATGCGGGTAGGATGCTTGCACCGCTAATCGAAATCGCGGGGTGGGTACCGGCGCACCTCATCAGCGTTACCGGCCGGCACAACCACTTCTACGCGGCAGAAATGCCGAACGCACTTGATCGCGAATCGCTGGCGAAAGAGTTCGTCACCGAGTTGACCGAAGGCATGGACGATACGGATGTTCGCGCCGGAATGATCAAGGTGGGAACCAGCCTGAACGAGATCACGGAAGTCGAACGAACGTCACTCCAGGCTGCCGCCGATGCTCACGTGCAAACCGGCGCACCGATAACCACGCACACCGAGAACGGCACTATGGCGCTGGAACTGATCGAGATCCTGGAGCTCAACGGCGCGAAACCGGATCGTGTTGTGATCGGGCACGTCGATCGCGTGCCAATGACGTTTGACCAGCACATCGAAATCGCGCGGACCGGTGCATACCTGCAATTCGACCAGATTGGGAAGAGCGAAGAGTACACCGATCAAATGCGAGCCGAGCGGGTGGTGAAACTGATTGAAGCCGGCTATGGCGACCAGATATTGCTGTCGCTGGATTACGCACGCCGCTCGCTCATGGTGAGCTACGACGGCAAACCAGGCTTGCCATACCTGAGCGAATGGTTCATGGTGCTGCTCCTCGAAGCAGGCATGGAGGCGATGGACGTGCGCAAGCTGGTTATCGACAACCCTGCCCGGGCGCTCACAATCCATCCGCCAGCCAGCCCCGCAACGACTACCGCGTAAAGGCAGGAACGGCGCTACGTTTGTGTGCAGAAGCCGAGATCTTTTGGCCTACGCGGGCTACCAGGTTCTGGTCGATATCGCTGATATCGCCGGAATCCATCGCGAGGAGCGTGCGATCAAGGTCGTCGTAGCTGATACCGATCTCATCTTCATCAGTTTGGCCTTCCCAGAGTCCGGCGCTTGGTGGACGTGTAATGACGCTCTCTGGCACTCCGATCGCCCTGGCAATTGCCCGCACCTCGAATTTGTAAACATCCGTGAGAGGAGCGAGGTCAACGCCGGCATCGCCGTACTTGGTTGAGTAGCCGATCATGTGCTCGGTTTTGTTGCCCGTGCCCACCACGATGCCACCGGTCAGGTTGGCAAGGTAGTAGTTAACGATCATACGGGTGCGTGGCCGTACATTCGCCCTGGCGAGTTGGAGGCGCGTTTCCAAATTCGCCGGCACGTTTTCGTTCAGGATGCCGCCAAAGACCTCCGAGTCGGCTGGCATTGCATCGAATACGGCATCTGCCACGCCAGTGAGGTCAATCGTCGTGACTTTGACACCAAACGCGTCGGCCACTTTGAGGGCTTCGGTCTCGTCCTGCGAAATGCTGGAGCTGGGCATGATGACCGCGAGCACGCGTTCCGGACCGACCGCCCGGGCGCAAAGGCCGCAGACGACTGCGGAATCTATACCGCCACTGAGCCCCAGAATGAACCGTTCCGAACCGGCTTCATCGATGCGCTCCTTCAGCCAGGCTGAAATCCTGTCGGCGAGTTCGAGTGCAGCAGCTTCATCCATCTGCAGGGAAGGTATGGCCATGCGTGCCTCCTGGTGTTCTTGCGAAAAGAGGCTGCCTCTCAGCAGAAAGACAGCCTCTGAATCATATCGCGATACATGCGAAGCTTATGACCAAAACCGCGGTCGGCATTGATCACCTCGCACGATTACATATCGATTGCCTGATCGAACACGTCCATCGCTGCCTGACCGATCACTTCGGAAATGGTCGGGTGCGGGTGAACAGTCATGGTGAGCTCCTCGACGCTCGCGTTGAGGAAGCGGGCGAGGCCGGCCTCGGCGATCAGCTCCGTCGCGCTCGGGCCAATGATGTGGACACCAAGCACGTCGTGCGTGTCGGCATCGACCACGATCTTGGTGAGGCCTTCGGCGTGGCCCTCGATCACGGCCTTCGCGTTCGGCATCATTGGGAACTTGCCGACCTTCACCTCGTAGCCGAGCTCCTTGGCCTTCTTCTCGGAAAGGCCAACCGAGCCGATTTCCGGGTGAGCATAGGTGCAGGTGGGCACGTTGAGGTGATCCAGCGGGAAGGGCTTCTCGCCGGCGATATGCTCGACAGCGATGATGCCGTGGTGGCCCGCCGTGTGGGCCAGCATCTGGATGCCGTTAACATCCCCAATGGCGTATACGCCTTCGACGTTGGTACGCATCATATCGTCAACGGCAATTGCGCCACCATCGGTCTTCACACCGACTTCCTCGAGACCGATATTTTCGATATTTGGCGCGCGTCCGGTGGCAACCAGGAGCATATCCGCTTCGACAACGGTCTCCTTGCCCTTCACGTCGACTGTGAGTTTCACGCCCTTGTCGCTAATCTCCCAGTCTTCCGTCTTCGGGCGAACACCTTCGAGTACGTTGATCTTCTGGCGCTTGAACTGCTTTGTGAATTCGCGGCGAATGTCGTCGTCCTCGTTCGGAACCACGTTGCCCACGAGTGTCACCTCGGCGCCGTAGCGGTGGTAGGCGGAAGCCCACTCAACGCCGGTGGCACCTCCACCACGAACGATAATTCGCTTCGGGAGCTTCTCAAGCACGACAGCATGGTCGGAGTCGATCACGATCTTGCCGTCGGTCTCTATACCATCAATAGCCCGCGGTCGGGATCCGGTGTTGATGATGATGTTCTTGGCTGTGAGCGTTTGCTTCTCGCCGGAATCATTGAGGGTGACCTCAACCTGATTCTTACTGATCAGCTTGCCGTCGCCTTTGAACACCGGCACCTTGTTCTTCTTGTCGAAGAGGAACTGCAGGCCGTTGTATTGCTTGTTCACAACTGCCTGGCTATGCTCGAGCGCCTTTTCGTACTTGAATGTCGGCGCGCCCTTAATCTCCACACCGTAGTCACCGGCACTGTTCACGGTATCCAGCACGCTGGCGCTTCGGAGGAAGGCCTTGGTGGGAATGCACCCGCGGTGGAGACAAACTCCGCCGACCTTGTCGCGTTCTACAACCGCGACGTTAAGCCCGAGTTGCTTGGCGCGGAAGGCGGCGTAATAGCCACCTGTACCGGCACCAAGGATTACCAGATCGAATTCGTTCTCAGCCATGACAGGCACTGCTCCCTGTTGCTGGGCAAGGCGAAAATCCGCCCATAACCCTTCACAATTTCGCTGCATACTATTGTACGGTACGGACTCAATGGCCGAGTGTACTGCATACAAATCTTAAGTAACGCCGGGTGGAGGTCGGGCTGCATGGAGAACACGTGCGCAGTAGGCTGGCATGAAGCATGCTTGTCATCGATATTAATGTTCGTCGCGTGAAACCGCATGCGGAGTACGAGCGAAGAGGGAGAGGAGAGACAGGGCAAATGAGTGAAGCGCCGTCGTGTACTCGTAGAAGTTCAGCGGGTGTTGATGGCGCCCGTGGATTGAAGTCGAGCCTATGAACGAGATATTGGGACTGGTACTCGGCTTTATCCTGGCGATTGGTAACGGGCTGTTCGTTGCCAGTGAATTTTCCCTGGTGAACCTCAACCGTGGTGACCTGGAGGGTCGGAAGGAGCGTGGGGAAGAAGGCCTTAATCCCGTTATCAACGCGCTTAAAATCACGTCTACTCATCTCTCCAGTGCACAGTTGGGAATCACGATAACCACGCTGCTGACGGGTTACACCTTTCAGCCCGCGGTGAGCAGTCTGGTTCAGGAGCCAATGCGGGCCATGGGCCTGAATGAGGCTACGGTTACCGGTACCGGTGCAATTATCGGCGTGGCGCTCGCGACCGGCATCTCCATGGTTGTCGGTGAGCTGATTCCAAAGAACTTCGCTCTTTCATTGCCGCTTGCCACTGCCAAGGCTGTGGTTCCCTTCCAAACGGTATTTACCAAGGCGCTCTATCCAATCATCCGGATGTTCAACGATACCGCCAATGCGATTATCCGCCGGTTCGGGATCGAGCCGAAGGAGGAGCTTTCCGCCGCCCGTACCGCGGAGGAGCTCAGTTCACTGGTCCGGCACTCTGCGTTGGTCGGCGATCTGGAGCTCGATTTGGCAGTACGACTTCAGAGATCGCTCAGTTTCCCAACTCGTAAAGCCGTCGAGGTTATGACCCCACGCACGCAGGTCGAATTTGTTGAGTCCACAGCGCCAGCGTCTGAGGTCCTGGAGCTAACGAGACGAACCGGTCACTCCCGGTTTCCTGTGTTTGAAGGGTCCCGGGATAACGTCATAGGCCTTGTGCATTTGAAGCACGCTTTTGCGCTTCCCTCAGAGGAGTGGGAAACGACGCCAGTGTCCAGGCTCACATCTGATGTGACATTTGTGCCAGAAAGCGTGGGAGTCGATGACCTCCTGCATCAGTTGCGCACACATGGGCATCATTTTGCGATTGTGTTGGACGAATACGGGGGCACTGCAGGCATTGCGACGCTGGAAGACCTTTCTGAAGAATTGGTCGGCGAGGTTGCAGATGAGCACGACAAGAACGAAGAACGAATCACCCGTCTCGAGGATCGATTGATACTGGATGCCCAACTTCGACCGGATGAACTGGAATCGCTTACCGGCCTGGAAGTGCCGGATTCCGGCGGGTACGAGACGCTTGCTGGCTTCATGGCCTCTGCACTCGGCAGGGTGCCGGAACAGGGCGATATGGTGGAGCTTGAAACCGGCAACTTGCGGGTAAAGAGCGTCGATCGCACAGTGGTGAACGACCTCGAGTACATTTCACACGAACCGGAGAATGATCCTGCCATGGCAACGCTTGAGGAGCGGGTCAACAGGCTGCGCGAGGAGGAGAACAGCGATGAGTGAGTGGCTACCGGGCATACTGGCCCTTGTGGTTCTGCTGGCTGGCAACGCCTTCTTCGTGGGAGCCGAGTTCGCTGTCATCTCCGCGCGGCGCTCGCAGGTTGAGCCGAAGGCTGAAGCCGGGGACAGCCGTGCAAAGACGGCGCTCTGGGCGATGAAAAACGCGACCCTGATGCTTTCCACCTGTCAACTCGGCATTACGTTCTGTTCAATCATCATCTTGCTCGTCTCCGAGCCGGCAGTTCACCATCTGATTGAAATTCCGCTGGATGCGATTGGCGCCTCGGAATCGTTCATCGGTCCGTTCGCCTTCGTGGTAACGCTGCTGCTCGTGACCTACCTGCACGTTGTTGTTGGCGAAATGGTGCCAAAGAACATGGCGTTCTCCATTCCGGATAAGTCCGTGCTCTGGCTGGCGCCACCATTGGTGCTGATCTCGCGCATTGTGAAGCCGGTTATCAGGGCGATGGATGCGATCGCAAATCGCTTCATTCGGCTCGTTGGTGTGACGCCCAGGCGAGAGGCGGAGAGTGCCTATACTTTCGACCAGATCGCATCGATCGTCGACGAATCAACCCTGCACGGAACACTTGAAGACGAATCCGGCACATTGGCCGCCTCTTTCGAATTCACCGACCTCAAGGTTGAGGATGTGATGGTGCCGGTCGAGCACATGGTGTACTTGCCTGACACCTCCACACCGGCTGATATTCAACAAGCCGCGCAGGATAACGGCTATTCACGTTACATCCTCTCCGACAGTTCCGGGGAACCGATCGGCTACGTGCATGTGAAAGATATGCTGTCGCTCACATCTCCCGAGAAAATGCATGAGCCAATTCCGGCATCCGTCGTTCGGCCACTGACGAAGACAGCCCATTCGGATGAGCTGGAAGAGGCATTTGCAGAAATGCGGCTCGACCGAAACCATGTACACAGCGTTGTAAATGAGGAGCAGAAGGTCGTTGGCCTCGTTTTCCTGGAAGACATCCTGGAAGAACTGATCGGCGAAGTGTACGACGCCACCCAGACCGGCGCACTGACGCCACGCGAACAGCGGTGAACCACTGCGTTTTTGCGGCATCGGGCCTGATTTGCCTTGACTCAGGCTGCGGCAGGTTGCTATAGTATCTGCCGTCATGCCGACGTAGCTCAGGGGCAGAGCAAAGGACTCATAAGCCTTCGGTCGGTGGTTCGAATCCACCCGTCGGCACCGAAACTCCACTCACAACCCAGGCATTTATGGCCCGTAACCTTCCACCGCAGTCAGATCGTAGAGAATCTGGCATTGTGCAGCGTATGCGCAATTCCGTGCGTCAACTATCTGTGGAATCCCCCCGGGTGTTGCTCGCATGCAGCGGTGGGGAGGATTCCGTAGCACTGGCATGGTTGTTGGCCGAACTTCGCCGTCTGAACCTTCTCACGTTCACCATTGCCCATATTCACCACGGACAGCACGATCGAGCCGACCTCGCAGTCGACGCGGTGCGCGAGATCGGTAAAATGCTCGACGTCCCGGTTGACGTACATCGATTGCAGCAGCAGAACATCGATGCTCATGGGCGCGTTGGGCTTGAGGAGGCGATGCGACGCGAACGCTATCTTGCATTGGCCCGTATAGCTTTGGGGCAGAAGTCCGATTGTATTGCTTTGGCGCATCACCAGGCAGACCAGGCGGAGACACTACTGCTTCATCTCGTTCGCGGGGCTGGAATCGATGGATTAGCGGGCATGCGAGATTGGGAGCGCCGTCGTATACCCTGGTGGGATCAATCGCCAGATGCATTGGAAACCGCAGTCTGGCGACCGCTCATCAACGAACCCGCTAATGACGTTGCCCAGCTGGCCGCCGAAAGTGGACTCCCGATCGTCGAAGATCCGACCAAT
>CAZGML010000031.1:0-32283 GCA_964526965.1 uncultured Sphaerobacteraceae bacterium | reverse complement strand
GATCAAACAGAGCCAATCGGCAGCAATATCCTGGAAGACGCGGTGAACGTTTGGTGTATCGAAGGAGCATACCTAATTCCCTCAATTCACGATCGGCATGGCGAAATGCTCGTTGTGGACATTCTTGACGAATCAGATGAAGCAGTTGGCCCGATGCCGGCCATCGAGTTCGTGGCTACCAGTACTACAGAAGGTGCTTCCACCGATCATCGCCTGCATCAATCGAGAGCGCGTGTATCAACGCTGTTGAAAGCTGCCGAGGATGACCAGGCTGAACAGATCGCGAATGTGGTGCAGTGGCGAATGGAAAACCTGGTTGGATACCCGCTGAGCGACAAGAAGTACATCAATGCATATGAAAAGCTCGAGATCGACGTGGTTGAGCAGAATCTGGTCCGGGTGACTACGGACGCCATGGCGTCGCCACCATTTCAATTCGCCACCATGATCGATGAGCGCCGCGCGCTTCCGTTCGCCTTCCATCCCGAAGGGTGACCGGTTAGCCAATAAGTTCCTTAATCGCGGTTTCAATCGCATCAACCAGCGACTTATGTTCATCGAGCAGCTCTTCGATGCGATCGACCTTGCTCGCGAGGTCCCCGAGCGCCTCGATGTCACGCGGATCGTTCTTTACATTCGCCAGCACGCCACGCACATCGTTGTAATCACCGAAGTGTAAGCTCACCTCGGTGAGCGCCATAGCTGCGGCGCCGTGGTCGGATTCGCCAGTGCTGCCAATCATCCGAATGGTGCGTCGAAGCTCATCCGCGAGCTTGAGTGCATGGTCGCGCGCTTCATCTGGCGGCAAGTCCTGAACCGGCTCATCGCCACCCGGTGCCTCAACTTCGTCAATACCACCGTCAGTGAATCCGGCCGAATCAACGGCATCCGGCTCGTCAGTCGCTTGTACATCCGCCCAGGTTGATGGGGGACTCCAGCCTGAATGCTCGTTCGTCTCCAGTGCTGCATCTGGCCCGGTGTCAAGGCTGTAGCTCCAATTCGATGGTGGAGGTGGGGTAAATACCGGCGGTGTTGAATCCCAGGATGTTGTCGCGTCTTGCGTGGAGGGCTCATCGCTCTCCGTCGTCTCAACTTCCTGTACATCCTTATCCAGCGCGGATATGAACCGGCTGGCGGGATCATCGCTCGGTGTTGACCCTGTAGAGCTACCGTATGCCGCGGACCATGCGTGCTCGGTTTGCTGGCGTATCTGGCTTATGGAAGAATCCTGGTCGGCATCCTTCGGTTGCTGCACCGATTCCAGCACGCTGGTTTCCCCGGAATCCTCATAGGATGTTGAAGGTTGGCCCCAGCCTTCGTCGTTTGTGGATGTTGGTTGTGGCGTCTCATTGAGCCGCGTACCGCACGTTGTGCAAAATTTCGCACCTGGCCGAAGTGTTGCCCCGCAGTTTGTACATGTATCCATCGTGATCGTCTCCGGTGCTGCAGCGTATCTGGTTGCCCCAAGTATGCCGCACTGTATGGCGACTCGACATGAGTTGCCGGGCTATACGAATCACGTTGGCTAACCGCGTCACAGTTGTCGGGAAACATCGCGGTACAATACCCGGTAGTTTGTGCGCCGGGGGTGCCCGGGCATCGCGATGTAGCAGTGCGAGGCAGAAAACAACATGGCAAATGTTCTTGTCGGGCGCCGGGTGGTGCAGAGTAAGCAGATTGAAGTTGGCTCCGCCGAGGTGTTCACTGTAGAAGCTGGCCAGCTGGTTCAGATCATCGATATGGCTGGTTCACAGGTTGCCGCAATGGTCGCCTGGGGCGGAGATGATGGCAAGGAGCGTATCAGCACACCCGTCACCATGACAGCAAATGCATCGATCGTTCTGCAGCAGGGTGACAAAATTTTCGGTAATCGCAAGACCGAGATGTTCGAATTGGTAGATGACACTGTTGGTCGGCACGACCTGCTCACAGGTACCGTTCCCACTCCAGAGGTAACCTCAAAGGTGCAGAGCCCGGTACCCAGCAATCAGGAAGCGATGCGGGAAGCCGCTGCCGATGCGCCTGATAACGATGTCAGTAACCCGGTCAATTTCTTCAAGCATGTGATTATCAAGTCAAAAGGTGAGCTGGAAGGAAAGGAGTCGTTCAGCGAACGCAACGACACCGTGGTACTCTCTGCGCTCACGAACTCCACCGTGCTCATCGGTAATCAATTCCACGAGCGTCGGCCCGGGGTAACGGCCGGCAAGAATGCTGTGGAGAAAGACGGCGTGGTTCTGGTGCGCATTTACGCCTAGAACAACAAAATCACCAGCCAGGCGGTAGCAACCACGAGAATCACGGCGGTTATTACGCTCGCGATCACGTTCATTCGCACCTCGGATTGGTGATGTTTTTCCTTTGCCGGGTCCATGCGCATCTCCTCACGATGCCTGCTGTATAGCACAAGCGAGCCTGGCACTGCTCGATACCAATAGTCTGCGTGGCGCAGTACGCCACTACAACAACAAAGGAGCCGTTTAACCAATGGCAACAAATCATCTTCTCATCATGGCATACGGTGGTCCGGATTCTATGGAAGACGTCCGCCCTTATCTCCTCGACGTGCGAAACCACCGCCCCACCCCGGAAGAGATTTTTAAGGAAGTAGAAGAGCGCTACGAAATCATCGGTGGTCGGTCACCCATTCTCGAACTCACCGAAGACCAGGCCAAGGGCATCGAAACCAGCCTCAACGCCATCGGCGAGAATAGCGAGGAATGGAAGGTGTGGGTGGGCATGCGCCACTGGCACCCCTACATCGCTGACACCATGGAAAAGATGAAAGCAGATGGCGCCGACAAGATCGTCACGCTCGTGATGGCTCCGCACTATAGCGCCATGTCGATTGGTGCCTACAACGAGGCTGTGGAAAAGGCGGCCGATGGTGTCGAGATCGCCAGCATCGATCGATGGAACCTCATGCCCGGCTATCTTGAGGCGCTCACGGATCGCATCACCGATGCGCTCGCGAAGTTCCCGGAGGACGTCCGCGATACGGTGCCGATTATCTACACTGCGCATAGCCTGCCGGAACGGATCCGCGAGAACGACGATCCGTACGAATCCGATCTGAAGGAAACCTTCGAGGCCATGAAGGGTCGCTTCCAGAGCAATCCTGGCCACTGGGCGTACCAGAGCGCTGCCATGACCAAGGAACCATGGCTTGGCCCGGACGGCAGTGAAGTCATCGAGGATATCCACAATGCGGGCGGCAAGCATGTGCTTATCGTTCCGGTTGGATTTGTCTGTGACCACGTCGAGATCCTTTTCGATATCGATGTGGAGTTCAAGGAGCAGGCGGATGAACTCGGTATGCAGCTTGAGCGGATCGACATGGTTAACGACCACCCGGCCATGATGCGCGGCCTCGCCGAACTCGTGCGCGAACGCGCCACGGACGCTGGCTGGCTGTAATGGCGCGCCACATTGCAGTAGTAGGCGGCGGTATAAGCGGGCTCGCCGCCGCCTACGCACTGTCGCAAGAAGACAACGTCGAGGTCACCCTTTACGAGGCCAGCAATCGCCTCGGAGGTGTGCTTCACACCGAAGTCACTGACGACGGCTGGGTGATCGAGCACGGACCAGAGAGCTTCCTCGCCATGAAGCCGCGCGGCATCGGCCTCGCCACCGAGCTCGGCCTGGAGCCACGCTTCCAGACCACCAATCCGGCCAATCGCGGTTCGCTCATCATGAAGGATGGCGAGCTGCACCCCATGCCAGAAGGATTGACCGGCCTTATCCCGAGCAAGTTCGGGCCTATAGCCAAAACCAAACTTGTCTCTCCGCCGGGCAAACTCCGCATGGCGTTGGACTACGTGATTCCGGCGAAAAAAGGCGAAGCGGACGAATCGCTCGGCTCATTCGTACGGCGCAGGCTGGGCAATGAGGTCTTCGAGAATCTCATCGAGCCACTTATGGCCGGTATTTATAGCGGCAACGGCGATGAACTCAGTCTCGCCGCGACCTTCCCGCAACTCCGCGAGGCGGAGCGTCAGCACGGCGGCTTGATCAAGGGTGTGCTCGCGCAGAAAAAGCAGCAGAAAGCACGACCTATCGGGCATCAAACCCCGATGGGCTTCCTCAGTTTCAGGAATGGGATTCAGGAAATTGTCGATGCGTTGGAACAGGCGATAACCGCGAACGGTGGCAAGATTCGACTACACACGCCAATCCAGTCGCTGCGCCGGGAGCCGGATAATCGCTTCACATTGCGCCACCCGGGCGGTGCAGAGACGGTCGACGGAACCATCCTGGCCGCGCCGGTTCATGTGCAAACGCAGTTGTTGAGCGATGTAGCGCCTATGGCGGCGTCTGCTATGTCTGCTATCCCACAGGTCTCTTCAGCAGTAGTGATGTTGGGATACGAAGAAACCGTAACCAACACCCCGCCGCAAAGCTACGGTTATCTCAGCCCCCGAGCCGAGAATCGCCCGGTAAAGGCGGTGACCTGGATGTCCCGAAAGTGGGAAGGCCGCGCGCCGGAGGGGCACTTCCTTGTACGCGGTTTCCTTGGCAGGGCAGGTGACCAGCAAGTGCTGAAGTCTTCCGACGAGGAGATGATCCAGATGGTGCGCGATGAAATCGCCCACACCGGAAACATCACCGGCGAGCCCGTACTCAGCCGGGTCGTGCGTATGAACGCCGCAAGTCCGCAATACACGCTGGGGCACCTTGATCGCGTCGCA
This sequence comes from uncultured Sphaerobacteraceae bacterium, assembly GCA_964526965.1. Lineage (GTDB taxonomy): Bacteria > Chloroflexota > Chloroflexia > Thermomicrobiales > UBA6265 > UBA6265. The sequence goes on along the minus strand of CAZGML010000031.1, from coordinate 27,595 downwards.
CGGATCGAGAAGGATGTCGCCCGAATTCCGGGCCTCGAGATCGCCGGGAACATGCTAAGAGGAGTCGGTATCCCCGATGCTATCGCCGCGGGCGAGCGCGCGTCGGCTAATATACGTTCATGAGCAAAAAGCAACCGGAAGAGAATCGAGAGTACACGCAGGGTGAACAGCATAAAGGCCTGCTTTCTCGCCGTTTTCGAGCGTTCACCACTCGTTCGCGTGAACCCGGCGATGCCGCAACGTGGGCTGTTGTGCTTGGTTCGTTTATGTGGACCATGCTCATTATTTGCCTCTCCGTGGCAGAACATCTCCTCACGGCACTGATCATGTTTGTATTGACCTTCGTCTGGATCGGTATCATGAGCCGATTCGGCAAGGTCAATGTTGCCGCTATCCTGTGGGGATCCGCTACGACCGACGCCGACAAGGATCCGGTTGAACCCGTCGTTTTTCAGTCAACACTCGTCGTGGCACTAATCTCGCTGGTGGCGGTGGTGGATGATGCGATACGCGGTTGGGATTTCGGCTGGTTCGGCGTTGTTCTCACTATTACCGTTATCGTGTATCTCGCCATTTATGTTCAGGTTTGGTTACAACCAACTCGTCAATCTCAATAGCACGGCCACGTGGAAAGGTGTTTGACCCATGTTCTCTCGACGCAAAATCATCGCCGGTAGTGCACTGTTCCCATTTGTAATTCCTGGTATCAACGCCGCCGGGCAACCCGCCACGCCAATGGCAAGCCCGGTTGCATCCCCCGTTGCCAGCACCGCCCCGACCACCGCAGACGTGCTACCAGCCTGGCAAGATGCCCAGAATGCATTGCGCGAACTCGGGGAGGGTATATCCGAATCGTTCTGGAACGGCGACATGGATGCGATCGAACGTGTATCAACTCCCGAGATGATCACGGCACTACAAGGCGGCGTGTCCGCGGAAGAGATGATCGCCGGGGCGACGCAAAATCAGATCCAATTCGCGTTCCATGAGGCAGGTGCCTGGTTCTTCGGTCACTATTCACCGGAAGGTATTTCGGGCATGTTTTCCCAGAGCGGAGCCATCCCCTGGGAGGCCGTGCCAGAAGAGGAGCAAACCGGCGATGTGCCTACCGGAAGCTGGGTCGGCGTTATCGGCCCGGGCATCGTCGATCTCGGTATCAACCTTGAGTTTTCCGGGGATGTCGATTCGCTCGAGGTTCTGCTCAGCATACCGAGTCAATTCCTGCTCAGTCATCCGATGACAGATGTCGTTTTTGCGGACGAAATCCCGATCGGTGAGATGGTCGATGAGCGCAGCCTGCCGGTGGGAGGCGACGTTTTACCTGTCAACCTCTATGCCGAGCAATATCAATGGGGAACCAACACGATCTCGCTCTCTACTGTGTGGAGCGGCGACGGCGACCTGGCCGGATTCCAGCTTGTGCCGCAGGGCACTTTGCCGGAGGTCGAGACCCCGGAGCCTATCGTGGCGAGGCTCCCGTTCGAGGGCGCCTGGATGGTGCTGTGGGGAGGAGACACCGAGTTCCGCAACTACCACGCAGTCACACCATCGCAGCGATACGCTGCTGATATCGCGATCTGGAAGGATGGATCCACGGCCACCGCTCCGGGTACAGAGAACGAGCACTACCATGCGTTCGGACAACCCTATCTGGCACCGGTCAGCGGCTCTGTCGCTGCTGTGGTGGATGGTATGAACGATATCCCTCCGCAATCCCTTGGCAGTAATCCAACGGATCATCCGGCCGGTAACCACATCGTTATCGAAACAGATGGCGGCTATGTCTATCTGGCCCACTGCCAGAATGGTTCAATCCGTGTAGAGCAGGGCGATACCGTTTCCGCCGGAGATGTGGTTGCGGCCGTGGGTAACTCGGGCAATACCAGCGAGACGCATGTTCATATCCACGCCCAGACGCATATCGACCTGTACGATCCGCAGGCAGTGGGTATTCCGCTTCTGTTTGAAAATGCGTCGGAGAACGGCGAACCAGTCGACCAATTATCTATCCTTCACGGAACCATTGTGGAGCATCGCTCATAAGGAAAGGTCACAAAATGCGCCGAGCCGTATCCCAAGTCCTCCCGATTACGCTTGCCCTGATCTTGATGGCTACATCGGTGTGGACCACCACCTCGGCGCAAGATGACCAAGCTGGCTTCGACGTGAGCTTCCAGCCGGTGGCCGAGGGGTTCAATCAACCGACCGGGTTAACCCATGCTGGCGATGGAACCGGCGTGCTCTACGTTGTCGAGAAGCCCGGTACGGTGAGCAAGCTCGTCGATTCCCAACGGGTGGCCGACCCCTTCCTGGATATCACGGACCGAGTGGGTTCCAGTGGCTACGAACAGGGACTGCTCGGTATTGCATTTCCGCCGGATTATACGGATTCCCATATCTTCTATGTCTATTACACCAACCATCGCGGCTATACGGTGTTGAGCCGATTTACCGTCGCTGATAATGACATCGCCGATCCGAACAGCGAGCAGGTGATCCTGGAGCAGGCGCAGCCGTATCCGAATCACAACGGTGGCCAGATCGCTTTCGGGCCGGATGGCTACCTCTACGTCGCGCTTGGCGATGGTGGTTCCGGTGGCGATCCCGAAAATAATGGCCAGGCGCTCGACACCTGGCTCGGGAAGATCCTGCGCATTGATGTGAACCCGGCGCATACTCCTGATGGTGCGGCTTACGCGATTCCGGAAGACAACCCGTTTGCTGATGACGAGGAAGCGCTTTCGGAAATCTATGCATACGGTCTTCGAAACCCCTGGCGCTTCAGCTTCGACGCGCAAACAGGTGATCTCTTTATTGCAGATGTGGGACAGAACGCGATCGAAGAGATCAACGTGTTGCCTGCCGATACAACCGAAGCGCTCAATTTCGGCTGGAACATTATGGAAGGCTCCAGCTGCTTCCTGGAATCGCATTGCGATACCACCGGTCTCACAATGCCCATTCTCGAATACCCGCATGCAGATGGCAGTTGTTCAGTAACTGGCGGAGAAGTGTATTATGGTGAAAGCCTGCCCGAACTACACGGCACGTACATCTTCGCTGATTTCTGCTCAGGCTTTGTCTGGCAAGCGGTTCCCGGCGACGACGGCGGCTGGGCGATGAGTGATCCCATCCCGACCGGATTGGCGATCTCGTCGTTTGGTGTGGATGAGCAGGGCGAGGTGTATATTGTTGACCTAAACGGCGGGAGTGTGTACCGCCTGGAGGCCCCACAATGATCAGGATTAGATTGGGTAGCACCGATGAAATTCACAAGGTAGCTCCACTGGAGCAAGCCGCCGCCGAGGCGTTTCGCGAAATTGGCATGGCCGCAGTGGCGGACGAGCCCCCAATCGCCGAGTCGCTTTTGATGCAGGCCGCCGAGGAGCGGCGTTTCTGGGTAGCCGTGGAGTACGGTGTGCTCAAGGCCTATTTGCTGGGAGATTTCCTGCCGAAGAGCCTCCACATTGAACAAGTCACCGTGCACCCGGATGCTTCCCGACGTGGCCTTGGTGCGCTCATGATCGAATCTGTCTCCGCTGATCCACGCTCAAAAGAACGAGGCCTTATCACGCTGACGTCCTTCGCGAACGTACCATGGAACGCTCCCTATTATGAGCGTATTGGCTTCGTCGAAATCCCGCGCGAAGAATGGCCCGAAGGCATCGCCGAGAAATACGATGCCGAACAGGGTACGAATAGCGCCGAATGGCCCCGGGTTGTGATGCAGCGCGTCATCCCGGCGGAACCGGGTGCTCATCCGCCAGATGGCACTCCTGTTGGCGATTAGCCACACGAATTTTCGTGAATGGATAAAACCGCAAGGCGCCCCGCGGAACGTCCGGGTTGGCTGGAGCCCGGACCGGGGCACCTTGCAAAGGGAGGGGAGGGTCAGGATGCGCGCCGGGTTTGTGGGGAAGGTGGCGGCGCTCCTGTCTACTGACACAGACGTACAAGATGGTTGGATTGTGCCAACCTGGGACGTTGATTGTCGTGCCCTCTACAGGTAATAACGCACAAGTACCGAAAAGGTGTCGCCTTTTGCGAAAATTGGTCTGAATCTCCCAGATTGACAAAAGTAGCAGGTATACCAACAGCCCCGGGACCATTTCATTGGCCCGGGGCTGTTACACCATTATCGGTATGTACTGGAGTGGCGCGAAGCCTAGAGCTTATTGAGCGCCTGGTCCAGGTCAGCAATGATGTCCTCGGGATCCTCAAGTCCGATGCTGAGTCGGATGAAGTCCGGAGTGACACCGGTGCTCATGAGTTCTTCCTCGGTGAGCTGCGAGTGGGTGGTGGTGGCCGGGTGAATGATCAGGCTCTTGGCGTCACCCAGGTTTGCCAGGTGGCTCAGGAGCTGTACAGATTCAATCACCTTACGTCCGGCCTCCGCTCCGCCTTCAACGCCGAAGCCCATCAGGGAGCCGAACTTGCCCTTGGTGAAGTACTTCTTGGCGGTTTCGTAGCTCTGGTGATCCTTCAGGCCCGGGTAGTTCACCCATGTCACCTTCGGGTGACCCTGCAGGAACTCCACAACCTTCTCGGAGTTGCTGCTGTGCTTGTCCATGCGCAGGCTGAGGGTTTCTGCTCCCTGCAGGATCTGCCAGCTGTTGAACGGGCTGATGGCGGGGCCAATGTCGCGCAGCAACTGGGCTCGTACCTTGATGGCAAATGCCATTGGGCCGAACGTTTCCCAGAAGTTGAGTCCGTGGTAGCTCGGGTCCGGATCGACGAAGTCTTCCTTGAAGCGCGGGTTGCTGCCCCAGTCGAATTTGCCGCCGTCCACAACAATGCCGCCCATGCTGGTGCCATGACCACCGATGAACTTGGTGAGGGAGTGGATCACGATATCGGCACCGTGGTCGATTGGGCGCACGAGTGCCGGGCTTGGGGTGGTGTTATCAAGCACCAGCGGTACGCCGGCCTCGTGGGCGATATCGGCAACAGCCTGGATATCGAGCGTGCGGAGGTCCGGGTTACCAAGCGTCTCGCTGTAGACAGCGCGGGTCTTGTCCGTGATCGCAGCACCGATATCCTGCGGGTTTGCATCAACGAACTTCACGTTCACGCCAAACCGCGGGAACACGTACTGCAGCAGGTTGTAGGTACCACCGTAAAGGCTGGTGGTAGCAACGATTTCGTCGCCAGCCTTCGCCAGTGTCAGTAGTGCCATGGTAATGGCTGCCTGGCCACTTGCTGCCGCTACCGACGCCACGCCACCTTCAAGTGCCGCCACGCGTGCTTCAAGCACTTCGGTGGTCGGGTTCGTCAGGCGAGAGTAAATGTTGCCGAATTCCTTCAGGGCAAACCGGTTGGCTGCCTGCTCGGAGTCACGGAACACATACGACGTTGTCTGGTAAATCGGCACCGCACGCGAACCGGTGTCGGAATCCGGTGTATGGCCGGCGTGAAGACTGTTGGTATCAAAACCGTAATTTGGCTGATCCTGAGACATGAAAAAACTCTCCCTCTCTACGTATCGCTAGAGTTCAACCTTATAAGTGTAGGCCGGCGGTGCAAGCCCCACAACGAAGGGGTATGAAAAGGTTTGATAATTCACGAGCTTGCGCGCTCGTTTGGAGCATCCTCATTGACGGGTTTCGCGAGCGATTCCATGAAGCCCTCGACGATTGGGTTGAGTTGATCCCAGTCCTTTAAGAAGGAATCGTGGCCGTTGGGAGAATCGATCAACCGGTATTCCACATCCTTGCCACGATCCGCAAGGCGAGCGGCAAGCAGTTCAATGTCGTCCGGCGGGAAGAGCCAGTCGGTGCTGATACCAACAAAAAGCAACGGTGCCTGGATCTTGCTGAACCAGTGAGTATCGCCTCCATCGCGACCGACATCGTACATATCCATCGCACGGGTGAGATAGAGATAGCTGTTGGCGTCGAACCGCCGTACCAGCGCCCGTCCGTGATAGTGAAGATATCCTTCAACATCGTATGTCGTACCGAACTCGGGATAAAGCGTTTTGCGTGCTGCCGGGTTGCGGCCAAAGCGGTTACCCAGGCTCTCGCGGCTGTTGTACGTCGTCATCGCCGCCATGCGTGCGATGGCAAGCCCTTCTTCCGGAAACACGCCGTACTTCAGGTAGTCGCCATCCATCCAGTTCGGATCAGCCATAATCGCGCGGCGCCCGACCTCGCCATGAACGGCGATGCCGAGGGCGTTCAGGTTGCCTGCGGCCGCTATGCATCCGGCACCGGTGACCATATCCGCGTGACGTGTGGCCCATTCCAGCGCCTGGAAACCACCAATGCTGCCACCGATTGCCACTACCTTTGTGACACCAAGGGATTCGAGCAGGAGTCGTTGGGTTTTCACCATGTCGCCAATGGTAACGAGCGGGAACCGCATGCCGTAGTATTCGCCGTACTCATCGTGGCTGGCCGGGCCGGTACTACCCTGGCAACCGCCGAGCAGGTTTGCGCAGATAACGAAGTGCTCGCTCGTATCAATCGGCTTGCCGGGACCGATCACCGGTTCCCACCATCCACCTTCGCCGGCAGCCAGGGAATCGCCAGTAAGCGCATGCAGAATGATGACCGCGTTATCGCCGGCCTCGTTGAGCTCGCCCCACGTGCGGTAGGCGAGCGTCACGTTGGGCAGCGTATCCCCAAGTTCCAGCTCCACCTCACCGAGTTGGGCCAGGTGCATAATTCCATCTTTCGCCGGAGGATATTTGGGCACCACGTGCAGATGCTTGCGCATGGGCTCGTGTGTTGTAGCAGGGTTGTTAGTGGTTCCGCTCATCGCTTCGTCTCTCAAATCACTCTAAGAAAGGCTGGCAGTGATCGGTGCGGAGACCATAAAAACCTCCTGCGTAGGCAGGAGGCGACAAGCATAAGCATTGTTGCTAATCCTTTATCTCGCAGATACATCTGCCGGAGTTGGCACCTTGCGAGATCGTTCTCGTAGGCTGCCGGGCTTCACAGGGCCGATTCCCTCCACCGCTCTGGATAAGGCAATTAGGTTGTCATCCGAGAGTGTAGGGTGACGCGCGCGATGATGTCAAGCGGGTGGGCTTGAGCCACCGTGGCTGTTCCAACCATATGCAAAGTGGCGTCAACTAACGCCTGATCGCCGCTGGTCCGGCATGCTCTGGCTTCGCGTCAGTAATCCTGCCCATGGCGCACTCGCCTCGAGATCCTCTCATCGATAAATGCCTCATCAAAATTGTATACAACTCGTTGCCATAGGAGTATTATGTCGATATGTCGAGTGTCTCCTCATTGTTTCGCTTTGCACTTGCACAACAGCCCTGCAACGAGCCCGCGTGCAGTTGATTCCTTTTTTGGAAGGAGAGTTCCATGCTGAAGTGTATGAAGATTGCCGAGATCATTGAGCAAACCATCTATACCGTTATCGAGACGCTGATAACCATGGTTCAAACCATCTGCCGCGAGGTGGTGACAACGATTGAGGAATGGGAATCCCGATGGGAAAATCAGTGCCGCACCGTTTCAGAGAAGGTCTGTAAATGGATGCCCTGGCCACTCAGTGAGCTGTGCGATTGGGTCACCAAGACCGTCTGTAATCTGGTGGAAGTCTGGTTCCGGGTGATCAAAACCATCGTGAAAACCGTTTGCGAAGTTATCACGTCGCTTATCAAGATCTTCATTCTCATTCCGATGACGATCTTCCTGACCATCTTGCGAATCGTGTGTTTCATCGTCGATTTCGTCGTCAACTGGATCCGAATCATCATTTCGATCTTCGTTGGTATTCCCGAATTCCTGCTCTGTATGCTTGGGCTCAACGTCCGCAAGCACCTGCACGCATGTGTCACAGTGCTGGCTGGCAGGGATGGTGTGCCGGTGGTGAGTGATGCCCAGGTTGACACCGCGCTAAAAGAGGCGAGCGACATCATCTCCCGACGATTCAACGTGCACCTGCACATTCACGGCAGAAAACTCGTGCAGGTCCCGCCCGAACGGCTTGATGTCACAGCGTGTGATGCAAGCCAGCTGTTTTCTTCCGAAGCGATCAACCTGACAGACGATGCCGACGGTACGTTTGCCGATGTGTTTGGATGCAGTACGGATCCGATAGATGTGGTGACAGAACTGCTACATGGCGCACTCAATATCATCTTTATCCGCGACATCATCGAGGGCAATGATGTTGGCTGCCACATTCCGGGTACGGACTACGTGATCATCGACCAGTCGAGCTCAGGACAGGTGCTCGCACATGAGATCGGCCATGCCTGCGATTTGTGGCACGTGAGCGATAGAACCAACCTGATGAACCACTTTGTCGCCGGAGACAATGTGCGCAATTGGCAGAAGTGCATCTTCCGTCGATCGCGATTCGTTCATTATTCCCCGTAATTGAAAAGGAGTGCAGGCGTGAACCAGGAACAGCCGTGTTATTTCTGTATCGTGACGAGTGTTGTGCTTTCTTTGGCGATGATCGTTGCCACGGTGAAAGCAGGGGTGTGGGCGATCGGAGGGGCAAGGAGAATGTTGGGATTTGGAAGTGAGTAGCGGTGAAAGCTACCAGGAGCACTCGATACTGACAGGGATAGATGAGGTACACAAATGCCGGCGAGACACTTCAGTCCCGCCGGCATTAGGCCGAATACTTAGCCCGGGGCTATGCCGTCGCCTGCTTGGTGAGCACGACTCGCCACACGTCCGGACCCTCCTCTTTGTACTCCCAGCCAAGCTGACCCGGGCGCTCCGCCATGAACTGATAGTAGAGCGGCTTCGGATCATGGTCGTTGATTAGCTCGAACGATTCACCGGCAGCCAGATCATCGAACGTCTTAAAGAGCAGTGGATGTCGCTCTTTCGGAACGATTTCGCGAACATCGATAGTGTGGCGATCACTCATGAAAACACTCCTGGAATAAATCCCGGCGAGGGCGCAATCGGTTTACCGCCCTCGCAACAGTGCCTTTAGCCTACCTGTATATATCCGACCATATCAATCGGGATTAACCCTCACATCTGTCAGGAAAATCACAGTATCACTGCTGAGAATGGCTGTGAACATCGGGAAATCGCTGAGAATCGTAACGATGTTCTGGTGCACGTATTGCCAGCGGTCTCACGCCGCAAAGGCCGGAGTCGGAGAGTGATCAAGTCGCAGCAGGGGTCCGGCGTTTCGGAAGAAGTCGCCGCTGCACAGCGCCAATGGCTAATCCAATGCACAAGGCCATCCCCAGCAGGATCGGCCAATGGTATCGCGCCCAGTCGACTTGCATGCCGACAATCGTGATCGCTGCAGCGGCGCCGATCGTCGCTGCGATCATCGCTGTCGCGCTGGAGAGTCCACGGCGAAACACAAGAATTGTCAGGACCCCCAGCCCGGCGATGGTGAGCAGGGTTTCAATTGGTAAGGCCACGCCGAAAAATCGCCCAAGCAGCGACCATTCTTCACCAGCAAATCGATTCCAGATGCGATCCAGCGCCTCGAGCGGTGAGTCAATTGCCACGTGTTCCCACAGCGAGCTCTGCAGGTCAAAGCTCATGGTTCGGTATCGCAAAAGGTTCAGGCTGTTCTCAATCGGATTCCGCCAAACGTACGGATAGCTGATTACGAAGGTCGCACCAGCGATGAGTGGCTGCACAATCAGCTTTGGCGCCAGGCGGGAGGACTCCCTGGATTTCGCAATGAGCAGCAACAATCCGAAGATCGCCAATACGCCTGCAATCCCGAGCGGACTCAACTTCACGCCGCCACCCAACCCGATGGCAAGGCCAAGCAGTATGGCTCGTGGCCAGGTCAGATTCTCCGCCAGTCGTGCTGCGAAGAGTGCGGACAGGGCGATGAAAAAGACAAGCGCCGCATCCGAGCCGGCAAACGTGGAGAGATACATTGTGAGGGGATGAAGCGCAAATACCAGCGCGGCAACAGTTGCACCGATGGTTGTGGTAAGTCGCGCTCCGACCAGAAAGATCGCCACCGCTGTCAATGCTGTCAGCGTTGCCGTCGTTCGACGGGCCGTTTTCAGCATCTCTTCATCAGGCAAGTTGCCCTGTTCAGCGTTCCACTCGGTATCGTGGTCCATGTTCCAATAGCCGATATCCGGAAGCGGCTGACCTTGCAAGAGGAACCCGATGCCCATCACATACGAGCCAACCGGAGGTTGTGCTCGTAAGCGATTGCGGTGGTCAAGCGTTTCGCCATCGGCCCATGTCGACTCATCCCAGTAATCGCTGAACGGATTGGCGAGCTCGCGTACGTATTCTGTCCGGTGAATCCAGCGCGCTTCATCGCGGTGAAACTCGCGCTCCTCAATCGTCGGCAGATACTGCCACATCGCAATCACGAAGATCAGCGCTGAGATAAGAATGGTGATAAGGTGGCTGCGCTTCAGCATAGGGTCGGGTCCAGATCCCAGCTTGCTGCTTCGTTACTCAGTTTCTGGCGGTGGGTGAACAAGACGAGGACTCCGGTTGCAGAAGCGACAGGTCAGCGCAAGTATAGTGTTTTGTCGCCTGATGCCGATCTGCTGTGGGTAGGGACCACTCATATCCGCTCAACCATCCAGGTGATGATCGTGTCCCGCGCTTCGTCACTCACCAGGTCGTCAAACAGGTCGTGTCGGCCGCCCTGAACGAGATAGAGCGTTTTGTCCGCAGAACTCACGGTATCGATGAGTGCCACACTTCCCCGTGCATTCGTGGCGGTATCGTAGGTTCCGTGCATCGCCAAAATTGGTACGGTGATTTGCGAGTAGCGCTTCCAGTTCCTTTGCGTCAATCCGAGCGTTCCCTTGGCCGTAATCCAGGTTATGCCGCGTACATCCAGTAACGGATTGTTGAGTAATTTCTGCTGCTCATGTGTATCGCGTGTGAGCATTTCCAGTGGTCCGCTGCGAAGGGGAATCCTGCGCGATGGCAGAATCATCCCACCCACGTGCGCCAACATCTGAATCGGGCGGGAGTAACTGTACTTAAGCGCGGCAGAAATGGTGATCGCACCGGCAACGTCCGCTTGATCTTCCACCAGGCTCGTGGCGACAACGAGGCCACCAAGCGAAATTCCCGCCAGGAAGACCGGCACCCCGGCATCGGCGAGGATCGACCGTGCCTGCAGGTAGTGGCGGGTAGCGACATTCGGGTCCACCGCACCGCGGCTCCCGGGCGACCGTCCGCAGCCCGGCATATCAATGCCGTACACACTGATCCCTTGCGCCAAAACGTGCGGGAAGAAACGGGATCGATCCTGCACGTAGCGCTGGGTGTAATCTCCATAGCCGTGCTGGAAGAGCAAAATGGCCCGCTCACCGGGCGCAACCCACTTGTACCCGGCCATGCCGGTATGCGTTTCCCAGCTCTCGCAGGGAATAACGGTGTTGTTGTCCAGGGTGATGTCGTAGTGTTGCTTTGTCATACCATGTGCATTGGTTGGTCAGATAAACGAGGGAATTGGCGGCGGCTCGATCACGAGCGTGTTGGTTGACCGTTGTGCAGTAAACCCTGTTGACGAGCGACCTGCACAGCCGCGTGCCGGGTCGAAACGCCAAGTCTCCGAAAGATGTTGGCCAGGTGGTTCTTGACTGTATTGACGGAGAGGAAGAGATTCTCCGCGATCTCGGTATTGCGCATTCCAGCGGCAACCAGGTTCAATACTTCCTGTTCCCTGTAGCTTAGCACTGTCAGTTCTGTGTGCTGGTGGCCGCGGTTCTCGGTAGGCATATGCGGTGACCGCAGCTGCATGGTTCGCACGTCCACACCAAGCACGATATAGGAGTCGTGGAAATCGCCATGCTTTCCGGATTGAACCGCGAGCTGCACAAGATCCCGGGCCGCTTCGTGATCGTTTAAGGAGTGGTAGGCGTACGCGAGGTGTGAGTAGACGGAGACGAGAAGTCCCTTATGGTTCCTTCTCTCACCTTCATCTCGCAGGGTTTCCAGCAGTCGAATGGCTTCGTGTCCGTCGCCTTTTGCCATTTCCAGCGCTGCCAGGATCGGGTTCGGAATCGGGTGGCCAAATGTTCGTGGCCATGGATCGAGGGATTTCGATGTCAGCCCTATCCACGCTTCGGCAAGCTCAATCTCCCCCTCCCGGATCCACAAATCGCACATCTGCATCTGGAATCGGTGGAGATTCGCGCGGATTTGGGCCTTGGCCTTTTCAGCCATTCCCGTCTGCAGAATCTGTATTGCCCGAGCGGAGTTTCCGAGCAGTTGTTCAACCCTGGCCGTAATCAGGAATGCTTCGGTTGTCCAGTAAGCTTCCGGATCGTCCAGCCCCACATCTTCCAACCACGTGCTTGCCTCGGCTGGTTTCTGTTGCTCCAGCGCGATAACGGCCAGTCGGAGCTTGAGAATTTTTGCTTGCTCGTCGTATGGAACTGTTGGCAACTGGGCCAGCAGAAGTGTTTCCGCCTTGGTCAGGTATCCTCGCTTGGCGAGAATGTCTGCCCGGTTCGGTGCCACAAACGAGTACCACCAGCTTTGATCAAACGGGAGATTGTTGCGGACATCCGCGAGTTCTTCCACAGCTTGCTCCATTCTGGCGGTATCACCCAGATGCCCGGCCATCGTGTCGATTGTGGCCCAGGCACGGAGGCGCTCGTGATACGCATGCTGTGGAAGATATGAAACTGCTTTCAACTCGTGGTCATACGAAGCTCCTGTGTTCCCCTCCATAATATTCAGGTGAGAGCGCAACAAATGCTCCCTGCCAATTCCAAGGGAGTTGTCTGGCGTAACGTATCGGTGGATGAATGCGTCGGCCGCCTTTTTGCCTTCTACGTAGCGCACGGTGGAGAGCAGGCACAGGGCATACCAAAAGGCCAGGTCTTCGTCGGATTCGATGACCTCGTGTGGTACTTCTTGCATTAATTCAAGAACTTCGTGGTGGCGATCGCGAATGGCCAATTCCCGACACTTTTCCCGAAATGCATTCACGCTCATGTCCAAAAGGTGCTCCGCGTACGTGCTCCCACTACGAGGGCAATCAGGGGTTACCAGGCTGGTTCTCTGACCCGATCAAGCTTTATACAACATAAGGATAAACGATAAGGTCCTTGCAGGAGATCGGGAAAGAAACAGGGCCAACCATAACGGTTGGCCCTGATAGCAGATGTATTTGGTTTGGTACCGGAATCTAGCCCTCGAGCAGCAGGGTCTCCGGATCCTCCAGCAGTTCCTTGACTTTCACCAGGAACTGAACCGAAGTGCTGCCATCCACAACGCGGTGGTCGTAACTGAGGGCGATGTACATCATCGGGCGAATTTCGATCTCGCCGTCGACGGCTACCGGCCGTTCCTGAATGGCGTGCATGCCCAGGATACCCACCTGCGGAGTGTTGAGAATCGGCGTGCTCAAGAGGCTGCCGAACACACCACCGTTGGTGATGGTAAAGGTGCCACCGGAGAGTTCGTCCAGGCCAAGCTTGCCGTCACGGGCACGAGTCGCCAGGTTGCGAACGTCTTGCTCGATTGCGGCAAAGCCCTTGGCGTCGGCGTCTCGCACAACGGGAACCACCAGGCCGGCATCTGTGCCGACGGCGATACCGATGTCGTAGAACTTCTTAAGCACCAGCTCATCACCGTCCAACTCGGAGTTGACGTCCGGGAAGGCCTTAAGCGCGCCAACCACGGCCTTGGTGAAGAAGCTCATGAAGCCCAGGTTCACACCGTGGCTTTCCTTGAAGCCATCCTTGCGGCGCTTGCGTAGGTCCATAATCGCGGTCATGTCGACTTCGTTGAACGTGGTCAACATGGCGGCTGTCTGCTGCGCCTCAACCAGTCGTTTGGCGATGGTTTGGCGGCGTCGGCTCATGCGTACGCGTTCGGTGCGGTCTGCCACTTCGGCTGGTGGTGCGCTCTTGCCGCTGCTTTGCGGCTGAGAAGCTGCCGGAAGGCTGGACGACGCCGGGCTGACAGGGGACGGAGCGGCAGTTGGTTCGGTCGGAGCAGTGGGGGCAGCCTGTGCCTGTGCGCGGGCCATCATCACATCGTCGCGGGTGATGCGGCCTTCCGGACCGGTTCCCTGGATAGAGTAGAGGTCGATTCCATGCTCTTCAGCGAGCCGTTGCACAACTGGCGTGGCACGGACTGAACTGGTTTCGTGGTGGCCGTCGGCCTGCTTCTCGGGCTCGGGCGCAGCGTTCTCAATGATTTCCGACTGTTCCTGCTTGCCAGTCTCCTCTGTCGGAGCAGCCGAAGCAGCAGCGGCAGCGCCTTCGCCTGGCTCGATTTCACCCAGGGATGCACCGACTTCAACGACGTCACCTTCCTGCGCGATGATCTTGCTCAGAACGCCGTCACTATCCGCGGTGACATCCAGGTTCACCTTGTCGGTTTCCAGCTCCAGAATCGTTTCGCCTGTGGTAACGGTGTCACCCTCGCCCTTAAGCCAGGTGCCTACCACGGCATCCACCAGCGATTCCCCTAGCGCGGGGACTTTTACAGTTGTGGCCATCTCTACCCCATTCTCCTGTGTGCGTTGACTTGCTTTCTTGCTGCACGATTACGTACGTAGTATGCCGATTATGCAGCCTGATTGCCCACCGTTATGGTGAGGCAATCAGGCTGCGATCTTTAATTAGTCAGCTGTTGCAATGGAGACATCTTCCCGCTTGCGGGCAGAGGGGTCTTCACTACCATTTGTTCCCTCACCGCTGCCCTCAACTGTATCGGGCGGCAGAACATCGGAGAATGCGGCTGCAACAATGCGTGCCTGGTTCTCCTTGTGCTTCTCGGCATAGCCTTCGGCGGGGCTGGCCTGCTCAGAGCGGCCGATGTATCGAACCGGAATGCGATCTTCCACAAGGTCGCGGAGTCGGTATCCCATGTAGCTCCACGCACCCATGTTGCGCGGTTCTTCTTGCAGCCATACAAGCTCCTGCAGGTTCGGGTAGGTGCTGATCAGTTCACGCAATGGTTCCGCCTGGAACGGTGCAAGCATCTCAACACGGGCCACTGCTACGTTCTCCGAGTCGCGCTTTTCGCTCTGGTCGAGGTCGATCGCGACCTTACCGGTGCAGAGGATCAGGCGGGAAACCTTCTCCTTGCGGTCGGCAGCCGTTGGATCGTCCAGAACCGGATTGAACTCGCCGTCGGTCAGCACACTTACCGGGCTTGCGGCCAGCGGGTTACGCAGCAGGCTCTTTGGCGTGAAGATGATGAGCGGTCGTGGCTCGGTCAGCAGCGTCTTCGCCTGCATGCGCAGCAGGTGGAAGTACTGGCCGGAAGAGCTCACGTTTGCCACGCGCATGTTGTCCTCTGCCGCCAACTGGAGGAAGCGCTCAGGGCGAGCATTGGAGTGCTCGGGACCCTGGCCTTCATATCCGTGCGGCAGCAACAGCACCAGGCTCGGCTTGGAGCCCCACTTGGAGCGTGCAGCGGCAATGAACTGGTCGATAATCGTCTGGGCGCCGTTGGCGAAGTCACCAAACTGGCCTTCCCAAAGCACGAGGGTTTCGGGAGCGTTGGCGTTGTAGCCGTATTCCCAGCCCATTACGCCAAACTCACTGAGCGGGCTGTTGTATACGGAGAATGAAGCGGTCGCATCCGGTACCTGGTACAGCGGTGTGAACTCCTCGCCTGTTTCCGCGTTGTGCAGAACCAGGTGACGATGGTTGAATGTGCCGCGCTGGGTATCCTCGCCGCTTAGGCGAATCGGTATTCCATCCTGCAGGATCGAACCGAATGCCAGGCTCTCGGCGTGACCCCAATCGAGCAGTCCATCCTCAGACTTGAGAATGGTCGATCGCTGCTGGAGTTGCCGGCCGAGCTTGCGGTTCGGCACAAAGCCTTCCGGGAAATCGTGGATCGCCTGGTCGATTGCATCAAGCCGTTCGAGCTCAACCTTCGTCTCGACATTCTCATGGGGTTGGATCGGCTCGATCCACTCCATCGGATACTTCTCTTTACCTTCAACGATATCGCGACGGATTTGGGCGAGTTGGTTGAAGAAATCCGTTGCCATTTGGTTGGATTCTTCAAGGCTCACAACGCCGGCTTCGGCCAACTGCTCGGCGAAGATGGCGCGCACAGTTGGGTGGTTCTTGATCTTGGTGTAGGTCACCGGCTGGGTGTAGAGCGGCTCGTCGCCCTCGTTATGGCCGAAGCGGCGGTAGCCCACAACGTCGATCACGAAGTCCTTGTGGAACTTCTTGCGATAGGCCATTGCGAAGTTCACTGCGCTCAGGCAGGCCACCGGGTCGTCGGCGTTCACGTGGATAACCGGAATCTCGAAGCCCTTGGCCGGATCGGCAGCGTAGGTGGTGCTGCGGCTGTCCGACGGCAGGGTGGTGTAGCCGATATTGTTATTTTCGATGATATGAACCATGCCGCCGGTGGTGTACCCCTTCAGCGCGTTCATGTTCATGGTCTCGGCGTTAATACCGAGTCCGGCAAAGGCGGCGTCACCGTGGAGCAGGATACCCACTGCGCGTTCCGGATGCTGAACGGCTGGGCCGGCCTGGTTGCGATCATCCTGCGATGCGCGTGTCATTCCCATCACCACCGGGTTTACGGCCTCGAGGTGACTTGGGTTTGGCGCCAGCACCAGCGGAACTGTCAGCTCCTCACCGGTTTCAGGGTCGCGAGTGAGGCGCGCACCCATGTGGTATTTCACGTCGCCTGCGAAATCCTCTTCGACTTCGCTGTTGAAGCCGGAAGGCGGCTGGGCCTCATCGTGCTGGTTTTCAAACTGGGCGATCAGGTTCCCGTATGGCCGGTTCATGGTATGAACAAGCACGTTCAGGCGACCGCGATGCGCCATACCGAGGGCAATCTCGCGAGCTCCATCTTCGGTGGCGTTCTCGATCACCAGATCGAGCATGGGCACAATCATGTCCAGGCCTTCGATTGAGAATCGCTTCACGCCTGGATAGGTCTTGTGAAGAAACTGCTCAAAGCCCTCAACCATGGTGAGTCGCTTCAGCAGTTCTTTCTTCTGCTCTTCGGTTGGTTCGAAGTCAAATTCGCCACTTTCAGCAGCACTTTCGAGCCATTCGCGTTCTTCGGCGATTTGCACCTGGTCGAAGTCGAAGCCCATGCGTGTGGTGTAGCGATGTCGAAGTCTGGCCATGGCTTCGTAGGCGTTGGAGGCACCTTCTGCCGCCATTCCACCAACTGCCGAAGCCGGGATTTGGCGCAGGTCTTCATCTGTGATGCCGTAGGTGCTGTTCTCGATTTCCGGAGCACCAGGGGGCGGTGTGCCAATGGGGTCAAGCGGAACTGCCAGGTGGCCGTACTCGCGGATTCCTGTGGCCAGTGTCACCGCTGCAACGATCTTTTCGATCTGATCCTCACGCGGGGCAGCCGCCATCACGGCAGGAGATTCGGCACCAGACGCAGCAGCTTCCAATGTAGCGGGATCAAATGACGAAAAGAACTCCTGGAATTCTGTCGACACTTTTTCGGGATCAGACAGGTACTGGTCATATTGCTCCAGCACGTAACCAGCATTGGGTCCATAAAAAACTTCTAGTTGACTCATATTCCCTTCCCATTACTTAGGGGCACGATTGCCCTCGCAAAACAGCAGCCTTCTTCTTCGCGAGGACAAAGTTTTTCGTCCGGCACCATGCGCGGGCGAGGAGGGATGGCTACCTCCAATATCTGCCTCTAATCATATCACGGATTCGAGATATTTGAAGTGTGAAAACTTAATTTCACACAAGAGAATCCCGCAGTACGTCTGAGATTGTTCCGTTCTTCACAAAGTATTTGCCTAACAAACTAATCATCATCAGATGGTGATATCGGTTCGGAATGTTGTGTGAAGATCAACAACCATATATTTAAGATGGTTGTGTCCGGTCGTGACAGCCTCTGCCGCTACCGAATTTCGGATGGGCACCGGTTACGAGTTCCTTCCGCCTCGCTCGTTACCATTCTCGCCGTTATCCATTGCCACCAACTCAGGTCGATTGTTATAATCGCCACATATACTTCAACGATGAATGTATGCAACGTGCAGTGTGGTGACCGGAGCCGTTTCGGTGTACCCTCTGCCCGAATGTGTGTTTCGTATACATTCTTGCCTGTGGGCAAGAGGGGAGTTCTCATGAGCAACAATTTGTCTCGACGTCAACTCGCGAAGATCGCCGGCTCACTGCCGCTCTCCTATGGCATGCTCGCAGGCATGAACGCCATGGGCGCGGTCTCCGTTTCCGCCCAGGGGAACGAACTGGAGCGCGTCAATCTTGGCGTCGGTTCCGATCCGCTTACCCTCATCCCCAACGACATCGTCGATGGTCCGACCGGTGTTATCACGTATCACATGTTCGATTCGCTCATCTTCCGCAACAAGGATGATGAATATCGATACATGCCGTGGATTTGTGAGGTCGAGAACATCGATGATCTCACCTGGAACCTCAATATGGTTGCCGAAAACGTCACCTTCCACAGTGGCAATCCGCTGACCATTAACGACATCAAGGCTGCGTTCGATTACGCACTCGACCCCGCCAATGAAAGTCACTACCTCGAGCGCTGGAGTCCGTTTACCTCCATTGAGGTCGTGGACGACAAAACAATCCAAATCGTCACGGAAGAGCCGTTCCCGCTCATTTACGACCGCATCGCCGAGGTCTACCCGGTTGACTCTGTGCTTATCGATGAGATCGGATGGGACGCCTACAAGGAAGATCCATCCGGCACCGGCCCATACACCATGTCCGAATGGTTGCGCGGTGAGTACATCCGCCTCGAAGCATTCGAGGATTATTGGGCGTTCGATGTTCTCATTAAGGAAGTCGAGTTCCGCACCATGCCAGAGTTCGCCACCCGGCTCGCAGCACTGCTTGCCGGCGAGCTCCATATCGTGAAGGATGTGCCGGTTGATTCGTTCCCGAATGTCGAGGAGAGCGGATTCGCTTCCATTCAGTCCATTCCGTCATCTCGCGTGAACTACGTGGCATTGGTCAACAACCGGGAAGATAGCGTCTTCTACGATAATCTTCCTTTGCGAAAGGCCATTAACCACGGCGTGGATGTGGAAGGCATCATCGAGGGGATTTTCCAGGGTCACGCTACTCGCATGGCAGGCAGCCTCTCCGAGATCAACCCCGAGCGCAACACAGATATCGTGCCGTACGAATACGATCCGGACCTCGCTCGCGAACTGCTTGCCGAGGCCGGTTATGGACCAGGCGAACTCGAAATCACCATGGATGCACCGCAAGGCCGCTACCCCATGGATTCAGACGCCGCCATGGCTATTGCCGCATCTCTCGGTGATATCGGTATCACCGTAAACGTGCAATACAACGAGTGGGGTACCCATCTCGATAAAATCGTGAATCGGCAAACAGGCGATATGTTCTTCCTCGGGTGGGGCCCGGCACTGGATGCCTACGGCACGCTGAATTATCTCTTTGTCGGTGATTCCACATATAGCGGGTTCGCCAACGAAGAGATCGAGGCCAAAATCGCCGAGGCCGCTACCACGGTCGACAACGAGACCCGGCTCGCCCTTTGGGATGAAATCCAGCAGGACGTCTACGACGAGGCCGGCTGGCTCTTCCTGTGGCAGCAGCACGATAGCTACGGTGTAGCCGACGAAGTTGCGTGGGAACCGCGCCCAGACGAGCGACTGTGGATGGGCGAAGCCAGCGGAGCCTGATAAACGCCATCTGCACCCGGAGATCCGATAGTGAAAAGATATATCGTTACGCGCGTGTTCTCCGGTATCCTCGTGATCTTTCTCGCCCTCACAGCCGTATTCTTCATGTTACGGCTGTCGGGCGACCCTGTTTTGCTCTTCGCACCAATGGATACCTCCCGGCAAGACATGGAAGCTATCCGTGAACGCATGGGGTTCAACGACCCCCTGCTGGTTCAGTACGGAAGATTCATGCAGGATGCCGTTCAACTCGATTTTGGTGAGTCATCCCGTGAACGCAGACCGGCAATGGACGTGGTGGTGGATCGTTTACCAGCCACGCTCCAACTCGGAGTGGCCGCGTTGGCTATTTCGGTGATTGTGGGAATCCCGTTAGGAATCCTCTCGGCAGTCAAACACGGGTCCAGGTGGGACAAGTTTGCCCGCATCCTCTCGGTGCTTGGCCAGGCGGTGCCTGGCTTCTGGCTTGGTGTGATTCTTATTATGTTCTTCTCCGTACAGCTTGGCTGGTTACCCACCAGCGGCAGGGGAGGGTGGTCGCACATCATCATGCCTGCCGTTACGCTATCGGCATTCAGCATGGCCAGGTATATGCGGCTCACCAGATCCACATTTATCGATGTGCTTGGGCAGGATTACATTCGTACCGCACGTGCCAAAGGCCTTGGGCAGAACCTCGTTTTGTGGCGGCACGCGTTTAAGAACGCGAGTGTCTCCCTTATTACAATGACCGGCCTGGAAATCGGAAACCTCATCGCTGGTGCGGTTGTGGTTGAGCAGGTCTTTGCCTGGCCAGGCATGGGGCGGGTGCTTGTGCAATCGTTGCTGAATCGGGATTTCGCGGTGGTGACAGCCGCTGTTGTGCTGTTCGCCGCCATGTACACCCTCTCAAACCTCCTTGCAGATATGGCATACGGCTGGGTGAATCCAACTGTGAGGTTGCACTAAATGAGTATCTCCACCGCTGCACAACGGGGTAATCTCTCCGAACTCAACAAGTTCTCGTGGAAACGTCGGGTTCGGCCGCTCCTGAAAGATAAATGGGCAACAGGATCCGTTATTTTCCTGCTCATTATCGTCTTCGTCGCCGTTACGGCAGATTTCTTCGTGCCCGACGATATCAACAGCCCGAATTTCGGATCGCGCCTTCTGCCGCCATTAACCGACGGCCACATCGCGGGTACCGATCAGCTCGGTCGTGATGTCTTTGGCAGGCTCATGCTGGGCTCGCGGATTTCATTAATCGTCGGATTCGGCACCGTCTTCTTCGCGTTACTCATCGGAATACCGATTGGCATGATGGCCGGGTATTTCGGCGGGTGGTTTGACGCAGTGCTTATGCGCCTGGTTGATGTTCAGTTGTCGTTTCCGTTCATCCTGCTGGCGCTGGTTATCAATGCCATCCTCGGTCTTGGGCTTCGAAACATCCTCATTACGCTGGTGATCGTGGGGTGGATTGAGTATGCCCGTATTGCCCGCGGAGAAACGCTCATCGTGCGCGAACGGGAATATATTCAGGCGGCTTACCTGATGGGCGCAAAAGAGTGGGTTGTGCTGTTTCGGCATGTATTACCGAATATCACCACCCCGTTGATCGTGATCGGCACATTGCAGGTCGCGCGGTTCATCATCGCGGAAGCCAGCATCAGCTTCCTCGGCTTTGGTGTGCAGCCACCCACCCCCGCGTGGGGCAGCATGGTGAGCGAAGGGCTCCAGTTCATCCTTTCCGCATGGTGGCTCATCACCCTGCCCGGGCTCATGTTGGCACTCGTTGCGCTCGCGGTGAATATCACCGGCGACTGGCTGCGAGATACGCTCGATCCGCGCATCAGGAACCGATAATTCAACCTGGGCGGTGTCTATATCCAATACGACCCTCGTGTGGGGTAGAGGTCCGGCCAGTGCGGGCTCAGGGAAGCATGGAGATCAGGCTTGCCAGTTTCTGGAGTTGGCCATAAGGTGACGTGAACAGTTCGCGCAGTCTACATACGAAGAGGGGAAAACTCGATGGCTTTCGTTCCGCAACATGTGTTCGCCGATCGCTTCCAGCGTATTCAAACCTGGCTCTCCGAGCAGGGATACGAGGCGCTGGTGGTCACCACGCCGATGAACTTTTACATGACCACGGGGTTCCACCTTGATGTGGAACCGTGGGAGCGACCCGTCGCCGCAGTCTTCCCCGCCAACGATGAGCCGTTCATGGTAATGAACGAGCTCTCCACCAATCACCTCAAGTTCTCCGAAGAGCGGGGCACTCTCTTCGTCAAGGATTACACGATTTACCGCGAGCATATGACGAGCATTAATCGCACGTACACCCGCGAGCAATTCGGCGAGATTGTTGCTTCCCGCCTCGCGGAACGCGGTATCACACGTGGCACCATCGCAGTAGAAGGCGCACCGCACAAGCTGATGCGAATTGCGATGCCGCAGATGAATTGGGAAGATGCCACCCGTAACCTCGTTGAAATGCGTGAGGTGAAGTACCCGGAAGAACTGGACATCATGCGCGATGCCGCCGCTCTCTCCGACTGGGGGCAGGACAAATACATGGAGCTGCTCAAGCCGGGTAGCAACGTGAAGGCATTCGACCTGCATATCGCCAGCCTGATGATGGAGGAGGGCGCTCGCCGCTACCCGCGCGAGAAGGTCGAGGTTCGGCTGATGTCCTCTGGCGGATCGTGGTCGTCTGCCCCGCACGGATCCGGTGCAGAGTCGGCAGAAGCATTCGAAGTCGGTACGGGCGTTGTAAACATCATCATCGTGCGCCTGAATGGACTCGTCGTCGAAAACGAACGCACACTCTTCGTTGGGCAACCGAAGGAAGATATCCAGATTCGCGCATTCGAAGCCGCAACTGAAGCCTGTGAAGCCGGTGCAGCCCAAATGATTGCCGGTAACCCGGTTTCAAGCGCAGACGCAGCGGCCCAGGCGGTCTATGAGAAGGCCGGATTTGGCGAATACATCAACCACCGAACAGGTCACGGTATGGGCATTGCGGGTCATGAATTTCCTGAAGACATGCCGTTCAACCATCGACCATTTAAGGAACGAGAGGTATATTCATCCGAGCCGGGTATCTATATCATGGGTATTGGTGGGTTCCGACACGATGATACTGTTATCGTGGGAGCCGACGCGCCGGAAGTGATTACAACCCGCTCGAAGAAGCTGGAAGACCAGATCGTTCCGGTATAAACAGATCATCAGGGCGGTTCCCAATGGCTGGATTGGGGACCGCTGTTCCGTTCCACTGTGAGCCGGGCCCCAGGCCCGGCCTTTGTGTTTAAGAAGAATCATTTCGAGAGACGGGGAGGTATTCCGGGCCATATACCAATACCATTGGGACTGTAGCCGTACGAACGTTTCGGTCGGTGTATTTTCCTTAAGTGCTAGCACACGGAATTGATGCTGAGTTCTGTTCCGCGCATTTCGCCGCGCCTAGCCATCTCGATTGCGTTTCTGTTGCGCGGTTTCATTCAGGGCAGCTGGTATCCGCGTATTCCCGGCGTGGTCGAGGGGATCGACGTCGATTCGGCCCAGCTTGGAATCGTCTTCTTCCTGTTTGCATTGGGCAACCTGGTTGCGTTCACGGCAGCAGCCAGGCTCATGGCGCGTTTCGGTTCGCCGCGCACGCACGCGATGTTTGCACTCCCGTTCGGGTTGATCGTCGTAATCCTGAGTCTGTCGCCCGATACCACGGCATTTGCAATCGGCATGTTCGTGTTTGGGTTTCTCACCGGCGGATTCGACATCAGCACATCAGTACAGGGAGCAGTGGTTGAACGGCGTACAAACCGCCCCATTATGAGCGCGTTGTACGGGCTTTTTAGCGTTGGTGCCCTGGCCGGATCCTTTTCCAGCGGAATCATCGCCCAGGCGGATATAACCATCGGGCTCCACTTCCTCGTAATCGGCCTGATTGCGATTCCCGTGACCGTACTCGCCTGGAGAAGTATGTTGTCCGACGATGTGCAGCCTGCGAGCCCGGCTCCCAGGTCACGGCGTTTGCCATCACTGCCGCCGAAGGTGCTGCGGCCTCTTGGACTCATGATCGTTTGTGTTGCACTCGGCGAGGAAACGATCAACAACTGGGCTGCCATCTACCTGCGCGATACGCTCGATTCCAGCCCTGCCACAGCCAGCTTCGCGTATACGGCGTTTGCCATTGCGACCGCGCTGGGCCGGCTTTTTGGAGATGCCGTCATGGCCCGGGTCGGCGTCGACCGTACACTGATGACCGGGTCGATTATTGCATCGGTTGGAGTTGGATTTGGTATGGCCGTAAACCAGCCATGGGCTGTAATTTTGGGCTACGCGTGGATGGGCCTTGGTCTGGCCGTGGTGGTACCAGTTATGTATCGACGCGCCAACGATGTCCCGGGCATCCCGCGTGCGTCGGCGGTCGCCACAGTTGCGAGTATCGGTTTTCTTGGCTTTCTGGTTGGTCCGCTCGTAATAGGCGCCATCGCAGAACTCGTTTCGCTTCGCATGGCAATAGGCACGGTCGCCGTGGCTTTGCTCGGCATATTCGTACTCACGCGACTGAATCCCGCAAACGGCACCTTGCCGGCAACTACCCCTGTTGATAGCATGCACCCAACAAAAGGAGAATCCCTGTGAGCCATCCTATTAAACCATTGCCGCCTGATCAACCGACCTTTGCAGGCTTTGACCGTTGTGAAGACCTCGATTCGCTGGAAGCGGATATCGCCATCATCGGCACGCCGTGGGGCGTTGTTTACCCGTCCTACACCGAGCGCCCTCGCTACTCGGATGGTGCCGAATCGATTCGCCAACACTCCCAGAAGTTCGGCAAGTTTCTCGAGCACTACGATTTCGACCTCGCCGGTACGATGCTGAACGGGCAACCTCTCCGTATCGTGGATTGCGGTGATGTTGCCGGGGATCCCGATGGCGGGTCCAGCAACCATGCCAACGTGGAAGAGGTGGTGCGCCAGATACGGAGCAAAGGCGCGAGCGTTATAACCCTCGGCGGGAACGATGGCACATCGACGCCGATTATGCGCGGCCTCCATGCCGGCTCCGACGTGGCAATTGTCCACTTCGACGCCCATCTTGATTTTCGTGATGAGGTAGAAGGGCTCAACGACGGTTGGAGCAGCTCCATGCGGCGCGCGTCGGAGATGGATCACATGGCAAATGCCACGCATCTCGGCCTGCGCGGGGTGGGCAGTGCGCGACCGCAGGATGTGCGCGATGCCGAAGCCTACGGCAACCGATTCGTAACTGCGAGGGAAATACATGAACGGGGCGGACGAGAGGTTGGTGAGACCCTGCCGCATAGCGATGACATATACATTCACTTCGATGTAGACGTCATGGACCTCGCCATCGCTGCCGGCGCCGGTGCTCCAGCTTTCGGTGGCCTCAACTACTGGCAAGCGACCGATTTGCTGCAGGCGACCACGCGGCGCGGGAATGTTATCGCCGCGCACTTCTCGTCGTTTATTCCAAATCTCGACCCGAGCGGACTCACGTCGAAACTGGTGGCGCAACTGATCATGAACCTGATCAGTGCAATGGCACGCTCATCACAATTCGAGCAATCGGGCTAGTATCTGAGACGGGGCATTTACCGGAGGAAATCTACTGCCAGCACGAGTATGCCAATGGCAGCCGTGATGAGGGCTGCACGCTTTGCCCTGGAACCGGCATCCGGGCTGCTATACCAGAGCCAGACTCCACCGGCGAGGATCGCCAGTTCCATAATCAGTGTAAACACCGGGAAATCCCACAACCCCAGGCCAACTCGTGGAGTGGTGCCGAAGTTCCCGGGCATAATCGGCATGTCCATGCGGTGCACCATCATATCCAGGAACCAGTGGCTAAACACCACGCAACTCAGCACGAACCCGCCTTTTGCAGTCCATTTGATGCCAGCAACGATCAGCACAATGAGACAGAGAAAGAGCGTACCGAAGAACGAGTGGGACCAATCGATGACAAATGCCATGTTGGCATAGCCGCCATCGGTTCCGGGTTGGTTGGAAAGTTCTTCTACGCCAAACAGGTTGAGAATCAGGAAAATGATATCGAGAAGAAAAGTCGCTACCAGCATCGCCCATACAGGGACCTGCGGTGCCCATCGCTTTGCACCCGCTGCCGCACCAATATGACCTGCAATCATGAACTGCTCCCATTGCACCGATGACCGGTAACATTGATTCGCCGCCGTATACTGGAAGATATGGTACGTGACCTGCGCAGGCACGTCCCACTTTCGATTCCGCACGTAAGTATCAGCCACCAGCCATGCAACTTGTACCCGTAACCACCAATGAAGAAGTTCAACTCGCGCTGGTGAGCATGCGCATCGCCTGGCAGAAGGATGAGCTCCGCGAATTAAGGCGTCAACTTGCTCCACTGGAGGAGGCGTTCAATGCGTTTGAGCAGCGGGTATCTGCGCAATCTGCTGACCTAACCGCCGAACGAGATCGTCTTCGCCACATCTGTAACGAGCTGGAAGGGTATACCGCGCGGCTTCAGACGCGCCTGATCGCTGATCCGGAGGGGCATCTCTCCGCCGTCTTTACGCCGGATGAGCTCCGAGAGATCGGCAGGTTGTGTGGAGTCGACGTGCCTGAGGCATGGTTTGATTTTTCGGAGTCGCACGCAACAACGTCTGGCAACGGGTGGCAGGCGACCGATGATGCCTGGTTCGAGGATACCGAACAACCTTTGCAGCCGGAATCCCGGGAAGATGCGAACGAACTTCGTTCGCTGTATCGTCAGTTGGCGCGCACGTTTCATCCTGACCTCGCGGGTGACGAATCGGAGCGCACCTTCCGTCAGGAAGTGATGCTACGTATAAACCAGGCGTGGCACATGCGCGATCTCTATGCCATGCGCGATATCGGTGCAGATGTGAAAGATCTTGTTCAGGACTCGTTGATGAGCACAATTGCGTATCAACTCGCCTGGCACGGCCGCGAACTTGCCCGCCTTGAAGAGGAGGGCGCCCAGCTTCGCGAACGCATTAGTTCACTTCGGGCCAGCAAAACCGTTGCGCTGTGGCATAACCCGGCGCTCGCCAATGCTGCAATCGCTCGGCATGTCTCTCGCCTTCGTGAAGAGATCGCCGAACTCACCTCCCGCAGGGAAACCGCAATGGAGGAATTCCGGTTGGCACTCGGTACCTACGCAGCAACGCGGTAGTACAACTCCGGCCCCACCCCGGTAGTCCATTAGTTTCAACACATAGTATCCCCAGAATCTCGTGGACCAGGCATGAGCATGCCTGGTCCACGCCTTTAACTTTACCGAAGTGTTCTTTATCCAAAATGAAGCCTTCAGCACCAACACTTCGGTAAACACTTCGGTAAAAACACCCCACACTTCGTTGAATCACGAGTAGCTGATTTCCTATTATTTGACCACGACAAATCGACATATGGATGCTTTACAGTCAATCAGTCGCCGGTTAAGTAGCGGGAGAAGCGTTTTATCGCTGCGATAACCGTCGATTATAAGTGTAATAGGACGATAATCATGAGTACGCAACACATTTGATGGCCGTGAAGGGATTGCCAGCGTTCGGCAATCCTGAAGTGGTGTCCGTCATTACGCATGGTAATATGTCTAATTACTAGACATATGTAGGTGTATACAAGGGTTGGTCCTTTGGGTGAGGTGTGCATTGTCGCAGTTTCACAGGAGTTCAGTAGCTACAGGGGTGGCAACAGGAGAGCAAAGCCATGAGTAAGCGCAACGCGAAATTCGTTCATCTATTTGCATTGATCGCGCTGGTTGCAAATTTGTTTGCGCCGGTGTTTACACAGCCTGTGCTTGCTGAGGATCTTGTTCCCAGTGAACCGGTGGTCACGAGCTCGACAGAGAGCGACGAAGCCGAGGCGCAGCGCCAGGCAGAAGAAGAAGAAGCCGAAAGAAAACGGATAGAAGAGGAAACAAGACAGAAGGCCGAAGCCGAAGCCGATGCCGCCGCTACCAGGGCGGCTGAGGATGCTGCTGCCACAAAGGCCGCCGAGGACGCTGCTGCTACCAAGGCAGCAGAAGATGC
>CAZGML010000030.1:0-34481 GCA_964526965.1 uncultured Sphaerobacteraceae bacterium | reverse complement strand
ACCACGAATGCACCGGTCGGACAGTGTGTCCGGCCGTTTTTGCGTTAACCCCCCTCGTTTCGTACGTTGATGTTTATGGTCATAA
The DNA here is from genome assembly GCA_964526965.1 of uncultured Sphaerobacteraceae bacterium. Taxonomy (GTDB): domain Bacteria; phylum Chloroflexota; class Chloroflexia; order Thermomicrobiales; family UBA6265; genus UBA6265. Next base: position 34,396 of record CAZGML010000030.1, on the reverse strand, counting down.
ATGAAATTCGACCGGTCGTAGATGCTATTTATCAGCTGCAATCAGGCGGCACTCTCGTCTGCGTGGCGGTAGACGGACATAGTGGAGTCGGCAAGTCAACCTTGAGTAGCGCAATCGCCAATTCGATTGGCGGAGTCTATGTCGATCAGGATGATTTCTACGCGGGCGGCGATGTGCAAACGTGGTCATCTCTTGATCCAGACCTAAGGTGGAAACGCTGCATCGACTGGAAGCGGGTTCGGCATGAACTCCTTGCTCCGTTGCGGGCCGGGCGTGGTGCCAGGTATTCTCCCTTCGACTGGGAAGCCATGACCCGTTCCTCTGGTACTGAAACGCATATCGAACCTGCCGATGTAGTCGTACTTGATGGCACGTATTCATCCCGACCGGAACTCCTGGACCTCATTGACCTAACCGTATTGGTCACCCTCAACGGCTCGGCTCGTACTCAACGGCTGCGGCAGCGGGAGGGTGACGACTGGAGCGCAGACTGGTTCAGCATGTGGGACGAGGCTGAAGACGTTTATTTTGAAACGGTGCGCCCGGCTTCCTCATTCGATATCGTGATACATGGCGAACCGTAAATCCGTATTCATTGCCTGTCGCACACCCATTATTGGCTAAAATCGTATGATCCCCATGCTGCGCCTCGGTGAATTTCCACACCGGGGGCGTTCCCGCGTATCATTGCGGAATACGTTGTCGCTTCTATCCGAAAGAGAGATTCATCATTACATGGCAAAGTCTCAGAATTCCAAAACTTCGACAGTTGCAGTGGGCGTCGGTCTCGGTATCGCCGCCGGAGCGTGGGGTATACGCAAGGTCCAGTCATTCGCAAACAAGGAGCGCGCCAGTACAATGATCGATTGGGAGCGTGCACGCTCCATCGCCACCAATATGAACAAGACGGGCACGCTCACCGCTACCGAGCGTCAAAGCCTGAACGAATACTACGGCGAGCTCGTCAACCAGTGCATTCCGATCATCACGAACTACACGGGCGTTGAACTACCGGAAAGTTCAGACCGCACGTATGCGTTCGACCGGGTGGACTGGATTAGTGCCAACCTGGAAGGCTTTCAGCGACTCTTCGCCCCTATCGAGGCGCTCAACGAGTCGAAAAAGGGTAAGAACGTCATCTCTCGCGCCTGGCACGGCGTGAACCAGAACCTTATGTCCTACGAGGTGGGATTGTTGTTGGGTTATATGGCGCGCCGTGTAATGGGTCAATACGACCTGGCCATGTTTGGCCGGGAGCCGGTGACGGATCCCGGTAAGCTCTACTTCGTGGAGCCCAACATTCGGGGAATCGAGACGAAGCTCGGCCTTCCCCGCGAGGATTTTCGCATGTGGCTGGCCTTGCATGAGACGACCCACGTGTTCGAATTCGAGGCGCATCCGTGGGTTAGACAGCACTTCAACACGCTTCTCGAGCGCTATATGCAGTTCCTGCAACAGGATACCGAGTTCCTCCAGCAGGGGCTTCGGGGGCTGAAGGTCTTCGCAGACCGTATCAGAAACTCCGCTAACGGCGAGAAGCCTGCCAGCTGGATGGAAGCGATTATGGATGCCGACCAGCGCGCGCTCTTCAATGAGATGCAAGCACTAATGAGCGTGATTGAAGGCTACTCAAATCACGTGATGAATGCCGTCGGAAAGGATCTGCTGCCGAATTACGACTACATCTCACACAAGTTCGAGGAGCGTCAGAAGATGCGCTCCCAGGCTGACCAGCTCTTTGGGCGACTGACAGGGTTGAACGTGAAGCTCGAGCAGTATCGCCAGGGGGAGGAGTTTATAGATGCCGTCGTCGAGAAGCGCGGGCACAGCTTCGCGTACAAGGTGTGGGATAAACCAGAGCACCTGCCAACGATGGCTGAATTGAAGGACCCGGACGCATGGATATCACGAATTGACGGCCTTACCAGCTCCTCATCTGAATGAAAGTGACCCAATAAAGCCCGGCCAGGAGGCCGGGCTTTATTATTTGGTATGCCTGTCTGCTAGTGGCGGAAATGCCGCCGCCCGGTGAATACCATACTGATGCCTGCGTCGTTGGCAGCGGCTATCACTTCATCATCTCGCAACGATCCGCCTGGTTGAATAACAGCGGTGACACCGGCGTCGATCGCTTCCTGAATGCCGTCAGCGAACGGGAAGAACGCATCGCTCGCCATCACAGCACCTTGTGCTTTATCGCCAGCTTTACGAGCGGCGATACCGACGCTCTCCAGCCGATTGGGCTGACCGGCCCCGAGACCGACAATCGATTGATCCTTTACGAAGAGAATCGCGTTCGATTTGATCTGTGGAATTACACGCCAGGCGTACTCGAGGTCACGCATCTCCGCCTCAGATGGCGCCTTTTCGGTGACGACCGTCCACGTAGCGGGATCCTCGGCTTCGATGTCTGGTTGCTGCACGAGCATGCCACCATTGATCGGTCGAACATCAAGTTCAGGTAGCCGTTCGCCCGTGCGGTTTGGAATACGCAGGATTCGCGTGCCCTTCTTCTTTTGCAAGATAGCGAGCGCGTCCGGCTCGTAATCCGGAGCGAGAATGATATCCAGTTTGAGCTTGCGCATCTCGTCAGCTGTCGCGTGATCAACCGCTCGATTGAGCGCCACGATCCCGCCGAACGCGCTCACCGTATCGCCTTCGAATGCGGCCAGATAAGCATCGACCAGCGATTCACGCGTGGCCAGTCCGCATGGAACCGTGTGTTTGATTATCGCGACTGTAGGCTCGTTAAAAAGCTGGATTGCATTCCAGGCGGCATCTGCATCGAGATAGTTGTTGAAGCTGAGATCCTCACCCTTGAGGGGTTCCGCTTGTAGCAATCCTTCGACAGGCTTGCCAGCTCGTAGCCGGGAGTAGGCGCGTGCATCCTGATGGGAGTTCTCGCCATATTTCGGCGTTTTCGCGAGGCGCATGCCGATGGACAACTCCTCGGGGAACTGCTGATCGTCTCCACGCATCCATTCAGACACAAGCGCATCGTACGTGCTTACATGGCCGAATGCCTTTCCGGCGAGCGCGCGTCGTGCGTCCGTGCCAAGAGCACCCTCTCGCAGTTGCGCGATTATCGTGTTGTAGTCGGCAGGGTCGGTAACGATGACGACGTGCGCGTAGTTCTTCGCCGCCGCCCGAAGCATGGCCGGGCCGCCGATGTCGATTTGTTCCACGATATCCTGGTCGGTCAGGTCATTCCGCTGCACCGTGGCCTCAAACGGATAGAGATTGACCGCCACGAGGTCGATACCGGTAATACCGTGCTCCACCAGTTGTTGTTGATGGGATTCCAGATCACGCCGTGCCAGGATAGCACCGTGAATGTTGGGGTGGAGCGTCTTCACGCGGCCATCCAGCATCTCTGGCGAGCCGGTAACCTCGCTCACCTGCAGCACATTTAGGCCTGCGTCAGCGAGCGCCTTATGCGTGCCGCCGGTGCTGACCAGTTCCCAGCCGAGTGCAGCCAGTTCTTTTCCGAATTCGACGATACCATCCTTGTTGGAAACACTGAGTAGCGCGCGCATGATCCTCCCTTGTACATATTCAATGGCAGGGAGTGTTCCCTGCCATCGACAATTTCCTTGTCATCATACCGCTTTTGCGACGCACCGCTGGAAAGTTTCCTTGACTGGGTGAGAAAAAAGCGGGAGAATAAGTCTGGAAATCTCTGTCAGGGAATCCCTACTATTTCAGTCGGATATATGTCATACTGCTTTCATCGGATATGTGTGTGGCCACCGCATCCCGAAAACGGACTCCTATTATCTGACACTTATGAGAAGGGATCTCTCATGTCGTCCGGAATGAATCGACGAAAGTTTACGCAGGTTTCCGCGGGTACTGCAGCACTTATGGCTGCATATGGCCTGAAGCGCTCCGCAGTGGCACAAGACGCTTCTCCAGCGGCCTCTCCGGAATCCGAACCGATAATCTCCGTAACGGAAGGGCCCGGTGAGAACGAACTTACCCTGACACATGCTCAAGGTGAAACGGTCGTTCAGAAGAACCCGGAAACGATTATCGCGTACGACGTCGCGGCAATCGAGACCATCGAATACCTCGGTGGAACACTCGCCGGCGTACCAGAACTCACACAGGAAGATGTTTTCGAGTCGGATGCGGAAATCGTAGGGTCACTGTTTGAGCCAGATTACGAGGCGGTTAACGCCCTGTCGCCCGACCTGATTATCATCGGCGGGCGCTCGGCAGAAGCCTATTCGGACCTCTCTGACATTGCTCCAACCATCGACGTTTCGTTCGGCGAAGGCATGGTGGAGTCGTTCTCGGAAATCACCACGGCACTGGGTGCCATTCTTGGTGCCGAGGATGAAGCCGCTACAGCCATTAGCGAAATTGAAGATCGCGTAGCGAGCCTTCAGGAAATCGCTCCCGATGTCGGCACAGGCATCATCGTGATGGTGAGCGGTGGTAGCGTAACGGCGCTGGCGCCAGGGAACGCACGAGGGGGCCGTGGGGCGCTTTTATATGAGGTCGTGGGTATTAAACCGCCGGTAGATGATCTGGAGGCTGCCACACACGGTGAACCAATTTCGTTCGAGTTCCTGCTGGAGCACGATCCGGATTGGTTGTTTGTGATCGATCGCGATAACGCCACTGGCGGTGAAGGCCAGCCTGCCCAGGAAGTGCTTGATAACGAAGTTATTCACGAAACCACGGCCTGGCAGAATGATCAGGTGGTGTACCTGAACTCGTTTGACTGGTACATCATTTCCGGTGCAAGCATCCCGAGCTTCCATCGAATGCTCGACGAGCTGGATGCTGCATTCGGCTCGTAATGCAATCTTCACCGGCAGGGGGCAATAGCGCCCTGCCGGTTATTCGTGTCTTTATTCGGAGTGTGATTTTTTGTCCGCCCAGCAAGTAACTCCACCATCCGGCTCATTTACTCGGGGGTTCTGGCTGCTGCTGGTAATCACCATCTCGCTCGCGATCGTGAGTTTGTTGATCGGTGTCTATTCAATCAGCTGGAATGATATCCGCACGGGCAGCGATGAGTTCCATTCCATGATGGTGTTGGTGGCGAGTCGCATCCCCAGAACGGTTGCTATTGTTGTTGTGGGCGCCTCAACGAGTATCACCGGCATGATCATGCAGATGCTTTCCCGCAATCGTTTCGTTTCTCCCAGTACTGCGGGTACGGTGGAATCGGCGAGCCTGGGGGTACTTGTTGCGACCCTCATGTATCCCGGCGCACCCATTGGGGTGAAGATTCTCTTTTCGACGATTGTCGCGATGCTGGGAACCGGGGCATTCCTGCTAATCCTGCGTCAGATTCCGATCAAGTCGCCACTCATGGTTCCTCTTATCGGAATCATGTTCGGGGGCGTTATCGGCTCGGTTACGACGTTCTTTGCCTATCGGCACGAGTTGTTGCAGAGCCTCTCCATGTGGACGAATGGCGATTTCAGCCGTGTGCTACGCGGACGTTACGAGCTGTTGTACGTCGCTGCATTCCTGACGCTACTGAGCTGGTTTGCGGCAGACCGGTTTACCGTTGCCGGGTTGGGCGAGGCGTTTACGAAAAACCTCGGGCTCAATTACGGGCAGGTACTTGCCTTCGGGCTTTCGATCGTCGCAGCCGTTACGGCTGTCAATGTGGTGACGGTGGGTGCCATTCCGTTCCTTGGTTTGATCGTGCCCAACGTTGTTAGCGCTGTGATGGGTGACAACGTACGCCGAACCGCACCATGGGTGGCATTGTTTGGCGCAGCTTTCCTGTTGGCGTGTGATATCGCCGGGCGGACCTTGCGATATCCGTATGAAATTCCGATCAGTGTCGTGGTCGGAGTTGTTGGTGGACTTATGTTCCTGGTCATTTTGTTGAAGAGGGGCGAGCGTGCTCACTAGCGAAGCGATTACATCTTCAAAGCCAGCGCCTCCCATTCGCTTGAAGCCTATGGCGAGATTGGGGATCATCTTCCTCGTCATGGCCACGTTTGTGTTCATCTTCATGACCATCGATTCCGGTGGCAATTGGGATTTCATCCTGCCATTCCGCGGGCGCAAGGTAATGGCGATCATCGTTGTGGGCGCAGCCATCGCGATATCGACTGTCATTTTCCAGACGGTTACCGGTAATCGCATCCTCACGCCGGCCATCATGGGATTCGATTCGCTTTATATGCTCATCCAGACTGTGGCCGTGTTCACCATGGGCGGAGCGTCGCTGCTGCAGGCAGATCCGAAATCACGCTTCCTGGTCGATGTGCTGGTCATGGTGGTGTTCAGTAGCCTGTTGTTCTGGTGGTTGTTCATCAAGGCGAACCGAACGCTTCACCTGTTGGTCCTCATTGGTATCATTTTCGGAGTATTGTTCCGCAGCCTCACCAGTTTGCTGCAGAGAATGATTGACCCAACCGATTTCGCGGTCCTGCAGGACACCGGATTTGCGAGCTTCAACTCGGTCGACACCACGCTGGTGGGATTAAGTGCCGGAATCGTTATCACCGTTGCCCTCGTTGTGGCGTGGCGGAACCGCGTACTGGATGCAATGATGCTGGGCCGCGCATCTGCGATATCAATCGGCGTTGAGTACCAGCGCGAGGTGATGCTTGTGCTCACCATGACGGCGGTACTCGTCTCCGTTAGCACGGCGCTTGTTGGGCCCATTACGTTCTTTGGGCTGTTGGTTGCTCACCTTGCGTATCAAACCATTGGAAGTTCCAGCCATCGATTCACCATACCCGCCGCCACGATGTACGCAGTCATTTTCCTACTTGGCGGCCAGATGATTCTGGAACGAGTCTTTAACTTCAATTCGAGCCTGTCCGTGATGGTGGACTTCTTCGGCGGACTGCTCTTCATCTTGCTCTTACTGAAAGCGAGTACAAAATGATCAAGATCGATCATGTCACCAAACGATACGGAAGCACCGCTGTGGTGGAGGACGTGTCACTGGAAATCCATCGAGGAGGTATTACCTCACTCATTGGTCCTAACGGCGCTGGCAAGTCGACCTTGCTTGGCATGATGAGCCGATTGCTCAAGATCGATGAAGGCCAAATCACGGTGGACGGGCAGGATGTCCTTACCACTCCCGGCGATCAAATGGCCCGAACCCTGAGTATCCTGCGTCAGCAAAACCATTTCGAGGCACGGCTTACGGTGGAAGATTTGGTCACGTTTGGACGTTTCCCGTATTGCAAGGGACGCCCAACGGTGGAGGACAAGCGTTTCGTCGACCAGGCTATTGATTACCTCGAGCTCGATGACCTGCGCTACCGCTACCTGCACGAGCTCTCGGGCGGTCAGCAGCAGCGTGCATTCGTGGCGATGGTGCTCGCGCAGGACACAGATTATGTGCTGCTGGACGAGCCATTGAACAACCTCGATATGCGTCACAGCATCGCGATGATGCAGCAACTGCGCCGTATCGTAAACGAGCTCGGCAAGACCGTGGTAATTGTGCTGCACGACATCAACTTCGCGTCCTGGTATTCAGACGAGATCATCGCCATGAGAGATGGCAAGGTCGTCTATCACGCCGGACCAGAGGTCGTCATCACGCCGCAGGCACTGCTTGACCTCTACGATGTTGAGGTCACGGTCGAGACGATTCAGGGCAAGTCAGTAGGTGTGTACTACGGTGCAATGAGCATCCCCAACTCAAGGGAAACCGCCGAAGTCAAACATGACTGATCTCATCTCCAGCGCGAGCAACCCGATAGTAAAACGGATTCGTGCGCTGGCCGAACGGAAAGCACGCAAGCGTGAGGGCCGGTTCGTGGTTGAAGGGATGCAGCCGGTGTGGCGAGCGTCCGAAAGTGGCTGGGAAATTGAGGCGCTCATACTCGCACCAGGTTTGATCGAGAATCCGGTGGTCCATGACATGGCTGCCCATCTGGAGGCACGCGGTACCCGCATCGTGCGGCTCACAGCCGATCTCTTCCAGCGCGTCTCCGGGCGCGACGGCCCCGCCGGGGTTATGGCGATCGTTCACTCCAGGTTCTCACCCCTGGCTGATTTACAAGTCGCAGACGATGACGTGTGGGTCATCCTGCATCGCGTTCACAACCCGGGAAACCTCGGCACCATCATCCGCACCGCAGACGCAACCGGCATGTCTGGTGTCATCCTTTGTGGGGACAGTACCGATCCCTTTTCACCTGCAGCTGTGAAAGCGAGCATGGGTTCTATTTTCTCGGTGCCACTGGTGGTTGAGCGCCATGTCGACCAGGTTATTGCCTGGGCTGGCAACGCTGGCATTCAACTGGTTGGCACATCAGGATATGCGGACTCGGCTCACTGGGATACACCATTTCCACGGCCGCTGGGTATTCTGCTCGGCAACGAAGGGGATGGCATCCCCGAAGACCTTCTCAGGTCTCTCGATTACACAACACGCATACCAATGACCGGCACGGCAGAGTCGCTCAACCTTGGTGCGGCGGCAGCGGTGTTGATGTATGAGGTGCAACGCAACCGAATTCAGTAGACCACGGCCGCGGAGCGATCGTGAAATGACACATCCTGCAACTGCAGCCTGTGGCACAATGACGGCAAGTGTCAGGAGATGCGTGTGTCTCAGCAAAATAACGAACGAACCAGAAAACTACCGCCCCATATGCAGAAAATCGTGGAGAACCGGGCGCGCGGCAAAGAGGGTGAATCGTCCTCAAATGAGTCGCGTCGTGCTGCGCTGGAACGCCAGCGTGAGGCGATTCAGTTCGACATTGATCAGGGTGAGCTCGCGCTTTCGCCCGACAATCCATGGTCGCACCGTATCGAACTGTTGACTGAAGCGCTTTCGAACGTGGAATCCGAATTGCAATCGATCCGCCAGGTGGAAGAGCAGCCATATCATCCGCTGCCATCGACCCCCATCACCGATATCGCCGTCAGCGAATCGGAGCCGTACGAGGTTTCTTTCACGATCGGCGATGAGTCATTCAGGTGGGGAGAGAAGCTCGACTGGATTGAGCGGGGTGGAATCCTCGCCCAGCCGGAATTTATCCAGGAAGCCGGCGATGCTGCGAAGCTCGTACCAGCTGACACCCCCGTCGATCTGGTGGAACCACTTCGCAATCACCTGCGCGAGAGCGTTACGGCATTTGCAGTTGTGCTGCGCGATGCCCGCCTGGCTGGCGACGAACGTCCAAAGGATGTCACCCTCGCAGATCTCGCACCGAAATGCCCTGTTTGCGGTGGCTGGATGGACTTCAACCGCAGCTGCAACGCATGTGCTGTGCGGAAGGTGAACGAGCAGAATCTCTTCCAGGAGCGACAGCACCTGATGAAGGAACGGGCTGCTGAAGAAGAAGAGCGGCACCGACTCGGCGAGCGGCTACCTCTCGCCCGTAGGCGGATGAACGAGATAGAGCACCGACTCGCCGAGCTCGACAATCAGTGATTGAGGGCGAGTCCGCCCACTTTGGTGACAAGTCGGAAGAGGTTATTGAGCTCGATACCGTTGTTCACCGTGAACGCAACTGTTCGATCTCCTGCTCGTGAGGTGCCAGGGATTAGCAATGCCTGGTCAATTCTCGCCTGGTGATCGGCATCGATTTCGATCGTTGTGTTGGGCTCCAGGATGTAGGCCTCGGTTTCCGCGCTCTTGATGGCATCCTGGCTGACATCACGGATACGTTCGATTGCGATTTCCGGCGAATCGTGCAGCGCAGAGCTGGAGCTGATGCCTTTCTTCACGACCGCGCCCTTGACTCCAGAACCAATGAACTCCTGCGTTTGCTCCACGGCCTGGTCATCTCCGGCCACCATGATCACGCGGGCATCAAACGCGCCTGCTATCGCAGCGTTGACCCCATATTCGCCTGTGGACTGACCGTTGAATCGAACATCCTGAACCCACTGGTTCCAGGTGTGGGCGAGGGGAGCACCCGGTGTGCCGGCCCGGGCATGATAGCCGGTGTAGATCACGGCATCGATCTCCAGGTCGACACCCTGCATCATGCCGAATGGCTTGTCCGCGCCAGAGATATACTGCGCATCGCGGTGAAGATCCTCGAGCAGAATGTTGCGTTGGCCATCGTGACTGTCATTCACGATTACTGCAGTGGCTCCACCGGCAAACGCTCCTTCAATAGCGGCGTTTACTTCGGCGGTCATTTGTTTGCGGAAACGCTCGTACTCGATAGTACTGGCCGGCTGGCTTGAGGAGGTGACTTCCGGGGCCTGCACGTGTACCCAACTGCTGACACCGCAGGTACCTTCCATATCGGCCGAGATCAAAACACGCATGTGGAATCCATCCTTGATTCATCAGAAGAAGGTCAATATAAGGAATGGTGCCACAGTCCTGAAAAAAGCGAAAACCGGGTTCGATCATTTATGATCGAACCCGGTTTGGGCGGTTTGGCCTCGCTCCTCAGAACTTACTTGTTCTGGGTACGACGGCGGCGGCGTTCAGCCTTTCGGCGCTTCGCTCGGTCCTCTTCCTGGACGCTGATGAAGCGCAGTCCACGTCGATGCTCGCGCAGCACGCCCGAACGCTCGATGGACTTATTGAATCGGCGAAGAAGCTGTTCAAAGCCTTCGTTATCGCGAATCTCAACACGCATAAAAGTAAATCACCACCTAACCCAAACTCGCGTGTACTATTGCGGTTTATATGCTTATTCCGTGCGTCAAGCACGCGGAGACAATCAGACAAAGGCTGACTGCAGATAAATTATAGTCCGTAAAGGGCCAAATTGCGAGTCCAGACCACGGTGCCTAACAGACATTTGGCGGTTTGATCTCGAGCTACTTGCCTCGATACTGCGGCAGTATCTCAGTCGCAATTTCGCGTACCTGGTCCTGTTCTTCGGCGGTGAGCGGCATGTCGAAATGAATGTGGCGCACGCCAGCTTCCAGGTGAGTGGTGATGAGGCGGTCGAGCTTGTCCCGGTCCAACAGGTCGCTGGCACCGAATCCCTGGGACTGAATGACCTCGTTGAAATCGCGACCAACCTCATCACAGGCGCGCTTGAATTCTTCAACGCGGGGAGCGCGATCTTCGAATCGCCCGCCGCCATCCCACATATCGGCATGTTTGGCGACCACCCGGAGCATCTTTGGCTTTTTGCCGCCTACGAGCACAGGCATGTGGCCATTCACCGGCTTGGGCTGAAACGGCGCGTCTTCGAGCTGATAGTGTTCGCCATCGAAGCTGAACCGGCCCTCAGAGGACATAAGTCCGTTGATGACTGTGAGCGACTCGTCCAGCATTTTCACACGCTCACCCGGCGCTGGCAGGTCGATTCCATACCATCGGTGCTCATTTACGTGCCAGCCAGCGCCGATTCCGAGAACTGCCCGTCCATTGCTGAGGTGATCAATCGTCACCATTTCCTTCGCAAGGATCGCCGGATGACGATGCGTATTGCCATAGACCATTACGCCAATCTTCGCTTTGGAAGTTACGCCAGCGAGCCCGGCCAGCAGAGTGCTGGCTTCCAGGCATGGACCATCTTCGCTGGCGTAAAGGCCAGTGAAATGATCGAACAGGTAGAGATACTCGAAGCCCAACTCCTCTGCCAGCATCCACTGGCTGCGGACCTGATCGATTGTGAGTTGATGCTGGCCTGTAACAATGCCAAAGGTAACCGGATGATTCATTAGTGTGGGACCTCCACGTATTCCACTGGCCGATCCAGTCGGAAATCATTGATATCAGTCGATGGTTGCAAGTCTTGCGCCACCTCTGCGGCGAGCCGCCCACTGTAGGGACCAAGTTGCAGCCCACTGGGACCATGGCCTGAGCCAACAACGAGGTTGTCCACGCCAGGTACGTGGCCAATGAATGGGAGCATGTCGTCCGAGTAGGGGCGAAGACCGACACGAACCTCTGCCAGCGTACCGTCGGCCAGGCCCGGGCAAAGCCGAAGTTGCTCATCCAGCACGTGATGTACTCCGGCCGGGGTTACGCGTGTGTCGTAGCCGGAATTGAATTCGCGGGTGGCACCGCAGACCACACGATTGGGTCCAAAGCTGAGCTGGTACTGTGAGCCTCCCCAGCTCAGTATCGGCCAGCGTGTTGTGTCTTGATCCGGCATCTCGATATGCAGGATCTGTCCCTTCTGCGGATTAATCGGAAGGCTGAATCCAGTGGGCTTGAGCACCTTGTTCGTCCATGCTCCGGACGCAACGATCGCTGCGTCAACGGCTACAGTGCCATCCGGGGTGGTGATTCCTGTGACCTTGCCGGATGACACTTCGATTCCTGCCTCGCCGCGAATGATCCTGGCGCCGAGCTTCTCGGCCGCGTTCGTGAGGGATTCTCGCATTGTGTCACCATTGACCCGGGCTGCTTCGGGGATGAACATGGCTGCTTCCACGTTCCCGAGGATCGGCAGCATCTCCCTTGCCTCGGTCGGGGAGACATCCCTAATGTCCCCCAGGTTGGGCATGCCTTCGGCGCGCCGCTGCTCAAAGAGCTCTTTCAATTCGGGGAAAAGCTTGGCCCTGTCCACAGTCTCGGCCACCATCAGGCTGCCGCAGACCTCGTAACCGCAATCTGTCTGATTCAGGTCGGCCAGGTCGTTGGCGAGGGTGGGATAGTAGGAGACAGCCGGTTTGGCCAGCTCGTAGAAGAGCGGAACCGGACGCAAGCTTGCTCCTGGCGCCACGATCCCTGCGCCGGCGTACGTAGCCTTGCCCGACTGTGAGCCATCCACAAGCACCGTGGTGACGCCTGCCTTTGCGAGGTGGTAGGCGGCGCTGGCCCCGACGATTCCGCCCCCGATTACCGCGATTGTTGACATTGTGACTCCTTGCATCGTTACGCAACCTTCTTATGGATTAAGCTACCACCAGGTGCAGTTGTGTATAGGAGACCAGACCAATTGGATACCCGGAAGGGGCCGATCGGACATCGTAATTGGTGCTGAAAAGCATCAAAATAGAATTGTTATGACACGCATTGGTTACCAAACTTCGCGTTGTCCCTGGAGGATAGCCACACGAATAACATGCGTCACGTGCGTCGAGATGATATCTTCGACGCATACAGGTAGTGCATTGTGAAAAGTTTTTGGACCGTTCGGACGCGGTTTCTCGTCTTTGGCCTCATCAGCATCTTGCCGCTGATGGGGTTCAGTTGGCTGCTCATCTCCGATCACAATGACACGCGCTATGAAGACCTGGTTTCATCGCAAACCCAAATGTCCAGCCAGGTTTCCGGATCGGTTACTGCGTACCTGGAAGGAGCCTATCGCAGCCTTGAGGGCCTAAGCAGTAGCTCGGTATTTGTTGAGGGTGAGGATTCGGAGATGCTCTCCGCAATTCTCGGCCAGTCTCGCACAGTAAGGCCAGACTTTGTTGGCATGCTCATGTTGGATCCCGAAGGTGAGCTTCAGGCGCAGGCCGGCATCGTCGATCCGTCCGTGCTTCCGGCCATCTCTGGCCAGGTTGAAGGTGTGCTCGGTACCGGCCAACGCGCGGTTTCGGGCCGAATCGACCTGCCCCTTGATCCACCATCTAGCGTCTTCGTGATGCTTGTACCAATTGTCTCTGTGCCTGACACGACCAATGGCCAGGCTGATCAGCCCGCCACGCCGGAGGCAGAACAACCAGAAGATACGGAAGCAAGCAGTGACGAAGCAGAGTCTCCCGGCAACGTGCGTGGAGTTATCGGGGCCGTTATCCAGACCGACACCCTCAGCCAGGTTGCGATGCCGAGCATTCGTGGTCGCACGGAATTCGTCATTATCTCCGATCAGCAGGTCGTCGTTTCTGCAGGGGATACCCGGGCGAACGAAGAAGCGTTTATGCAGAACCTGCTTGCGCAGAATGAAGCCATAAACGAAGAAGGAACAGACGTCTTCAGGATGACCTCTGTTACCGGAACGGAACGAACTGCAGTCTGGACCCCGTTGCAACTGGATTCGACGAACTGGACGATTCTCGTAACGACGCCGGTGCCGGAAAGCCAATTGAGCCAAATTTGGCAACAGCTGTTGGCGCTGCTGATTGTTGCTGGCCTTGTACACCTGGTGATCGCCTACACATTCGGCGAGCTCACGTCTCGCTCGCTCACAGACCTGACGGAAAGCGCACAGCGGCTGGCGGATGGCGACTACAAGACACCAGTGACAACCCGGGGCTCCGGAGAATTTGCGGACTTGCAGGAATCGCTCATTCAGCTCCGCCAGCGCACCGAGGTAATTATGTCTTCTGCCGAAGAGCGGCAAGAAGAGCGCTTGCGGCAGAATGAGCAACTGCGCGACCTCCTTCGCCGTGACCTGCGCATGCAGGAGGACGAACGGCGACATATCGCCAGTGAAATTCACGACGCAGTCTCGCCGCTCATCACGGGTGCGCTCTACCAGAGCAGGGCACTGCAACGGGCAAACGGGGACAAGACTCCCGAAATGGTTGAAGACAGCCTGGGAGATGTGAACGACCTCCTGGAGCGCGCGAGCCAGGAGCTGCACGGAATCATCTTTGACCTCCGGCCGCCGGACCTTGATGATCTCGGCGTTGTCCCTGCAATTGAAGCGTTTGTAAATACAATCCAGCGCACCGGCCTCGAAGCCCGGCTTGAAGTTATTGATGAGCCCCCGCCGCTCACTCCGGAGGTGCGACTCGGCATTTACCGAATCGTGCAGGAGGCACTGCATAACGTTCTCCGTCATGCCGGTGCGGATGAGGCGGTAGTACGTATGGAGTATGTGAACAACCTGCTCCGGGTGACCATCCGCGATAACGGCGCCGGGTTCGATCCCCAGGGAGCGCGTCGCCCAACCTCGCTCGGGCTACTCTCCATGCGAGAACGCGCTGCTGCTATTGGTGCAGACTTTGAGATACTTAGTCGCCCGGGCGGTGGTACAGTAATTATTGTGGAGCGCCGGGATACCGGAACGGTGATGTCTGACGAGCTTCTCGAAACCATTTTGCGCGGCCGCACAAATGGCAGTGTGGAAGACACCGAACACGACACCGAAGACGAGTCCACAGACGACTCGGATACTGATGCGGATGCATCCCGTTAGAGTTCGGAGCGAGAGATGATTTCTGTGCTGTTGGTGGATGACCACCCCGTCGTAATTGAAGGCTTGCGAAAGCTGCTTGAAACCGCCGGTGACATCGAGGTTACCGATACTGCGCACGACGCTTCATCTGCACTGACGAAAGCGAAAACGCTCAAACCCCAGGTGATTTTGCTCGATCTGCGCATGCCAGGTGCTACCGGCATACAAACAACCCGTCGCTTACGAGAGCAGGAGTACGATGGCGCGATCATCGTGCTCACCTCCTATGGAGATCAGGCTTACGTAACGCAAGCACTCGAGGCAGGTGCAGATGGATACCTGCTCAAGAGCACGCCGAGCGATCAGCTAATCGCTGCCATTCGCGAAGCCACGCACGGACGTCGCCAGCTCAGTCCGGAACTCCTGGACGGCGTTCTGGAAGAGATAGGCGACCTCGCCCGGGAGAAGACCGCCCGCGAATTTGCGCTCACCGAGGAAGAGGCGGAGATTCTGCTGCGCACCAGCCAGGGCGCCAGTAATCGCGCTATCGCAACCGGTATGGATATCTCCGAAGTGGCCGTGAAGAAGCGACTCGCCAGCATCTACCAGAAACTCGGTGCAAGCGATCGTGCCAGCGCTGTTGCAGTTGCAATACGCCGCGGGCTCATCTAATCCTGTACAGTCAATCAGCTACCATTTACACGCCGAAGGGAGTCCTTCGGCGTCTTTCGAGGTAATAAATCGTCTGGACCGAATTTGTGAGCTGGTTGTTCCCAACCTTGTGGTGGTACATCGCCACCCTCATTGCCACCGTTGCCTGTCTGCCGCTTACATTGTTCCTTTTCCAACGCACTGTTGGCCAGGGAGCGGGGTTTGCTCGTCCTCTCGCAACGTTGCTCACGGTATGGCCCGTCTGGTTTATCTCCAGCTGGCTGGGAACGAGCGGAGTCTGGAGCGGAACCCTGCTTTGGGCTTTCTTGCTGGCCACTGCCGTGGTCGGCTGGATTCAGGTATCGCGCAGGAAACTCTTTCGTCTCGAGAATCTCTACCACTTCGTGGTTGCCGAACTCGCGTTCATAGCTGTGTTTATTGCGGCCCTTTGGTTCCGGGGCTTTGGCCCCCAGGCGACTGATCAAGAGAAGCCCAGTGAACTGATGATGCTCTCCAGCGTGATGCAGAGTTCATCAATGCCGCCGATTGATGCCTGGCTGAGCGGCGAGACTCTGAACTATTACTACCTTGGTTATGCGATTTGGGGAGGGTTTGGCAAAATGACCTTCCTTGCCCCGGCAGAGGTGTTCAATCTTGCGCTCATCAGTACCTTCGCGATGGCGTTCGTAGCTATTGCCGGTCTGGTAGCAATGGTGCTTGGTCGATACTACGGCGAATGGAGCGCCCGCATCGGCGGCATCGTCGCCGCCGCGATGACCCTGGTGATGGGTAATCTGTGGTCCAGTTGGCGCTGGGCCGGCGGCAACGAAGGTAGCGAGTACTGGGGCGGAATCGGCTGGAACGCATCCCGTTTCGTGCGCGATTCCAATAACCCGGGTTACGATTACCATCCAATTACTGAGTTCCCCGCGTTTAGTTTCATTCTTGGCGATCTACATCCGCACGTGATGGCGTTGCCGTTTGTTGTTACTGCGCTTGGCATCGCCTGGGTGCTGTTAACGCTCGGTCGGCTGAAGGACGGGGAGAGTTTCTGGCAGCGAGATTTCGCCAGGATCGCGATCTCCGGTGCGATTCTCGGTTCGTTGTATGTCATGAATTCCTGGGATTTTCCAACCTACGCAGGCATCGCCGCGTTCGCCCTGGTGCTTGGTACGGTCGGTATCGGTTGGCGACATCAGCTCGCGGCCGTCGCGCTGCTTGCAGCAAGTGCGCTTGTCGCATGGCTGCCGTTTCATCTCGATTTCGTTGCACCAGCGAATCCGATCGACTCGCCCGTCTCGAATGCGCTGGGCCGCATTCCGCTTGTCGGTGGTGTGCTCAACAGCATCGGTGTGTATGACGGGCTTGCCACAACGCCAGCCGAGTTTTTTGGCATGTTCGGGTTTCAATACATCGTGCTGATGGCATTGATCATCGGCGAGGTTGCTCGTCGCCGCGAACCCATCATGAGCATGCGCTATCGTCGTATGGGTGAGCGCCCGGAACACGATCCTGCCTCCGGTTATCTGGCCCTGGCGTTTGGCGTATTGTGTCTGATTGGTGCGATCATCGTGCCAATTCATCTGCTGTTGTTCTGCGGACTTCCGGTGATTGTTATCTGGCTGCTGATCGAGCGAGATGCCCGCCTGACACCGGCGAATATCTCGTTGGTACTCTTCGCATTTGCGTTGTTGCTCCTGCTTATCCCAGAGTTCTTCTATATCAGCGATATCTACAGCGGTAGCCGCATGAACACCGTATTCAAGGTGAGTTATCAGGTGTGGCTGCTGATGTCGGTCGCGGCTGGTATTGGCCTGGTTGCGCTGTGGAAATCGATTCGGTTCAATGTTGTGCTGCGCTACGCGATGCCGGTAGCGACCGCCGGCTTGCTAGTTTTCGGCATGGCGTATCCGATTGTTGGAGGTCAGCAGTGGCTCGATTGGCGCAGTCCCCAGCGTGAATGGAGCGGCATCGATGGTCTTGCCTATTTGCAGACCACTCCGGGTTCAGCGGAGGATGCCGAGTACGAAGCCATCGAATGGATGCTCGAGAATGCCGGTCCGGACGATGTCATCCTGACGAGTGGTGGAGGCGAGTGGGATACTGCCGTCGGCCGGATTTCCGGTGGCAGTGGCGTTCCAATGATCATGGGCTGGCTTGGGCACGAGCGCCAGTGGCATCTCGGTGATGAGGAGATGCTGGCCTCATTCCCGGAGCGCATCCACGATATCGATGCCATGTTCGCCAGCCCGCCTGATCCGGAGCTGCTGGACAAGTACGGCGTGACCTATATCTACATCGGACCTACCGAGCTGTATGGAGCACCTTTGTCTGAGCCTTCTGCCGGGTATATGAGCATGACACCGATCCCAACATCGAACGATCCTGACTACCCCGGCGATGGTTGGGAACTCGTGTTCCAGCGCGGCGAAGTCCGCATCTACGAACGGATTGATGAGGGGGTTGATTGATTCGTCGTCATGTTGAGTGTCGAGACGAAGCCGAGGCCGAAACATCTCGGAGCTTAATTGGTCTCGCTGAGATTCTTCGATCGGTCGCGATGCGACCTCCTCAGAATGACGGTGTCACCGATAATTATGCGATTCCGGCGTCACCGCGCGGATATCTGCCTGCGTGATCGGCGCCTCGATCAGGTTGCGAGCCGGAATCTTCACCAGCTGTACATGCTCCGCATCGACCTCCTCGCCCTGAATATCCTCCGCGAAATCTGGTGTCGGTGCGATGAACGGCGAGTCCTCCATCGGATGCACGCGCTCGGCGACGATATTGATATTGTTCTGCGCCAACTGCAGTTTGCCCTCCACAATCAGCATGGGAGTCGAACGGATGTGTAACCGCTGCTCTTCGTACAAATCCGGATAAACGATGATGTTCACCAAATCGAACTCATCTTCAAGCAGCAGGAATGTGATGCCATTGGCCGTACCGGGTCGCTGCCGACACACGATCAACCCCGGTATAAACACCTTGGCACCATCCGGCAGATTCGCGAGATCCCGTGATGACGACATTCCCTGTGGCAATTTATGACGCAGCAGGCCGATCGGGTGATGCAGCACCGAGAGGCCCAGCACGCGGTATTCATCGGTCATGCGTTCCCACTGAGTGGTACGTGGCAACTCCACATGATCCTGCATGGTAGGCAGGGGGAGTGGCATCTGCTGACCTCCATGCTTGCGCGTGCGCTTGTCCTGGAAGCCCATCGGCGCAATGAAGAGGCCGATGTGCCACAGCATTTCGCGGCGTTGCAACCCGAACCCATCGCACGCACCAGCGGCGATCAGGTTCTCCTGCGCATCCGGGCGTAGCGCCACGCGACGAATCAAATCCGCCAGCGAGGCGAACTCACCGCCATGCAGTCGCTCTTCATAAATGCGCAGGGCAACATCCTCGCTGATGCCCTTGATCAGGCTGAGCCCCAGCCGCACAGTACGAGATCCTTCTACTGTGCACTCGATATTGCTGGCGTTCACATCTGGCCGCAGCACACGAATGCCGTGACGCTTGGCGTCGTTAATCAACACATGCGGCGCATAGAACCCCATCGGCTGGTTATTGAGCAGTGCACACAGGAACTCGGCCGGGTAATAATGCTTCAGCCAGCAACTTTGATATGCAAGAAACGCGAATGCCGCCGCGTGACTCTTCGGGAATCCATAATCCGCAAAGCCAGCGAGCTTATCGAAGATTTGATCGGCGGTCTCGGCAGGAACACCTTCAGATACCGCACCATTGATGAATGATTGCCGCAGGGATTCCATTGCTTCGTGACTGCGTTTTCTCGTCATCGCGCGGCGAAGCTGATCAGCCTGGCCAGCGGTGAATCCGGCGATTGTCTCGGCTACCTGCACCACCTGTTCCTGGTAGAGCATGACGCCCAGCGTCTCTTTCAGGATCGGTTCCAGCTTCGGATGATCGTATACCGGCTCCCATGCCGGATTGTTACGCCGCTCCACGAACGGTGTCACCGCACCACCAATGATTGGCCCCGGCCGCACAATGGCGACTTGTACAACCAGATCGTCCAGCCTCTCCGGCTTCGTGCGCCGAATCATCTGGATTTGCGCCCGGCTTTCCACCTGGAACACACCCACGGTATCGCCCTGCTGGATCATCTCGTAGACGTTCGGGTCGTTAAAATCGATCCGGCTCAGGTCAACCGGCTCCGGCTGGTGCACATCAATCAGGTCGAGCGCTTCTTCCACCAGGCTGAGCATCCCCAGCGCCAGGAAGTCGATCTTGATCAGTCGCGCGTCATCGCACGAATCCTTGTCCCACTGACAGATGTAACGTCCATCCATCGATGCCGGCTGAATCGGGATCAGTTCATTGAGTGGCGTTTGCGAAATCACCATACCACCAACGTGCTGGGTGACATGGCGTGGGAATCGTGCCAACTGCTGCGCGATATCAGTGAGATAGCACCATGGTGCAGTGTGCTTGCGCGATGCGTACTCCGGAAAGCGATCGAGCTCGTTGCTGAGGCCATCGGCATTGCGCGGCTCGCTCTGCCTGGCGATACGATCGAGATCGGCATTCGGTAAGCCGAGGGTTTTTCCAACATCGCGCACAGCGCTGCGCAGCCGGTACGTGCTAAACGAGCACACCAGCGCGACCTTATCCGTGCCATAGACTTCGTACACACGCTCGATCATCTTTTCGCGGATTTCGCGCGGGAAGTCGATATCGATATCCGGTACCGATGGCAGCTCTTCGTTAAGAAAGCGCCCAACATAGAGATCGTGTGCCAGCGGGTCGACCGGCGATAACCCGATCAGGTAACAGACAATTGAGCTCACTGCCGATCCGCGCCCTCGGCCCGGTGGCAGGAACGATCGCGATCCTTGCACTTCGCGACCGCGAATCTCGGCGGAGACATCCCGGGCCAGGTTCAACAAATCGCGGTACATCAAGAAGAATCCGGCCAGGTTGTGCTTACCAATCAGGCGTAGTTCCTCGTGCAGTTGTTCACGCGCTTTTGCCTTTCGCCCTGGTGATGTCTCCGTGTATCGTTGCTCAAACGATTCATAGCAAACCCGGGCCAGGTGCTCATCTGGCGTTTCATCGGACGATGTTTCGTAATCCGGGAAGTGATAGTGCAAATCGCTGGTGAGGTCGAAATCCTTACAGCGCTCGGCAATGATCTCTGTGGTGCGAATTGCCTCGGGATAATTACGAAAGATCGTCTCCATCTCCTCCGGCGTTTTGAGGTGAAACTGGGCGTTGGCGCGGCGTTGTTGGTGGCTGGCATCCAACGTCGCCCGGTTGGCAATGCTCACCACAACATCCTGCAGGCGATGCCGCTGCTGTTCGTGATAGTGCACATTGCCGGTGGCGGCGTAGCGAACGCCAAATCGATCAGCCAGCGCCACCAGGCCAGCTACTCGCTGCGTATCGCCGAAGACATAGTTCTGCTGGAGTTCAACAACAACGTTGTCCGATCCGAACCAGCTGATATAGGTGCGCAAAATGTGTTCGGCATCGGCGATACGCTCCTCCGCGACTGCGGTGCTGAGTTGCCCTTCCCGGCAGCCCGTGAGCAGGATCAGTCCCTCGGCATACGTACCCAGATGCGAGGTAGTGAGCAGGTCGGGCTCATCCGGTGTGCCATCAAGCGTGACGGGAGCGGGGAGGCGTCCATGTTTGGCATCTGTGATCAATCGGCAGAGATTACCGTAGCCAGTGCGATTCTCGGCAAGGAGCGTGAGGTGACTGCCGTCATCGAGCGTGATCTCGGCCCCGGTAATCGGTTGAATCCCCTCGGCCTTAATTGCCTGGGCGAACTCCATCGCCCCGTAGAGGCCATCGTGATCGGTCACAGCCAGCGCCGTGTAGCCATACGCCGCCGCTTGCGCCGCGTATTCTGCGGGCATGGATGCGCCATCCAAAAAGGAAAACGCCGTATGAAGATGGAGTTCAACGTAAGACATAGGAATCTCGAACATGTAGGCCCGCATGTTATATGCGGGCGTAGTCCCGGGCCCTCTGCCCGGGATCAGGCGTCATTCAGATACGTCCCACGTTATGTGGGGGTTGCAGGTGGTTTGCACGTAGGCCCGTTCCTCGCCGTTAGGCGAGTTGTGCGGGATCAGGAACCAGGCGAAATCGTCATTCCAGACTTGTCGAGGACCCTGGGATTCCGATCGAGATCCCAAGGCCTCCGGGATTCAGAATGACGCGAGAAATGGCATTCTCAATACGCCTGCTCGTACCAGGCATCCTTCATTCGATCGTGAAAGATTGTGCGCATCTCCCCATCCATCATCAGTAATGCGAAATACTGCCGATCAATCTCCTCGCGCCACCATTCGTCCTGCACTATCCACACATCCTGAATCTGCATCACCTCCACCTCTGTAAACCTGGTAACCAGCTTTGCCGGCATACCGTTTTCGGCAATAACGGTTACCGGCTTCGGTGTGTTTAGGGCTCGAACGCTATTAGTGCGTGCCTCCGCTCTGGAATGCGAGACCATGGCTCTACCTCTACTACGCGATAAACGGGATTCTCTCCGTAACGATGTCGTAATTGATCCACTGCTTCGGTAATTGGCTGGATGTGTCGTGGTTGAAAAATGGGCAACATACCCTGATGCGCGATGCTGTTAACGATGCCGCTCAGCTGTAGCGCAATCGCTTCTACTGGCCCCGGTAACTCCAGCGACTGCAGCCGCAGTTCTATGGCTCGAATCAGCGCCTGCTGACCATATGGCTCCTTCATTACCAACGGTCTCTCCCAGCTACGACGGTTCTCCAGGAAGGCGCGTAATGTCACCTGTCGCACCTGTTTCCCCGCCAGTACGGATGTGTTGAATGCCTTTGTCACCAACTGTCGAATACCGAGAAAGAGCATGTCCCGGCTGACGGCCGGACTGGGCATTTCCAGTTCTTCGACAACCACATCTTCCTGCTTGCGGGGCTGTATAAGATGTTTGTCTGTGCCATTGGCGAGTTCCCATGCCAACCGACCATTTGGCCCGAACCGCGCCGCCAGCCTGGCGGACGGCAATGTTTGCACATCACCGAGGGTGCGCAATCCGAGCCGGGACATCTGGTGTGTTATTTCGGGAGGAAGCGGAAGCCAGGTCACCGGAGCGTGACTGAGAAACGACTTCTCTTTACCCATCGGCACGGTGCGTACATCGGCTGGCTTGGCCACGCTTGCGGCGACCCGCGCGGTAAACCTGCTGGTGGCAACTCCGGCCCGAGGTCGCAAAATCGCCGGTACGCATTGCAACATGCTGCGGGCAGCCTCGGTGGGGTTGGGAAAATGTCGATCCAGCCCAACCAGGTCGATATACCAGCAGCCTTGTTCATGCTCATCGGCTTCAACCAGCGGACTGAGTTCTTCCAGCTGCTTCAGAATATCCAGGCTCACACGAGATTCCATTGCCGGATTCGGTTCTACCACCACGGCATCGGGTGCAAATGATGTGGCCTCGCGCAGGGTCATTCCTGTGCGTACCCCCTTGCGAGTAGCCTCATCAGTTGCATCAAGCACTACCGCACGGCCACTGGCCGGATTGCTTAAAAGCAGCGGTAATCCATCCAGGTCGGGTTGGTCCAGCAATGCAATGCGTAACGCCAAATGAGGAACGCGCAGACACGTTATAGCCATGTGATCCTCCCCGGTATGATCGTGTACGATAGCAGAACATTCGTTCTTCCTGGCCTGATAGTAGAACAAGTGTTCTGGTGCCGCAAGATGTGTCGATTTGTCACGGAAGCCCCGCTGAAAAGCGGACACACCCTGACTTACCCGATTGGCACACTTGTTCTAGTCACGAGGCAGGGATGCCTCAAAAGTCAAGAAAGGAATGAACATGACACCGAATTGGCAACAGGAAATTCTCAAAACGATTGACGAGGCATTTAGTGGAAACCAGGGTATTTTTCTGGATTCAGGTACCGAGCCGCTGGCAGAGGTCCGCACGCTTACACCCGAGCAGGCAAGCTTGCAACTTCCCGGTGCCGGCAACTCGGTAGCGAACCAGGTACAGCATCTCATCACTACCATCGCCATGCACAAGGCACAGTTCAGGGGAGGAGAATTCCCCGATATGGATTGGGGAGCCGATTGGGATTCACAGCCCCTCACGGGACAACAGTGGCAAGACATTCTGACCCAACTGGAGGCATCAGCCCAGAACCTGAAAAGCTGGATCGCCAAACCCGCTGTTGAACAGGATCAGGCTTACGCCTCCGCTGCAATCATGGCCGCTACTCACCTGGCATTCCATATCGGGCAAATTCAACACGCTGCCGCCTACGCGAAGCAGGCCTGAAGGAGACAGCAATGACCAACACAATCGACGCTGGCAAAATCAGGGACGCAGTTAAGTTGCTCATGTCAGAAACCTTCGACGACGCCAACGGCATCTACCTGGATAAAGGTGATTCTCTTTGGGCCACACTGGAGAACGTCACGGCAGGGCAAGCCAGCATCCCAATCGCACCTGGCCACAACAGCATCGCCGGGCAGGTCAATCATCTGATCTATTACTTCGATCTCGCCACCATTTTTATGACGGGGGACACGCCTGAAAATGTTGATTGGGCTGAAGCCTGGAAAACCGTCGCCGTAAACGAAGAGGAGTGGAATGATCTTCGTCAGGCCTTGCGACAAAAACAGAAAGAGGTACTGAGATTGATCGATACCACGCCAGAGGAGATGTTTTCCGATCCGAATGTACTTGGCGGAAGCTACGGAATCATCGCCCACTCAGCATTTCATCTTGGCCAGATACGGCACGCACTCGCTGCACAGGGGCTATAGGTAATATTCTTCACCTCCAGAAAGGATCCCCCGATGTTTACTCCGACACAGCACAATGTTGAAGTCTCATACCGCCAAAAGAAGGTTCGGGCGGAGTATATCCAGGCACAGCGCCTGGTATCACTTACCGGAATGCGACAGGTTCTTGGCAATACATTCATTGAACTCGGTGGGCGTATCCACGGTATGGCTCAGTCATCCTGTCTTGAGGCAGCCGAAACTCGCGCTGAGATTCGCAACACACTACGTGCAGTAGAGGCAACCGGTCAGGCGAAAATCGTTTCCTGATCCGCATGAAACCTGATAGAGAAGCAATCGGCTCGCTCTTGTCCGGAGCGAGTCGCTTGCGTATTCACGGTTACCAGGACCCGCCAGAATTTATCACCCGGCATGACTGTGACAATTAGGCATAAATTTCCTTGATCATGCGTACGTACGCACCTATACTCGGCTGTAAGGGATACGCCAGCAACCTGGTTCTCAAAAATATCGTCGCTGCGAACTCACTACTCGCACGCGAGGGATGAAATCCGAACCGGAACCAGGAGAAAGCGGCCGAAGAGGGTCGAGGAAAGGTATTTGATGCGACGTGCCATAACCGGCATGCTCATATTGTCGTTGCTTTGCACGCCACTGATGCATGATATTTCAACGCCGCAAACAGCGTTAGCTCAACAATCGACTACTGCAACTACAACGGACTATCTCAATCTCCGCAACCAGGCCTCGATGTCCGGAAGTGTCATCACGGTTATGCCACGCGGTGCATCTGTAGTTGTTCGCGGCTCCGCGCAAGCCGGCTTTCTGCCGGTGACCTATCAGGGCACGCAGGGCTGGGCGCATTCGGATTACCTTTCGGTCTCCCGACCGTCTGGATCATCGCATCAGACTGGCACAGTTACGGAAGATCTCAATTTCCGGGTCGGGCCTTCCACAGGCCAGCGCGCGATCATGGTGTTGCCAGCAGGTGCCAACGTGACTGTCACCGGATCCAGCTCGAATGGTTTCCTCGCCATCACTTATGGCGGTTACTCCGGATATGCCCACGGCGACTGGATTCGCGTCGACGACACCCCGCCGCCCGTTTCTCCGCCAGCCACAAAGCCGCCGAGCATACCGTCACCAACAGGCAATGCTCGCATTACAGAGGCCCTGAACTTCCGCTCGCAGGCCAATACATCGTCCTCTGTTATTCAGGTCATGCCGGCCGGAGCAACGGTCACCCTCACGGGCCGATCATCCGGAAACTTCCTCGAGCTGACATACAATGGCCGCACCGGATGGGCGCACAAGAACTGGATCAAGGCCGATGCGGACAGCGAACCAACCAAACCGGTGCCCGCACCCGCACCGCCAGTGAAGAATGTGAAGGGCAATGCGAAGGTCACTGAAGACCTTAACCTCCGCGCCCAGGCCAATACGTCGTCTGCCATT
The DNA here is from genome assembly GCA_964526965.1 of uncultured Sphaerobacteraceae bacterium. Lineage (GTDB taxonomy): Bacteria > Chloroflexota > Chloroflexia > Thermomicrobiales > UBA6265 > UBA6265. Next base: position 8,573 of record CAZGML010000030.1, on the reverse strand, counting down.
CAGGCGGTCATGCCAGCCGGGAGCAGCATTGTGCTTACTGGTGAGTCGTCCGGAGTCTTCTACCGAGTCGAGTACAACGGGACGACCGGTTGGGCGCACCGGGACTGGATTCAACAAGTGGATTCAACGGTTACACCAACGAACACCGCCCGCGTGCTGGAAGCGGTCAACCTGCGAGAGGGGCCAGCCACCGAGTACAACCGAATTCAGGTGCTTCAGGCCGGGGCAACGGTGACGCTCACCGGCCAGCAGTCGAACGGCTTCCATTCCGTCTCGTACAACGGAAAGTCTGGCTGGGCGTTCAGTATCTATCTGGACCTGACACCGAGCCAGCAAAATCTCCCGGAGGCTCCTCCTGAGAAACCGGACCCGGAAGAAGATCTCTATCCGCCGATCTCAACGAACCAGGGCTTTCATTACACGAACGCGATTGTCGGCCCCACCCGTGGCACGCCTGAACAGGCTATCGATTACGCGAAACGGGCGAAGTCTCTCCATATCGCCGATGTTGAGCTCTACGTCTACGAAATGTATCGCCTCGCACCGACAATTGGGTTTGATCCTTCATTACTCGTGGCGCAATCTGCGCTGGAGACCGGCTACTGGCACAGTAAGTGGTGGGACGAGCGTCTCAACCCTGCGGGGCTCGGAATTAACGACGATCCGTCCACGCATCCCTACAGCGCCGAGTTCCCGAATGGAACGATCGCTGCACGCGCGCAACTCGCACACATGCATGCCGAGGTCTATGGCGATCGGGTGGCGCTACCCAAGGTGCTGCAGGGCGTGGATGTGACCTACGAGCGTGTGTTCCAGGCCGGCTGGGCCGGCACCGTGGTGACGTTGGAGGATCTCTCCGGCACCTGGGCTACCGATCCACAATATGGATGGAAGATTTCACGGGTGGCCTCGTACATCTTCGGCTAGCCACGAGGTACCCTAATTGAATACGAGAGCGGACCAGGCGCGGCTCTTAAGCGCCTGGTCCGGTTTAATGACACAGTTGGAGAAATCATGACCTCTGAACTCATTTGGCAACACCTGGAGGCTCCCGGTTGGGAGCATGTACGCGTTATTACCGAGCATCCGGGCTGGACGGTGTTCGATAGCATCCTGGCCCGGGAAGCGAATGGGCAAGTACTCCGCGGCGGGTACACACTCGTAGTTGATAAAGAGTGGCGCACGCTGGAGCTTCGGTTCATGCTGGAATCAGAACCCGGCTCCATGCAGGGAATCCATCTCCTCTCCGAAGGAGATGGCCGCTGGTTCGATGCCGACGAGCAGCACATCCCCGAGCTCGATGGCATTCTGGACGTGGATATTCAGTGGTCGCCGCTTACGAACACATTGCCGCTAAACCGAATCGGCATGGAAACGGGGTCGCACCACGATATCCGGCTTGCATACATCGCGCTGCCAGAGCCCAGGCTGCAGGTGGTTGAGCAGCATTATCATCGGCCCGATACATCCACGTTGGAGCTCTCCGTACCAGGCAGCAATGAAAAGTACCCGATGACTGTTGACGAGGACGGATACGTCGTCCACTACCCAGAGTTGTTTGATCGTACCTGGCCGAAATAACCATGTCTCAATCACGGCCGCGCTTCTGTTGCGCCAATCCGTAACTCGCAGTACGGTGTATAGCATTGTGAGCAGCCCCGACAGAGCTATTTGCGGGAGCTGACAGAGAGGATTTTCAATGGCAGGAACATACGTCGCATGAACGCATGGACCGCCCGATTTCTTCGACGCACATTTGATTCCCTAACCATCTACAACTACCGCATGTACTTCTTCGGCCAGGCAATTTCTATGTCTGGCCACTGGATGATCTCTGTTGCGCAGGGGCTCCTCGTGTTGCAACTTACCGGTTCGGGTACGCAACTCGGTATTGTGATGGCCCTGCAGATGCTGCCGATACTCTTGCTCGGTCCTGCAGGCGGCGTGCTGGTAGATCGCTTTCCCAAGCGGAAAATCCTCTTCGTAACCCAGTCTGCACATATGATCATGGGGGTCTCCATTGGCCTGTTGGTCATTACCGACGAAATCCGGCTGTGGATGGTGTTTGTTGCGGCTGTTCTCAACGGCCTGATCAGGGTGCTGGATAATCCGACACGGCAAACCTTTGTACGTGAAATGGTCGGGAGCGATCACCTTACCAACGCAGTTTCGCTGAACTCCATGACCATGAACCTCGCCCGCATTGTTGGGCCCGCGCTGGCCGGTGTTTTGGCCTCCACGGTGGGACTTGGCCTGAGCTTTGTTGTTGGCGGGCTTGCGTACTCCAGCGTTCTGGTCCAGCTTACGAGGATGCGCGTCGAGGAACTCCAGCCCGCGCCGATGTCGCGGCGTACCAAGGGCCAGCTCTCTGCCGGATGGAACTATGTTCGCAATGAACCAGCGGTTCGCAATGTGTTGCTCATGATGGCTATCATCGGCACGTTTACCTACGAGTTCAACGTGGTGTTGCCGCTACTGGCAGAGTTCACGTTCGATAATGGAGCCGGTGGATACGCAGCTCTCACCAGCGCAATGGGTGTTGGCGCCGTTTTCGGTGGAATCTATACCGCCGGTCGTAGTCGGCGGCCAGGCAAAATGCTTGCGCTATCTGCCGCGATGTTCGGCGGCACGGTGATCCTTGTATCGATCTCACCTACATTCAACATTGCCGTCATCGCAATGCTGGTTGTCGGCTTCTTCAGCATCAACTTCACATCGCTGGCAAACGTGACCGTGCAGCTTTCATCGCGACCCGATATGCAGGGTCGCGTGATGAGTTTTTGGACGATGGCATTCCTTGGCACGACACCCATTGGCGGCCCGATCATGGGATTTGTCGGTGAGCACGCCGGCGCTCGTGTCGCACTCCTTGTCGGTGGGCTGGCGGCACTGGTCGCTGCTGGTATTGGAATCTGGACCGCGCGTCTAAGAGAAGCAGCCGGAGAAAAAGAGAAACTCGCCACCTGATTCCAGATGCCCCGATGTTCTTATTCCTCGCTGATCAGATAAAGATCTAGGATTCAGGTTCCTGCAAGCTGCCGAATACGTTGTTGAGCGATTCAGCCAGCGTCGGGTGGGCGAATGTGCCATTCTGCAGTGCGGTGTAGGGGAGATCGCCCATCATCGCAATCTGCAGCATGGAGGAGATCTCACCACCTTCGATCCCCAGGATCGCTGCACCGAGAATACGTTTGGTTTCGGCGTGCACCAGCACCTTCATCACACCTCGTGTTTCATCGGTTTCAAGTGCTCGTGCAACGCTTTCCATCGGCGTTTTCGCGACCAGGTACGGAGTTCCTTGTTCACGAAGCTGGGTCTCGGTGGGGCCAACCCGACCCAGTTGCGGATCGATGTAGGTTGTCGACGCGACGATTCGATCGTCGACCGTGCGAGTAGCGCCATCAATCAGGTTTGCCTTGAGAATACGGAAGTCGTCGTACGCGATGTGCGTGAATTTCGGGCCGGGGCGCATATCTCCAATCGCAAAGATCCCGGGCTTATTTGTCTCCAGTCGGTTGGTCGTAGGCATCAGCCCCTTGTCATCCAGTTCCAGGCCGGTCTTCTCCGCGTCGAGCAAATCCGTGTTGGGTACCCGACCAATGCCGACAAGCACGTGAGATGCACGTACGGAGTCATCGCCACCATTTGCCGTTGAGAGATGAAGTACGGTCTCCTCTCCAGATTTCTCGATTTTGGAGGGCTCGGTGTTAGTTAGGATCGTGATCCCTTCACCACGCAGTATTTCTGCAACTGCCTCGGAGATATCCGGGTCCTCACCGGAGAGAATACGTGGCCCGCGATTGAGAATGGTGACCTCAGCACCCAGACGACGGAAGAGTTGAGCGAATTCCAGTGAGAGCGGACCAGCTCCTACCACTGCCAGATGCTCCGGGACTTCGCCAAGTTCCATGATCGTGCGGTTGTCGTGCAACGTCACGCCCTCTGGAACGTCGAGCGGAAGTTGTCGGGCGCGACTGCCAACATCGAGAACAAACGTTTCTGCGCTCAACTCACGGTTGCCGCCGTTGTTAAGCGCGACGTTGATCACTTTATCGCCAGTGAAGCTGGCCTCGCCCTCAATGTATTCCAGGCCGTCGGTCTGTTCGATGCTGCTGCGACTACCTTCCCGAAACATCTGGACGATAGCGCGAGCGCGTTGCCGTACAACTGGCATGTCGACGGAGACGTTACCGGGGTTCACGCCATAGTCTTCGGAGCGATTGGCGAGGTGCGCCATACGACCAGATGCGATGAGTGTTTTGGTTGGCGTGCAGCCCCAGTTCACACATGTACCACCGGCGTATTCCCGTTCGATGAGGGCGGTCCTGCGTCCGTCCGCTGCGAAAGCACTGGCGATCGGACCGCCGCCTTGTCCTGCGCCGATTACGATTGCGTCGAATTGTTCAGTAGCCATGTCGATTCTCCTGCCGCCTGTCGCGGCCTTACCTGCCAGGGAGGCCCGCAACTGACGTGCCCTGAAATCTGCGCGGATCCAGCAGGTAATTGACGGTGAGAAGTCTGGGAACCAGGCGGCGACACTGCTAAAATCACCCCATGGCCAAGCTGCATTTCAAATACGGCGCCATGAACAGTGGCAAGAGTGATACGCTCATCAAGACGGCTTACAACTATGAAGAGCGTGGTCTTGGCGTCGTTGTCATTAAACCCCGGATAGATACCCAGGGCGGGAATACCGTACAGGCTCGTGGTGGGCATACTCGCACGGTAGATATCCATTGCGATGAAACAACAGATCTGGCCGCGGAGGTTGTCAAATCTCCTGGCGTGGCCTGTGTGTTGGTGGATGAGGCGCAGTTCCTCACTGCGTTGCAAGTCAGCCAACTGTACAAGTTGGCGAAACTGCAGGATATCTCGGTGATTTGTTACGGACTGCGAGCAGATTTCCGCACTGAACTTTTCCCGGGCAGCGCGCGGCTACTCGAAATCGCCGATAATATCGAGAAACTTCCAACCATGTGCTTTTGCGGCAGCCAGGCCGAGTTCAATACTCGACGCATTAATGGCACCTACGTATTCGAAGGGCAACAGGTCGCGATAGAGGGTGAAGACGCAGTGGAATACGACTCCCTGTGCGGAGCCTGCTACATCCGAGAGGGCGGGCTGGTGTAGCGGCGATCTGATCCGCGTTAAGTCGTCCCAATAAGAGACCAGGGAGCAGACCGATATGGATAGCACAAATTTCTTCGAAGACTGGAGTGGATTGATCCGCGTACTTGTGATTGGCACGCTTGCGTACGCTGGCCTCGTAATATCGCTGCGGGTATCAGGCAAACGCACCCTATCCAAGATGAACGCATTCGACCTGGTCGTTACCGTTGCGCTTGGTTCAACGCTGGCAACGGTCATTCTTTCCAAAGATGTCGCACTCGCCGAAGGTATTGTGGCATTCGTTCTCCTGATCAGCCTTCAATTTGTCGTCACGTGGTTGTCGGTGAGGTCACAAAAAGTGGGGGAGTTGGTTAAATCCAGTCCGACACTGTTGTTCTATGACGGCGCGTTCCTGCATGAGAATATGAAGCGTACAAGGGTTGTCGAACAAGAAGTGTTGGCGGCTGTGCGGCAACAGGGCATCGCCTCAATGGATGACGTAGGGGCAGTGATTCTTGAAACGGATGGCTCCATGGCAGTCGTTGAGCGAAGCAAGTCAGGAATGTCCGCATTGGCATCAGTCAAGGGTATGGACAGGAGATAGTGGTGAGCCACGACCACGCGCTCGTCGATTATCCTGCAGAGTGGGCACTGGAGCTCTGTGAGAGGATGTATGCGGGCTGGAAAAACAGGTAAAGAACAGGGACCTCGGCAAGTCTGATCGAGGCCCCTGTTATCAAATGGCAAAATTGAGTTGTCGGCACGTCTGCTTACCGCTCTACCCGCTGACCGGATTTTGTCCAGTCAATCATGCCACCGGCGAGGCTCTTCGCATCCTGGAAGCCTCCTGCCAGAAGTTGCTCAGCGGCTTTGAGGCTTCGCCTGCCGCTTCTACACACGGTAATCACCGGGCGTTGTGAATCAAGCTCCGCCAGTCTTGCAGGAAGTTCTCCCAAGGGTATGTGAATCGCACCTGGAATGTGACCTTCATTCCACTCGTTGTGCTCGCGAACATCCACAATTTGTGCAGACTTCGCATCTAGCGCTTGCACAACGGAGGCAACGTCTGTTTCCGGGGTAGAATTCTTTTTCAAGAAGCGTTTCAACATCGTATATGTACCTTTTTAGAGAATCGTACTGATAGAATCTAACGATCCGCTCAGTCGCTTTCGATTGGGAGCTGCGCTTCGGTTCAGGCTCCCATACCCCCTGCGACATTGATGAGATTGTGATATCCACGTGCAAGGAGCAGGCTGGCCGCGACGCCAGATCGGTACCCACTTCCGCAGATGACTGCCACCTGTTCGTTTTTATCGATCGAAGCTTCTGCACCTTGCGCCAGCTTTCCAACGAATTGATGCCTGGCGCCAGAGATATGACCGTTCTGCCACTCATCATCGCTGCGAACGTCCAGCACGGTCAGATGATTCCCCGGCTTGGCGAGGTCGGCGGCCAGATCCTGTACTGACATTTGTGGCAAGTGAGAGATGTCTCGATTCTCCGAACGCCAGCTTTCGAAACCGCCTTCAAGGTATCCGGCAATGGTATCGAGCCCGATGCGACGAAGTTCTGTGCGGACCTGCTCGAACGTCTCCTGGCTCGATTCACTGTCCACGATCAGGATAAGCTCACGATCGTAAGGGGCCAGCCAGCCCATCCATGCAGCGAAATTTGGGCCGGCACCGACAGACACTGCTCCGGGAATATGCCCCGCACCGAACTCTTGCGGAGAGCGGGTATCAATCACTAACGCTCCGGCTTCCTGACGAGTAGCTACCTCCTCTGTGGAGAGTGATTCACCAGCCGGCAGCTCCGACAAATATGCCGGACCGACCTTGTTTACCTTCTTAAGCGTTGGGTAGTAGGTGGGTGGTTGAGGCATGCCGGACAGAACCGATTCGATGAACGCATCTTTATCATCGAGTTGAAACGCATAGTTCGACTGCTTTTCCTGACCAATAGTTGTGTATGGGGCGTCGCCGATATTCTTGCCGCAAGCCGAGCCTGCGGTATGTCCGGGGTAGACCACCACATCGTCACCCAGTTGTCGGAATGTCTTGTTCACCGTCGTAAAGAGCTGCTCAGATAACTTCAAAGTTTCCTTTTCACCGAGCAGGTCCGGACGACCAACTTCGCCTACGAACAAAGCGTCTCCGGTAAAGATCGCCACCGGCTTATCGCCCTGGTCCGGATCGAGCGCCAAGAAGCTCATATGCTCGGGAGTATGACCCGGCGTCCACACTGCGCGAAGTCGCACGTTTCCGACAGTGATCTCCGTACCGTCGTCGAGGGGTTCGTGACTGAACTCCTGCTCACCGAGTCGACTTGCATAAATAGGCGCGCCAGTTTCAGCAGCCAACTCACGTGCCCCGGAAACAAAGTCAGCATGAACGTGGGTTTCCAGGATGGCCACGATCTGCATGTCACGTTCATCGGCCCAGGTGATGCAAGCATCGACATCACGTCGCGGGTCTATCACGGCGACTTTTCTCGCTGCTTCATCCGCAACCAGGTAGGCAACCTGAGCTAACCCTGGCGTAAAAATGCGATCGTTAATCATGAGCAGATTTCTCCTTTAATGTGACAATTGTGTCTGTAAAAGCCCGTGGTTTTCGCTGCGTGACAAAGCGTGATCAACCTGTTCAACCTCATTTACCTGAGATCGATATTCTTCCGGGTGACGTGAGTGATAGAGGGCGAATTCGCTCAGCAGTTCCACGGCATGATCATGATGGGAACCGAAGAATGCTTCGGTTCCGCAGAGTCATGAACCAGCTCAAGAAGGTGCTGCCGAACAGGTGATACGTCACTTATTGTATATCAGTTGCACGAGATAGACTCCGGTCTGCGTCGTAATCGGGACTCCGAATTGCATATGGACGACAGGCTGCCCTCCTATCATTGCAATGCAATCAGCCCTCATCGCCTTATACGTACAAAAGATGGAATCGGATTAACCGAACATACCTGAGGCACAGGCGAGGCATCGGTTTATTCACGAGCCTCGATGCGTGTTTCATTGTCGACATGTAGATAAACGTCATCAATCCAAAATCGAGGAACGTTGAGGAGCAGGGCTGTGACTCCTGCTGAGCCACGGCAGCATGGATTAATCACCTGAAACACCACTAGTCGCGGTTGGGTTAACCAGCCAGAGCCAAGTGGGCCTGCAAAGGCGGTTGCTCTATCCACATGAGCTATATGGTCAAGGTACCCCAGGCAGGATTTTGAACCCGCGGCCTATCGCCATCTTTGAATCCGAAGGCGGTTGCTCTATTCGCTGATCAATATGGTTTGGTATCGCAAGAGGATTCGGGTTCACGGCCAACCGTGGGTAAGGTGGTTGTACTTTTTCTTTAATGTGAATTGGTCGGTACCTCAGGCAGGATTCTGACATACGGCCTACCGCCATCTTCGAACCTGAGGGCGGTTGCTCTATCCGTTGAGCTATATGGGCTTGGTAC
>CAZGML010000029.1:0-35305 GCA_964526965.1 uncultured Sphaerobacteraceae bacterium | reverse complement strand
TCCTCTGCCTTTTGGTGGGTGCGAGCCCCGTTGAACCCAAGCGCAAGCGTGAGTTCGACTTCCCGGCGAATCGCTTCAGGCGACGGCGCAGCATAGTGGCTCTGTGGAAAATACCCTTGACTCAGCACGAACCGAAGCCAAACAGGCTGGTCGTTGATGGCGAATCCTCTTTCGTCTAGCGATACGGATCGCAACCCGATATATCCGTCAACGGCATCACCGGTTGAGGTTTCAGCACGAGTTGATAGCAATGTTGGCGATTGTGGACTCCAGAGCAGTATCTCGAGTTCGCCGATGTCTCGAAGATCGATCGTGCCGCTGGCCAGGCGCTTGTCCGCCGGAATCGTGACCGCCGCGTCTCCACCGTCAGGCGAGGTGACAGTGAGTTCGATATCAATCTGTGCTCCTGGAGCCCGGTTCAACTCCACGTCGACCTGTAGAACTTTAGCCTGTGGATCATACTCCCAGCGCATGTACTCAATGTAAGTTTCTGGTGTGAACTCCAGCCAAACTGGCTGCCAGATCCCGGTGGTGCGGTGATACCAAATCCGGTCTGGCTCGAGCGTCCAGGCCTGTTTACCGCGTGGCTGCTCGGTGCTCAAAGGATCATCGAAGGCCCGCACCGTCAGGCGTGGACGCAACAGGGACCGCAACCAGTGAGTGGAGACGTCAAACGTGAACGGCGATGATCCACCGCGATGACTGCCGATATACGTATCGTCGATCCACACAGTGGCTTCGAAGTCAACTGCTCCAAAGCGCAATATGGTTCGGGATTCCGCGTCAGCGGGAATCTCGGGAAGGGTTCTCTGATACCAGACGACCGGATGGAACGAGGTATCGCCAATGCCACTCATTTCTGATTCGGGAGGGTAGGGAACTTCGATCTCGAGGCTGTCGGCATCAAACTCCGATTTCCACCACCCATGCTCGAGGCCGGTGTCGTCATCGTCATATCGAAACCGCCATGTGCCGGTCAGGTCGATCCAGTTCTGGCGCACGAACTGTGGATTAGGTGCGGACTCGTAAAACGATGACATGAAGATCTCCGGCACGTACCTGACCAAAAGCGAGCAGCCACCATCGTAGGAGGTTTCGAACATTCAGGAAAGAGAACGGGCGGGAGTGCCGATCACTCCCGCCCACTTTCAACAAACTTTAGGATTCTCGAATCCAGAAGATAACGGTCGCAACTGGCGTGGCATCCTGTGCAGGAGTTCCGACCGGCTGCACTTCGGCATTGACCTGTGATTCCATCATGAGCTCGAGAGATTCCTGGCTTTCGGCAATGTAGTAGGTCACCACATCACCCTCGCGCTGAATCTCGCCGAACCAGCCATTACCAGTAAGCTGCGTGGTGCCTCCATCCACGCTGACAGATTCAACGCCAAGGCGGCTGACTTCTGTGCTTTCAAGGATTCCAGCGAATTCGACCGCATCGTCTTCCGAATCCCAGGCAGTAGTCCAAACCATCGCTGATTCTTCATCGTTGGTAACGACGTACACGCCGTCGCCACCCCAGCCTTCAGCTGCAGAGACTGCTTCACTCGTCGATGAACCGCCGTTTTCGAGGAAGATTCGGGTACCGAGTTCACCCCAGGCGTTGTCCTCGATGATGCGCCAGTCATCACCAAATACCGGTTGGGGATCCGCAATGGCTACCGGGATCGCCCCTTCGCCGTCGAAATACTTCTCGGGGTGAAGAATCTGCTCGGACGTGGATGGCGGGTTGGCCCAGATGGCGTTAACTGCATCCCAGCCACCGGATTGCCACGCATCCAAAACAAACATGCCGCCCTCTTCATAGAAGAACATCTGGCTTTCCATCAGGAAGAAGGGGATGTCATCAGTAGCCGGAAGATCCTGATTTTCGACCTCCTCAAGGTACTGACTCAGCAGATTGTTCTCGAGGATAAACATGCTCTCCGCAACACCAGCATCGCCTTCAGCAAGGCTGCGTGTGGCGTAGTAGCGATCATCTGTGAGAGTTTCAGGGTCTCCAAACACCCATAGCAGGTCGAAGTGCTGGTCTTGCAACGCATGCACGACTTCATGCACATACGTAATTCTGTTCGTAATGTTCCAATCTTCGGGATCGTTAGAAACAACGATCAGCTCTTCGGTTTCAGGTGCGTAGGACCCCAGAACCTGATCACCCAGGAAGCCTGAGTAAATTTCGTAGATATCCTGGTCATCGTCGATAAAGTCGAGGAAGACCAACAACGTGTTCCAGTCTTCTGAACCTTCGACATTGGCCTCATCTTCGATGGTTTCCAACTGCGCTTCACGATACTCTTCGCGCGTGACTACCTCGACGTCTACGGGTTCCAACAATTCGAGTTGACGCACGGATTGTGCTGCTTCCTCCAATTCGGTGAACAGTTCCTGGTTAGCGAGTGCCTGAGAGCCACCGATCGCGATCGACAGTGCCAGGACCGCAGTAGCCAACTTTCGGCGAAATGACATTCAAAGTGCTCCGGTTTCAGTTTGGCAACAGGTTGTACTCTTGCCAAAAATGCGGGAATGTGGTTCCTTGCCAACGTGATACTAAAGCTTCCCACAAGGATGTCCAATGACCGAATCATACGCAATTGAAGCCCTTACACGTCGCGCCAGTCGGTATTTTGACCGTCCGTCGTTCTCTGCTCCGTCATATTTGAGCGACACCGAGATCGTGTTTATGGATGACCGTTCCGGCACGAAACAGGCGAGCGCGATCAATCTCAACACCATGACGATGTCGAGCGTCACCGAGTTTACTGAGCGCCTGCAAAGCCTGGACGCATCGTCAGGCTCGGGCCGCATTATTTACGGAATCGATAGCGGTGGCAACGAGCGACAGCAGATCTTCACGATGACAGGCAAGGATGCCCAGCCTGTGCGCCTCACGCACGATGATGACGCTATTCACGATCCCGGCCCGATGACGCCAGATGGAACCTACGTACTCTACCGTTCGAATTCTCGAGATGAATCCACATTCGATATCCTCGGAATCTCCACATCCGGCGGCGATGCAGACATGTGGCTGCAGGATGGTGGCCAGGTTCAGCCTGTCGCGATCAGTGATGACGGTAATCGAGCGCTTGTGGTGCAACTGATCGGCAATCTGAACGGTGACCTGCTACTGGTTGAACGCGGCAAGGAACCGGTCAACCTCACTCCGCACGACGGCGAGCAGGGGCTAGGAGACGCGGCATTTACGAACGACGGTGAACACGTGCTCTTCCTCAGCAACCTGGATGAAGAGTTCATTTCGCTGCGCCGAATGAACCTGGAAAGCCGCAAAGTTGAAGTCGTGTATCGTGCCGAAAATTGGGATGTGCAGACGTTTGCCCTGAGCAAGGACGGCAAGCATATTGCCGTTGCGGTGAACGAAAACGGCGCCTCTCGCATGAGCATTCTTGATTCCAATGGATCAGTCTCGGCAGAAGTCGCGCTTCCGCTGGGCGTAATCGATAAGTTCGCGTGGAATCCGGATTCATCGACCGTCGCATTCGGATTCTCTACCGTCGAGGCGCCATCGATGATCATGTCGGCGGACCTCAGCGGCGAAACGCGCGTCATCGCAGAGGCCGATTCGAATCCGCCCAGGACATACGCGCCGGAGATGATCACGTACCCCACCTTCGACGGACGCCAGATTCCTGCGTTCTGGTTCAAGCCGGAAGGCGATGGGCCGTTCCCGGTATTGGTCGACATTCACGGCGGTCCGGAGAGTCAACGTACCTTGAACTACAGTCCGAGCGGACCGGTTATTCAATATCTCGTGTCGCTGGGTATGGGCGTATTAACGCTGAACGTTCGCGGAAGCACCGGCTACGGCAAGACCTATAGCCATTTGGACGACAAGGAAAAGCGCCTGGATGCAGTAGCAGACGCAGCGCACGCAGCCGAGTGGCTGAAGTCACGTGACGATGTTGATGGCGATCGAATCGCGGTCTACGGTCGCAGCTATGGCGGGTTCATGACACTGGCATCACTTGTGTTCTACCCAGACCTGTGGGCAGCAGGTGTCGATGTTGTCGGTATTGCGAATTTCGTCAGCTTCCTGGAGCGCACTGGCCCCTGGCGACGCAAGCATCGCGAGGCAGAGTACGGCGCGCTTGAAACAGATCGGGAGATGCTGGAGAAGATTTCACCGCTGACCCATATTGACAACATTAAGGTACCGCTCATGGTCTGCCACGGACGCAACGATCCACGTGTTCCGCTCTTCGAGGCAGAACAGGTTGTGGAAGCCGTTCGCGGCAAGGGTCTGGACGTCGTGCTGCGTGTGTATGACGACGAAGGGCATTCCCTTTCCAAGCGCAAAAACGAGATCGATGCCTTCGTCACCATGGGCGACTTTCTCCAGAAACAATTAGAACTACCCCTGCAGCCAGACGTGTAGTGCACCATACTTGATGTCGCCACTTTGGCGATGACTTTGCGACGGCATCGAGAGGGCGTATGCAACCGAAACCTGGCACACTTGGCGAACTGAAAGAATCTGGCTACGAATTCAGAAGCATCCGCGATGAGCTCCGCACGAACCTCGTGCGGATGCTTCGCGCAGGCGAATCACCATTTCCAGGCCTGCACGGCTATGAGAACACGGTGATTCCACAGGTGCAGAACGCGATCCTGGCGGGACACGACATGTTGCTGCTTGGCGAGCGTGGTCAGGCGAAATCGCGACTGGCTCGTAGCCTCACGTCGTTACTGGATGAATGGATTCCGGTCATCTCCGGGAGCGAAACAAACGACGATCCGCTGCGACCAGTCTCTGCAATGGGCCGGGCAATGGTCGCCGAGTCCGGTAACAGCGCCCCGATCTCGTGGGTAGAGAGCTCCAAACGATTTGCGGAGAAGCTCGCGACTCCGGACACATCAATCGCCGATCTGATCGGCGAGGTGGACCCGATCAAAATCGCAGAGGGTCGCTACCTGTCGAACGAAGAGGTGATCGCGTTTGGGCTTATCCCTCGCGCAAACCGCGGGATATTCAACCTGAACGAACTTCCGGACCTGAGCGAACGCATCCAGGTAGGTCTTCTCAACATCCTCGAAGAGAGAGACGTGCAGATTCGCGGATTCACGGTGCGGCTACCGCTCGATATCGTGGTTGTCGCGAGTGCAAATCCTGAGGATTACACCAACCGCGGTCGCATCATCACGCCGTTGAAGGACAGGTTTGGATCCCAGATACGCACGCACTACCCGGCCACGATCGAGCAGGAGCTGCAAATCGTCGACCAGGAAGAGCAGTCATCGGATATTCCGGGAATCGAGCTCTTCATCCCTGGTTTCATGAGCGACCTCATCGCGACCATTTCCCACGAAGCGCGCGAGCATCCAAAGGTCAACACCCGTAGCGGTGTGTCGGTGCGTATGACCATCGCCAATTACGAATCAATGACCGCGAATGCGCAGCGGCGGGCAATTCTTTCCGGAGATTCCGAAGCGACGCCGGCAGTGATCGACCTCTCGGCAATCACGCCATCAATGATGGGCAAAATCGAATTCGACACATGGGAGGATTCCGATGATATCCGCGTGATGGACGACATCATCGGCGAAGCCGTTCGCGGTATAGGTGCGGATTTGCCCGATCAGGCGTGGGCCACTGATTTGCTTAAGGCCGTCGAAGAAGGCAAGGAAATCAGCATAGATCCTGCGGCGCCGGCCGAGGCGACGTTAAGCACGATCAGTGTTCCTGAATCCGTAAGCGCCGGGGCTGCAACCTTTGCCAAAAACTCCAGCGCATCAGCGCTGCTATCGGCAATTCAGTTCGCGCTTGAGTATTGGTTCCGCGCCGGGCGAATTCGCAAACACGGGAACGAGTATGCGAGCCTGTAATGGACTCAGTTATCACATACAGGTCGGGGAAACCGAATCGCCGCATAAACGTCGACGAGGTGCTGGAATCCATTTCGGACCAGGTACTGAGCGACGGTGATGTTGAGAAAGCACTTCAGCGCGATTTTCGCTTTGGTACGGAAGATGATATGGGCCTGCTCGATATCCTCGATCGGCTCAGGGAAGAGATCTCTGATGCCGAGGAGTTATTACAGGATCCCGACGACCACGATTTCGATATGGAAGTCGCGCCCACAGAGGGCCAGGTTGAAGATGCCAAGGCCATGCGAGACGCCTTGCGCCAGGTAGAATCCCTGGATGATCTCGATGATATTGACCCCGAGTTGATGGAGCGCACGCTTTCCACTGAGGAACTGGAGTGGGTCGATAAATGGTCGGACATGACCGGTCAATTAATCGAGTCCGGACTGGTCGCAATGTCGGGGCCGAAAATGGTCCTGACCGCCCGGGCGATCCGCCAAATCGGCTCGCGGCTACTCCAGCACATGTTCCTGCCAGCGACACGGCGCGGCAAGGGCAACCATCCAATACCTGCTCCTGGCTTGCATGGCATGGCCGGGGATGACTCAACCGAGTGGGAGTGGGGGAAGCCGCTTGATCTCAACATCGCTCGTTCGCTCACCAACGCCGTCCGGCGCTCGGGCGAGATCGGCAGTGTAAAGCTCAGGACAGAGGACTTCGAAGTCTTCGAGCGCGAATCTGCAGCGGCAATTCACACCGTCCTGCTCACCGACATGAGTCGCTCGATGTTCGATTCGGGAGCGTGGGATGCTGCCAAGCGCGCAGCGATCGCGCTGAACACGCTCATCACTACGAGTCGGATGCACGACGAACTGGATCTCGTCGGTTTCTCCGGCGATGCGCGCAAGCTCAGCCTGGAAGAACTCCCGAGTCTCTCATGGGATCAATTCAGCCACGGCACAAATCTGCACGCAGGCCTGTTGGTTGCCTCCAGGTTGCTAAAACAGCACCACGCGCTGAATCGGCAGATCGTCATTATCACTGACGGCGAACCGACTGCGTATATGGATGGCCACAACCCGGTGTTCGAACACCCGGTGACCGGAAAAACACTCGACTCCACGCTCCTGGAAGCGAAACGCCTGGCGCGGCAGGGAGTGAACTTCACAACGATCTACGTAGGCGATGAGGCGGAAGCTCCGGAATTCGCGCGAACGCTGAGTCAGACGGTGAATGGCCGACTGATACTGTTGCCACTTGACGACCTCGGCACATTCGTCGTGCGAGATGTTGCACAGGGGACGTATCGCACTGTCCGATAACCGCCACGCGAATATGGTGGTGATAAACTTACAAGTGATATGCGGGAGTGTGGCATTTCGCTGCCCCTCGCAAGCCAATATATTCCTCAGCGCACCGATTTCACCACGAGAATACAAGGAGAATTGGATTGGCAATTGCCGAAGGACAGTGGCGCGAAGTAGCCCTCAGCGACAGGGAGTATGCCCAAATCGTCGAACTTCTCGGACGGGAGCCGAGTGAGGTTGAACTCGGCATGTTTGGAGCCATGTGGAGCGAGCACTGCGGATATAAACACTCCCGACCACTCCTGAAAGGGTTACCAACTGAAGCACCGTGGGTTGTGCAAGGTCCAGGCGAGAACGCCGGCGCGGTGGATCTGGGCAACGGGTACGCCGCCGTCTTCAAGGTGGAGAGCCATAACCATCCCAGTGCTGTGGAGCCTTACGAGGGCGCAGCCACGGGCGTCGGAGGAATTGTTCGAGACATCTTCACGATGGGCGCCCGCCCTGTTGCACTGCTGAACGGTCTGCGATTCGGACCGCTCGATCAACCGCGCAACCCCTATCTGTTCTCAAATGTAGTCGCTGGTATCGGCGGGTATGGCAACTGCCTTGGTGTGCCAACCGTTGGTGGCGAAGTCTTTTTCGACGAGAGCTACAACGGCAATCCGCTGGTCAACGCCATGTGTGTTGGTATTGCACCAGTGGATGGAATCGTACGCGCTGCCGCCAGCGGTATCGGCAACGTGCTGATGGTAATCGGCGCAGAGACCGGTCGCGATGGGCTCGGTGGAGCCACTTTCTCTTCAGTCGACAATCCGGAGGAATCACACCGCGGTGTGATTCAGGTCGGTAATCCGTTCCTGGAAAAGCAGCTGATGGAAGCATGCCTCGAACTGCTAAGTTCCGACTCTGTGGTGGCGATGCAGGATATGGGCGCCGCCGGTATGACCAGCTCAATCGTCGAGTGTGCCAGCCGTGGCGAGGTTGGTGTAGATATCGATGTGGCCCATGTTCCCCGGCGCGAGAAGGGTATGAACGCATACGAAATCATGCTGAGCGAAAGCCAGGAACGCATGGTGCTGGTGGCCACACCAGATAAGGTCGCCGAGATCACTGAGGTTCTCGAAAAATGGGATCTTAACGCTGCAGTTATCGGCCATGTTACCGATACCGGGAATGTGGTTGTGCGCGATGGTGATGAAGTAGTTTGCGATGTGCCTGTCCGCAACTTCATTGATGATTGCCCGGTCTACCCAATAGATCCAGAAAAGCCCGCCTACCTGGCGGAAGTACAGAACCTTGACCTCGAATCGATCCCGGATATCACCGAGAACGACGTACCAACAACGCTGACTCGCATGCTGAAAAGCCCGAACCTCGGTACCCGCCGTAGCATCTACGAGCAATTCGATTCAACAATCCTGACGAACACCGTGCTTGGGCCCGGCCAAGCTGATGCGGCAGTGATCCGCCAGAAGGGCACCAATGGTGGCATGGCCATCAGCATGGACTGCAATAGTCGCTACGTGTACCTGGATCCCTACCTGGGTGCACAGCACGCAGTCGCAGAAGCAGCCCGAAATGTGGCCAGCACCGGAGCACGGCCACTCGGACTCACCAATTGCCTCAACTTCGGCTCGCCAGAGCGGAATCCGGCCGATTACCAATTGGTCAACGCCGTGAAGGGCATGGGAGACGCCAGCAGACAACTCGATGTGCCAATCGTTAGCGGCAACGTCAGCCTCTACAACGAGACTGACCAGGTGCCCGTTTATCCAACACCAATGATCGGCTGTGTAGGCGTGCTGGACGATATCCACGCCTATATGGGCATGACCTGGCAGGACGGCCAAACATTGTGGATGGTCGGCAAGGGCAAGCCGACGCTTGGTGGATCGGAATACCTCGCACACATTCACGATACGGTTGCAGGCACGCCACCAGAACTCAATCTTGAGCACGAAGTGAAGTTGATTCGGTTCCTGCGTGAGCTGGGAGTGTCCCGGTTCGACGCCGCCGTGCACGATCTTTCCGCTGGCGGACTCGCTCTTGGCATTAGCGAAATGGCGATGACCTCCGGCATTGGTGTTGAGCTTCACGACTTGCCGGGCGAAAGTCGGGTTGACGTCACCTGGTTTGGCGAGAGCGCCGGTCGCGTGCTCGTCGCAATTGATCCGGCGTCGGCGATGCAGTTCAGCCGACTGGCGGAAGAGTGGGATATGCCCCACGTCGAAATCGGTACCATCGGCGGGAACGCAATCGTATTCCCGAACGGTGGCACCGTTGCATTGGCCGATCTGGAAGTAGCCAGCAATTCTGCACTCGCGGTCGGCCAGGAAGCAGAAATAGCATGACCAATCCATGGAACATGGATGACAAACCACATGAAGAATGCGGAGTGTTCGGTATTTACGGTCCGGATCTGGACGTGGCACGCACAACCTTTTTCGGCCTCTATGCTCTACAGCACCGTGGTCAGGAAAGCGCAGGCATAGCCGCAACAGACGGTAACGGCATTCGGTGGCGGCGTAGCCTCGGCCTCGTATCGAACGCATTTAACGAAGAGGATATCGACAGCCTCAACGGCTTCGCTGCTATTGGTCACACTCGATACAGCACAGCTGGATCCACTGTGCTGGCCAACGCGGGCCCCATGCACGTTGATACTGACCTCGGCCCCATCGCTATTTCTCACAACGGCAACATTACCAACGTGATCCCGCTACGAGAGGAGCTCGAGGCCCAGGGCGAAGAGTTCGTGTCCACCACCGATTCAGAAGTTTTGGCGCGCGTAATCGCACTCGCGGACGGCTTTAATATGGGACAAAAGATTCGCAACGCCATGCCAAAAATGGTTGGCGCATATAGCCTTTCGGTCCTCACTGAGCACGATATTTACGCCGTGCGCGATCCGGTTGGCATTCGGCCTCTCTGTATCGGAGAAATGGATGGTGGACATGTTATTGCCTCCGAATCCTGCGCTCTCATGACTGTCGGTGCCGAGTTTGTTCGCGAGGTGGAACCCGGAGAGATCATCCGTATTGACCAGAACGGCTTCGAATCGCTCGGAACCGGGCCGCCCCAGGCCCAGGCGCTTTGCCTGCTTGAACTCGTCTATTTTGCTCGCCCGGATAGCGAAATCATGGGTCAGCGACTGCACCTTATGCGCCAGAATATGGGCCGCAAGCTGGCGCGTGAAGCTCCGGTCGATGCGGATGTGGTCGTCGGCCTCCCGGATTCGGCCACGCCTGCCGCTATCGGTTTTGCCCAGGAGACCGGAATCCCGTTTAGCGAGGCGTTGATCAAGAATCGTTATATCGGCCGCACATTCATCCAGCCCAACCAACGCATGCGGCAGCAACAGGTTCGCCTCAAGTTCAACGTTCTGCCAGAAGTAGTTAAGGACAAACGCGTTGTCCTGATCGACGATACGATCGTGCGTGGAACTACCAGTCGCCCAATCGTTGATCTCGTGAGAAGCGCTGGCGCGAAGGAAGTGCACATGCGTGTGCACGCTCCACCAATCGTGTGGCCCTGCTACCTGGGCGTGGACCTGGCGAAACGCGAGGAGTTGATCGCCGCCCGACTGACGATTCCGCAGATCGCGGAACATATCGGCGTCGATTCGCTGGAATATCTTACGCTTGAGGGGCTCATAGATGCGATCGGCAAGGGCGACAACAAGTTTTGCCACGCATGTATGAGCGGAAAATATCCGGTTCGGACATTCAACACAGCAAACACTTTGGCTTCTTGATATAGCGTTACGCACGTACATCGCCCAACAGGGAAGGGGAGAAGGTTCAATTGAGTGAAGATCTGAAAACGACACCGATGACCGAGAAACATATTGAGCGCGGTGCGCGAATGGTTCCGTTCGCGGGCTGGAAGATGCCGGTTCAGTACGAAGGTGTAATTGCCGAGCACAACACCGTGCGCACGAAGGCCGGACTTTTCGATCTGTGCCACATGGGACAGTTCCTGTTCACTGGGCCGGACGCGATGGAGTTCCTGCAATACACAACTACGAACGACATGTCGACGCTGAAGCCAGGTGAGGCCAAGTACACCTTGATCGGCACGCCGGATGGAGGCGTTATTGACGATGTCATTGTCTATCGCAATCCGGAAGGCGAGGATGGCTACATCGCGTGCATGAACGCGGCGAACGCCGCAGCAGATGTCGAATGGTGGCACAAGCACGGCGCCGAACGAACTGATCTCGATGTCACGCTCGAGGACATCTCTCCCAAAACAGGCATGATCGCGATTCAGGGCCCAAGGGCGCAGGAGATCGTCGCGAAGGTGACGGACAAGAATCTCGCCGAGATCGAGGACTTTTCCTGGGACAATGCCATAATCGCCGGCGTGGAAACCAAGACCGCTCGCACCGGATATACCGGTGAGGATGGCTTTGAGTTCTATGCCGACCGCGACAAGATCGCCACAATTTGGGACGCTTTGCTCGAAGCCGGCAAGGATGATGGCCTGGTACCTGTCGGACTGGGTGCGCGTGACACCCTTCGTCTCGAAGCTCGCATGCCGCTGTACGGCCAGGAGTTGGGGCGCGATATCAGCCCATACGAGGCAAACCTCGGCTGGGCAGTAAAATTGAAGAAGGGCGACTTCATCGGTCGCGATGCAATGGCCGCGGTGAAGGAAGCCAAGCCGACTCGCAAGACAGTTGGATTCAAGTATCTTGGCAAGGGCGGCGCCCCGCGCACCGGCTACCCGGTTACAGTCGATGGTGAGGAAATCGGTGCCGTAACGAGTGGCACCAAGTCTCCCACGCTCGGTGAAAATATCGGGCTTGCCATGATTGCCTCGAAGCACGCTGGTGTCGGAAATGAGTTCGACGTTATGGTCCGGGGCAAGCCGGTGAAAGCCGTTCAGGTGAAGACACCGTTCTACAAACGAGACGCATAACTCGCGTACTCACCTGACGATATCGGTAACTCGTAGCATAATCATGAGGTTGAACGGCATCTCACAGATGCATTCTGAAGAATCAAGGAGTGAAAGTAATGAGCGTACCAGAGAACCGGAAATACACGAAAACGCACGAATGGGTATCGCTTGAAGGCGACATCGCCACGTTTGGCATCACCGATCATGCCCAGAATGAGCTCGGAGATATTACATACCTTGAACTGCCTGAAGTAGGCGAAGAGGTTAAGGCTGGCGACCCGTATGGCGTGGTCGAATCCGTGAAAGCAGCCTCCGACATCTATTCATCGGTCGATGGAGAAGTCGTGGAGGTAAACGAAGCTGCTGTCGATGGTCCTGAGGTCATCAACAACTCCCCGTACGACGACGCATGGCTGGTGAAAGTCAAGGTGAACGATCCGTCACAACTTGATGAATTGATGGACCCGGCAGCCTACAAGGAATTTGAAGCCAACGAGTAATTTTCACAGGTATCTAAAGAAGAGGGGCCATCCTTCCGCTATGTCATTTAATCCGCATACTTCGGACGATCGTCGAGCGATGCTCGATACCATTGGGGCGACATCGGTCGAGGAGCTGTTCGCTCCTGTTCCGGAGGATGTCCGTTTTCCAGAACTGAACCTGCCTCGGCAGCTTACCGAAATGGAAGCCGCCCGTCGGCTGCAGGACCTGGCCGCGAAAAATGTCGTGCCAAATCCTGAAGATAACTACATGGGCGCTGGCTCGTACCAGCATTATGTGCCGGCAACAGTCGGGCAGATTTTAAGCCGTGGCGAGTTTTACACTGCCTACACGCCATACCAGCCAGAGGTCGCCCAGGGAACGCTTCAGGTGATCTATGAGTTCCAGTCGATGGTTGCGGCCCTGCTCGGTACCGAGGTAGCAAACGCAAGCATGTACGACGGCGCGACGGCATTCGCCGAAGGCGCACTCATGACGGTCGCCAACAGCCGCAAAAAGCATCGTGTGCTGCTTGCGGGCACCGTACCTCCCTCGTATCGGGACGTGATGCACACCTACGTAGATGGCGCCGGCGTTGAAATAACCCATGTGGAACCAGCCAACCCCTACGTGCTGACCGTCGACGACCTGAAGCCGCATCTCAGCGAAGACCTGGCCTGCATCGCGATAGCGTCGCCAAACTTCTTTGGTGCTATCGAAGACGTGGAAGCCATTGCCAACCTCGCACATGAAAACGGCACGCAGCTGGTCGTATCCACCTCTCCGGTGCCGCTATCGCTGATGAAATCGCCGGGTGAGCTTGGCGCCGACGTGGTCACCGCCGAAGGGCAAAGTCTCGGTGTTGCCCAAAGCTACGGTGGGCCGTATGTCGGACTTTTGGGGTCGACACAGAAGCTTGTTCGTCAGATGCCTGGCCGCATTGCCGGTATCACCAGCGATAGCGAAGGCAAGCGGGGCTATGTGCTGACACTGCAAACTCGTGAGCAGCACATCCGGCGCGAGAAGGCGACCTCCAACATCTGCACCAACCAGGGTTTGATGGCAACCGCCGCAACCGTTTACATGAGCACGCTTGGCCCGGAAGGGTTCCGAGAAGTAGGGCAGGCGGCGTACACCAACGCCCACTACCTGGCGGACCAAATCTCCCAACTGGATGGATACGAGCTCGCGTTTGATTCCGAATTCTTCCACGAATTCACCGTGCGCACACCAAAACCAGCCACAGAAATCCTTCAAGCGTTGCTTGAAGAGGGGATTCTCGGCGGAGTCGACCTAGGCATGTTCAACGACGACTGGAGCGATCTGTTACTGATTGCCGCCACCGAAATGAACAGCAAGGAAGGAATCGACCGCCTGGTCGACGTGCTGAAAACCCAATAACTTAATCCGAACTATGAAAGTAAGACTGTATGGCATAATTGCGCCATGCAGTCTTACACTGTCCCAACCGTTGCGACAGCACCTCGCATAGTCGTCCGTCTAATGACCATGAGGTATCCGTGGCCAAACCGATCGTTGCCCTTGTGGGCAGACCCAATGTAGGAAAATCTACGCTCTTCAACCGCCTGATCGGCGAACGCCGTGCGATCGTCCAGAACGAACCGGGCACCACTCGGGATCGAACGTATGCGACAGCCGAATGGATCGGGGCGGAGTTCACCGTGGTCGATACAGGTGGTCTGCTTCAGGATGATGAAATCACCCGAACAGCAGGCGGCGACCCGGATTCGGAAACGCACATCGCGGAAGAAACGCGTGAACAGGCGCTGGCCGCAATATCGGAAGCCGATGTGATCGTCTTCGTGACGGATATTCTCGCTGGCGCACCTACGGCCGGGGACTTCGACATTGCCGAGATCCTTCGCCGGGCAGACAAGCCTGTAGTACTCGCACTGAATAAGGCCGATTCCGCGAAACGCCGTGAAGCTGCGTATGAGTATTACGAGCTCGGACTGGGCGAGCCAATGCCGATATCCGCCTATCACGGAAACGGCACCGGAGATATGCTCGACAAAGTCGTTGAAGCGTTGCCGGAGTTCGATGAAGACGACGAAGACGAGCTCGAGGGACCGAATATCGCGATCGTCGGTCGCCCGAACGTCGGCAAGAGTGCGTTGCTCAATTCGCTACTTGGGCAGGAGCGTGCCATTGTCAGCGATGTTGCGGGCACGACGCGCGACAGCCTGGACACACAACTCTACTGGAACGACGAGCCGATCACGCTCATTGATACGGCCGGCATTCGCCGCAGTGGGCGCGTGGAGCGCGGAATCGAACGCGTCAGTGTGATGCGCTCCATGCGGGCGATCGAGCGGGCAGACATCGTCATCCTGCTGATCAACGCGGAAGACGGCTTCACCACCCAGGATCTTCACATTGCGGGATACGTCGAAGAGCAGAAGAAAGGCCTGATTGTCGCCGTCAATAAATGGGACCTGATCGAAAAAGATCACTCCACGATGGACGCATGGCGAGCAGTAGCCGCGCGTGAGCTTGACTTCATGCCCTACGCTCCAGTTGTGTTCATCTCGGCCAAACTGGGTCAGCGAGTAGAACAAGTGCTTGAAACGGCCCTGGAGGTACTTGAAGAGCGACAACGACGCATCAGCACCGCTGCGCTCAATCGTGTGCTGAAAGAGGCTGTAGACAAGCATCAACCGCCCAGCCGGCCAGGAAAGTGGATCAAGTTCTACTACGCGACCCAGGCGGACATTGATCCCCCAACATTCATCTTTTTCACAAACGATCCAAAACAGATACACTTTACGTATAGACGGTATCTGGAAAACGAATTGCGTAAGGCATTCGGTTTCGAAGGAACGCCTATTCGAATGAGCTTCAGGGATCGACACGAGGACTTCTAGCCATGGTTAATATCATTTCCGTGGGACTGGTGGTAGCGGCATTCTTCTTCGCGGCCGTGCCGTGGGGACTTGTGTTGGGCAAGTGGCTCAAGGGTGTTGACATCCGCACGGCCGGAAGTGGTGCCACCGGAGCCACCAACTCCTTGCGCATCCTCGGATGGCGCATCGCCATCGCTATCTTTCTCCTCGATTTCAGTAAAGGCTTTCTGCCCGTTGTCTTCGCACGATGGTGGGACCTGCCTGATTGGGCAGTTGCGGTGGTCGCAATTGCAGCAACCGCCGGGCATTGCTGGTCTCCCTACATTCGCATGAAGGGTGGCAAGGGCATGGCAACCGGCGGCGGGGCTGCCGTGGCCATATTCCCATGGCTGGTGCTGTTCCTGCTCTTCGTTGTGGCTGTGGTGTGGGTCACGAAATACGTTTCGCTGGCCTCAATACTGACGGCACTGTTGGGTCCACTGACGGTGGTAATCCTCGCGTTCTTTGGCCAGGTGCCGGCGTGGTGGGCGGTTGGCATTGTGGGCGTAGGAGCGATAATCGTGTTCCAGCATCGCTCCAACATCAAGCGACTTATTAACGGCACGGAGAACAAATTCGGTCAGCGCAACTCCGTGCAATCGCCACCGACTGTACCGCCCGCGCACAACCACCACGCCTAGGTCCTAATAATTTCTCGAAATCCTGGTTCTAGCCTTCGCCATATCCCTCGGGATGTGCCTGCATCCATTTCCAGGCGCTACCGATCATTTCATCCATAGTTGATCGAACCGGGTTCCAGCCGATGAGTTCCTGGGCTTTTGAGGTATCAGCAATCAGTGCCGGAGGATCGCCCGCCCGGCGCTCGCCGTACTTCACGTTGAGCTCTCGACCCGTTACGCGCTCGACTGCATCGACGATTTGCTTCACAGAAAAGCCATCGCGTGTTCCGAGATTGATCGGACCAAGTGACCTGCCATCCAGCGCCTCAACGGCACGAATGTGCGCATCGGCCAGGTCAATCACGTGAACGTAATCGCGTATACAGGTGCCATCCTCAGTCGGATAATCCGTGCCGAATACCGTAAAGGCATCGCGTTTGCCCATCAGTACTTCAAGCGCCACCGGGATCACGTGTGTTTCCGGCCGATGGTCCTCGCCTCGTGTTTCCGTGGCACCCGCCACGTTGAAGTACCGAAAGGCAGCCCAGTTGATGCCGTGCTCGCGCTTGAACTCCGGGAAGAACTGCTCCACCATGTATTTCGAATGACCGTAGGGGTTGATCGGCTTCTTAGGGTCATCTTCCTGAATTGGCAGGCTCTGCGGTGAGCCATACACCGCCGCTGTGGAGCTAAACACAAAACGCTTGATCCCGGCATCACGCGCAGCACAGAGCAGATTGATACCGCCCGCAACATTGGTTTGGAAGTACGCACCCGGGTCGGATACGGATTCTGGCACAAGATGCAACGCTGCGAAGTGCATGATTGCATCGGCGCCGGATTGACTTACTGCCTCTCGGGTTGCAATGGGATCGCGCAGGTCACATTCCAAAAACTTGACGTCTTCTGGAATCGCCCGTCGGTGGCCGCGCACAAGTGAATCAAGTGCAACCACATCGTGCCCCTTGGCCAACAACCTCTCGATGGCGACACTCCCGATGTATCCAGCTCCGCCGGTGACGAGTACACGCATTAAAAAATCTCCCTGAGTTATCAGCGTTTTGCAGCCTCCATGTTACACTGCCAACGATGCTTTCGACGGCACGATAACCGCTAAATATCCATGGTTTTCGATGCTAATTGACAGGAGCCAGGTACGATGGTTGGTCTTGATGTGATTAAGCAGGCTGATCCTGATGTTGCTGCAGCGATTCAGAAAGAGGAGCAGCGACAGAAGGAAGGAATCGAGCTCATCGCTTCCGAAAACTATGTCAGTCCTGCAGTGTTGGCAGCAGCCGGTACGGTGCTCACCAACAAATATGCAGAGGGCCTTCCAGGCAAGCGATACTACGGCGGATGTGAATACGTCGATATCGTAGAGAACCTTGCCATCGAACGCGTAACAAGCCTCTTCGGCGCCGGCTACGCGAACGTGCAGCCTCACTCCGGTGCAAACGCCAATCTGGCTGCGTTTTTCTCCGTGCTGGATCCCGGCGACAAAATTCTCGGGATGAACCTGAGCGAGGGTGGACACCTGACTCACGGGAAGGACGTCAACTTCTCCGGCAGATTCTTCGAAGCCCATTTCTACGGCGTGGAGCAAGACACCGGCCTGATCAACTACGACGAGGTCTTGCGTGTTGCCAAGGAGGTGCGCCCGAAGGCGATCATCTCTGGTGCCAGCGCATACAGCCGCACAATCGATTTCAAAAAGTTCCGTGAAATTGCAGACGAAGTAGGGGCGTACCTCTTCTCGGACATAGCGCACATCGCCGGGCTCATTGCGGCAGGCGAGCACCCAAGCTCTGTTGGTCACGCCCACATCACCACGTCGACAGCACACAAGACTCTGCGCGGCCCACGCTCCGGCTTCATCTTGACCGATGACGAGGAGCTGTCCAAGGGAATCAACAAGACGGTGTTCCCGGGTATGCAGGGGGGACCGCTGATGCACATCATCGCTGCCAAGGCGATCGCATTTGGCGAGGCAGCAGGCGATGACTTCAAGACGTACGCTAAGCAGGTGAAGGCGAACGCTGCGGCTATGGCCAAGGCTTTCGTTGAGCGCGGAGTGCCCGTGATTACGGGCGGAACCGACAATCATCTCTTCCTGGTGAATGTAGATGCCCTCGGGATCAGTGGTCGCAAGGCTGAGCGGATCCTTGACGAAGTTGGCATTTCCACAAACCGCAACACCATTCCAGGCGAGAAGCGCAGCGCATTCCAGACCAGTGGACTCCGCATCGGCACGCCGGCCGTGACGACGCGCGGATTCAAAGAAGCTGATGTCGAAGCGGTGGCGGATATGATGGTGCGCGTGCTGCGCGAGCCGGAGAACCAGTCCAACCTCGACGAGGTGCGAAAGCAGGTTCGTGAGCTCACGTCGGGCTTTGGCGTTCCCGGCCTCAGCTAGGCAACACGACGCTATTGAAGGATCTCATCCTTGGCTAATGGGCTCATCGCGCTGGTTCTATTCCTAATAACGCTGATTGCTTCGTATGCATTTGTGGCGAAGGCGAGCTCGTTATTCGAAAAATGGGGTCTGGTCGATCGACCAGGCCCCACACGCGTCAATCCAAACATTGTTGCGCGAGGTCTTGGCGTCGCCATGTACCTGGCGTTTCTGGTTGGTGTCGGTGTTTCGTACTCACTGCCAGTAGAGCGCTTTCCGGCTGAGACGGAGCGAATCCTGCTCATGGTCATTGGTGCCGCAATCGTCGTCGCCGTGATGCTGGTGGATGATGCGATTAGCCTGCCACCTACTGTTCGGCTGATCTGGCAGGTGGTCGCCGCCATGATGGTCATCATGCCCAGGTTTCAGGGTGAATCTCGCGGCATGATTATCGAACAGGTGCACCTGCCGATATTCGGCCTCACAACGTTTCCACTCATCATCGCTGTTATCGGAACGGTGGTCTGGCTGGTAGGCATGATGAACGTGATGAACTGGGTAGATGGGCTGGACGGCCTCGCTGGTTCGATCTCACTTGTCGCATGCAGTGTGATGTTCATCCACACGTTCTGGGGCTTTGGCGGACTTCCCCAGTTCACCATATCGCTCCTGCCACTCATGCTCGGCGCGGCAATCCTCGGATTCCTCCCGTTCAACTGGCATCCGAGCAAGGTGATTATGGGCGACGCGGGTGCGATGTTCCTCGGCTATACACTCGGAGTGATCTCGATTATCGGCGGCGCCAAGATCGGGATGATGCTCCTCGTTCTCGGCTTTCCCATCATGGACGGCCTCTGGGTCACCATGAATCGCATCATGAACGGGCAGAACGCAATGCACCGCGATAACCGGCATTTGCACCATCGGCTGCTCCGCGCCGGATTCAATCAGAAGCAGATCGTACTGATCTTCTCGGGGATTTCGGGAATTTTCGGGGCTGCGGCGCTGTTTCTGCCCACGCAGGAAGCCAAGCTGATAGCACTAATCGTGCTGGCTATCATCCTGCTGGTGATCCTGTGGTTACTCGCACGACAGCCAGACAAGGGGCTCATCGACAGTTCAGCCCCAACCTCATGATTGGAGCTGGCACCGTTTCGATTTGTCTCATTGAGTAGATCAGGCTACTGGAGAAGCAGCTCGAACTTCATGCGGTCCTTATCGGATTTCGACCCTTTGGTGACCATATGAATGAGCAATGATGCGAGTTGGAATATACTCTTGCCGAAAAATGCGCCGATGAAGAATCC
Organism: uncultured Sphaerobacteraceae bacterium; assembly: GCA_964526965.1. Taxonomy (GTDB): domain Bacteria; phylum Chloroflexota; class Chloroflexia; order Thermomicrobiales; family UBA6265; genus UBA6265. The sequence continues at coordinate 15,568 of CAZGML010000029.1, read as the reverse complement.
GCCGAGAAGGCCAATAAGAATTCCGACCAGGAAGGTCGTCGCATTGTTGGAGTTATTCATCGTCGATCCTGGGTACCTCAGTCGCAAAATTTACTGAATCGAAAGAAGCACTGGCGCGTTTTCCCACCGACCTTCGAGATCGTAGAAGCCACGCAAATCATCATCGAACACATGCACAACAACATCGCCAAAGTCGATCAGCATCCATCCAGAGGTGGTATCGCCTTCCGTGCGGATCGGATCGTGACCAGCTTTGCCCATCTCATCGAGAATGGCCCGGTAGATCGCGCGGAGTTGCCGTTCATTCTCGCCCGAGCAGATCACGAACACATCGGCGATTGATGAATGCTCGTGAATATCAATGACCCTTGTATCTGCAGCGGGGGTCTCGGCGATGATATCGGCGATATCCACCGCTAACGCCCGACTATGAGCGATCTGATCCTGAAAATCCTGGATGTTGTCTGTCACGCGTTGTTTTCTGCTCCCTCATTATCTTTCGATTTGGTAGGCCTGGCAGGGTTCGAACCTGCGACCAAGGGGTTATGAGCCCCGTGCTCTACCGCTGAGCTACAGGCCCACGGGAACCTCACTCTCGAGGTTCGGTTCCTATTATGCCACGGTGCCCGACACTTGACTGCCTAGAATTTCCCGATCTTCCGTAACGTCGGACGTCGACGAACGCTTCGTCGGTCGCCATGAAAGTCTGGTTCCCTCACACAACACAACAAACAATACACTCATCCCAAACGCGTGCGCCAGCGTGGCCATCAATGCCAGGCCGCTTTCAATCACGATCAGGCCGAAGATCGATTGCAAGATCACAAACGAGAAGGCGAGGATGCTGTTGCGCCACAGTGCCGGACGGTCGTACCGAAGTTTGAATCCCCAGTACAGCAGAGCCAACAGCCAAACGGTGATGAGAAGTGCCATTAGTCGGTGAATGGTGTGAACACCGTGGAGCCCACCAAACTCTGGAATTAGCTGCCCGTTACAGGTCGGCCAACTCGTGCAGGCGAGCTCGGCACCCCGGTGACGCACATACGCACCGGAGTAGGCGACAAGTATTGCGAGACCGGCGCCGCTGAGCGCCAGCCACTTGAACTGCGAGAGGTGCCTGGAGTTGGCACCGGCAGGTGCGAGGGAAATCTCCTGATCCTCCTCGCGATCTTCCTTCAATACGGTCGCGAGGAGCGCCGCTGATCCCAAACAGAGTAGTGAGATACCGAAGTGCGTCGCCATGACCTCAGGGGTTTGCGGCCACATCACAGCGGCAGCACCCATCAGGCTTTGTATGATCAGCGTTCCCGCCATTATCGGAACGAGTACCACGACTTCCCGGTAATTCTTGCGCAAGCTCCACGCCATGATGGATGTCGCCGCAACCAGGATTCCCTCTGCGCCGGTAACGATACGGTGGCTATATTCAGTGATGCTCTCGTAAGTATTCTGGGGCAGCCAGCTTCCGTGGCAGAGCGGCCAGTCAGTACCGCAACCTTCGCCGGACCCGGTGGAAGTCACACGGGCGCCCATAAGTAGAACTATCAACATACCGACGGCCGTGGCGATTGCCAATCGGCGGGTGATTCGGATACGTCGCTCCATTAACATGCCTCGATTTCCTGGAACATAGCTGGGGAAGAAGGGTCCCCGAAAACTGCCCTAATTCTACGCTCCGAATCCAATAGATGCACGAGGCGTTGTGAACTATGTTCCAGGCATTTAGCGTTTGCGAGGTGGAAGCTCCAGCCATCCCTGCCGACTGTGCCAGGGTTTGCCTTCTTTGAGATGTGCGATGATACCGCGCTCCAGAGAAGACTGCGGATCGATCGAATCGATATCCTTCACGTGTTTTCCAAAGACGAACTGCATGATCGCTTCGTTGGAATCACTTGTGCCGTCGGCGATCGTAAACCGATCCTGAAAGCGAATGATATTTGAGATTGGCCGGAGAACATCTTTAAGCTGAGGATCCAGCAGCCAGGAGCTGCACACGCCATAGCGCACGGGCCAATCCGGAAAGTACGTACCGAAGAACTCCGCGGATTGCTCCAACGAGTCGCTGCAGGCATCGTGGTCTATTGGCCCCATGAAGTCTGGGATATGTATTGCCAAGACATTCGTTTGCTCTGTGGCCTCAATGCCATGCTCGCGCATGGAGGTAGCGATATCCTGGTTCGCATGCTGCATCTCGAACTGGAGCCGTCCCAACTGGTAGATGAGCCCGCGGAAGTGCAGCATGAGCCACCACATCACGCCGAGGCCGCCAACGCCTTCGCGTTTGCGATGAACGCGCACGTTGCGGCCGAGATCTGCGAACGTAGCCTGTGAGATTTCTTCCGGAATACCAAGGGTGCGATGGTACTGCTGTGCAAAGGGCAAGCATGCAGTGAGTAGTTGCACATAGAAATAGCGATAGCGGGGATGGTTAAAGTCAGCGAGTGGCGCAAAGCGGGGGAGGGGTTTGATTTGCCCCATATCGCTGATAAGCCAGGCAGCCCCACGCTGAAGGATATCAAAGAGATCTGCGTCCCGGTCGGGGCCGGGGGTTGTGGCAATTACATCGTCGATATCTTCGGCCGGGACCTCAACGTATTCCAGCCAATGCCGCCAGGTATCTTCGTCCGGAATCTGAATGCGATTCTTCTCTTCGTCCGAAATGTCGGCAATCGCCTCAAACCAGATTCGAGATTCTGGAGTATCGGCAAAGACCTTGTGAACCATTCATTACCTCATCGTGAACCACGTGTACAAATCGCTGTACCAACCCTGAGGTATTGTACGGCAGAGTACGCAATTGATTTGTCGACTTGGCCATGCTCGTACTATACTCAGCAAGCTAGGTTACGCGGGAGTAACTCAGTCGGTAGAGTGTCTGCCTTCCAAGCAGAATGTCGCGGGTTCGAGTCCCGTCTCCCGCTCCAGGAGAACACTATAGAATCAGAAATGTGGCCACTCTTCACAGGGTGGCTTTTGAGTTAGGGTGGACATTTGGCGGCCACCTGGCAAGTTCGCAACACCGGCTACTTGCATCATAAAGAAGCGACGCCGTCAATTCACCTGTACTCCGGTTTCGATTCCCGTCTACCGTCCCGGGAGAAATCCTAAAAGGTAACGAGGCACCCCAGTGTGGGTGGTTTTTATGTCCGTCGACAGATAGTGGCGTACAATAAGGTACACGTGATTTTCCTGATCAAACACCAGGTTTGGTCCGGTCGACATGGAGTGTGTAAGGGTCATGAGTCCGGAAACGATTATCGCATTCCTTGGTGCAGCGCTTGTGCTGGCATTTGTACCAGGACCCGATAACGTCTTCGTACTCACGAACTCTGCGGTGCATGGTCGGCGGATCGGCTTGACCATTGTGCTTGGACTCTGCACCGGACTCATCGTGCACACTGCGGCGGTCGCTCTTGGCGTCGCGGCAGTTATCCAGACATCCCAACTTGCCTTCAGTGCGCTGAAATTCGCTGGAGCCATTTACCTCTGCTATCTCGCATGGCAGTCGTTTCGATCCAGGGCAGAGACGGTGGATGCCAATGCCGATCTGTTGAAAGCTGGACGCGCGTATTACCTCCGCGGCATTGTGATGAATGTCGCCAACCCCAAGGTTTCCATTTTCTTCCTGACCTTTCTCCCACAGTTCGTCGACCCCGGCGCCGGGCATGCGACCCTGCAGATGTTGGCACTCGGCGGACTCTTTATTGTCGCAACGCTCTTCGCATTTGGACTGATCGCCACGTTTTCCGCCGGCATAGGGGCGAAGGTTACGAAGTCGTTGCGCGCTCAAAAGGTAATGAACAACGTAGCCGGTGTAGTTTTCCTTGGGCTTGCGGCACGTGTTGCCACGTCCCAACGCTGACATACCCGAAGATTTGAATATTCAGGTCAGCGAGCTTAGCTTCGGAATGAGGAGTAAGACACTGTCGGGGAAAATCTGTGATTTTCTCATGCGCCAGATCTCCAAAGCTCGAGGCAGCAATCTTGCGAACTCCCGTTAAGTAGAAAAGTGGCACGGCAAGAGCCGTCAATGTTTTGAACACGCGGACAAAAAACTTACTCGTGACGCCAGCGCGGCTTTGTTACAGAGGATTGTGCGAGGTGTTTCCCGACTCTAATGTGGGAAAACACATTATTTCGTCAAGGCATGTGGACTTTGTGAATTATTGGACAATGCTGTGCTCACCCGCTAGCATAGCAAGTGCCAAGCGTAAGCGTTAACTCTCCTTGAGCCTCGCTGGTGAAGGTCGCCAGCTAATTTTCCAGCGTGTATGAAAGGGAAACTGCATTGGATGATAACATCAGCAAGTCGAGCGTAAGCGGCGACCAGGTCGCGTCAGCGAAGGCTCCGCCCGACCAGGAAGATGGAAGTGTTGCCAAGGCCGCAATAATTCTGATTATCGGCATCGTCGCGCTGGCGTTTACCGCCCCATGGGTAAAACTCGCCAACTTCGAGCCTTCTACTTCGGTGATTCTCCGCGTGGGGATCGCTTTCATTGTGCTCGTACCATTTGCACTCCGCGAGCGCCAGCAAAAGGGAGGACTCAACAAAACCGGTATTTACCTGGCACTTGTTGCTGGTCTCTTCCTCGGAATCGACTTTACCGCCTGGAATTATTCGATCTTCTTTGTTGGTTCCGGTATTGCTTCAGTCCTCCTGAACCTGCAAATTATCATCCTCCCGGCACTGGCAGCTATCTTCGACAAGTACCGGGTACCAAAGAGCTACTTCGTGCTCGTGCCGATCATGATTTTCGGCGTCATCCTCACTGGCGGTGTTTTCGATGAACAAACCGGCACCGGACCCTCCGAAGTTTACGGTATGAATATCGCAATTCTGGGAACGATTCTCGGTGCTGTCTCGGGTATTTGTTACGGCATTTACCTGTACGCCAGCCGCAAGTCGTCAACAGTCAACCCAGGTCGCATTCTGCAGCCGATGGCTATCACCTGCGTCGCACAGCTGGTTGCTCCGGCAATCTTCATGGCCTTCTTCTCCGATCGCGGTTTCGACCTTACTCACGGTGTTCTGGTCGACGGTGAACTTCCGATGAATCCGGAAACCACTCTTGGCGACGAGATTACCGCCATGAACTGGGTGTGGATGATCGTTCTGGCCATCTTCGGTCAGGCCATCGCATGGACGTTTGTTCAGTACGGTTCGGTTCGCATGGACACCACCATCGTCGCTGGTCTGCTCCTGTTGAGCCCGATCGCCACAGTTGCGGTCATCGCGCCGGTTCTCTTCGATGAGATTCCGTCGATGCTGCAGATCCTCGGTGTCGTGATTGTTCTCGGCGCAGTTGCCTATCAGAACAACCTGCACAAGGTCGTGATCGACAAGTTCCGTGGAGGTGGTAACTCACCCGGCGAATCAAGGGCATAGAACGTGCATCTAATTATTGGAGTCCACTAACGCTCTGACACCATTAGCTAAGCGGAGCGGAATGTAAGGAAGAGACATTCCGATCGGATGTTCAGGGACATGCAATTGGGATGTCTTTACAAGGAGGAAGTCATCGTGCGTATTACACCACGCGAACATGAAAAGCTCATGATTGTGGTCGCTGGCGATGTGGCCCGCCGTCGACGTGAGCGAGGCCTAAAGCTGAACCATCCAGAGGCTGTTGCACTCATCACTTGCGAAATTATGGAAGGCGCGCGCGATGGTCGCACCGTAACCGACCTGATGAGCTATGGCACCACCATCCTCACAGAAGATGACGTAATGGAAGGGGTTTCAACCCTCATCGATACGATCCAGGTGGAAGTAACCTTCCCCGACGGTACCAAGCTGGTAACCGTTCACGATCCGATTCGTAGCGCTTCCGATTCCGGAAATGGCAAGTCTGCAACGGACGTCCCCGGTGAGTTCATCCTCAATAACGAGGACGTCATCATCAACGAAGGCCGGGAAACCGTGACGGTTCAGGTGAAGAACGTTGGAGACCGACCAGTGCAGGTTGGTTCTCACTACCACTTCGCCGAAGTGAACGGAAGCCTGCAATTCGACCGCGAGAAGGCTGTCGGATTCCGACTCGATATTCCTGCTGGTACATCCGCCCGCTTCGAACCAGGAGACGAGCGAGAAGTTCAACTCGTCGCATACGGTGGCTCGCGCGAGGTCTTTGGATTCCGCAGCGAGTACGATCGCGCAATCAGCTAAGCGTCAATCTTCGGCAGTGCCTAATGTGCTGCCCGTATTGTTTGCTGATGAACGCTATGAGGAGCACCTGACAAAATGAGTATGAACGTTTCGCGACGCCAATATACCGACCTGTACGGTCCGACAACGGGCGATGCTGTTCGCCTGGGAGATACCAATCTCTTTGCTCGCGTTGAGGAAGACAAGACAACCTACGGTGAAGAAGCCGTATTTGGCGGCGGCAAAACCGTCCGCGACGGTATGGGTCAGAACTCTCGCCGCAAGCGCGAGGATGACATCCCCGATACTGTCATCACCAATGTGGTGATCCTGGATTACACAGGCGTCTACAAGGCAGACGTCGCCTTGCGCGATGGCCGAATCTTTGCCATCGGTAAAGCTGGTAACCCGGATACACAAGACAATGTCGATATCGTCATTGGTGTCGCTACTGAAATCATCGCCGGCGAGGGCAAAATCCTCACTGCTGGTGCAATTGATTCGCACATCCACTTCATTGCCACAGACCAGATCGGCGTCGCCCTGTCATCGGGTATCACTACCATGATCGGTGGCGGTACCGGACCGGCAGAAGGCACCAAGGCAACAACAATCACCCCGGGTGAGTGGTGGGTTCAGCGGATGCTTGAAGCAACCGACGACTTCCCCATGAATATTGGCCTGTTGGGTAAAGGGCACGGCTCTGTACCAGAAGTGCTGGCCGAGCAGATCACGGCCGGTGCAGTTGGACTAAAAGTCCACGAGGACTGGGGCGCCACACACTCATCAATCGATACTTCGTTGCGAGTCGCCGAAGAGTATGACATCCAGGTTGCGATTCACACCGATACTCTGAATGAGAACGGTTTCGTGGACGAGACCATCAAGTCGATTGGTGATCGCGTCATTCACACGTTTCACACTGAGGGTGCTGGTGGTGGACACGCACCAGACATCATCAAGATCGCCGGACTTCCAAACGTTCTGCCGGCATCTACGAACCCAACGCTGCCGTTCACCCAGAACACCATTGCCGAGCACATGGACATGTTGATGGAAACGCACCACCTGCGTGCGGATATTCCTGAAGACGTGGCCTTTGCGGACTCTCGTATCCGCGAGGAAACGATCGCCGCTGAGGACGTGCTGCACGATATGGGCGTGTTCTCGATTACGTCATCTGACTCTCAGGCTATGGGACGTATCGGCGAGGTGATTACACGCACCTGGCAGATCGCAGACTCCATGAAGAGCCAGCGCGGAGCAATGACCGGCGATGGAGAAAACGACGACAACAACCGCATCAAGCGCTATGTCGCGAAGTACACCATCAACCCGGCCATCGCTCACGGTATGGGCGAGGAGATCGGCTCTATTGAAGTCGGCAAGTTCGCCGACCTCGTGCTCTGGGATCCGAAGTTCTTCGGAACCAAGCCAGACCTCATCATTAAGGGCGGAATGATCGCAATGGCAGTGATGGGCGACGCAAACGCATCCATCACCACACCGCAGCCGCGAACACTTCGCAACCAGTTCGGTGCGCACGGCCGAGCTCGCGCCAACACCAGCATTGCCTTCATTTCAAAGGCAGCTGAGCAGGCAGGCGTCGCAGACAAGCTGGGCCTCACCAAGTTGACCTACGCCGTACGAGACACTCGCACTGCAACGAAGTCGAAGATGAAGCTCAACGATGCCACGCCAGACATCAAGGTCGATCCGCAGACGTACGAAGTCTCCATTGATGGAGAAGTACTTACTGCAGAACCGGCGGAGCAGGTTTCGCTCGCACAGCGATACTTCCTCTTCTAGGACTCAACAGAGGGTAGGGGCGAGACATCGCTCTTACCCTTCCTGGAAGCTTCTCATTCACCACTCGTTCATGTAGCAGGAGCCGCCATGCTAGTAACCGAGCTCAAGGGGAATATCCACGAGACCCCTTTGCCGGAAGGAACACATCTCGAGACCGTAACCGTTCCCAGCGATCACCTGGTGAAGCGCATTCAACGCCTCAAAACAGATCATGATCGTGAGATAGGGCTGCGATTGCCGTCGGGGGCTCCAGATTTGACGGATGGTGACATTCTGTTCATGGAAAACGGCAACGCCATCGTATTACGCGTAGAGGCGAGCGATGTGCTGGTAATTCAGCCCCGATCCATTTTGGAAATGGGAGTTGTCGCGCATAGCCTCGGTAACCGGCATCTTCAGGCGCAGTTCTTTGACGCGAATTCGGAGTACCACGCCGAGGTAATGGTGGTGCAGTACGACCACACCGTGGAGAGCTACCTTAAAGCCGTCGAGGTTCCATACGAGCGGCAGGATCGGATCATGCCGATGCCGTTCCGCCATAGCGAGCATACACATTGAAGCACCTTGCCCTGCTCCTGCAACTGAGTGATTCCGCGCTGCCAACCGGTGGTTTCAGTCATTCGTTCGGATTCGAACAGTATCTGTTTCGGGGAGAGATCCGCGATGCAGAGTCGTTCATGGCCTGGCTCCAAGTGTACACCGCAAACCAGTTGACGTTCACCGATGCGCTACTCATGCGCATGTCGTATGAGGGGTTAGATGAGAATGATCTTGCCGATCGCGCAATCGCTGCAACGATTCCGGCTCAGGTAAGAGCGGCTGACATCGCCATGGCAAAGCGCATTCGATCGATTGGTGTGGATGCCCTCGGATTACCGGAATCAACCCTTGAATACGCTCATCCGGCGATCGAGTTCGCGAGAATTACAAAGCACTACGAAATCCCGCAAGATGACGCAATGACAGCACATCTGACCGGGACAGTCAGTACGTTGACCCAAAACGCAGTTCGCGGCATTCCGATCGGGCAATCGGATGGCCAATTGGTTATCACAGCATCGCACGAGTGGACGAGTAGGGCCGTTGAACGCGTTAAATCGCTCGATTACGACGATCTCGGCATGGTGGCTCCCGGCCTGGAAATTGCCCAAACACAGCACGAACGCCTGCGAGCCCGCATGTTCATGAGTTAGGAGATACGAAATGAGCAACAACGGAGTAATTAAAATTGGAGTCGGTGGCCCAGTTGGCGCCGGCAAAACGCAACTCATTGAGCGCATCACCCGACGCATGTCTGGCGATGTCTCCATGGCCGCAATTACCAACGATATCTACACCATTGAGGACGCCAAGATCCTGGCAGCGACTGGAATTCTGCCTGAGGATCGCATCATTGGTGTCGAAACTGGTGGATGCCCACATACTGCAGTTCGCGAAGACACATCCATGAACGATGCGGCAGTTGAGGAAATGCTGAGTCGCCACCCGGATCTTGAGGTGCTTTTCATTGAATCTGGCGGAGATAACCTCTCGGCCACATTCAGCCCCGAACTGGTCGACTTCTCAATCTACGTCATCGACGTTGCACAGGGTGAGAAGATCCCACGCAAGGCTGGTCATGGCATGATCCGTTCCGACCTGCTGGTGATCAACAAGACCGACCTCGCTCCTTACGTGGATGCGAACCTCGATGTGATGCGAAGTGACACGCTGAAGGTACGAGGCGACAACCCGTTCGTCTTCACCAACCTCAAGACAGACGAGGGCCTGGATGAAGTGATCGAGTGGTTCCACAGGGACATACTCATGACCGATCTCGCTGGTGAGGCGGTATGACCGAGACCGCTCTTGGCTACCGCCCGGCCCGCAAGGGCAAGCTCGCCGGTCACCTCAAACTGACGGCAGCGCGGTTCGGCGACGTTACCCGCCCGGTGATAACCGAGCACTTTGGCGTCATGAGGCTCATGCAGCCGCTGTACCTGGACGATTCAGGCCAGCTGACGTATATCATCGTAAACCCGGGCGGAGCGTTCTTCGGCGAGAAATACGAGCATATTGTCGAAGTGGGGGCAAACGCGAACCTCCTGCTCGCATCGCAGGGGGCTACGCGTATCTACAAAACGCCAAAGCATCCTGCAGTCCAGGAGCTCGACTTCACGGTCAATGAGGGCGGCAGATTCGAGTACATACCGGATCAAACGATTGCGTATCGCGACGCTGATTTTCGCCAGCATATGAAAATCACGGCGGCCCCGGATGCACAGGTATTCGTGGCCGAAGACGTTACTCCAGGATGGGATCCCGACGACGTTCAGTTCACGTACGCCGGAATGCACTTGCGTATTGATGTTCGCAGTGCCAACGGTGAGGGTCGGGTGTGCATGGATAATGTGCGTATCCAGCCTGGCGAAATCGGTAGTGCTATCAACGAAATCGGCTACCTTGAGGGCCTGAGCCACATGGGCAGCATGCTCATTCTCGGACCACACACACAGGGCGATTATGCCGATAACCTGCGGGCGATCATAGGAGATGATCGACCCGGGCGAGCCGGCGTTACATCTGGCTCGCGTCACGGCGTATCGTGGGTCATGGTACGCGCGTTGGCAGAATCCACGGACCAGGTGAACAAGCTGATTCTTGATGTCAACGAATACGACCGGTCGGTTACCACTGGTCAGGGAAGATTGAATCTCCGCCGATATTAGCCAGGAACCGCAAGCAAAAATATGCACAGCCTGTGATACCATGAACTCCAGATGCGATTATTCGCATCTGGAGTTTCGTCTATAAGGAGAGTTTCAGGAGCGTGAACCAAACGCAGGCCCAACGCGATATCGAGAAGCTGCGATTAGCTCAGCAGCGACTGACGCCCCAGCGTCGGCTCGTGCTTGAGGTGATGCAGAAATCCAGCGGGCACGTTTCTGTTGACGACGTGATGCGCGAAGTATCCGTTCATGACCCGGACATAAACATCGCGACGGTGTATCGCATTCTGGGCTGGCTCACCGAACACGAAATTATATGTGTGACGGATATGGGCGATCGCGATCTCTCCTATGAGTACCTTGGTAATCACCGTCATCACCACCTGGTTTGCCAGCAATGCGGTGTACAGAGAGAAGTCCCGTTCGACCTCATGTCGCCAGTGATAACAGAACTCAGCAACAGGTATGGCTTTGAGGCGCGGATAGACCACCAGGCAATTTTTGGCACGTGCCAGGCGTGCCAGGAAGCAGCAATTTCTTAAAGCCACATCACAGTCGCCAATCCTGTCGATTGGCACATACCAGCGAAAGGCCAGCGCATCGTGTTAAGTCGCCGCAATCTCATAAAAACCGCGTCGTTCGCCGCAGCATCAACGTCCCTCATGACAGCCATGACCCGGTTTACTGGAGCCACCCAGGAGAACCCGACGTTTGTGATCGGTTCGCTGGAGGAACCGGGAAGCCTCTCGGCCCTCGTGCAACTGCCTCATCACTTTCCTGCAGACGTGCCACAGACGCTGCTGTTTGATAGCCTCACGCAATATATGCCAGATGGAACTGTTGAGCCCAAGCTCGCGACCTCCTGGGAAATTAGCGAGGACGAACTTACGTATACGTTCACGTTGAATCATGACGCGGTATTTCACGACGGCACACCGATTACAGCGCACGATGTGGTTTTCACGATTGAAGCGATTCAGGATCCGAAAACAAATTCATCCAACGAGGGGCTTGAGACGGTGCTCCGCGCAACTGCGGAGGACGACCACACGGTAACGATTGAGCTTGAACAGGTCACACCGCAGTTCCTCGCGCAGGGTGGCGCCCGGGGAATTGTTCCACGGCATATTCTGGAAGGTAAAGATATTGCCACCGACGAATTCAATCGGAACCCGATTGGATCAGGACCATACCGGATTACAACCTATATGCCTGGTGAGTCCATCGTGATGGACGCCGTTGAGGATCACTATCGCGGAGCTCCTGAAATCTCCCGCGTGGAGTTCCGAATCATCACAGATCAAAACGTGATGCTGACACAGCTTATGAGTGGCGAGCTTTCGTACGCACTCGCTGCTCCGCGAGACCTTTCCGCGCTGGCCAACTCCGACGCCGTAGAGGTCGTTGAGGTCGAGACGCCACGCTATTTCAGCCTGACCCCGAACTACGAGCGTGACTATTGGCAGGATTTGGAAGTACGCACGGCCATTCTCAGTGGAATCGACCGCGAAGGGATCGTCAACAGTATCCTGATGGGCCATGGATCCGTAATCCACGCCAACGTCGCGCCCGCATCGTGGGCGTACAGCGAAGATGGGGTCACGGTGCACTCCTATGATCCAGAAATGGCCGCTGGACGGCTGGACGCCGCAGGCTGGGAGTTGGGAGATAGCGATGTGCGTAGGAAGGACGGCGAGCCACTTGCCTTCACTGTGATGATCTATTCCTACGATCAAACACTCCAGCAGGCCCTGCTGGTAGCGCAACAAAACCTGGCTGATATCGGCGTTGATATGCAGATAGAGATGGTTGAACCCGGCGTGTTCAACTCACGGCGTGATGACGGCTCGTACGATGCCCTGGCCCGTATCTGGAATCCTGTTTATGACCCAGACCAGTCGGCCATATTCAAATCTGACAACTGGTACGGCTATTCCAACCCGGTAGTAGATGACCTCTGTGACCAGGGGATGTCAACGTCCGACCATGAAACACGGCTGGCCGCCTACGAGGAACTACAGCGAGTCCACTCTGAGGATCTGCCGCACCTGTGGCTCTACTCGGAGAACGAACTGCACGTTCTCTCCACAGGGTTCACAGGGCTAGAGCCTCATCCTGTGAACGTCTTCTGGAATCTGCCAACATGGTCGGCAAGCTAGCCCAAAATCACATCTGTAAATGGGGGACTTCGTGATGGCGAGGTTCCTGGGCCGGCGACTCGTACATCTCGCTATCGCGGTGGTGTTGCTGGCTCTTATCACCTTTCTGCTGGTTCACTCAGCCCCTGGAGGCCCCGCGCACGCATTACTCGGTCCGGATCAACTCAGCGCTGAACAAATAGCTGCAGTGGAAGCAAGACTGGGGCTGGACGAATCACTGGTGTCACAACTTGTGACGTGGTTTGGTGACGTGCTCGCCGGCGATTTCGGGAATTCTTATTTCTACCGTCAAGATGCGCTGGGAGTCGTGTTCGAACGATTACCCAGTACGTTGATCCTGGGTGGATCGGCCGCTGTGCTCGCGATCGGATCCGGCATCCCCGCCGGAATTGCGGCAGCCAATCGCCCGGGCGGGCTGTTCGACAACATCTCCAAATCCTCGGCAGTAGTCTTCATCACACTACCGGCGTTTTGGCTGGGAATATTGCTTATCTTCCTCTTCTCCGTGCAACTCGGATGGACACCGTCTTCAGGCACCGGTAGGGACGGCACGGGATTATCCTGGCTGCCAAACCCGGCCCACATCGTACTGCCCGCGGCCACGCTCGCGTTACCAGCAGCCGCAACATTTATGCTCTATACGCGTGCCGCCATGATCGAAGCCCTGGAAACCGATTCAATCAGAACTGCTCGCAGCATGGGCCTCAGGGAGAGAAGGGTGCTGTCGGTTCACGCATTTCGCCAGGCGCTGGCTCCAGTGCTCATGCAGATTGGTCTCTACCTTCCACACCTGGTTGAAGGCAGCATCGTTGTGGAGACGGTCTTCTCCTGGCCCGGAATCGGAGATTTGACGACCTCGAGTGTCGGGCGTCGTGATTATCCTGTCCTCCTGGCGCTGACCATGGTTTTGGGCATCAGCACGGTTCTCGCGTCCACGGTAACAGATATCATCCATGCACGTGTGGACCCCAGGGTGGAACTGCAATGAGGATGCGCCTGATCGTTGCCCTGGCAGTAATCGGCATTTTGGTCGTCATACCCTGGATCGTAGACCTGCACCCAAATGCGATTGATCTTGGCCAAGTCCTTCAATCGCCCTCTACAGATCACCTGCTCGGTACCGATGAGAACGGTCGCGACGTGGCACACCGTATTCTGGCGGGAGCTCAACTCACGTTGGGCATAGGTATCGCGAGTGCGGCCATTGCCGTTGTCATCGGCAGCTTGCTGGGCGCGCTGGCCGGTTACCGGGGTGGGGGAGTCGACGATGTTATTATGCGCTCCACCGATCTGGCCCTCGCCCTGCCGACGCTATTCGTCATACTCGTCTTCTCAACGCTTGTACAGCCCGGCGTGCCACAGTTGATTTTGCTCATTGGCCTCACCGGATGGATGCCGGTAACGAGGATTGTGCGCGGATCCGCCCGAGAGATCACGACACGGCAGTTCGTGCTGGCAGCGGAGTCCTACGGTGCTGGCCGTACGAGGATTCTCCTGAGCCACATCTTGCCCAATTTACGCAATATCATCGCGGTTGCCGCGACGATTCAACTCAGCCGTTCCATCATGACAGAGGCGACGATTTCATTTCTCGGTGTAGGTATTCAACCGCCACATGCTACCTGGGGCTCCATGCTCAGCAGCGCCCAGTCCTACCTGCTCATCGCACCGTGGCTTGCGCTGGCACCGGGGATCGCACTTTCGCTGGTGCTGCTCCTTATCGCCAACACGACGCTGGATCACCGTCAGCGCGCCTGATCTGGCGGAACTACCGGTACTGCGGGACACTGGTATCAGAACGCCGAAACAATACCGGGAGTAGATTTCGTGAGCCTAGATTCGCTGCGAGTGATGACATACAACGCGCACCATGGTGCGGGTAACGATGATTGCGTAACCGCAGCACCTGCTCCTGGAGAGATTGCCGGACCGGATTGTGCGCTCGATCTTGCCCGGATCGCAAACGTAATCAAGGCAGAAGAGCCAGACATCGTTTCGGTGCAAGAGCTCGATCGATTCTGGGCGCGCTCCGCTGGCGCTGATCAACCCGAAGAACTGGCGGCCTTGCTGAAAATGGATTATCGCTTTGGTGCGAATCTCATCCATCCGCCCGATATACACGCCCACGTCGAACATGAATTCGGTGTGGCCACGTTCACACGGTTTCCCATCATAAGTTCTGAGAATTATTTGCTTCCGAATCGGGACGAAATGGAACAGCGCGGTCTGCTGGATACTCGGCTTCAGGTTCCCGGAGTGGGGGAGATCGCCGTTCTGAACACGCACCTGCAGGTTGGCATGGGCAGCAACCGGGAGGCCGCCAGTCTGTTGCGGATGGAACAGATACGGGTTATCTCGAATTACGTTTCCAGGCTGGACGTTCCGGTGATTCTGTCAGGAGACTTCAATACCACCCCGGAGGCCGGTGAGATCGACTTACTTTTTGGAGGAAAGGCTGGACTCAGGGAAGCTTGGGCGTTGGCCGGTGAGGGAGTAGGGGATACTATCTTCGCTGGCGCAGGCGGCGAGCCAGTCGCCCGCATCGACTACATCTTCGCCTCGCGAGACTTCAACGTGTTGACCGCTGAAGTCATCGATACTGAGACATCACGCATGGCGTCTGATCATTTCCCGGTGGTGGCCGATCTGGGGTTTGCGGACTAGCACAAAGCCCGTAAGCATATTGCTTACGGGCTTCTCTTTGGCTGGCGTGCAGGGATTCGAACCCCAACTGCCTGATCCAGAGT
>CAZGML010000028.1:32601-35744 GCA_964526965.1 uncultured Sphaerobacteraceae bacterium | reverse complement strand
CCCGTGAAGCTGCTGGATCAGGAATTTCTCACCATCGATGTTGCGGTCGCCAAGACGCACAAATACGCCAGTCGCGCCAGCGGCGACACGGTCGAGGTGGTGGAACGTCCCGGCGGCGGTTTCAGCATCGTTATGATAGACGGGCAGGGCAGCGGCAAGGCCGCCAAAACCCTGAGCCTCATGCTCTCCGCCCGCGCTGTTGGCATGGTGAAAGATGGCGTGCGGGATGGAGCGGTCGCCCGCGCCACCCATGATTTCCTGTTCGCGTATCGGCACGGGCAAGTCTCCGCCACGCTCGATCTCGTCTCCGTCGATTTGCAAACGCGCGAAGTTGTGGTGACCCGCAACGCCGATTCGCCGATGCTTCTCCGCCGCAATGGCGAGACATCAGTGGTGCCGATGGATTCGGGGCCGATTGGCCGCACGAAGTTCACGAAACCGGCGGTACAATCCTTCCCCGCCGAGGATGGCGTGGTGTTGGTGCTGTTCACCGATGGTGTTACGCATTCCGGATTTCGACAGCAACTAGAGCCGATCGATTTCCAGGCGCTGGCGTCCAGGGTGCTAGGCAATGGGCACACCGCCCAGGAGATCGCCGATATGGTGCTGGATCATGCTCGCATGCGTGATAATAACCGCCCCGGCGATGACACCGCTGTGGTGGTGTTGGCAGTGTCGAAGGAGATAGACCAAATGGCGATCAACCGAATGCAGGCAACCTTTCCGGTGACATGAGCAACAGTAGCGGTCAGCGATCCCCAAAGGTCGCGGTTGTAGGGCCATGTGCCAGTGGCAAGTCCACGCTTGTATCACGCCTGCGAGAAAACGGATACGACGCCCACGCAATCGCCCAGGAACATAGCGCTGTTCGCGATCTGTGGAAGAGTCGCAATCCCGATTTGCTCATCGCACTCGATGTGAGCCTGGAAGTCGTGCGGGAACGGCGGAGCCCCAACTGGCTCGAAGCCGTGTACGAGCGCCAGCATAAACGCCTGAAATCGGCCTACGACGCAGCTGACCTGATTATCGACACCGCCGAACACGACGCCGAGGGCGTGTACGGCATTGTTGTCGATCTGATTAACGACTTCGATGCTGATGGCGACCAGTGACATATCCACAGATACAACGCGCTACGGTAGACTAGCAGGATGATTACGAGGCAGGAACTGCCTCTTCGCTTGCTCCGTCCGGATTTGCTGTGGCACCGCTCCGATCACTTCTCAACCAGGCTCAACGCGAGGCCGACGACCCAAACGGGATCGTCGCGCTGACCGAAGACGACCTCCCCACACTACGCCTTCATCTTCACAGTCGCTTGCAGGAGGAAGAGGCCTACCGGGCCATCTCGGCGTTGCCGGGTTTGAGTCAGTGGCACCCTCGCAGCGGCGAGTACGTGCTGGTTGTGCCCTGGCGCCACCGGCACGACATCATTAGCCTGCGCGAGGTAAGCGCCTTTCACCACGAGTCGGCACTCATCCACGCCGTATTCAACGCCGCCGATAAACAGGCGTTCGCAGCCTGCATTACTGCAGAGACCTTCGAGCGACGCCGCCCGATCTTCTACACACGCAACGGCATGGAGCTGATGGAAACCATCATTGCCTATCGACACGAACGAGTCGGGGATTTTCTCGATGCCGTTGATTCCCCACAGCAGGATTTCGTGCCGGTGACGCTGGACGATTCCGGGTTGATGACACAACTGATCGCGACCGATCACGCCGCTTTTCCGTGGATATGGCGCAATATGCCCGGCGAGTTCCACTGGTGGATGAGCCAGCCAGCCGTGGAAGTTTGGGCCGGTTTGATCGATGGCGAAGTCGCCAGCTATTACGGAACCACGTACTTTCATCAATTGGGACATCTGGATCGCATAGCTGTGCATCCGAAGTTCCAGGGCAGGAAGCTCGGTGCGGAAACGCTGAATGTCGCCATGCAGCGCATGGCTCGCATGGGATTGCGGCACGCAGCGCTCAGCACCCAGCAGGGCAACCCGGTTAGCCAGCGGCTGTATGAGCGCGCCGGCTTCCGGCGATCCACGAAGGATGATTATCAGATGTATGGGACGTTGCTTTCAGCGGCGCCCAACGAAGCGGAGCAAACATGAGCAGCAGTTTCGGCAAGATTTTTCGCATCACCACCTGGGGTGAGAGCCACGGTGCCGCGCTCGGCGTGGTTGTCGATGGCGTGCCAGCCGGCATCCCGCTGACGGTTGAGGATATCCAGAAAGACCTTGATCGCCGTCGGGTTGGCCAAAGCAAGGTCACCACACCGCGTGGCGAGAAAGATGCTGCCGAAATCCTTTCCGGTGTATTCGAGGGCTATACTACCGGTGCACCCATCAGCATCATTACCTTTAATAAGGATGCAGATAGCTCCAAATATGACAACCTGCGGGAGGTATTCCGCCCGGGGCACGCCGATTACACGTATTGGCAGAAGTATGGTCACCGCGACCATCGCGGTGGTGGTCGATCCTCCGCACGAGAAACCTGGGGCCGCGTAGCAGCTGGCGTCATCGCAAAGAAGATAATCGCGTCCGTGGGCATCGAGGTGTTTGCCTGGTCGCAGGAGATCGGCGGAATCGCATGCGAAACCATCGATCGTAATGTGATCGAGCAAAACATCGTTCGTGCGGCTGACCCGGTGGCTGCAGAGAAGATGATCGACGCGATCATGACCGCCAAGGCGGAGAAAGATAGTCTCGGAGGCATTGTCGAGATTCACGCCACCGGTATGCCACCCGGGCTGGGCGAACCGATGTACGGCAAAATCGACGCGCTGGTGGGGCAGGCGATGCTCAGCGTGCCTGCCACCAAAGGCGTGGAGATCGGCCGCGGATTCGAACAGGCCCGCATGCGCGGCTCCGAGAGCAATGATCCCTTCATCCTGGAAGGGGATCGGGTTCGCATCGGTAACAATAATGCCGGCGGCACGCTCGGTGGAATCAGTTCGGGCGAGGATATCATCGTGCGCGTCGCTATTAAACCGACGTCCTCCATCGAGCGCGAACAGCAAACGGTGACCAAAGACCTGACACCGGAGAAGATCACCGTTTACGGTCGTCACGATCCATCAGTCGTACCCCGCGCCGTGCCGGTGCTGGAGGCAATGCTCTCGCTGGTCCTCGCTGACCTGGT
>CAZGML010000028.1:30912-32501 GCA_964526965.1 uncultured Sphaerobacteraceae bacterium | reverse complement strand
CACGATCCCGCAGGGATCGCATTACCCCTGTTCCATGGCACCTGCATTGCTGGTAACCTGCCAGCAACAGGCAACTCGACCAACCCGAAAGGACAACTCCATGACAGCACGAGAAATGCGCAACGGCGCGCCAGTATATGGACACTTCATCAACGGCGAATGGACCACTCCGGAAGAGACCTTCGAGAACATCAGCCCCATCGACGGCCAGGTAGTGTCGCATCATGCCAAAGGCTCTGCCGGAGATGCCGGCAATGCAATCGCAGCGGCAACTGAGGCGTTCGATAGCTGGAGGCGTATGGGAGCCGTCGAGCGAGGGAACATCCTCTATAAGGCAAGCGATATCCTCGCTCAACGCGCAAACGAGATCGGCCGCGATCTCACGCGGGAAGAGGGTAAAACCCTGAAGGAAGGCATCGGCGAAACGATGCGTGCTTCCGGCATCATTCGGTACTACGCTGGCGAAGTGCTGCAGCCAAACGGCGAACACTATCCATCAGCCAACTACACCACCATGCTCTACACAATGCGTGAGCCCGTAGGTGTTATCGGTATGATCACGCCGTGGAACTTTCCCATTGCCATCCCGGCCTGGAAAATGGCGCCAGCCCTGGCTTTTGGCAATACGGTTGTCATCAAGCCGGCTTCTGCGGCTCCGCTTTGCACCATGCACCTGATCGATGCCTTGCATGAAGCTGGCGTGCCCAGGGGCGTTATCAACGTTGTGACCGGACCTGCCGGCGAGGTCGGAGACGCCATCGTCGAGGACGATCGTGTGGCCGGAATCAGCTTCACCGGCTCCGGTGAAGTCGGCCGGCAAATCCAGTCGAAGGCGAGCTCTCGGGGCGCCAAGGTCCAGCTCGAGCTTGGCGGCAAGAACCCGGCGATCGTCACCGCCGATGCTGATATGGGATCGGCAGTCCAGCAGGTGGTGAGCGGCGCAATGATGAGCACCGGCCAGAAGTGCACGGCCACAAGTCGCGCGATCGTTGATCGCCGCATGGTCACCGAGTTCACCGAAATGCTGGAAGAGCGCATCGGACAACTCGTGGTTGGCAACCCGCTCGACGAAGCGACCAACGTCGGGCCGCTCATCGACCAGGCTGCCGCAGAACGCGTAGCGGCGGAAGTTAGAGATGGTCGCGACTCCGGTGCACAACTCGTAATGGGTGGTGAACGTCCGGAATCGTTGCGCGATGGTGCCTATGTCACACCCGCCCTGTTCAGCGGCGTGAAATCCGACTCCCGCCTCGGCCAGGAAGAGCTCTTCGGCCCGGTGCTGGGCGTGATCGAAGTCGATGATATGGATGAGGCTATCTCGGTTGCAAACAGCGTCCGTTACGGCCTGAGCGCCAGCATCTTCACCCGGGACCTCGGAAAGGCGATGCGATTCGCCCGCGAGATCCAGGCGGGAATGGTGCACATCAATAGCGAAACAGCAGGCGCCGAATATCAGTTGCCATTTGGTGGTTATAAGGAAAGCAGTTCCTACAGTCGCGAGCAGGGCAAGGCCGCGCGCGAGTTCTACACCCAGATCAAAACGGTGTTCATGGATGAACCACCACTGGCATAAGGTTTGCAGGTAGACT
>CAZGML010000028.1:25188-30812 GCA_964526965.1 uncultured Sphaerobacteraceae bacterium | reverse complement strand
CGGGTGTGCACAGCGATACAGGAAGGACTCTCGTATGGATTCCCGTCGTAAATCGCTCCTCGTACCTCGAACGTTCAATCGTCGATCGGCGCTCAAGGGAGCAGGCGCATTAGGCCTTGCCTCCGGTATTCCATTTACGCGGCTCACAATGGCTGCAGCCCAGGAAGAAGAACCTTCAACTGGCGGAACACTCAACGTGGCTATCGTCGGTGAACCGCCGGCAGTGCTCGATGCCATGTACAGCACCGCGACGGTTACCAACAACCTGAGCGCCCAGATGTACCAGAGCCTGTTCGCGTTTGATTCGATGTTTAATCCGCAACCGATGCTTATTGAGGACTATGAATTGAGCGATGATTCGCTCACATTCACATTCAAACTCCGCTCCGGCATCACATTCCATAACGGCCAACCACTGACATCTGCCGATGCAGTGGCATCGCTCAACCGTTGGGGCGCGATTAACGGCCGCGGACGACAAATGTATGAACGAATGGCATCGATCGATGTCATTGATGACCTCACGTTCGAAATGGCGTTTGATGTGCCTTCCGGTGTGCTCCTCAGTTACCTGGCACGAGCCGACGCGTTGATCACTACCGCGGATATCGCTGAAGCTGCGGGTGAAGAGGCGATGACTGAATTCGTCGGCACCGGGCCGTTCATGTTCCAGGAGCATCTGGTAGACCAGTACATTCGTCTTGTGCGCTTCGATGATTATGTCCCTCGTGACGAGGAGCCGGACGGCCTCTCTGGCCGTCGCACGGCCTACGTCGATCAAATCGATTTCATACCTGTGCCGGATGAATCCGTGCGCGCGAACGGTGTGATCAGTGGCGATTACCATTTCGCTGATCCGCTTCCACCGGACTTTCTGGATACGCTGGAAATGGATCCCGCGGTGGAGCCGGTCGTCGTCCAGCCCTATTACTGGTACGCGCCCGTGTTCAACAAGGCGAAAGGGCTGTTCGCCGATCAGAACGCGCGCAAGGCGGTACAACTCGCCTTTAGCCAGAGCGAGGCCTTGCTTGCCGGGTTTGGTCGAGAGGAGCTCATTCGCGCCGATCCGAGCATCAGCGGCGAGGAAACCGCCTGGTACAGCACTGCTGGCGCCGACGATTACGACCAGCCAGATCCCGAGCGCGCTCGCGCCCTTCTCGAGGAGGCCGGATACGCGGGCGAAACGATTCGCTGGATCACCACCCACGAATACGCCTACAACTTCAACATCGCCGATTATGTGCGTCAGCAACTGGAAGCCATTGATATGGAGGTCGAGCTCATCGTAAGCGACTGGGCCACGGTGGTCGCAAACCGTGCTGATCCAGACGCGTACGAGATCTTCCTTACCGGGTTCACCCAGTACAACCATCCCGCAGCCCAGCCGTATAACGATGCAAGCTGGCCGGGCTTCTGGGAGTCAGAAGCCAAGGATGATGCGATCAAGGCCCTGGTCGAAGCGGCCGACGACGATGCCCTGAGCGCCGCCGTAGACCAGTACACCGAAACGTTCTGGACCGAAATGCCGGCGGTGAAAGTTGGCGACAACTTCGTCCTCCGCGGCATCAGTTCAGACGTTGTTGGTTACGTAAACATGCCGGACTGGTACTTCTGGAACGTCGGGTTCCGCTAGTTGGTACGGGAGTGGGCGGCAGCTCACTCCCTTTTTACTGGCCTGAGCGCGATTGTTTAGGCGTAAAGGTTGCGTTTTCCAAACAGTACGGGTAATGTGATCCCATCTGGCTCCGCGCAATAGCGCGTATACATAACGCCTGTCCCTTGCCCGACTTACGGGCAAGAATTGCGTGGAACATACAGGAAAGGCTGCTTTCTATGAGCAACCATCGGTCGTCGTTATTCCTACCGAAATCCGTGACACGACGCTCAGCGCTGAAAGGCGTTGGCGCTGCCGCCCTGGCAACGGGGCTGCCGTTCTCTCGCCTTTCAATGGCATCGGCACAAGAGGACGAACTCAAGGAAGGCGGCATTTTGAATGTCGCGATCGTTGGTGAGCCACCGTCTGTTATGGACGCACAGTTCACCACAGCCACGATTACGAACCAGATCAGCTCGCAGGTCTACGAAGGCCTCTTCGCATTCAATTCGTCATACAGTCCACAGCCGATGCTGGTGGACGACTATGAACTCAGTGATGACGGTCTTACGTTTACCTTTGCGCTCCGATCCGGAGTGAACTTCCATAACGGCGATACGCTCACGGCGGAAGACGTGGTGGCATCGCTCAACCGGTGGGGAGCCATCCACACGCGCGGACGCACGGTCTATTCGCGAATGGATAGCATTCAGGCCACAGGCGACCTGACCGTGGAGATGACGTTCTCCGCGCCGACAGGTATCCTGCCGAGCTACCTTGCCCGCCTCGATGCGGTCATCATGCCGGCGTCCATTGCTGAAGCAGCAGGCGAAGAGCCGCTTACCGAGTTCATTGGTACTGGCCCGTTCATGTTCGATGAGCATGTGGTCGATCAGTACCTCCGCCTGGTTCGATTCGATGATTACTCTGCCCGCGACGAAGAAGCGGATGGCCACTCCGGCCGTAAAACCGCTTACCTGGACCAGATCGATTTCATTCCGGTGCCGGACGAGTCGGTGCGAGCAAACGGTCTCATCAGTGGCGATTATCACTTCGGCGACCCATTGCCGCCCGACTATTTTGATTCGCTGGAAGCCGATCCCGCAGTGGAAGCGATCGTGCCGAAGCCGTACTTCTGGTACGGCCCTGTGTTCAACAAGCAAAAGGGCGTCTTCTCCGATCAGCGCGCTCGCAAGGCCGTGCAGTTGGCCTTTAGTCAGAGCGAGGCGATGAGGGCCGGGTTCGGTCGTGATGAACTGATCCGCATCGATCCCAGCCTGTCGGGCGAGGAGACCATTTGGTACAGCACCGAGGGTGCGGATGATTATGATCAGCCCGATCCGGAGCGCGCCCGGGCACTGCTCGATGAAATGGGCTACAACGGTGAGCCGATTCGCTGGGCCGCTACCCAGGAATACATGTCGTACTACCTCATGACCGAGTACATCATCCAGCAACTGGAAGGTATCG
The DNA here is from genome assembly GCA_964526965.1 of uncultured Sphaerobacteraceae bacterium. Classification (GTDB taxonomy): domain Bacteria; phylum Chloroflexota; class Chloroflexia; order Thermomicrobiales; family UBA6265; genus UBA6265. Next base: position 27,748 of record CAZGML010000028.1, on the reverse strand, counting down.
GCATGGAGGTCGACATGCAGGTGATGGACTGGGCCACACTGGCAAGCCAGCAGTCCGATCCAGATGCGCAGGATGTCTTCGTTACCGGATTCAATCAGTACAATCACCCCGCCATGGCCGTGTTCAACGACGCCACCTGGGGTGGATTCTGGGATAGCGAACCGAAGGACGAAGCAGTCCGCGCCATGATTGAGGCTGCCGATGAGGAAGCCACCATGGCGGCAGTTGACCAATATACGGAAATCTTCTGGGAAGAGATGCCGCTGGTGAAGTGCGGCGATAGCTTCGGCCTGCGCGGACACCGGGCAGAAGTGAAGAACTACCAGAACGTTCCTGATTGGTTCTTCTGGAACGTGGGGCTCGAATAGCAGGTGTCTCGTTGAGATAGAGCAACCAAGTCCAAATTCACGCAACACCTGTCGTGTTCGGTATTGGTTTTCGCAAATCGGATGCCGGAAATGGGTTGCGTGAATTTGGACTCCCGCATAGGATGATCTCAACCCGAAAACCGGCATCTTGTTTGTGGGATGCCAATAGTTTGTGGCGCAGGGGTGCATGGAGCATCGTGCCACGTTGTAGAGAGGTCTGAGAATGAATCAGAAGAAGAATTCATTTCTGTTGCCGAAGAAATCGTTGAGCCGCCGTACGGCGCTCAAGGGGCTTGGCGGAGCAGCACTGGCAACCAGCATTCCATTCACCCGACTTTCCATGGCGTCTGCACAAGACGACGAGATTCCGCAGGGCGGAATTCTTAACGTCGGCATTATCGGTGAACCACCGACTGTCATGGATGCCCAGAGCAGCACGGCAACGATCACCAACCACATCGCCCGACAGGTGTTTGAGTCGCTCTTCGCGAACGATGCCACCCTGTCGCCGAAGCCGATGTTGGTAGAGGATTACACGCTGAGCGACGACAACCTCGTCTACACCTTCCACCTGCGGGACGGTATTACCTTCCACAACGGCGATCCAATGACCGCCGATGACGTGGTTGCATCCCTCAACCGCTGGGGACTCGTGAGTGGCCGTGGTCGCCACGCATTCGAGCGCATGAACTCGCTCGAAAAGGTCGATGACCTCACCGTCGAGATGGCATTCGATGTGCCGACTGGTATCGTCATCAATGACCTCGCCAGCATCTCCTCGTTCATCATGCCAGCCTCCATTGCCGAGGCAACAGGCGAGGATACGCTCACAGAGTTCATCGGTACCGGTCCGTTCAAATTCGAGGAACACGCGCCAGACCAGTACCTGCGCCTTGTTCGCTTCGACGACTATGTACCGCGCGATGAAGAGCCGGACGGAGAATCTGGCCGCCGCATCGCCTACGTCGACCAGATCGACTTCATCCCTGTGCCGGACGAATCCGTACGTGCCAACGGTGTAATCAGCGGTGAGTATCACTTCGCCGAAGCGATTCCGCCCGACTATCTCGATACCCTCGAGGCGGATCCGAACGTTGTTGCGCACATCGTGAAGCCGAACTATCACTACGGCTTCCACCTGAACAAGGCCGAAGGCCTGTTTACGGATGTGAACGCACGCCACGCGATTCAGCAAGTGTTTAGCCAGAGCGAGGCCCTGAAGGCAGGGTTCGGACGCGATGAACTTATCCGCGCCGATCCAAGCCTGGCCGGTGAAGAAACCGCCTGGTACACGACAGCTGGTGCCGAAGCGTACGATAACCCGGATCCGGAGCGCGCTCGCGCCCTTCTGGACGAAGCCGGCTACGATGGCGAACCAGTACGCTGGCTCACAACCCACGAATATCCGTACTATTTCCGCATTGCTGATTATGTGCAGCAGTTCGCTGAGGAAATCGGTCTGAACATCGAGCTTGTGGTGAGCGACTGGGCCACGGTGGTCCAGAATCGCGCCGATCCATCGGCCAACGAGATCTTCAGCACCGGTCACCCGCAGTACACACACCCGGCGACCGCCGCATTCAACGACGAGAACTGGCCAGGCTTCTGGGTAAGCGAGGCCAAGGACGAAGCGGTGGCTGCCATGGTTGAGGCTCCGGATGACGAAGCACTCTCGGCCGCAGTCGATCAGTACAGCGAAGTCTTCTGGGAAGAAATGCCGTACGTCAAGGTTGGCGACAACTTTGGCTTCCGCGCATCTGGAGCCAACGTTGTTGGATTCCAGAACATGCCAGACTTCTTCTTCTGGAACCTCGGAATCGAATAATACGGAGGTATTACGGCACCCTGGCTGTTCGCGGCGGGGTGCCGTTCTGCCGCAGGAAACAATTGCCACCTGAACGCTCGACGGCAACTTGGCGGGGGACGTGAATGACCGGTTATATCGTGAGAAGGTTGCTCGCAACCATTCCTGTGCTCATATTGGTGGGTACAGGAGTCTTCATGCTCATGAAGATCACACCCGGCGATCCTGTAGGTATCCTGCTGGGCGATGACGCTACGGAAGACCGTCGCCAGGAGGTGCGGGAACAACTGGGGCTGAACGATGACATCCTGACGCAATACTGGCGTTGGTTTACCAACGTGCTGCAAGGTGACCTCGGGGATTCAATCTTCCTCAACCAGTCTGTAAC
>CAZGML010000028.1:0-25088 GCA_964526965.1 uncultured Sphaerobacteraceae bacterium | reverse complement strand
TCATCGCCGCCCGCAAGCGTGGTACATGGGTGGATATCTCGTCCATGGCTGTGGCTATTGTGGGTATCTCCATGCCGACATTCTGGCTGGGGCTCAACCTCATCCTCTTTTTCGCTGTGCGAAACCGATGGCTGCCCGTGGCCGGCTACTCACCACTGGGAGACGGACTCTGGGAATCTGTCAAATACATGATCCTGCCGTCGATCACGCTCGGAGTCGCCCAGGCGGCACTACTCGCGAGAATGACGCGTTCGATGATGTTGGAAGTGTTGAATTCGGATTATGTCCGCACGGCACGTGCGAAAGGCGTGAAAGAGTTCGCGGTCGTCATGCGTCACGCATTTCGCAATGCATTGCTGCCAGTAATCAATATCATCGGCCTTATCGTGGCGGGGTTGCTCGGTGGAGCCGTGGTAACCGAGCAGATCTTTAATATTCCTGGAATTGGTCGGCTCCTGATCCAGGCGGTGGGAAGGCGAGACTTCCCTGTTGTTCAGGGAGCGGTCCTCGTGATTGCGACCATTTACGTATTCGTAAACCTCATTGTGGATATAGCTGCAACTGCGCTTGATCCGCGGATCAAGAAGGGGTAAGTATGTCGGCAGTATCACAAACAGCAGGACTGGCTACGTTTAAGCCTCGTCGCAAATACGGCCGCATGATCCGCAGGGTTGTTCGGCTGCATCCAAATATGGTGGTCGGGGCGATATTGCTCCTCATCGTGATCATCGCAGCCGTGTTCGCCCAGTGGATCATGACGGAAAGCCCCACCTGGATCTCTCCGGCTGACCGCCTGAAGGCTCCCGGGGATGAGTACCTGCTCGGTACCGACGGGCAGGGAAGGGATGTCTTTAGTCGCATGATTAAAGGCTCCCAACTCAGTCTCAACGTCGGGCTGGCTGTGTCGATCCTCACAATGGTTTCTGGTGGACTCATCGGTCTGCTCAGCGGGTTTAGCCAGAAGTTCGATAACGTTGCCATGCGTCTTATGGATGCGTTGATGGCGTTCCCGAGCATCATCCTGGCCATTGCCATTATGGCTGCGCGCGGACCGAGCGTCTGGAACGTGATCTTTGCGCTGACGGTGGTGAGCACTCCACGTATGGCTCGTGTTGTACGAAGTGTTGTGCAGAACACTGCCCAGGCGCAGTATGTGGAGGCAGCGCAATCGATCGGCGCCAGCACGCCCCGAATGTTGCTTCGCCACATCACGCCGAACTGCCTGAGCCCGGTTATTGTGCAAACCAGTTTTGTGTTTGCGGATGCCGTGCTGGGTGAGGCCACACTGAGCTTCCTCGGCGCTGGTGCGCCACCAGACATCCCAAGCTGGGGCGGAATGCTGTCTGAAAGCCGCGTCTTCCTTGCGCAGGCTCCGTGGACCATGCTCGTACCGGGTGCGGCGCTCACGATCACCGTCTTTGCGCTTAACCTGATTGGTGATGGCGTTCGCGATATGCTTGATCCACGATTGCGACATCGATAGTAGGGGAGCAATACCATGGCGAAGTTCGCTGCGATTCTCGAGTACACCTCTGATACCGAACGACTGCAGGAAGTGCGGCCAACCCACCGCGAATACCTGCGCGATTTGCTGGATTCCGGCAAGCTCTATCAATCCGGGCCGTTCCCGGACGGTAGCGGCGCCCTGATCATCTACGACGTAGACGATCTTTCCGAAGCGCAGGTATTGCTGGCCAACGATCCATTCAGCAAGGCCGGTCTCATCACCGGAGCCCTGCTGAAGCCGTGGAATATCGTGATCGGCAAAGACGCGTCGTAGTCTGCGTACCGCCGGTCGATGCTCGTGCGGTATCCTTCTTCGAAGAATACGTCCGCATCGTTGTCCACCGGAATCCGCATGACCACTGATAAACCTAAAACCAAAGATGTCGTGCCGCTGAGACGGCAGTACGATCAGATCAAGGCGCGCTATAGCGAGCACATCTTGCTTTTCCGCCTCGGCGACTTCTACGAGACCTTTGATAACGACGCCGTCATCGCAGCCGAGGTGCTGGATATCGTTCTGACCGCGCGGGACATGGGTAAGGACAACCGTGTCCCGCTGGCGGGGATCCCATTTCACAGCGCTGATGGCTACATAGCCAAGCTCGTACAAGCCGGCCACAAGGTCGCGATCTGCGAGCAAATCAGCGAGCCCACAAAAGGCAGGGGACTGGTAGAACGCGATGTGACCAGGGTGGTTACACCGGGTACTGTCGACGACCCTGCCATGCTCGATGCGCGCAACAATAATTACATCACTGCAGTTTTCATCGAGGGTGCACGTGTTGGCATCGCCTACGCGGATATTACAACCGGTGAGTTCCAGGCAACGGAGCTCTCTGCAGAGGATCAGGAAGAATCGCTTCTGGCACTCGGTCGCGAACTGCTCCGTCTCGGTGCAGCCGAAATAGTAGTGCCCACGGATTTCAACGATGACCTCGCACTGCCGCAGTCCAGTTGGTTGCCGAAATCTGCCAGTGTGAGCAAACATGACACCTGGCGATGGCAGGAGGACCGTGCTGGCCGGGCACTGCTGCGTCATTTTGAGGTCGAAAGCCTCGACGGCTTCGGCCTCACCGGCAAGCCGTTCGCGATTCGTGCCGCCGGGGGATTGCTCCAGTACCTGGAAGAGACCCAGCTTGGCGGCCTGGACCAAATCACTGATCTGAGCACGTATTCGACCTCAGGGTATATGACGCTCGATGCCCAGACCCGCCGCAACCTGGAGTTGGAAGAAAGCGTCCGCGGCGACTCATCTCTTAGCCTCATCGCAGTATTGGACCAGACGAAAACCCCTATGGGAGGCCGCTTGCTGCGCAAGCGCATAGGTCAGCCGCTGCTGGACGTGGACGACCTGAACGAGCGGCTCGACGTCGTGAGTTGGTTTGTCGACAACACCAGCGAGCGCTCGGGTATTCGAGACGCGTTGCGCAAGATCGGTGATATCGAGCGGCTTACCAACCGCGTTGTCACCAGGGTTGCCGGTCCGAAGGAGCTGGCCCAGTTACGCTCCGCACTTGCCGAGTTGCCAACCATCACTCCGCTCATTGCGAACATCCCCGGTTCGCCCAAACTCCCGGATCTCTCCCAGGTCGCATCTTTGCTGGATCGCGCCCTGGTGGACGATCCGCCGGCGGTGCTTGGCAGGGGACAGGTCTTCAAGGGCGGATTCGCCAGCGAGTTGGATGGACATCGCACCCGCGCCCGCGAAGCTCGCGAATGGATCGCGAACCTGGAGCGCACCGAGCGTGAGAATACAGGCCTCAAAACGCTCAAGGTTGGCTACAACAAGGTCTTTGGATATTACCTGGAAATCACCTCTGCGGCGTTGGCCAACGCCGAGAAGGAACGGATTTCGAACGGGCAGAATGGCTCTGTTTTGCCCGACAACTATATCCCCAAGCAAACGCTAACGAACGCTACCCGGTATTTCACGCCCCAGCTTAAGGAGTACGAAACAATCGTCCTCACGGCCGAGGATACGCTGAACGACCTTGAGGCCGAAGAATACCGAAAGCTGCTCAAGCTTCTATCCGATAACGCTGCCCAGCTGCTGGCAGCGGCTGAAGTGATCGCCGGCCTGGATGTGGGAGCAGCGCTCGCAGAAGTCGCTGTAGACGGCAACTACACCCGACCGAAACTGACGGATGATGACCGTATTCACATCGTTGAGGGACGTCACCCGGTGCTGGAAACCACCATGCCCCGCGGAGAGTACATCGCCAACGATGCCAGCCTCGATACCGGTAGTGAGCAGATCGTCATCCTCACCGGGCCAAACATGGCGGGTAAGAGTAGTTGGCTGCGGCAGGTTGCCCTCACGACGTTAATGGCGCAGATCGGCAGCTTTGTGCCTGCTGCCGAGGCGGAGGTCGGAATCGTCGATCGCATTTTCACCCGTATCGGCGCGCAGGATGATATCGCCAGTGGCCAGAGCACCTTCATGGTCGAAATGTTGGAGATGGCGAATATTCTTCACCACGCAACGGATCGCAGCCTGGTTGTGCTGGATGAAATCGGGCGTGGCACCAGCACCTACGATGGACTCGCAATCGCCCGTGCCATTGTCGAATACATGCACAACGCGCCAGGACTCGGCAGCAAAACCCTGTTTGCCACGCACTATCACGAACTCACCGAGTTGGCAGACCTGCTGCCGCGCGTAACATGCAGCCGCATGGACGTACTTGAGGATGGCGAGCGGGTCGTCTTCCTTCGCAAGGTCGTACCAGGCAACGCCGACAAGAGTTACGGTATCCACGTTGCCAAACTGGCCGGTATGCCGAAGGGCGTGACACGACGAGCTGAGGAAGTGCTGGCCGAACTAGAGCAGAACGACCGCGGAGCGGGAGGCAGGCGTGAGGCGATGCAATCGCCGGTACCGGCGGCTTCTTCGCAGATGCAACTCACATTCTTCGATACACCCGACCCGGTGGTTGAGGAATTGAAAGCATTGGACGTGGAGAGTCTCACCCCGCTGGATGCGATTCGCATTCTCTTCGAACTGCAACAAACCGCCAGGGGCGAGGAAGAATGAGCGATCGCGCAGAATCCGCATCGCATGCGGATGATGCTCCAGGGCGACTGAAATCCTGGGCGATCTCGGCTGCAGATGCACTCGGAGCGCTCAGTTTGTGGCAGCTCACAGCTATCTTCTGGCTTAGCAGCCTCGGTATGTCTGTTCTCCTGCTTGGAATGCCGCGAGATACGATTCACGGCACGATGAACATCGTTGAGAACTGGGGAGCTATTGAGCGCGTGGCGCTATGGCAGGATTGGCTGGCGCCGGTAATTCCCCGCTTTGAACTCCCAACGTGGCTCATCAACCAGGGATTTCGCGTAAGCATGCTGCTTGGCTTCCTGGCACAAATCGGCGTGTTTGTGGCGGTTATGCGCGCAAAGAATCCGCGCGCCTGGTTGTGGTGGCTCGGTCCGCTCGGGGCGCACGTCATTCAGTTCTTCCTGATGGTTCCGAGCAATTCGGACGTTTTCTTCTATTCCGGCGTCGGCGATTTTGTGAACAAGGGACTCAATCCCTATCTTCATTTCATGAGCGACGAGCCAAACAGCCCGCTCTATCCGTTCATTTTCTGGGTAGACATCGGCACGGTGTACGGTCCGCAGTGGGTCAACTACAACGCCGCACTCATTTGGCTTTCTGGCAACGATCCGGTAGTCTCGACGCTCTGGCAGAAGGCATTTTCCGGATTGGCGGCTATTGCCCTCGCCGGGCTGGTTTACGTTTTTGGTAAGAAGCTTTCCGGCGGCAGCACAAAGGTCGCTCTCGCAGCATCGATGCTGGTTGCCTGGCAGCCAAATATGATCCTTGAGAGCAGTGGCCAGGTCCACAACGATCCGCACACCGTGCTCATTGCGACTATCGGATTGATGCTCGTGGTGTGGGGTGGACTCGCCGCCTTACGTGCCGGACTCATTTTCGTCGCCTTCAGTGTGATGGTGAAGTTCATCACGCTTCCACTATTTGGCATACTCGGCATACTCCGCCTGGTGGATCGTAAGAAGCCAAACTGGCTCTGGATTATCTTCGGCAAGTGGATCTTCGATGGCATCGCGATCCTGGCGGTTATCATCGTGAGCTTCCTGCCGTATTGGGATGGATTCCATACGATCGAGGAGATGATCCGCGAGCCGAGCCGGCTCTATACCAACCCGATCTGGCGCTCCATTAGTGGCATCGTCCGCGGAATATTCGGAGGCAGCGTCGGTTGGCACTGGAACGAGATCACTCGCGATATCTTGCAATTCGGCAGTTCGGCGATCTTCATCGGCATCGTTGTCTGGCTTGGGTACAAGCTCTGGCACGATGACCATATCTCTGCCGATCCGGAAGAGGATGATCTCTTGCCAGAAGGCGTCCCCTGGTGGACCGGACATCTGCTGTACGCATGGATGGCGTTCTTCCTGGTGATGAGCTTTGTGCCTGTAAACAGTCACCCCTGGTACTGGGTGTGGCCGGTCAGCGCCGTAGCGCAGGTAGTCGCCTGGGAGTACCGCAGCGGACGCATCTGGAGCCTCCGCAACACGTCTGGCTGGCTCTGGGCGTATCTCTGGTTCAACGCCGCCATGACGTTGGCATATCACACGCGAATCGCGCGGTACTGACAGGTGGGAGTGGCAGAATGACTGCCAGAAAGGAAATCGATGCTCTCTGATCTGCCTGTCGTGCAACAGGAGCTGCTTGCCTGGTTTGAAGAACACCGCCGCGATCTCCCGTGGCGACACACTCGAGATCCGTACGCGATCCTGGTGAGCGAGGTGATGCTGCAGCAAACGCAGGTCGACCGCGTGCTGCCGTATTGGCACGCGTGGATGGAGCGTTGGCCCGATGTGCATGCACTGGCCGAGGCCCCAACGGCAGAAGTGATTCGCGCCTGGAAGGGCCTTGGATATAACCGACGCGCCGTTAATCTACAGCGAGCCGCCCAGGCCGTGGTCGATGCCGGCGGCGAGTTTCCCCAAACCGTCGAAGGCTTGCTGGCGCTTCCCGGAATCGGTCCGTATACAGCTGGCGCTATCGCCTGTTTCGCATACGAACAGGATGTCGCATTTATCGATACCAACATGCGACGCGTGCTGCACCGCATCTTTGTGGGGGTGGATGTTCCTCGTCCGACTATTCCAGACAAACAGATACTTGAACTGGCGGAAAAGGCCATCCCGGCAGGGCAGGGGTGGACATGGAACCAGGCGATTATGGAATTTGGTGCCATGCATTGCACCGCTCGCAAACCGATGTGCCTCACGTGCCCGGTGCAGGAGCAGTGCTCGGCTTTCCCCGAGATTCAGTCAGCGATAGCAGCAAATGGCAAAGTACCAAAGACGGCGAGTGTACCGTTCGAGAAAACAAATCGCTATTTCCGTGGACGCATTATGGATGAACTCCGCACACACGAAGGCGAGGGCGTCTCTCTGGCGACTATTGGTCCAGCTGTTAAGCCAGATTTTGCCGACGGCGACTATCAATGGCTGCTCGAACTCGTCACCGCATTGGAGCGAGATGGGCTGCTGGTAATGGAAGATACGGTGCCGAAGGGGAGGTTAGAACAGCAGGGCTCGGTCGCTGAGGCGACGGCCCACTACGACGCCACCCCGGTTGAAGAGGTTCGGATACGACTTCCCTGACCGTCTCGAAGGATTGAATTTTAAGTTGTATCCGGAATGCGAACTCCATCTCCTGTTGAGAGGGAGTTCGCATTCATATTCGCTTTAGCGATTGCTGGCGAGGGAAAATCGAAGGGCGAATCCCGCACTGGCAGCGAGTACTATGCCGACTGCTGTAAGCACGGCCAGGTGACTTGTGCCCATCTCAACGCCTGATCCGGTTTCCGGAAGCTTGGTTACGATCTTTGCTACTGGCGGTGACTCCGGCTGAGCTATGTCGCATTGACCCAGACCCTGGGATACATCTACCTGTAGCAATGTTAAGTTCGTATCCGCAGCGAACGCTGGTGGATTAGCATTTTCACCAGGAGGACCTGGTGGACCTGGTTGCCCCTGCTCCCCTGTCGGTCCCGTCGGCCCTTGTGGTCCTTGTTCACCAGTTGGACCTGGTGGCCCCTCCGGGCCTTGCTCGCCTACTGGTCCTGCCTCGCCGGTCGGTCCCTGTTCACCCACTGGGCCTGGTGCACCCGGCTCTCCTTGTGGCCCCGGTTCACCTTGTGGACCAGTTAAGCCGGGTGGGCCAACTGTAGGTACGGGGCTCACCAGGCAGGCGTTTGCAGTTGTGCAACCACCTGCAGCCCACAGATCGCTGGTATTTGTAGTTTGCATAGCCGCGAATATGTTTGTTCCAGAGAAGTCAGCCACGCCGTTCTCGCCTGGCGGTCCCTGTTCACCAACAGGACCTCGAGGCCCTGGAGGTCCGTCGTCACCAGGTGGACCCGGTTCTCCTTGCGGCCCCGGTTCACCGGCAGGCCCCTGCTCACCCGGTGGCCCTTGCTCGCCGACCGGCCCCTGTTCTCCTGCTGGTCCTGGCTCGCCTTGCGGTCCTTGCTCGCCGGAAGGTCCCGGTTCGCCGGCTGGTCCTTGTTCCCCTTGTGGACCGGTTTCACCGAGAGGTCCGCGTGTTCCGATACAGACGACCATGGTGTTCGGAGCACATTCATCAACGTGCGTTGCCGAACCATTTTGATCGGTTTGAGCGGATTGGAAAAGTGCCAACGGATTACTGGTGAAATTTGGAGGAAGTTGTCCTTGTTCGCCTGGGGGGCCCGGCTCGCCCGGTGGACCTGGTGGTCCTTGCTCACCCGGTGGCCCTTGTACGCCCGGCGGTCCCTGATCACCTTGTGGCCCTTGCTCGCCGATCGGGCCCTGCTCCCCGGGTGGTCCTTGTTCGCCCGGCGGTCCCGGTTCGCCTTGCGGCCCTGGCTCGCCTGGAGGACCCTGCTCTCCGGGTGGGCCTTGTTGACCCGGCGGCCCCTGTGGACCAGCAACTACAACCACGCACATTTCGGAACCGGACGATTGGGCGGCCGCAGCCACACCGCTGGCAGCGGCGTAGCCGGCCCCAATCATCATGGCGAGGGTCAATGTAACCAAGCGCAGCAACTTGGCGCGCCTGTTCTTCCTCAACATGATCTGTTTCTCCTCTGTCTATTCTTCAGTGTTAAATGTGATTTGGAAGGAATCCAATTATCGCGTTACGGCGAACCACAGCTTGACAGAATAGTGGTCGATTGTAACTAACGTAAAGATATACTACCGGAGCAATTTGCAGGTGGCAAATATTTCCGCCAATCAGGAGGAGTCAGGTTAAGCGGCCGGCATCGTGTGCGCGCTCGTTCCGAAGGATCCTGCGCCGCCTGCCTGCTTGCCGAAAGGAATCGATGGTGATGAGCACCAGAGCTACCCATACGATGCCGAATCCAATCCAGCGGGCCTGGGAGACGTCCTCCTGAAATACAAATACGCCGATGATGAACTGACCGATCGGGGCCAGGAACTGCAGCAACCCCAGAGTGGTGAAGGGGAGTCGCACGGCTGCGCTGCCGAACCAGATAAGCGGCAGCAGGCTTACCAGTCCAATCAGGGCCAGCAGGATTGTGTGCTGCACACCTTCGCTCAGGAACGTGAGATCGCCTGCATCCAGGCGGAGCCAGGTCAGCACTGCGGCCGCAAATGGAACCAGCACCACACTTTCAATCGTCATGGTTTGCATCGTGTTGATGCCAGCCCGCACTGTCTTTTTGATGTAGCCGTAGATTGTGAACGAAGTGGCCAGTGTGAGCGAAATCCAGGGAAGGTTTCCGTAATCAACGGAAATTACCAGCACCGCGAGCGCACCAAGCGCGATCGCTCCCCATTGAAGCGGTGAGAGCTTCTCGCGCAGTACGATTACGCCTACCAACACCGTCATCAACGGATTGATGAAATACCCTAATGAGGCTTCGAGCACGTTTCCGCTGGATACGGCGAAGATATACGTGCCCCAGTTCACCGCGAGTATGTGGGCGGCAATCACGATCAGCACGACCCTGCTGGGATGCCTGATAACCCTGCCTATCCAGGCGAAGTCCCGCCGCCACGCCAGGTAGATGAAACAGAACATCGACGACCACAGAATCCGATGTGCCAGAATCTCAAGCGACCCCGCGGGCTCCAGCGCCCGGAAGTAGATGGGCATCAGCCCCCACCATCCGTACGCCAGGATCCCGTAAATCATCCCCCGGCGAATGTCGTCATGTGATCCGGTTATGGGGGATTGCATCTGTCAACCTGTTGGAATAACCACGTTTCACCGTGGTCGATTAAGTTCTTCCATTGTCGGGCGCTGGTGACAAAGTCGCAAGACGTGCGAAAATGGGATTTGAACTCGACTTGGATTCAGGAGACCAGTGTGACGAGAGTTTGGCCACAAGGCACACATCGCAACGACGGCGGCGGATTGGTTATCGGGGGTGTTTCTGTTTCCGATATCGTTCAACAATATAATTCGCCCGTATATATTTACGATGAACTCACGCTACGCAACGCCATGCGCGGCTGGAAACAGGCGATGGAGCAGCGGCTACCCGGCTCACGTGTCGTGTACGCCGGCAAGGCGTTCCTCTGCACCGCCATCGCTACCATGGTTGCCGAAGAGGGTCTTGGGCTGGATTGCGTTTCCGATGGCGAACTCTTCGTCGGGCTGAATGCGGGAGTAGAGCCGGCCATGCTGAGCCTGCACGGCAACAACAAGGGCCGTAACGAACTCGAAATGGCAATTGAAGCCGGCATCGGCAAGATCATCGTGGATAATCACGATGAACTGGATCACCTGGCCGACCTCACCGCGGATCGCGACGAACCGATCACGGTGCTCCTGCGGCTCAATCCGGGCGTTGATGTAGATACGCACCAGAAGATCAGTACCGGTATGGCCGATTCCAAGTTCGGCTTGCCGATTTCTGATGGTCAGGCCGAGCGGGCGGTTGCTCGAACCAGGGACATTCGGGGTGTGCATCTTGCTGGCTATCACGCACATGTCGGTAGCCAACTCTTCGATACACATGCGCATACGTCGGCTATCGATGATATGTTCGCGTTCGCTGCAGATATGCGCGAAAAGTATGGGGTTGAACTGGAGGTGTTCTCACCCGGGGGCGGATTCGGCATCGGCTACCTGGATGAAGATAACCCGGTGGAACCAGCGAAATGGGTTGATGTTCTCGCGTCTTCTATTGAGGCCGCTTGCAAGCAACACAAGCTTGAGATGCCACAGGTTGTTATCGAGCCGGGTCGTTCCATTGCTGGCCCGGCGGGGGTTGCGGTTTACACCGTTGGGGCTCGCAAGGAACTGCCTGGAATCCGCACGTATGTAAGTGTTGATGGTGGCATGGCCGATAATATCCGTCCCGCGTTGTATGATGCTTCCTACACAGCCGTGATCGCGAATCGCGATAATGATGCAGCGCAGGAAACGGTAACCATCGCGGGCAAATATTGCGAGAGCGGTGATATTCTGATCGAGCAAATCGATCTCCCATCACCGCAAGAAGGTGATTTGCTTGCGATCCCTGCTTCAGGTGCCTATTGCCTGGCTATGGCCAGCAATTACAATATGGCTTTGAAGCCTGCCATTGTAATGGTAAGTAATGGAAGCGCGAGCCTGATTCGTCGCCGCGAATCTTTCGCCGATCTTATTCGACTTGATGTGCAAGTCGGGAGCCAGGAGCACTAGCACGTGTCCAATAATTCATCGGGCCATGACGATTTAACCGATGATCCACGGAGCCTGAGGATTCGTGACGATGCCATGCGCATTGCCAGGCTCGACGAAGTTGTAGAGTCCGATGACGAATTCACCGACGTAGAGATCACCGACGACGCGGACGAAGATACCGCTCCGGCCCAGTATAGAAGCGAACTTGCGGAAAACGTCGACCTTGAAACCGATATGGTCGGGGTCTCGATGGACGACCCCGTTCGCATGTACCTGCGTGAAATCGGGCGGGTGGCGCTTATATCCGGCGAGCGTGAAATCGAGCTCTCCATGGCCATGGATCTTGCGACCTACGTCGCAGAAGCTCGTGATCGCCTCAGCCTTGATGGCACCCACGATCCAACGGCATCCGAAATCGGGATGAGCATCTGGCTCGCGTTCCGTATTGGATGGTCGATGGCGCGTGACCTCTGGGACGAAATCGAAGAGAACGATCCGGAGTCGATTACGGACGTGCTTGATCGTGTTCTCCCGGTCACCAAGGTCGATACGAAGGCCTTCAGCAAGATTGCCGATAAGTACGACCTCGCCAACGCGGAACTCGAAGAACAACTTCGACTCCGTCGCGTGGAGTGGGCGCTCTTGCCAGAGGCCATTCAGCGCGTGGTTGAAGTGGACAAGCCCTGGCCGTCGGACGACGCAGTGCGCGAACTTTGGGTCAAACGAGAGGCCCGCCAAATCCGTACGTTTGAGCAGATCGAAATCGCCGGTGCCCAGGCCAAGGTCGCACTGACCGAGGCTAACCTGAGGCTGGTGGTTTCGGTTGCAAAGAAGTACGTCAACCGCGGCATGAACATGCTCGATCTGATCCAGGAGGGCAACCTCGGTCTGATTCGGGCGGTTGAGAAGTTCCAGCACCACAAGGGGTTCAAGTTCAGCACCTATGCCATGTGGTGGATTCGCCAGGCCATTAGTCGCGCAATTGCAGACCAGGCGCGCACAATCCGCATTCCGGTTCATATGATCGAGACGATCAATCGTATCCAGCGCACGAAGCGTGAACTCCAGCTCGAGCTTGGTCGGGAGCCGACAAATGATGAGGTCGGCAAAGTTCTGGAAATGACGCCAGAACGTGTCGCCGAGATCCTGAAGCTCAACCAGGATCCGATCAGCCTTGAGCTCCCGGTCGGTGAGGAGGACGATTCCTCCCTCGGGGACTTTATTGAGGATGAAACAGCAATGGCCCCGCCACACGAAGCTGGTTTGCAACTGCTTCGGGAGCAGGTAGGCGACGTGCTGGATACGCTCAGCCCTCGTGAGCGCGATGTCATTCTCATGCGATATGGCCTGGGCGATGGCCGTAATCGCACTCTGGAGGATGTCGGCCGGCACGTCGGCGTTACCCGCGAACGCATTCGGCAGATCGAGGCGAAAGCACTGCGAAAACTGCGCCACCCGAGCCGAGCGCAGAAGCTCCGGGACTTCCTCGACGAAACCTAGCCGTTGGTCGTTCCTGATAGAGGGAACAATCCGTCTACTAAGATGAATCGACTAGACTTGTAGCGACAGCTCTGGTGCAGTGGGGCTCGTAAAGCGACCCTCACTGCAGTGGCAATTTCTCCTCAACCTGCATGTACAATGCAGGCCTATCTTGCTTAATCGGTACCAAATACGTAGGAAGACCAGCTAATGGCACTTGTTGATACAGCACGAATATTCGTTCAGTCCGGGAAAGGCGGGAGCGGATCTACCCACTTCCGACGTGAGAAATATCAACCCAAGGGTGGACCAGACGGCGGCGACGGCGGCAAGGGCGGCGACGTGATTTTGCGCGTGCGCGAGAACGTCAATAGTTTGTTGCCATTCAAATATGTCCACCGGTATATCGCCAAAGATGGCCAGGGTGGCATGGGATCCAATCGTACCGGCCGTAGCGGCCCGGATGTGTATGTGAACGTTCCTCCCGGCACGGTGGTGTACCTAGACGAAACCGGAGAACAGATCGCCGACCTGACGGAGCCAGGAGAGGAGTTCCTGGTTGCGAAGGGTGGGAAAGGCGGACTCGGCAACGTGCACTTTAAGAGCAGTACGCGGCAAGCTCCGCGTATCGCCGAGCTCGGCGAACCGGGCCAGGAAATGTGGCTGCGGCTGGAACTCCGGCTCATCGCCGATGTCGGGCTTGTAGGCCTCCCAAACGCCGGCAAGAGCACGCTGTTGGCCAGCAGCACCCGCGCCAAGCCAAAAATCGCCGATTATCCCTTTACCACGTTGCAGCCAAATCTCGGTGTCGTTGAGGTCGGTGGGGCAGGGGGCGAATCGTTTGTGCTCGCAGACATCCCTGGACTCATCGAAGGCGCCGCCACCGGGCATGGTCTTGGGCACGAGTTCCTTCGCCACGTGTGGCGTACCAAGTTGTTGCTCCACGTACTCGATGCGAGTGGCGGGCTGGAAGGCCGCGATCCGCTTGAGGACTTCCGGACGATCAACCAGGAACTCTTTGACTTCGAAGAATCAATGCGCGATAAACCGATGATCGTCGCACTGAACAAGGTCGATCTCGTAGAGGCGCGTGATAACCTGCCGCGCCTGAAAGAGGTGCTCGGCGCTGAGGGGTTCGAGATGTACGAGATCTCTGCCGCCACAGGGCAGGGCGTGCAAGAACTTCACAACGTCGTCGCCGAATACATGCGAGAAATCAGAAAGCGAGAAGAAGAGCAGCGTCGGGCCGAGGCCGAGAAGCCGAAGCGGCGTGTTTACACCATCGGTAACGTCGATGAGCGCGCATGGGAAGTCGAGCGCGTTTCACGCCGACGCTTCCGGGTTGTGGGCGTTGGCATCGAGCGATTTGCATCTATGACCAACTTCGATCAATGGGAAAGTGTCGAACGGTTCCAGCGTGTGCTTGAGCGTGCCGGTGTCTTCGATGAGCTCATCAAGCAAGGCATTGAAGACGGCATGACGGTTGAGATCGGCACGTTCGAAATGAAGTGGGGCGAGGATGAGGAAAAGCCCTGGTTCGCCGATCGTGATGAGCGCCGCGAAGAGTTAATCGCCGCCGAAGAGGAAGGGCTTCTCGTCGACGGTAATGATTCCGAAGACGATCAGTAGATTCATCCTCATAGCCCAGAAAAGATAAATCGCCCGGGAGGTAATTCACCTCCCGGGCGATTTGTTCGTGCTTTGCTGGTTAGAGTTCCTGGTGATAAGCCAGCAGGCGGTCGCCATCGAGACGTCGGAGCTTCTGCAGCGCCTCATTCTCTATCTGACGGACACGTTCGCGGCTGATCTGCAGCTGCTCTCCAACTTCGGCAAGCGTGTGTTGGTGACCTTGGCCGAGTCCGAAGCGGAGCTGGAGCACGAGTCGCTCACGGGCGCTGAGGGTATCCAGTGCGGAACCGACATCGCGCTTGAGCATGCTCTCGCTGGCAGCTTCGTACGGCGTTTCACTCACTTCATCCGCGATCAGATCGCCGAGGGACGTATCGTCCTCATTGCCGATCGGGGTTTCGAGGCTGATGGTGCGCTGGGCTGCCTGGACGATCTGGTGGATCTTCTCAGGTGCAACTTCCATTTCCTCGGCAACTTCTTCCGGAGTTGGCTGTCGGCCCATGGACTGAGCCATCTGGTTTACCGTCTTGCGGTAGCGGCTGATGGAATCGCCCATGTGAACGGGGAGGCGAATGGTTCGGCTCTGGTCGGCAATCGCGCGTGTGATTGCCTGTCGAATCCACCAGGTCGCATAGGTGCTGAATCGGAATCCCTTGCGCCAGTCGTACTTCTGTACGGCGCGCATCAGGCCGATGTTACCTTCCTGGATCAGGTCGAGCAGGGTAAGGCCACGGTTGACGTAGCGCTTGGCGATGCTGACCACCAGGCGAAGGTTTGCACGCACGAACTGTTGAACAGCGCTGAGGTCGCCATCCTCCACGCGCTTGGCTAGGTCGATTTCTTCTGCGTGGGTCAGGAGCGGTGTTTCAGCGATTTCTCGCAAGTAGAGACGAACGGGATCGTTGATGAAGTTGGGGTCGAGTTTCTGAAGGACATCAAGATCGCGTTCAAGATCGGCTTCATTCTCGGTCTCTGGCTCCATCTGTGTGGTGATTTCTTCAGGAACGTCGGGTTTTTCTTCACCATTCACACTTTCGCGAGCGAGTTGATCGATCTTGGAAACATCATAAGTGGACATATTAAGAGGGGTTTTCCTTTCTTGAGAAGAGCTGGCAGTTCTCATTGTGCTGGCACGTCGTTGTGCGCGAGCGAATCTGGTCTGCGACCAAGTTGCGGCAGCATCCCGGTCCCCTGTGGGAAGGTGCCTGATCCAAAGCGGTCATTGCATTGGATCACCCAATGTGCGTTATACTTTGCCGTGCAAAAGCCACGCCACGGGTGCATTTCCGTGAAATTTCGTTGGGGAAACGGCGTATGCTATCTGCTTTAGTCAACGCGAACCCCAGCCTCGTGCAAGTGTGCCCGAGACATCCCAAGTATACACCATGCTCAGGGTTTGTAAAGTCGTGCGCTAAATTAGGGGATTTGGAATAGACAAACCCGACGGATGACCCGTCGGGTTTCATCTTCGGCCTGATTTGTAGGCAGCTTTAGCAGCCGCAGCTCTGGCTGGTTTCTTCGGCGTCGTCACCGGTATCGAAGCTGTGGCCACAGGCGCAGCCTGCAACAGCGTTCGGGTTCTTGACTGTGAAGCCACCACCCATCAGGGAGTTGACGAAGTCGATCTCTGCGCCCTGCAGGTACATTGCGCTGAAGTTATCTACGAAGACACGAACACCACTGGTTTCGATGACTTCGTCACCCTCGTCGGATGCCTCGTCGATTGTCATGCCATACTGAAGACCGGAGCAGCCGCCTGGGGCGACGAACACGCGGAGAGCGTGGTCCGGGGTTCCCTGCTCGCTGAGAAAGCTCTTAAGCTGATCAACGGCCTCCGTGGTCATGGAGATCATGGGAGTAGTAGTAACCATTGGTTTCTGCCTCCGGCAAAGAAACGAATATACGAAAAGTCGGAGCGACCCTTACAGAGGTGCTTCTATTCCGTAAGCATAGCAAGCCCGGCGCGTGTGTCAAGAGATTGTGCAGGTGAATCGTTTGCCAAGGTCACGAAAACCGCATTCAAAAGCTCAAAAAGTATCCGAACCAGTCCTTCCAACCGAGCCGCCCGAAGGATCGCACCTTGCAAAGGTCGTGCGTGCCCACGGGCTTTGGTATGAGGTGAAGCCCGTGGATAACCACCGGGCCGGCGCCACGATTATTGCCACCATGAAGGGCCAGATGAAGAAGAAGCGCCGCCGCACGGATATCGTTGCGGTGGGGGACTGGGTCTGGATCACCGACCTGCCCGACGATGAAGCCGTAATCGAGATGGTGGAGCCGCGCACGAGTGCACTTGTTCGCACCGCCAGGAATACGCGCGACACCGAGCAGGTCATCCTCGCTAATCCCGACCAGGTCTTTTTCACGTTTTCGATCACTGATCCGGAACCACATACTAGCATGCTGGACCGGTTTATTATCCTGGCCGAAAAACAGAATATTCCCGTCCACATTGTGGTGAACAAGGCCGAACTCTCGACGCCGGAGCATATTGAGAACGTTTTCGGCGATTATCGATCGCTCTATCCGGTGCATGTTGTCAGCGCTGTGACAGGGGAGGGCGTGGAGCAGTTGCGAGAGCACCTGCTCGGCAAGACTACCGTCGTCGCCGGTCCATCCGGCGTCGGAAAAAGCACACTGCTCAATGCAATCGACCCTGAACATCGTCGCGATACCGCCGAGATCAGTGGTGCCACCGGGAAAGGAATGCACACCACTATCGGATCGCGGCTTTATGAGATTGATGAAGATACCTGGGTCGCTGATACTCCGGGTATGCGGGCACTGGCGATGCACGCCGTGGATCCGGAGCACCTGGATAACTACTACATCGAGTTCCGCCCGTTCCTCGGCGAGTGTTTCTATCAGGATTGCACTCACGTGCACGAGCCTACCTGCGCCGTTCGAGATGCGGTAGAAGCCGGGCACATCTCCACCCGCCGCTATGAAAGCTATGTATCATTGCGGACCGGTCAGGAACTGACCACCGACTAGGAGGTACTCATGAGCATTCAAGATCACGATACTGGCCCGAGTGGCGTTACCGTCGATGAACTTGTAGACAAGATGTTTCCTTATATAGAGGAATTGCTGAAACGCCTGGAAGGTGATGAGTTCAGCACCAATGAGTTTATCGACCTTATGCTGCAGGTGCCGGAAACCAAGGCCGCATACGATGCCGCCGGTCGCTCCTGGGGCGAGCAGCGCCGTCAGACGAAGATGGTGTTGCATGGCCAGGTGATACCGGGGGCGCTTCGCCGTTCCAATCTCGTGGAGTGGGTAGGATTCGCATACGGCGAGGCCGATCAATACGCCGTACCTGGAATCTGGAAACTCCTGCCGGAAAACCAGGCCGAGTAACCATGGCTGGTTCACGCGATCGCGAGCCTGAAATCAGCATCGAACAGGCGCAGCAGCAGGCCCGTCAACAGGTGCGCATATTTGGCTCTGCGGTTTTGCATGAACTCGATGGAGAATCCGAACTTGCCATAGAAGTGAATGGCATCCCGGCCGGACGCGTCCTCTGCATGGATTCAGCCCTTGCGGAACTGGCAGCCGGATGGGCGTTCATGAATCGCTTCTGCGAGTCACCTCTGGACTACGACCAGACCACGGCCCGAGACTTCCGCGCATCTGTCATGGTGCGCGGGGGCATCGATATCCCCCACCGCCTCGCGGTGCTGCAGGGAGAACGGCTTGATCCTCCAGTTGTTCCGGAGCCCTGGCCGCGCGACGAAGAATGGTCGGTGCCCGAAGATGTGCTGCTCGATATCCTGCGCGAGGCATGGAGCCTCTTTCGGGGGGATCGGATGGCAGAAGGCTCAATTCACGCTGCGCTTGCCAACGAGCACGGCGTGGAGGTTGTCGCGTTCGATATCACGGCCCAAAGCGCAGTGGCGAAAGTGCTCGGGTGGTGCCTGCAAGAGAAGCGGTTCCCGGCTCATGAAATCCTCATCGTTAATGGACTCATCACTCGTCCAATGGTTGATGCTGCCGCACGGCTGGGGGTGAAGCTCATCGCATCACCAAATGTCCCAACGGCAGATGCGTATAAAGTTGCGCGTGTAGCAGGTTTATCCGTGGTCGGCTACATGCGAAACCCCACTGTCGGATTATTTGGCGACGCCGGATTGGTTACGTTCGAGGATGACGAATAGCCGTATACCCAATTAATTACGAAAAACACCCTGACGCTGGTAAATTGGGCGTGTCAGAAAGCACCCATATAGGCTACAGTTCTTACGGAATATAATCGTTGCGTTGGGAGCGAGGCGTACGAACCGCGCTGCCCAACGCTTCACATTGCAGAGAGAGCCTCTACGAATGAGTCAACAGGACCCGAAGAAACCCCAGTTTCCGCTGATGCGGCCTGACGATAGAGATGGTCAGAAGCAACAACAGCAGAAACGCTCCGGCGGGGATGGCCCGGAAACACCACGTCCTGGACCGAGGATACCCACGTGGCTGGTTGCCGCTATTATTATCGGTCTTATTGGTTGGTACATTTGGAACTCGTTCGGACCGCAAGACGACCCCGACGTCACCGACGTGCCATACAGCGTTGTCACAGCACAGATCGAGGCCAACAATATTACGCTGGCTGAATTGGGCGAGACTGAGATTCGCGTCGAGCTCGACAGTTCCATCTACTGGGATGAAGAGAACAATCGCGTAGTAGAGGTTGCTCCGGCCGACGATTCCAATATCGAGGAAACCGACGAGATCAGCGCCACCCTGCCACAGGGTGTCGAGAATAATGAACTGCTCAGTCGTGTTGAGGCCACCGACGCAACCATCGAAGGCCGCACAACTCCACAGTCGCTCTGGCCGAACCTGCTCTTTAGTTTCCTGCCGTTCCTCCTCTTCCTCGGACTCATCATCTTCATGATGCGCCGAATGAGCGGAGGCAACCAGAACGTCTTCGGGTTCGGACGCAGCAAGGCGCGACAGAACGATGCGGAACGGCCACAGGTCACCTTTGCGGATGTCGCTGGTGAAGACGAGGCCAAACAGGAGCTCATGGAGGTTGTGGACTTCCTCCGCAATCCGGCGAAGTACCACGCCCTCGGTGCACGGCTTCCGCGCGGTGTGCTGCTGGTAGGCCCTCCGGGTACTGGTAAGACGCTCACGGCCAAGGCCGTTGCCGGTGAAGCCGGTGTACCGTTCTTCAGCGTGAGCGCATCCGAGTTCGTGGAGATGTTTGTTGGTGTTGGTGCCAGCCGCGTTCGCGACCTCTTTGAGAAGGCGAAAGCCGCTGCCCCGGCCATTATCTTTGTCGACGAAATGGACGCTGTTGGTCGCCAGCGATTTGCAGGCCTCGGTGGATCCAACGACGAGCGTGAACAAACCCTGAACCAGCTGCTGGTTGAGATGGACGGCTTCGAAACCAATCAGGAAGTGATTGTCATCGCAGCAACCAACCGGCCAGACGTTCTCGACCCCGCGCTCTTGCGACCGGGCCGGTTCGACCGCCAGGTAACGGTCGGCCTGCCAGACCGCCAGGGACGTGAGGCGATCCTGAAGATCCATGGGCGCGGTATGCCAATTAGCGACGAAGTAGATATCGAACTACTCAGCCGCGGCACAACCGGCTTCGCGGGCGCCGATCTCTCCAACCTGGTCAACGAGGCCGCACTGAATGCCGCCCGCCACAATCGCAAGGAGATCACTCCGGAAGACTTCGAAGAAGCGCTGGACAAGATCCTCCTCGGTGTCGCTCGCAAGGGTCTCGTCGATCCGAAGGAGCGCGAAGTGGTGGCCTATCACGAAGCGGGGCACGCCCTCGCCGCGCACTTCACGCCGGGTTCGGATCCGCTACGCAAGGTCAGCATTGTGCCGCGCGGTGGTGCCGGTGGTGTAACCATTCAAATGCCCGAGGAAGACCGCGGGCTCTACAGTCGCAGTTACCTGCGTGGCCGCCTGGTCGGCATGCTCGGTGGACGAGCTGCTGAAGTGGTTGCCTTCGGCGAAATCACCACGGGTGCAGAGAACGACCTCCAGCAGGCTACCGGCCTGGCCAAGCGCATGGTCGGCACCTGGGGCATGAGCGATGTGCTTGGCCCTGTCTACCTTGGTACTGGAGAAGAGCACGTATTCCTTGGCCGCGAGATTACGCAGGACAAGAGCTTCTCCGATAGCACGGCGGAGAAGGTCGATGGCGCTGTACGAGAAATCGTCGAGAATGCGCTCAACCGAGCCGTGGAACTTAACAACCAGTATCGCGAACAGCTCGACGCCCTGGTGCGCGAATTGCTCGACAAGGAAACGCTGGATGGTCCGGCCGTGAGGGAGATCCTTGGCCCGCCAGTTGGCACCGAGGACCATGAAGTCGGTATGGATACCGATGCAAATCCGGATCCGTCCTAATCCCCACTTCCAACCGAAGGCAAGAACAGGGGGCCGATACAATCGGCCCCCTGTTGCATTGTTAGAACTTTTCGGGTTACTTCTGCAGATCGGACGATTACCGGTTTTTCAGGCTACAATCACCGACACATAGTGCAAATCATTCCGCCCTCACCGACACAAGGAGTAATGCAGTTATGGCGAAGGCACCGGCCCAGGCGACAACCGACGTACCGGAACTCGAACTGCCGGAGCTTACGCCCGAGCTCTATATCAATCGCGAGTTGAGCTGGCTGGATTTCAATGAACGTGTGTTGGAGGAGATGGAAGAAGAGAGTACGCCGCTCCTGGAGCGCGTGAAGTTCGCGTCCATTTTTTCCTCAAACCTCGATGAGTTCTTCATGATTCGCGTCGCGGGGGTCAAGCGTAAAGTTGTTGCCAACATCACAGAGCCAGGACTGGATGGCCGCACGCCGGAAGAGGTGCATATGGCAATCCACGAAAAGGTTCAGACGCTCATGGCGCGGCAGGCAAATGGCGTACGCAAGGACCTGCTCCCGCAGCTGGAGCGAGTGGGGGTGGAGATCCGCCATCATCACGATCTTACCGAGAAGGAACAGGAAGCGCTCGAAAAGGTTTTTGAGCGCGAAGTCTTTCCCGTCCTCACGCCACAGGCCATCGACCGGGGCCGGCGATTTCCGCACGTATCCAACGATTCACTCAACCTGATCGTCGTGCTGGAGAGCAAGGGCGAGAGCCGCTTCGCCCGCGTGAAAGTGCCAGCCCTGTTGCCGCGTTTTGTTCCGATTCCGGCTACGCGGCCCGAGGGTGAATCCGGCACCGTTCTGGCAGGTGTCCAGCCCGAAGAGCCAGGTATCCTGCGGTTCACCTTGCTGGAACAACTTATCGCCGCGCATATGGATCGACTCTTTCCCGGTTCGCGTGTGGTTGCCAGCTACCCCTTCCACTTGCTGCGGGATAGCGATGTTGAGCCAGACGAGGATGATGAGGAATCCGTCAACCTGCTGGAGGTGATGAAGGAAACCATCAGTCAGCGGCCGTTCGGCTCTACCGTACGAGTTGATGTCGACAAGTCGATGCCGAAGGCCGTACGAGCATGGCTGGTTGAACAGGTGGGCGCCTCTGCGCAGGATGTCTATGTCGTGGATGGCTTGCTTGGGTTTGAAGACCTGATGCAGCTCACAGGCATCAACCGGCCAGACCTCAAGGATGTACCCGTGGAACCGTCGACCAGTTTCCCATGGCGGGATGAGGAGTTCATCGAGGAGGGCAAGGATATTTTCGATGTCATCCGCGAGCACGATTTCCTGCTCCATCACCCGTACCAGTCGTTTGCCGGCGTGGTCGATTTTATTAATGCAGCCAGCCGCGATGAACACGTTGTCGCGATCAAGCAAACCCTCTATCGGCTAGGTAAGAACTCCCCGTTGATTCCAGCGTTGATCCAGGCTCGCGACGACGATACCCAGGTTGCTGTACTCGTAGAGCTAAAGGCGCGGTTCGACGAAGAGAACAACATTGAATGGGCTCAAACGCTGGAAAAGCGCGGTGTGCATGTTGCGTACGGACTTGCCGGGTTAAAAACTCACTCCAAGCTCACCATGGTTGTACGTCGTGAGGCAGACGGCTTGCGCCGGTACTGCCATATTGGTACCGGTAACTACAATGCCGGCACCGCCCGCATTTACGAGGATCTCGGACTGTTCACGTGCAACGATGAGATAGCAGACGACGTCTCAGACGTCTTCAACGTGCTCACGGGCTATGCCGACCAGCGTGATTACAGCAAGCTGTGGGTAGCGCCACAAGCTATGCGCAGCAAGCTCTTTGAAGCAATCTCCCGTGAGATCGAAATCCACAAACAGCACGGCAATGGTCACATCATCCTCAAGATGAACTCGCTGGTGGACAAGGACACGATTCGTGCCTTGTACGCCGCGTCGCAGGCGGGTGTTAAGATCGATTTGATCGTGCGGGGTATTTGTTGCCTCCTGCCGGGTAAGAAGGGCGTGAGCGAAACGATTTCCGTTCGCAGCCTGGTAGGCAGGTACCTGGAGCACAGCCGTGTATTTTACTTCGCCAATAATGGCGATGGTAAGGTCTACTTCGGCAGCGCCGATGCCATGGAGCGCAACTTTGATCACCGTGTCGAAGTGATAACGCCCGTCGAGGATCCGGAGCTGGTGAGGCACCTGCGCGAAAATGTGCTTGATATGTACCTGAAGGACACGGTCAACGCCCGCGAGCTTCGAGCGGATGGCACGTGGAAGTACGTAAAGCCGAAGGGCGAGCAGCGACCATTCGACGTGCAGGCGTGGTTTAATCGCCACTATCGTCAAAATATGGCGTTGGGAACCTGATCAAACTCCATTGCTTCTTATGATGATATCCCTGACTTTACCGTCGGCAATGTGCCACTCGCGGGTGGCCATGTGATCGATGGTGTACCGATCGTGCAGCACCATGAGCACCGTTCCATTGAACTGCAGCAATGCCTGTTCGAATTGCTCACGAGCGTCGATATCGAGATGATTGTATGGCTCATCGAGCAATAGCAGATTTGTCTGCCGTAACACCAGGAGCGCAAGCATGAGACGTGATCGCTCGCCATAACTGAGGTCGCCGATGAGCTTGAGCACGGTATCTCCTGCGAAAAGGAACTTGTGCAGTTCATTGCGTAAATCGGCTTCGCTGATGTTCACAAACTGACCCGCCTGCTGGAGCACCGTCAGATTCGGGTCGATCGTTGCCTGCTCCTGGCTGAGATATCCGATTTTCACACCCGGACCATAGACGACGTGGCCTGATGTTGGCTTCATATCATCCGCAATCACTCGCAGCAGTGAGGTTTTGCCACTTCCGTTGTCCCCGGTAATCGCAATACGCTCTTGGCTACGGACAAGGAGTGAGACGTCTTCCAGCACTGGTTGCTGATCGTACGATATTGCGACGTTCTGCAGCGTCACCAGATCGCGTGCGCCAACATCCGGTTCAGCGAAGTTGAGACTCAATCCCCAACTGCGTTCAGGCTTATCTGCGGCATCTTCGCTCTCCAGCATGCGCTCCAGCTTCTTCTTGCGGACCACTGCTGGTCGGGCGATTTTAGCCGCCTTCTTGCGAACGGCGTAATCGATTGTGCTGTTTTCGATGTTGCGAGATTTCTGTTCCGCCGCGCGGATGTCACGCTGCATTTTCGCGACTTCCGCCTGTTGCCGATGCCAGTCTGCCTCAGCCTGGTCGGCCTCCTGCTCACGTGCCTTGACGTAATCGCTGTAGTTGCCGGCATATGTTCGCACCGATTTCTCTCTCGCATCGATTGCGACGATCTCCGTGACCGTTGCATCGAGAAAGCCTCGGTCGTGACTTACCACCACAAATGCGCCCTGATAGTCCTCCAGGAACGTTTGAAGCCATTCCAGGGCGGAGGCGTCGAGGTGATTCGTCGGTTCATCCAGAATTAACAGGTCTGGCCGTGATGCGAGGAGGGCGGCGAGTCCGGCTCGCGTTTTCTGGCCGCCGCTTAATTCTGATATATGTCGATCCAGCGAGATGCGTCCGAGCCCAAACTTGTCCAACGATGCTTCGATCTCGGCCATCAGTTGATAGCCGCCCAGCGATTCGAATCGATCGGTTGCTCGCTGGTACTGTTCGCCGACAGATTCGATGTCGGCATCTGGTGCATCGAAAGAAGTTAGTGCCGATTCAAGCTCCCGGTTCGCAGTGAAGAGGCCGGAAGAGGGTATGTCCAGAATATCGGCCAGCGTACCTTCAGGGGTATCTGCAAATCCCTGCCGAAGGTATCCAACGCGCGTACCGGGTACCATCTGTAGGCTTCCGGTGTTCGGATGGATATCGCCAGTAATCACCCGAAGCAGGGTCGACTTACCAGCGCCATTCGGGCCGACCAGGCCAATACGGTCTCCAAGATTGATGTTCAGGTTTGTGTTTTTGAAAAGTAAAAGGTCGCCGAGTCGGACGGAAACATTGGAGAAATTAAGCATGCACATTCTCGTGAGTACACCGCAAGGGGTGCGGTACATCTGTGGTCACGATCATGAGCGGCGACGAAGGCGGCTCATGTGCAGCTAATCAGTCAAGTTCCCTGGCTCCCGGTGGAATCGCATCAGTCGCACCCTGATGGATTAGACGAAAAGGTGGCGGCGATAAACGAAACTCGCCGCCACTTAAACTACGATACGAGAATCGCTCCGTCAATTCACGGGCTATCCGGCGTCGCTTGTTGAGGCTTCCTGCATTGCTTCCCGCTCAAGGGCGGTGAGTGCGTAGTTGTCGATTTCCTGCTGAACTGCGTCGCGGAAATTGATGAGGTCTACGAGATCGAGCCCGGCAATTACGGCATTGTTTTCAGGGTCGCCATCATCGTCGCTCCCTGGAACCACGCGGAACTCCACCTCAACCATTTCGTCGCCATCGAACTCTTCGCCGGTGG
>CAZGML010000027.1:33549-36576 GCA_964526965.1 uncultured Sphaerobacteraceae bacterium | reverse complement strand
CCGTTATCGGAATCGTCGCTTTCTTCCTGCGATGAACCTTCGTCTTCATCGTCATCGTCCCGCACTGGCTCAATGCGACGCTGACGCAAGCCGGTCACTTCGGCGTAGCGCAGAACCGACCCCTGCGCATCGCCAGCCCATGGGGCGCCTCTATCAACCTGGCGCAGGGCGTTCTCGAGCTCATCGCGCTCCCAGTCGCTCAGTTCGTGACGCTCCAACTGAGGTTCCAGCCCGTCGACAATCAGGTCTTCCTTGGTCGGGCCGGAGCCGGCCTTATGCCCGGTAACAGCGTCGATCCGCTGCATGGAAACGTCGTCCGGCATCGGGAAATCTTCCGGCATGGGGTTACCATCCGGCCCGGCGATCAACTCGGCGTACTCTGGATTATTGTGCAAAATCCGCATCATATCGCCGTAAATCGGACCCGCCGCCGGCGTACCATCGAGTTCGGAAACCTCGCCGCCACCGTCACCGGATCGGCCAACCCACACACCGCACGCAGCAGCGGTGGTGTACCCGACGGTCCAGAGGTCGCGCCAGTTCTCGGTCGTACCGGATTTCGATGCTGTGGCGCGCCCGAGGGAGCGCGAGGTTTCGGAGAGTGCGTTGTTGTATCCAAACACGCGCTCGCGAGCCTGGTCGTCGCTGAGGATGCTGTTGATGGCGTAGGCAATACCGGGTTGCACCGCCTGCGTGGCGATTTCATCGGTGTTTTCCTCATTCGTTTCGTAAATGAGATGGCCCTGGGAATCCTCGACACGCTGGATCGGCGTCACCGGAACATAGCGCCCGTTGTTGGCGAGGGTGGCAAAGGTGTTCACCAGTTCCAGCAGCTTCACTTCACCGGCACCCAGGCCGAGTGAAACACCGTACCATCCGGGGTCCTCACCCAGGCTTGTGAGCATGCCCATCCGTTTGGCGGTATCCATAACGCCAGCCACTCCGGCGTACTCGGTCGCCTTCACGGCGCCAATGTTATAGGAGTTCGCCAGCGACTCGCGCACATCCACCGCGCCATAGAAGAGCTTGCTGTAGTTGTTTGGCTCGTAATCATCCTGGCCGGGCACTTCCCACGAGGTGGGTACATCCATGGTCACATAGCCAGGGTGCCACCCTGCCTCGAAGGCAGCGGTATACGCCAGCGGCTTCATACTCGAGCCGGGCTGGATGAGTGAGGTGGTGAAGTTCACCTGCCCCGCGATAGCCTGGTTATTGAAATCAGCAGACCCCACCATCGCCAGGATCTCTCCGCTCCACGGACTCATCACCACCATGGCGGAGTTGTTTCGGCCATGCTGTTGCAGGTTGGCAACACCCTGCCGCACAACTTCTTCGGCTTCGGCCTGGAGGTCCAGGTCAATACTCGTATAGAAGTTCAGGCCGCCGTAGATCGCTTCATCGCCGAAATGCTCACGAATGTAATCGTGCATGTAGAGCGTGAAGTGCGGGGCTGCCATCATCAGGCCGCGTTGTTGTTCCTGCGCGATATTCAGGGGCTCGGCCCATGCCTGATCGTACTCCTCACGGTTGATATAGCCGAGTTTGCGCATCTGGTCCAGCACATACTTCTGGCGGTTCTTGGCGCGATTGAATCCTTCTTCCGTGGTTGGCGTAAACGTGGTTGGCTGCTGCGGAATACCGGCGAGGAACGCGGATTCCGCCAGCGTGAGCTCAGAGGCATGCTTGTCGAAATAGGTGCGCGAGGCCGCCTCGATTCCATAACTCTGACTTCCGTAGAAGATCTGGTTCACGTACATCGTGAGGATATCTTCCTTGGAATACTCCTGCGCCATGGCAACAGCGGCGAGCGCCTCCCGGTATTTGCGATCGATACTGATATCTGTCGCGCTAATCTCCTCGGGATAGGTCGCGCGCACCAGTTGCTGGGTGATTGTCGAAGCACCAGAGCTACCAGAGCCGGTCACCGTGATCATACCGGCGCGGATGAACGCAACGGGCTCGATACCGTAATTGGTCCAGAAGGTCGCATCCTCAGCAGCCACAGTGGCGTTGATGAAATCCTCCGACATCTGGTCCAGGCCGACGTATGTGCGCCAGCCATAATCGGGATGCTCGATTTCCTGCAGAATCCTGCCCTTGCGATCGAAGATGCGGGTTGTCTGGAATGTATCGACGAAGAGCGGACCGGCGGCCGGCAGGCCATCGTTGACGTTGCGGTAGTCGGTCACTACCTTCCAGGCACCCGAAACAGCTGACGTAATGGTGATAGCGATGAAGGAGAGGAAAATCGTAACGCCAAGGCCAATAAACCCAATCAGGAAGGCCCGTCGGCTCATGAGCGGATTGCCCTTGCGATCCTCGTTGCGTACGCCGGGCATAAGGTGCGGCGGCAGGCCGCGACCGCGCCGCCCGTATCGGCTGTTGGCGTACTTTGATCGCCTGTTTTTGATGGATGGGTATCGGCCGATACTGCGGCCGAGTCGGCCCTGGGCCATAACGCGTTGCTCCGTGTTTGTTGCTGACTGTGTATGTATGATCGTTCGTATGCGGGTCAGCGGCGATTGTACAATCGCATCACAATAGTACTGCCTGCACACCCACGCAGGCGAACGCACCCCTAACGCTCAAGGATATACGAATGTCTTCCGCACCCAGACTTCCCGAAACTCCACACGAACTGCCATACGATCGCGGCAAGGTGGATGCATTACTTGAACGCGTACGAAACGGAGAACGGGTACGCCTGATCGATGAATTGCTCGCCTGCGTCGACTGGCGCGGCGCGTTCGGTACCGATGATGGCGAACCACTCGATATCGAGCACATCAGCAAGCTCATTGCCTACTACCGTGAGAAGTTCAGCGATATCGGCCCGATTTACCTCGCCGAGCTGCTCAGCACGGAGTTCATGACCGAGCAGCGCGCCCGCGGCTCAGTTGAATTTAGCGACGAGCTGCTGGAGTTGGGCCGGACCAATCCGGAACTGTGGAGCGAAATCCGCATGTTCTTCCGCAAGAAGGAGATGGCCACCGCCCTATTGCTCACTGCGCACGAAGACCTGACCGA